>JAVEVC010000013.1:0-7234 GCA_034005245.1 Bacteroidales bacterium
GTGGAATGACCAGGCTTGCCTGAGACATGAAACAAATAAAAAAGCCCGGGAATGAGCAAAGCGAATGAAGGGCTTTTTCTTGTAGGTCACTCCCATCCAGGATCACCGAAGGTAATCCGCCACCCTGGCCTGTGTTGACCAGACTTATCGTTATCGACCAGGCTTGCCTGAGTCATGAAACAAAAAACCGCCCCAACAATTCATTGGGACGGCTTGCTTCACAAGAAGTCAACTTTCAAATCTTCAAAGCCACCCCGATATTGAGATATGCAATCCCATACCCAAGCTCAGCCATTACTGCCAGGTTGTCCTTGAAGTAATACCTTCCTCCTATAAATCCTGCCCAGGTAATTCCTCCAGCAGAATATGAGTAATCATAACCCGGGATTGAACTGCCAAATTCCTTTGATGTTGCAATATTATAGCCCAGCAGAAGACCCACATATGTATCAAGCTTGTCCACAAGAGGATAATGGAAATTACCCTTGGCTCCTATAATAAGATTAGAGTATTTCCAGCCCCAGTTAGAATATTCATACTTAAATGAAGAGTAACCAAGATAGGGACCCACACCAATAACACCCTTTTCAGCAATCTCATCCACCACTCCTATTTCCAGTGAGGCAGATATTGGAGGAATCTGATTCTTGTAATATGTCCCGGTATACAAGGTGTTGCCCAAACCCAGTGCAAGGTTCAGTACTTTTTCCCCTTTTACGAAAGTAGGATCCTGTGCAGGGAGTTCAACCAGCAGGAAACTCACAAGTACAAAAAGTAGAAATAGTTTTTTCATAGTGGTAAATTTTAAATTTTGAAATTAGTATATAAACAATCGGCTTTGATTAATGTTTATTAAACCTGATTTTTTATTAATTCTTTTCCAAATGCTTCTTTCCAGATAAAAAGCCCAATAATACATGTGCAATCAGGCCATTCCTTCGTTTTATCCTTCTTCCAGCTCATAAGGTTCCTATTTGACCAATAGCGATGGCAGGCAATCCATCCAGCCACCAGGACTGCAAAAATGATAACTCAAATCAGATGAGTTTTATTGAAATAAAACGTCAGCGGAAACGGGAAATCCTTCAAAATATATCCCATGGTTTTCCTTCACAGTTCGTCTGTCTTTTATTCCGCTTTCAGGATGTCTTCAACCAGATCTTTTCTGATCTGTCTTCTTTCGCGATATTAAAGTTACATAATAACCAATATTATTACATCTTAACAGGGAAAAATATGGTGCAATCCAGAAAGATTGGGACAGGAATCCTGTTTTAAGAATTTTCACCCGCCATCTATTAAAAATTTTATTATATTTCTAATATAATCCGGAGCACTATTATAACAAACCTGTATGAGCCGAAAATGGAATCGGGAACCTTACTTCAGGGGGATTTTTATTTATCATAAAATTTAAAAGCAGTGTGTTAAAAGGTTAAGCCGGATAACTTTTTAAGAATAAGCCTTTGCGGAACAGAAAAGAACTATATAAATAAAACTTAAACTGTCAGCATTATGAAAAAAGACACGATCAGCCAGTTATCTGTACTTAATTTATCATGCTTGCTTGCCGGACTTCTTTTACTGGCCGGGAGCTGCAGCGAATCAAATGACTCAGGAAACCTGATGGAGTTTGAATATGTTGATCCTCTGGTAAAAGTTCTTGCAGAAGCTTCCTATTTCAAGCCTGCTAAAGCTGTAAGCGAGGTAGTAAGAGGCGAAAATGCCACCCTGCAGTTCGTTGTTCGCCCCCGTAATCAAATTACAGGTTTACATGTTGATGTATCTCCTGCATTAAATGGCGTCAATGCTCTCCCTCCGGCCAAAACAGGTTTTGTAGGATATGTAAAGGTTGGACGCTCAATCTGGGATTATTCCCGTGACCGCATTGTCTCCCCTTCCGGATACTATCCCGATCCGATCCTTGAAGAGGAATCCATAGACGTTGATTTCGGGAATACGCAGGCGATATGGATATCAATACCAATTCCTGCCGATGCGGTTCCAGGTAACTATGAAGGAAAAGTAACGATTTCAGGGAAAAGTGGTAAGCGTAGTTTTTCGTTATCAAAAGATTATTCGGTTAAAGTTTATCCGGTCACCGTGGGCAAAACAAGCCTCTGGGTCACCAACTGGTTCACAATCGACACATCCAAACTTAAACTTCTCAATGGAGGCAGAAAGGTTGATCCGTTTTCCGAAGAACATCTGGGGCTTATAAGAATGCTTGCAGCAAAAATGGCCGAATACCGCCAGAATGTTGCCCTGATCTCTCCACTGACTCTTTCTGAATACGAATATGCGGATGGGAAATGGAATATCGACTTTACGAACTTCGATAAAATTGTCAACATCTTCATTGAGGAAAAAGTCATTGGTAAAATTGAAGGAGGCCATATAGGAGGTCGTGAAGGAGACTGGAATTCACAGTTCGCTGTCATGGTACCGAATGATACAGCAGGCCTTGAAAATAAGTTCGACATGTTACGCATTACGGAAAAGCGGGCAAAGGAGTTCTACACATCATTTTTTACCGCGCTGACAGCTCATCTGAAAGAAAAAGGATGGGACAAGATTTACATGCAGCATATTGCCGATGAGCCTACGGAACAGAATTTCAATACCTATATAGATATTGCAAAATTTGTTAAGAATATTGCCCCGGGTATGCCCCTTATTGAAGCCTGCCACAGTAAAAACCTTGGAGGTATTCTTGATATATGGGTTCCCCAGCTTGATTTCATGGATCTTGATTATGAATTCTATAATGCCCAGAACAAATCCGGAAAAGAGGCATGGTTCTACACCTGCCTTTCTCCGAAAGGAGAATATGTTAACAGGTTCATTGAACTGCCCCTTTTAAGGACCAGATACATGCACTGGCTGAATTTTAAATACGAAATACCCGGCTATCTTCACTGGGGGCTTAACTGGTGGAACAGCGATCCATTTGAGGAACAGACAGGGATACAGTATGAAGGCGGCAATATTCTCCCGGGAGGCGACAGCTGGATAATATATCCCGACAATGGTAGGATATTAAGCTCAATAAGGCTTGAGGCCATGCGTGATGGTATTGTTGACTATGAACTTCTTAAGATGCTGGAAAGCAAAGATCCGGGGAAAGCCAGGGAAGGTGCCGACAGGATAATTTTCAGCTTCACAAGGTATGATAACAATATTGAAGCATTCAGAAATCACAGGAGAAAACTGATGGAGCTTCTTTCTGAAGACGCAAGCTGATAAAATTTCTTTCTGAACAGTATAGTCCGGGCTTACTGATCAGAAGGATTCTTTTGTTGAACTCTGGATTATCTTTCCTGTCTTCTTGTTTTTCAGGATGAGTTTTCTTGTTCCGTCGGGCAGTATCTCTTCTTTTATAAGTATGTGATCATCGTCGAAGTCAGACAATGAAGCAATGCGTTCAGCTTTTTCGAGGCCCCTCCATACATTTAGCGCAACAGGTTCCCATTTCCCTGATTCTGACGAACGGTAGCAGGCATCCATTATCTCATTCACTATATAACCATCGTAAAATGTCTCACGCGGATCCCTTTTTTCCTCGAAAGAGTTGAACATATCCGTGAACATATCTGTATAACCAAGTTCAACAACCTCATCACCCACAGGAAATATCCAGCCTGTTTCGGTTTCAGCTTTTTCAGCAACATATCCTTTCTTTCCGCCGGCAGTAAACATTTCTATCCCGGTGCGAAGGAAATTATTCACCCATATTGTTCCATCGGTGCCCATCACTTCATCCCGCAGGTCCATGCCGCCCCGGAAGGTCCAGCTTACTTCAAACTGCCCAATGGCGCCGTTTTCATACTTCACCCACCCAAGGGCATTATCCTCGGCCTCAATAGGCTTGACAAGAGTGTCAGTCCAGCACATTACTTCCACAGGTTTTATTTCCTTTCCGATGTAGTTCCTGCTTATTTCTATGCAATGACAACCCATGTCAAGGAGTACTCCTCCGCCCGATATGTCCTTTGTCCAGAACCAGTCACTGTGAGGCCCGGGATGGGTTTCGCGTGAACGGGCCCAGGTTACCTGCCCTACCGCACCTGCCTTTACCGCCTGCAATGCCTTTAGAGTCTTCGGAGTATAAACAAGATCCTCAAGGTACCCGTTCATTACTCCTGCCCTCTCCACCATGTCAAGCATTTGCTTTGCCTCGTCGGCATTTCTGCCAAGAGGCTTTGTACAAAATATGGCCTTCCCCGCTTCAGCTGCCAGTTTAACCGCATCAAGATGAAGATTGTTAGGAAGTCCAACAACTACAAGATCTACTTCCGGATCGCTTACCGCCTCCTTCATCGAGGCTGACCATTTGGGGATGTTATGCTTCCCGGCAAACAACCTGCCCCTGGATTCATCTCTTGAATAGACAATATGAACCCTGTCGCGGTTACGTTGCCCGTGAATGGAATGTGTATAAAAATCACCGATAAATCCGGTTCCTAGCATAGCTACTTTTGCCATGGCAATCAAGTTTTTATGTTATGTTTAATAATAGAATCCGAAATCTTAAAATGAATACAAATGAAAAATAATCCTTAAAAAAGCCCTGATTCCAATAAATATTATCAAAGTTAACAAATAATAAAAATGATGATGAAAAAGGGTATTGCCATGAACCATTTCATAAGAGTATTTGTTGTAGTATAAATGTTTAACTGTAAAAGCTGAATTAAAATGGCAGATCTGAGAGTTAATTATATGGGCCTGGAGCTTAAAAACCCTGTTATAGCAGGAGCGAGCAACATGGTAACAAATCCTGAAAATCTTAAACGAATTGAAAAAGCAGGTGCAGCGGCAATCGTTTACAAGTCGCTTTTTGAGGAACAGGTTCAGCTAGAAAACCTTGAACTTCATGAGCGTATTACCGAGTATGAAGACCGCCATGCCGAAATGACAACTCTCTTTCCGGGCTCCCTGAAAAAAGCAGCAGATTTACCCCTCCAGCATCTCAGAAACCTTGAACTGGCAAAAAAAACAGTTACAATTCCTGTTATTGCCAGTCTTAATGCGCTGAATGATGAAACCTGGGTCGAATATGCCAGGAAGATAGAAGAAACAGGTGTTGACGGGCTGTAACTTAACTTCTACAGAGTTCCGGAAATGACGGATGCTGATAATGGTAACACTGAGAAAAATCAGGTAAATACCTTCAAGAAAGTCAGGGCGGCCGTTAAAATTCCTGTTGCCATAAAGTTAAGCCCGTTCTACACCAATCCCCTCAGGTTCATTACAGAACTTGACAAGGCCGGAGCAAGTGCTTTTGTTCTCTTCAACAGGCTGTTCCAACCTGATATCGATGTGGGTACAGAAAAACATCATTTCCCCTACAACCTCAGCAATGTACAGGATCACAGGCTCCCCCTGAGATTCGCAGGATTGCTGTACGGAAATATAAACGCTTCAGTATGCTCAAATTCAGGTATCTTTAATGGTCATGATGTAATTAAAATGATCCTTGCGGGTGCTGATGCAGTACAGGTTGTAAGCACACTCTACCTGAACCAGATTGAAGTTATCGATTCAATGCTCAGGGAAATTGAGAAATGGATGGATGGCAGGGGTTATGAGAATCTCGAGGCATTTCGCGGTAAACTCTCCGGGAAACAGAGTAATGAAAAGACCCCTTACATGAGGGCGCAGTATATCGATTATCTGATGAATACTACAGAGATCCTCAAAAAATACAAGGTTATAAGCTGATCTCTGAAGGAATCATAGCCATATATCAAGCAGGAAATATTACATGATCCAATCAGTGAAGGAAAGTTACGTCGCCGACCTTATCAAAATAGGTCCCATCGGCATACCTTCCCTTTACTTTCCATACATAAACACCCTGAATGGCCAGGTTCCCATCGCCGAAATAGCCATCCCAACCTTGTGAGAGATCATTACTTTCATATATCAGTACTCCCCACCTGTTAAATATCTGAAGCTGATATTCTATAACATTTTCATAGAAAGGCCTGAAAACAAAATCCATTTCAGGATAAATGCCTTCTCTCCACTGCCCTCCTGTCGGCCCTGTTTCATTCCACTTGAAAACAGTAGGAAAATCTATCTGGCCTGTTTTCCATTCCACTATGACAGGAGTATGCATGACAGAAGAATCAATGCATCCATCTTTCGAGATCACCGTGAGCGATACGGTGTAGGTTCCCGGATCCAGATATTTATGATATGGATTCTCTTCCGTGGAAACACTTCCATCTCCAAAATCCCATAAATATGATGAGCCATAATGACTGTAGTTGTAGAATACAACTATTTGTTCATTATTAACTACATTGGTGGGATATGCATCAAAGATTGACGCCGGATTCTGATATACAGTAACCATGCCGTTAGCATCAGATTCACTTGTAATATTGGTTACAGTCAGCTTAACATGATAATTCCCGGGAATAAAATAAGTATGAGCCGGGTTCTCTTCGTTGGAATATATTCCGTCTCCAAAATCCCAGATAAATATCTCACCATAAAGGCTGGTATTTCTGAATTGAACTGTCAGGGGCGAACATCCTGTTGTATCAGGGCTGAAACCGGCAACAGGATCAGGCGGCATAAGCACGGTGATGTGTATTGTATCTTTTGACATACAACCCCATCTGTCGGGTATTGTTTCATATTGAATTATATGAGTGCCTAATCCTGCAACATTTGGATTAAAAGTATTACCCGTTATTCCATCCCCGGACCAGATACCCCCGGCCGGGTCAGCTTGCAGCATGACCGGAGGTCCGTTTATATACTGAGTTCCGGGATTTATAATATCAATAACCGGGACCGGCATAACAGTTATTACTGCAGTGTCTGTGTCACTGCATGCCGGATTTACTATTTCGTATCTTATTATATGGTCACCAACACCTGCAAGTATCGGATTGAACATATCCCCAACAACTCCGGGTCCTGACCATACACCTCCTAGATCATGGGCAGTCAAAGTTATGGCCGGATTATCAACGCATAAAGTATCCACCGGATTGATAGTTGCATTAGGTGTGGCGACTGTTATAATGCTTTGATCGGTGTCAGTGCATCCGTTTGCATCGGTGATGGTGTAGGTAATGATATGATTCCCGGGGGTAGCAAGGTCCGGATCGAATGTGTTTCCAACCACTCCGGGACCTGACCAGACACCTCCCGGTTCACGAGAAATCAGGTTAAACGGTGGATCAGTATCACAGACTATACCTTCACTGATAAT
>JAVEVC010000013.1:7334-50729 GCA_034005245.1 Bacteroidales bacterium
ACATTAGCACTGGTTCCGTAGCAAACAGGATAAATGTCGGGATAAATATTCATGTGGCCTCCATTATGATTGTCGTCGTCCCACACTGTAACAATCTGCTCCTGGGTTGAAGAAGTGCAGAGAACGCCGTCGACAACCAGCGTTGCTTCAGGGTGATAGTTGCAGATATTGCCTGCAGATGTATAAACATTAATAGCCGTTGCCTCAAAAGCACCTGGAGCAGTCTCAACAGCTGGAACTATTACTACGTTGCCGTTATCCCAGTCAAACCTGATGTGTACATCAGATCCTGCATTGTTTACCCCTACATAACTTACATTCCAGGTTGCGGTAACCGGGGAACATAATCTATCAGGGGTCATGTTGTTGGCCTTTGATGTGATTGTGCAGGTTTGACCGGTTATGTGATGAGTCAACAGGATTAAGGCTGTAAAAAACAAGAATCTTTTCATACACCCAAGAATTTTTTCTTTATCAGATAAATCAAAAACTCCTCAAGGTACTCCGTGCCTGTCCGGTTTTCGAGATGGATTATTAACATAATCCCATAATTCTGTACGAAATCTTAAAGCTGAACTGACTTTCTATATTATTTGTATAAACGCAGGTGGGTTCGAATTATTACCTGAACAAGAAGGATATCTTGCCGTCTCCTCAGATAGCTTCCAGGTCAATTAACCGTAGAATAATATTAATAAGGCAATATGAGAATACTATAACACTGTATATCAGTCAACTCTGACTTTTATCACAACTTTTCGGACGGGTGAGTTTTCTCCGTCTTTCACTCCGGGTCGATGAAGGTCCTCGGGGAAAAAAATAAAAAACTTTCCGGTTGTAGCCTGCATTTCAGTTGAATTTCTTACAGTCATAAACTCAGCATCCGTCATTTCATCATAAGGTTTTGTCACCTCCTGAATATCTCCGGGGCCAGCCAGGCCTATCAGTTCCCTGCCCGCAATAACATATTGAATATCGATATATTTCCTGTGAGATTCAAAGACAGCATCCTCTGGATTTTTCGTAATGTATTCACTTACAGGAGCATATACAATATCACCATCAATATCATACAGCTTTGCTTCTGCATTGGCCAGGTCACAGGTCTTAAGAAAGGTAAAAGCTTTGTCCCATCGCTCCCTGTTTTTAAAATATGAAACTGCCAATGCCTTTCTGTTGACAGAGGCATCGGGCTTCACTGTCCATCCGTTGAGCCAATCGCCCTTTTCAAACCATTTGTCAATTTTACTTTTGCTCCAGGATGCTGGATCGCTTTCACCGTTACACCCGACAAGTATCAGGAAGCTCATTGCTGCAACACAGGCTATCATCGATTTCTTCATTATTTTTTTTCTGTAAGTTGAATACTCAATAAATGGCATTGAATCCCAGGGTTAGTTCCTTACTTCTGACTCCTGATTTATGATCCCGGAGAAACCAGTGGAATTAAGCAAAATATTCTTTTCCGCCGAAGCGGAACGCGAAGGATGATTAAATGTAAAGATAAATATTGAATTTCCTGCAATGTCGCATATTTTACCAATCTGCAATTATACCTTACCATTTGAAGGCATATCCCATAATATTACCGGTGTATACAGGCCTGCAGTCTGGATTTCGCGACTTACAATCGGATTTTCCAGGTTGATTGCTGATAAATCCTGTTCCGTTGTCGATATATCTCTCTACTTTGTTGATATTTCTCTCCCTTTCGGAGGGTTATCCTTACCGGAAGATTGGTTATCCTTACCGGAAGATTAACCCCCAGTCATCTGGGGGTGGCCAGGCAACTACCAACTGACAGCTCCGGAGGAGCTGAATATGGAAATCACCATTTCACCCTCCCGAAACCACCCCATTCCTCATTCGGGTGCTAACATACTGTTATCCATATTTTTAATTTGCACCTGGAACCTGAAACCTGAAACAATCCAGTACCTGGAACCCGGAACCTTTTAATCAGCCTTCAGATCAGATCTTCTCCTGCAGCAGCACCTCTCTCAGCTCATTTGGAGTAATATTTATTTTTGCTTCGCCTGACTCAGCGATGGATATTGTTCCGGTTTCCTCGGAGACGACCACAACAAGCGCATCGGTATGTTCAGATATCCCTATGGCAGCCCTGTGTCTCATTCCAAATCTTGCCGGGAGATTGACGTTATCTGTTATTGGCAAAGGGCATCGTGCGGCAAAGATCCTTCCATCCTCAATCAGCACCGCCCCGTCGTGAAGTGGTGAATTCTTGAAGAAGATTGATTCGAGCAACTCAGCGCTGATTGAAGCATCGATCTTTTCCCCTCCTTCCGAATAAATATCAAGACTGCTCTTACGTCCGATCACAATAAGTGCACCCGTTTTCTTTGAAGCCATGGATTCGGCGGCTCGCACGATTTCCTCAGCTTCCCTTAGACTTCCCTTTTCTTCATCTACCGAGGAAAATATCTTTCTGAAATTAAATTTTCTCCTGTTAATGTACCTGTTGCCTATCACAAGCAGGAATCGTCGTACCTCCTGCTGGAATACAATAATAAGTGCAATGACCCCCACCCCGATAACCTGGCCTAGCAGCGCACCCATTAGTTCCATGTTAAGCGCCTTTACGACCAACCAGAACAGGTAAATGAAGAATATTCCAAGAAATATGCTTAGAGCGGCTGTGCCTCTTATTAACCTGTAAAGCTGAAAGAGAATAATAGCAACCAGCACTATATCAACAACATCTAAAAATGACATATTTAGGATCATACTTTCCCCCTTATCCTGGTAAAATTAATGAAACATCTTCAATTACTAATATAAACCTCCTCATTAAGCTGTCATGTAATCCGTTCAACGATCCCTGACACCAGCCGCACTGCTTCTGCAGCCTGTTTTACATCATGAACCCGAATTATGTCGGCTCCATTCAGCAATGCAACGGTATTAAGTACAGTGGTGCCATTGAGGGATTCGTCCGGGGAGATACCGAGAGTCTTCCAGATCATTGACTTCCTTGAAACACCAACAAGCACTGGCATGCCAGCTATTCTGAAATCACCCAGACAGCGCAGGATCTCAAAATTATGTTCAATGGTTTTGCCAAAACCTAATCCCGGATCAACAATAATATCCTTTACGCCTGCCGACCTCAGTCTGTATATTCTCTCGCCAAGCCATTTCAGGATATCTGCAACAACATTCCCATACTCAGGCTTCACCTGCATGGTCCGGGGGTTTCCCTGCATATGCATGAGAACATAGGGTACATTGAGTTTTTCTATCATGTCAAACATACCGCGATCACCTTCACCTCCAGTAACATCATTTATTATTGATGCTCCACAATCAATAACTGCCTCTCTTGCAATATCTGCCCTGAAGGTATCCACTGATATAACTGCTTCAGGAAATTCCTTTTTTATTAATCTTATGGCTGCAAGTACACGCTCTTTCTCAGTCTCTGCTGAAATATCTTCTGCGCCGGGCCTTGATGAATATCCGCCCACATCAATAATATCCGCACCATCCCTTATCATACCAGCTGCCGCACCAATAATTTCTTCCTGGCTCTGATACCGGCTGCCCCTGAAAAATGAATCAGGTGTAACATTAATGATACCCATTATTCTGGGAACTGACAGGTCGATCAGCTTCCCTCCGGCATTTATGTATCTGGGCTTATCAGGCAATTTGTTTTTTGTTTGCTAAGGTAATGAATTTAGGAAATATGCCGATTCCCCGGAATTCGTTTTCATCTTTGGACGGTGCTTATTACATTTGCACTTGAAGAAAAAAAGACCTATGAAGCTTTTTGTTATTGAGGGCATTGACGGATCAGGCAAGTCGACCCAGATAAAACTTCTTAATGAATATCTGACACAAAAGGGATATAAATGTGAGTATCTGCATTTTCCCAGAACTGATGCACCGTTTTACGGGGAACTTATAGCCCGCTTTCTGAGAGGAGAATTCGGTCTGCTGAATGATGTAGATCCGTATCTCGTTGCCCTGTTGTACGCGGGAGACAGGAAGGATGCTTCCGGCTTGATAAGAAACTGGCTTAAAGAAAAGAATATTGTTCTTCTTGATCGTTATACCTATTCAAATATAGCTTACCAGGGAGCAAAGATATTCGACAACAAGGAAAGGGACAGGCTTATTGAATGGATTCTGTCGCTCGAATTCAGTCATTTTGCAATTCCACAGCCCGACCTCAATATTTTTCTTGATGTGCCGTTATCGTTTACAAGAAGGAAGCTTGGTTCGGAAAGGAAAGGCTCTGACAGGGATTACCTGGGCGGATCGAGGGATATTCACGAAGGAAGTCTTTCTTTCCAGATGAGAGTCAGGGATGTATACCTTAAAGTTGCTGAATCAGGGAACAGGATGGCAGTTGTGAACTGCAGCGATAAAAATGGAGATATGCTGGCGCCTGAAAAAATCTTTGAACAGGTGCTTGAAATAATAACTGAAAGAAAAATGTTGTAAAATGAAATTATTACGTTGGATAAGCAGAATTATAGTAGGAGTTGTTTTTATTTTTTCAGGATTTGTAAAAGCTGTTGACCCTTCTGGGTCTGAATATAAATTCCAGGATTATTTTTCCGCTTTCAATCTCGATTTCTTAAAGGACTTTGCCCTGCCCCTTGCAATAATCCTGTGCACGGCTGAATTCATTTCGGGCTTTTCGGTAATTACAGGCTTCAGAATAAAATATGGTATATGGGTTGTCATGATCCTGATGGTCATTTTTACTCCTCTGACCCTTATCCTGGCCCTTACAAATCCGGTATCGGATTGTGGCTGCTTCGGCGATGCTATTCATCTTACCAACTGGCAGACATTTTTCAAGAATGTTGTGCTGGTACTGTTCACCATTATTCTCTTTATCAACAGAAACAGCTTCAAGCCTGTTGGCGAGCCTTTCAGAGAATGGGGAGTCATTTCGCTCATGTCAGTTGTATTTGTGTTGTTCTCCCTATATAACCTCAGGTATCTGCCTGTGATGGATTTCCTTCCTTACAAGGAGGGAGCATATATCCCTGATAAGATGATCATACCTGAGGGGAAACCGGTTGATGAATACAAAACCTCCTTCATTTACGAAAAAGACGGTGTGAAGAAAGAATTCACTCTGGAAAATTATCCTTACGACGATTCAACCTGGGTGTTTGTCGACCAGGTATCAGTACTTGTGAAAAAGGGATATGAACCTCCCATACACGATTTTGCAATAACATGCCATAATGAAGATATCACTGACAGGATACTCGGGGATGAAGGATACACCATGCTGATGATCTGCGATAAAATTGAAGATGCGCCGGAAAAAAAGCTTGCCGAAGGTTTCAGGCTTGGCAGTTACCTTGAAGAAAACGGGATAAGCTTTTATGTTGTCACAGCCTCGACTCTTGGCCCTGCAGACATAACAGGCTATGATCTTGATATCTGCTCGGGTGATGAAATAACCCTGAAAACAATAGTCAGATCGAACCCCGGATATATGCTGCTTAAAGAAGGCACTATAACAGGAAAATGGTCCTCTGCCAGTCTTCCTGAAAAGGAGTTTTTTTCGGGAGACATTCAGGGAAAACAGCTTTTGCTTCTTAGCAACAAAAAAGGTCAGGCTTCGGTTATAATACTTTTCCTTGCTGGTATTATTCTTGTGGCGCCAATGTACAGGTTAATTAAAAAAACCCAATAATCAGACGCTCAAGTTATATACACATAATAGGTCTGTAAGAAAGTATAAAAACATTAATAATCAAGTTTTATGAGAAAGAAAATTGTTGCCGGAAACTGGAAAATGAATATGGATCTGGCTGAAGGGTTGAAATTTGCCGAAAGCATAGCCGAATATTATGAAAAAAATCCTCCCATGGAAACGGGGGTGATATTGTGCACCCCGTTCATCCACCTTGCCGGAGTGGCTGGTATACTAAAAGGCAGCAAGGTTGCCTGCGGTGCCCAGAACTGTGCCTCTGAGCCTTCCGGAGCATACACCGGAGAGGTATCTGCGTCAATGGTGAAAAGCACCGGAGCGGAATATGTTATAATAGGACATTCCGAGCGCAGAACCTATTATTCGGAAAATGACATGATCCTCTTCAGAAAGACGCGTCTCGCCCTTGACAATGATCTCAAAGTAATCTTTTGCTGCGGTGAAGTATTGGAAGAAAGGGAAAAGGAACATCATTTTCTTGTTGTCAGAAAACAAATGGAGGATGGCTTGTTTGGACTCTCCAAGGACGACTTTACAAAAGTCATCATTGCCTATGAGCCGGTGTGGGCAATCGGTACGGGACTTACCGCCACCCCGGAGCAGGCCCAGGAAATGCACGCATTTATCCGAAGCCTCGTGGCCGATCAATACGGAAAAGAATGCGCTGAAGATCTTACAATACTCTATGGCGGAAGCTGCAAGCCTTCAAATGCGGCTGAATTATTCTCAAACCCTGATGTTGACGGAGGGCTGATCGGGGGCGCATCACTTAAAAAGGAAGATTTCTGTGCTATTGTTGAAGCTTTGCATGAATAATGATAAAAAAGCTCTTTGTACTGAGTATCATTTTGTTATCCCTGATGCCTTCTGCAACCCTGTCACAGGTTAAGCCGGTTTTTTCAGGAGACAGATCTCTATTCAGCGAAGAGCTAATTTCATTCATGGGGCCTAATCTCAGCGATGTCCAGAAGCAAATCCTTAACAGCTTCGTTGCAGCATGGGATAGTTCAGAAATAAAAGTTGAAAACACTTCCCTAATTCTCAGCTTGTCAGAAAAGCTTACCGCAAAGCAGGTAAGAGCTGTCCCTCAGTTCGTGGAATTTATTTCAACTCTTAATGACTTCCGTGAATCAGAAAGTAAATCAGGATCTTTGGGAATATGGCTCAAAGGCCTTGACCGGATGGTTTCCAGCAACGTTGCTGACAACAATGAAATTGTCGATTTTATTAAGAACAGCGGCCTTACTGTAAGGGAAAATGTCCTTATCAATACGGGAAGCGTAAGCTGGAAGGTTAAAAACGCCGAACTGAAATTCGTATTCGACACTGTCCTTCATTTTGATGCTGCCGATGCTACCCTGACTTGTGTTTCACAAAGAGACAGCACTGAGATATTCAATATATCAGGTTCCTATTTCCCCGAACGGAAGATATTCCGCGGAAGAAAAGGACGTGTTACATGGGAAAAGGCAGGCTATCCTGTAAATGAAGTCTATGCCGATATAGCTGATTTTAATATTTTCACAACAAGGAACGGATTTTCCGCCGATTCAGCAAAACTAAGGCACAGAGCTTATTTCAGTGAACCGGTTTACGGTGTGCTGACAGATCAGGCTGTAAATATAAGTTCCAGGGAGAAGGCAGCCTTTCCAAGGTTTGAAACTTATATAAGGCATTTTAAGATCCCCGGGATCTATAAAGGAATAGATTACGAAGGAGGTCTTGTTTTTGAGGGAGCAAGTGTGAAGGGTCGTGGGGAAGATATGAAACCTGCGGAAATATTGCTGCATAGAAATGATACAGTATTTGTAAGGATCAGGTCGGAAGAATTCATCTTTTCCCTTACAGGAATAGCCAGCATGGAGACTTCTGCCACCCTTTACCTTGAAAACGACTCGGTCTTTCATACTAACCTCGGTTTCTCGTTTAATGAAGCGAACAGGCAGGTAAACCTCTTCAGAACAAACAATCCGGTATCTGGCAGTCCGTATTACAATTCATATCATAATCTTGATATGTATTTTCAAAACCTTTCCTGGGACATGTCAAGACCTGAGATAATCATCTCAAGAGCTAAGGGAGCTGCCCTGGGTGAAGCATTGTTTGAATCTTCGGCATTCTTCAATTCTGATTATTTCCTTAAACTGATGGGGCTCGATGATTATCACCCTCTGACCAGGTTAAAACATTTCAGCGAATGGTATTATTCAGAGACATTTCCTGTCAGTGAATTTGCCAAATGGCTCAACAAACCGGAAGAAACAGTGACCGGGCTATGTATCGACATGGCTAACAGGGGTTTCGTCTTCTACAACAGAACTACCAGGGAAATCACAATTAAAAAGAAACTGTACGATTTTATTGACTCCTTTGCAGGAAAGAAAGATTATGACATCATTTCGGTTTACAGCGAAACAAAGGCACCCCAGGATAATGCAATTCTTGACCTTAATAACTACGATCTGACAATTAACGGAGTCACCGGGGTTTTCCTGAGCGATTCACAAAAAGTCGCAATATACCCCTACAAAAAACAATTGGTGATAGGAAAAGACAGAAGCATAAGCTTTGACGGTATAGTCAGGGCAGGTCTCTTTACTTTCTATGGTCATAAATTCACATTTGATTACGATACATTTAAACTTGATCTCCAGAAAATTGACTCTATAAAAATTGCAGTCGAGACCGACAAGAGGGATCAGTATGGCTACCCTGTTTCGGAACAGGTTGATAACCTTATCCAGCTGGCAAAAGCTGAACTCTATATTGATGATCCGGATAATAAATCCGGCCTGAGGAGTCTCAGTCAGTATCCAATTGTGTCAGCAACAACGCCATCGTATATTTTCTATGACAAAATACCGGGTCTTGAAGGAATCTATAAACAGGAAGATTTCTATTTCCAGGTCAATCCTTTCTCCTATGAGAACATCGATCATTACAGGATGGAGGACCTGAGCCTTTCAGGAGAGTTCAGAGCCGGCAATATTCTGGAACCCATGCCTCAGTATCTGACAATCCAGAATGACAGGTCTCTTGGCTTCAAAATGAATATCCCGAAGGAAGGAATTGAAATATATGAGGGGAAAGGCCGTCTTTACGATTCTATAAGTATGAGCAACAAAGGCCTGATTGCAGGCGGGACTCTTAAACACCTTACATCCACAACAATTTCAGACAAATACATATTATACCCTGATTCCATGCTTGCGCTGGCTTCCGCTTTCACAATGGAAAAAGATGCTGACGGCCTCTTCCCTGAACTTGAAAGCCAGGATGTAACCATAAAATGGCTCACCCGGAAGGATGAATGGCTGGTAACCAATCCGGCCGGCAAACAATTTGACATGTTCAACAATGGAACCGTCCTTGATGGAAGCCTGAAACTCACGCCCTCAGCACTGATGGGAGAAGGAACAATAAATATGACCGATTCGAGGATTACCTCCAATAACTATACATTTTCGGCAGAAGCAATCAGGGCAGATACCGCTGACTACTTCCTGAAATCAGCTTCCACCAGCGGATATGCATTCGTCGCGGAAAATGCCAATACTGACATCAACTTCACAAGCAAAACCTCAAGGTTTCATCTTAATACAGATTCATCCATGGTGAAATTCCCTGAACTGCAATACATATGCACCATGACTGATTTTGAGTACAACATGCAGGATAAGGTTCTTAATATGGAACAGAGAGACATAAGGGCATCGGCAAGCCTTATTCCTCCCGACAAACTGATCGGGATCAGACTATCAGATATTGAAAAACCAACCTTTTTATCTACAAACAGATTGAACGATACTATCTCATTCACGTCACTCAGGGCAAGATACTATGTTGACAAGGAATATATTGAAGCTGAAAATGTAAATTATATCCCTGTGGCTGATGCTCTAATCCAGCCCGAAAACGGGAAAATGACCATAGGCCGTCAGGCAAAAATAGATAAACTTGAAAATGCCCTTATCGCAGTCAACAACCTTCATTTGTTTCACTCTGCAAGCATAGATATCGAATCTTCTAAGAAATATTCAGGAAGCGCCGTTTATGACTATGTTGACGAAAGCAATGCGATCAGCCGGATTGAATTCCCTGAAATAACCGTTGACACCATGACTACAACTGCCAGGGGATTTATTCCGGAGGATCAGAACTTCATGCTTAGTCCGGCATTCACCTTCTCGGGAGATGCAATGATTTCTGCGCGGGAAGCAAAGATCATGTTTACCGGTGCTGCAGGAATAGTGCATGACTGCACTCCGATTGCAAGCAGAAACATAAAATTCAGGGGATTGGTTGATCCGAAAAACGTTCTTATTCCTGTGAGTGACAAACCAAGAGACAGCGATGATAATCTTGTATATTCAGGGTCCTTCATCAATATCGATTCA
Organism: Bacteroidales bacterium; assembly: GCA_034005245.1. Classification (GTDB taxonomy): domain Bacteria; phylum Bacteroidota; class Bacteroidia; order Bacteroidales; family VadinHA17; genus LD21. Next base: position 17,433 of record JAVEVC010000013.1, read on the forward strand.
TCCAGTGTATATCCGTCTTTTCTCTCACCTCAGCGATCATGGACTGACACCGAGCTTGTTAAAAGCCTTGGATTCCTGTACTATGACAAATCAAAGAGTACCTATAATATAACAACCCTGGAAAAGATCGCTGATCCCATGCTTAACGGGAACATTGTGAGCTTCGACAAAAGCCAGTGTACCCTTGCCGGAGAAGGAAGCCTGAATTTCGGGGCAGATTTCGATCACTTGCTGATGAGAAGCGCAGGAAATTATTTTCACAACACTGACTCTTCAAAAGTAAGATTATCGGCTATCATGGCCTTTGATTTCCATTTCTCGCAGGAAGCGCTGCAGATGATGAGCGATGAAATCAGGCTGATGCCATCTCTCAGACCGGTTAGCCTGAATACGGGCTTCAACAGGAAGGGCATGATGGATCTTTTGGGAACTCAAGCTGCAGCCAGGATGAAGGAGGAGATGGATCTTTTCGGATCAGCCAGGGTGCTTCCCAAAGAATACTCCTTTGAGATTCTTCTCAACGATGTTAAGCTTTACTGGAATGAAGAGACATCTTCCTTCAGATCAGAAGGGAAGATCGGTATAGGATTCATTGGAACCCAGCCTATAAATGTCTATGTTGACGGATATGTTGAGATCCAGCGCAGACGCACTGGTGACCTGATAGACATCTACCTCAGGGCAGATCCCTCAACATGGTATTATTTCTCTTATTTCAAGGGCGTTATGATGGTACAGGCAGGTAACAATATGTTTAACACCCTTATTAGCAAGACCAGGCTGAGAGACAGAAAACACCCCCAGTCAACTGTACAGAAACCATATACCTATATGATCGCAGTTGAAGACCGCCTGAACCGATTTCTTAAAAGAATGACTCAGGAAAGCGAAAATGAACCTGATGTGCTTGAAGGACTTACCCGATGAAACAAGCAACATGGAAAATCATGAATATCTTTTACTCTTCCTCAATTACCGATGACAGCTGTGTGCTTGATGAAAGCGAATCAAGACACTGCATAAGGGTCTTAAGAATGCGTGAAGGATCTGTTGTAAGAATAACCGATGGTAAAGGGAATATTTATGAAGGGGTAATTTCATCGGCAGATACGAAAAGATGCAGAATAAGGATCACCGGCATTGTATATTCGGATACAGGAAATAAATTTTCCGTTCACATTGCAATATCGCCGCTCAAGAATCATGAAAGGCTTGAATGGTTCACGGAAAAGTGCGTGGAGATTGGGCTTGACGAGATAACTCCTGTCATTTGTCATAATACGGAGAAAGAGATCATTAAACCAGACAGACTCAACGGCATAATAGTCGCCGCAATGAAGCAGTCACTTAAAGCTTTCAGGCCTGTATTGAATGATCCTGTGCTTTTTAAGGATTTTGTAAAGCGGGATTTTACAGGGAAAAAGCTGATAGCGCACTGCAAAAATGACATTGAAAGAAATTCTATCGGCAGTCTTTATATGAAGGGAGAAACAGTAACGATACTCATCGGCCCGGAAGGGGATTTTACTGAAGCTGAAATAAATCTGGCCCTGGAGAATGGATTTCTGCCTGTTCATCTGGGCACAAGCCGGCTCAGAACAGAAACGGCGGGGATTGCAGCCTGCCATTCAGTCTACTTTATAAATCAATAGATCAAGGCTTTCAACCTGCAAGAAAATCAAGGACGTCGCCCAGCTTTTTTGACGGCATGCTATAGAACTCCGTGAATCTGCAGTTTGTGCATGTAACCGAGGTAAAACGCCTGTTCTGAACATTGAAAATTCTGGTGACAAAAGTGCTTGCAGTCCTTATCTCACTTACTTCACATATCCGCCGGCCGCATTTCGGACATGAATATTTAATTCTTTCCTTCATGATTTATTTTCTGGTTTGTCTGGTTTTTCTGTTTTTTCAGGTTCTTCCTGTTTTCCTGTCGGTCTTGTTTTCCATCTGCCCGATTTCCGCAGCGCCTGATCTATTATGTATTCAATCTGCCCGTTGGTGCTGCGGAATTCATCTGCAGCCCACCTTTCGATGGCTTTAAGTTTCTCAGGATCAAGCCTCAGGACAAAAGGTTTCTTCTGGCTCATATGGTCAATGTAAAGACCCGGCATTTACTACCGGAGTGGTGTCTTTGTCTGCACAAAGCACGACCATCAGGTTGCTGACCATCGACGCTTTCTTTTCTTCATCAAGGTCAACAATATTTTTATCTGACAGCTGTTCCAGAGCCATCTGTACCATCGACACCGCTCCTTCAACAATCTTATACCGGGCAGATACTACAGCGGAAGCCTGCTGCCTTCTGAGCATTGCATTGGCAATTTCTTCAGAATATGCTATATAATTGATGCGCGCTTCAATAACCTCTACTCCTGCAATTACAAGCCGCTCGCGTATCTCGTTCTCAAGCTCGTTGTTAACCTCTTCTCCCCCGCTGCGGAGCGTTATAACAGCTTCGTGATCCTCAAGATTGTCATAGGGATACAATCCCGCCAGCTTTCTCAGTGCAGCATCACTCTGCACCAATACAAAATGCTGATAATCATCTACCTCAAATACTGCTTTAAAGGTATCTGCAACTTTCCAGACAAGCACAAATCCGATTTTTATCGGATTGCCTATCTTATCGTTCACCTTTATTGGTTCACTGTCAAAATTACGGGCACGAAGTGAAATTTTTCTCCTTTTGTAGAAGGGATTCACCCAGAAGAAACCATTTTCCCTTATGGTGCCCTTATATGCACCGAAAAGGACCATCACGCAAGATCCGTTTGGATCTACTACTGTAAAGCCTATGACTGCAAAAACGAACAAAATGGAAAGGACAACTCCCATCCATATGATTTCGTAAGCAAATCCTGCAACTGCTCCGCATAGCAGCAATATTGCCACCAGCATACCAAGGTAACCTGAAAGCGGTTTGACATTGAATTCTTTTTTCATGGTTTATGACATTAATATGATATCACGAATATATCATTTTAAATCGAATGATGCAAAAAAAACACAGGAAATTTTCCTGTGTTTTTCTAAAATCATAAGCTTTCTTGCCTGATCCTGCGGATCAGACGTTTGGTCAGTTGCCTTTCCGGGACAACTTTTACCATTTTCAGCGCATCTATCACATCGTGGAACTCAGAATAAAACCCCCATGCATCATCATAAAGGTCTGTACTTTCAACTGATATTTCGTGATATGAAAGAGAAGGAGTAGAATTTTTACCCATAGGCTTCATTTTTTATTTAAGAACGGCCTATGGGTAAAAATATTGTTCAAGCCTAATTGATCGTAAGGCTTATTTTTTTCTCTTCCATCAATTTTCTCATATTTATAAGAGCGTATCTCATTCGGCCGAGAGCGGTATTAATGCTTACGTCGGTAATATCGGCAATTTCCTTAAAGCTAAGGCCCGAATAATGGCGTAGTATAACAACTTCTCTCTGATCATCAGGCAGCTGGCTTATCAGCTTCCGAATATCCTTCTGGATCTGTCTTTTTATCATGTTGTCCTCAACATTTGCTTCTGCAAGCTTTTTAGAATTGAAGAGGTCTGATTCATAATCGTCGTTTGAAACGGTGTTAAGTTGTTTCACCCGCCGGAAATGATCTATTATCAGGTTATGCGCTATTCGCATAACCCAGGAAATAAATTTCCCGTTATCATAGTATTTTCCGGATTTAACAGACTGGATCACTTTCAGGAAGGTATCCTGGAACAGATCTTCGGCAAGTGCCTGATCGCGTATATAAAGACTTATATAAGCGAAAACTTTGTTTTTGTGTCTATGTACCAGGGTTTCAAAGCAGGACTGCTCACCTTTTATGAACCTTTCGATCAGTTCATAATCGGACATTGTTTTTTTCATAACTTACTCTTTTTAGAAATCAAGAGTAGAGTTGTTTTATAGGCAGTCCTCCTTTTTAATTGTTTGGTTTGGTTATGCAAAGAAAGCAATTTTTTTAATTTGAAAGTATTATTTTTGATTTTTTTTTCGGAATATCAAAAAAAATTCAATAAATGTTGATGGAAGGGTATATTGAGATCAGTGGGGCAAGGGTTCACAACCTTAAAAACATCAGTATAAAAATACCTCGTAATAAGTTCATTGTAATAACCGGAGTCTCCGGATCAGGAAAGTCTTCCCTTGCCTTTGACACGATTTATGCCGAAGGCCAGAGGCGCTATGTTGAAAGCCTTTCCTCATATGCCCGGCAGTTTCTCGGCCGCATGAATAAGCCGGAAGTCGACTTAATCAGCGGAATACCTCCTGCTATTGCCATCGAGCAGAAGGTCAACTCGCGTAATCCGAGATCAACGGTAGGCACTTCCACTGAAATATACGATTACCTGAGATTGCTCTATGCCAGGATCGGGAAAACATATTCCCCGGTTTCCGGAAAGGAAGTAAAACGTCATAACCCGGATGATCTTGTGCAGTTTATCTCAGCACTTCCTGAAGAAAAGACTGTTATTATCACATCGCCGGGAACCATTCCTTCAAATATTGGAATTCCTGAGTATTTCTCATTCCTGATAAAGCAGGGATTCAGCAGGGTGGAAAATAATGGGATCATTTCAAGGATTGACGAGCCTGATGCCGGAACTAAATTCAGTCAGGGCCAGAAGATAAATATTGTCATAGACAGGCTTATAACAGACGGGGAAAATGATACGCTTAGCAGGGCTGCGGATTCTGTCCAGACAGCTTTTCAGTCGGGGAAAGGTCATTGCCAGCTTCTCGTTTTCGATGGCACGGAATACAAAAGGGAGAACTTCTCTGTACGATTTGAAGAAGACGGGATAGAATTTGAAGAGCCTTCGGAATACCTCTTCAGCTTTAATAATCCTCTGGGAGCATGTCCCTTGTGTGAAGGATACGGAAAAATAATAGGCATCGATGAAGACCTGGTGATACCCGATCAGAATCTTTCAGTATATCAGGATGCAGTGGCGTGCTGGAGAGGTGAAACAATGAAGAAATGGAAAGAGAGGCTGATAGCTAATTCAGGATTATTTGATTTTCCTATCCATAAGCCTTATTATCTTCTGAGCGAGGAGCAGAAAGCCCTGCTCTGGAAAGGGAACAGATACTTCTATGGCATCAATCGCTTTTTTGACCATCTGGAAGAGAAAAAATACAAGATTCAATACCGGGTTCTGTTAAGCCGGTACAGGGGCAAGACTGTATGCCCTGAGTGCAAGGGAACACGGTTAAGGAAAGAGGCCGGATTCGTGAAAGTTGCAGGCAGGAACTTGCAGGAGCTTGTTTCGATGCCCGTATCAAAACTTTACAGTTTCTTTGAAGGCATCGCACTTGACGGTGAAGACTCGGTTATAGCTGCCAGGCTCCTTAAGGAGATTTCTTCTCGCCTGAAATTCCTTATTGATGTCGGACTGTCATATATCACGCTCAACAGGCTTTCTTCAACACTCTCGGGAGGAGAGTCTCAGAGGATAAACCTGGCGACCTCCCTGGGTAGCAGCCTTGTTGGTTCAATGTATATTCTTGACGAGCCAAGCATTGGACTCCATCCCCGCGATACAAATCTTTTAATAAATGTGCTGCATGAACTGAGGGATATCGGCAATTCAGTTATAGTGGTGGAACACGAAGAGGAAATAATAAAAGCTGCTGATGAGATCATTGACATGGGTCCTGAAGCTGGAAGGCTCGGTGGCGAAGTCGTTTACTCAGGCCCGCTCGACACTGCTGAATCAAATCCTTCCCTTACATCGGCATATATGAGCGGCCGGTTGTCGGTCCCCGTACCAGCATCGAGGAGGAAATGGAACAGTTATATATATATTAAAGGTGCACGGGAGAATAACCTGAAGAATTTTGATGTGAAGTTTCCCCTTCACGTAATTACTGCTATCACTGGCGTAAGCGGTTCAGGGAAATCAAGCCTGGTTACTGACATCCTTTACCGGGCACTCTCCAATAAGCTGGGCAGCGCCGGTCTTAAACCGGGACGGTTCGGAGAACTCGGAGGCGATATTTCAGTCCTTTCGGGGATTGAGCTGGTAGACCAGAATCCCATAGGAAAATCAAGCAGGTCAAATGCAGTTACATATCTTAAGGCATATGATGAAATAAGACGGCTTTTTTCTGAACTGCAGGCATCAGTCCAGAACAACTTCAAGGCGTCCCATTTCTCATTCAATATCGACGGCGGAAGATGTGAAGAATGCCAGGGAGAAGGTGTGATAAGGGTAGAGATGCAGTTTATGGCTGATGTGGAATTAACATGCGAAAGTTGCAAGGGGATGAGATTCAAAAAAGATATTCTTGAGATCAGATATAACGGAAAGAATATTCATGACGTACTGGAAATGACAATAGATGAAGCTATTGAATTTTTCGGAAGCCATCCCGGCAGGACTGAAAAGAGGATAACCGACAAACTCAGACCCCTTTCGGATGTCGGACTCGGATACATAAAATTGGGACAGTCGTCAAGCACTCTTTCAGGCGGTGAGAGCCAGAGGGTAAAACTGGCTTACTTTCTCAGCAGGGAAAGCGTTTCAGGTCACATCCTGTTCATTTTCGACGAACCGACTACAGGTCTGCATTTTCACGACATTAACAAACTGCTTAAATCGATAAATGCACTCGTTGACCATGGACATTCAGTGATTATGATAGAACATAACACGGAGGTCATCAAAAGTGCAGACTGGGTTATTGATCTGGGGCCTGAAGGCGGCGAGGAAGGAGGTAATATCGTCTTTGAAGGAACACCCGAAGCCCTGGCAAAATGCCGTAATTCCTATACAGGAAGATATATTGCTGCCAAGTTGTAAGGACGCCATGCATGGCGTCCCAACGTAGCGTCCCGACGTGGCGTCCCTATCTGATCCTGAATCCAAACATTATGGAAACACAGCCGCTAGCAGGGGCTGTCCCGGGCTGGCTGGCTGTACCTACTTTAATAAGGATCCTCAGCTGCTGGCTCGATTCCAGTCTGAAATCCCATGTCCCTGCAAAGCTGTCATCCCTGCTGGAATAGAGCACGTTCCTGTTAGAATCATAAACTATGAACTCTACAGGAGGAAGTGTCTCCTCACCGCAAATGGACAGCCGGTATTCCATGTTGGAATAAAATGTCTTATATAATTCAGCTTCTTCGCCTTCACTAAGAACTGTGGCATGATAATTCCCGTCGTGAGTGTATGACCCCAGCTCAGGAAGGCATGTCTTTTTTGCAAAAGCCTTGCACTGGCCACTTGCTGATGCCGATGCTGATGCAAGTATTATAAGGGAGACTGCTATTATCTTAAATATTCTCATGGCAATTCTTATTTAATAAATGAATTTCTGATCTCAGCAACCATTGCCGACAGTTCTTTAAATACTTCCGGAGTCAGGTCGGTCTTCACCTCGGATTTCAGTACCGTAACATTGCCTGTCTGATCATATTCAGCCCTGACAGGAGTTGTTGTAAGTGTTATTTTATCAAAAACCCTCTTTATCTTCGCCACCTGCAGGATAAGTTCATCTACAGCCGGATGCCCGCTATTGCTTTCGAGCAGGTTAAGCAAAATATCCACGGAGAGTTTCTGATCAACAATACGGCCAACAAGCTCATTCTTTTGAAAATCTTTCATATCAATCAGCTGGGTAGATATATAAAGGCCTTCTATCCATCCTCCTGCAAGCACAATTGCAGCTATTGCTGGCTGACCATTATCCTCAAGATAGGAATTGGAATTAAGGTAGGTCTGCGACACAATCTCCATAATTGTTTCAGTGTCGTGGATGTTTTCCTCAAGCTTAGTTATATCTTCATCTGCTATTGCATCAAGTATGCCCAGCCCGTCGGCCATGCTCTTTGCAGCACCCATGTAATCAATTATCAGCTGTGTCTGGTCATAAAGACTGGCAAAACTCAGGTCACAGGTATAGATACCAAGGTTGAGAGCCCTGCTCCTGTTGGTTATATAATTCCTTACATTCTCTACCGGATTCAGAAGCGCATCATCAAAGACCGCTCCTGCAGACTTGATCAGCATTGCAGATTCGAGTGGCGACGGAAGGGTGTAGAATATTTTCTCTGCCTTCTTGACATCATCATAAATTGCCGCATTATCCCGTGGTATCGTAGCCTGACCCTCATCTTTCGATCTTTTCCCGACTTGTTTGCAACTGGCAACCAGGAGGGCAGATACTATCAAGCAAACTGATATCCTGCTGAAGATTATACTCACTTTGTTCATGGCTGAGTTATTTAAAATATTGGCTTATAGAGTACTAATTTATAACAAATATTTAATTTCAAAAAGTTCCCTTTTCATTCATCCGGTATTCCTAACTTTGCTTCAAACAATTACGAATGACCGTATACGATAAGAAACTGAAAGAACTCAGTATTATTTTACAACAGGATAATATTTTTAAGGTTAAAGCTGCAATCCGGTCTTTAAGAGAGTCGCCTTACTTTGAAGGAGCAATTGGCCTCCTGATTTCCTTGTATGACAGGAGTCACGATCAATCATTGAAAAAAATCATTAACGAATTCATGAACGACCTCAAGGAGAATTCTGTTTGCAGTGAGGTTGTAGCCGAGATAAATAAGAACTGGAAGCCTGAAACAATAACCATGCTTGTATCATCGTGCTGGCAATCAGGCCTTGATTATTCGGGTCATTGCAAAGATTTTGCAGGGATACTCATGTCAGCAGACTATGTTACTGCCATAGAATGCTTCACAGTCCTGGAAGCTTTGGTTGAAAGCCTTAACAAAAGCCAGAAGAATGAAGTAATAAAAATAATCGAAGATGGCAGGCTTTCTCCCGACGATGAGAAGTATCCTTTGGCTAATGAGCTTTTACTTCTCTTAAAATAGGTCTGCAGAGAAACTCTGCCACCATATGTCATTCATGTGAAGAGAAATACTTCATGAACTGTGTCCTCTCAAAAACCGTTGGTTTGGTGTAATTTGCATAGTTCAGCTTACCCCTGAAATCATTTATGCTGTTAAAGTTATGCCTGTCCATCCATTTTGAGATCTGTGAGTTCATTTCATTAAGGTATTTAATGCCCTTATTGTACAGGACAGAACAAACCTGAACCGAATCAGCTCCGGCAAGGAGATATTTCACAGCATCTTCCCCATTATGCACCCCTGTGGATGCTGAAATATTAATTTTCAGATTCTGGGCGCTGGCCATTCCAACCCATCTCAGCACATATCTTTTTTCACTTTCATGGCTAAAGATCGACGCTGTAGTGATCTCCATCTTTTCTATATCAATATCCGGTTCATAAAACCTGTTGAACATTACCACGCCATCCACGCCTCGCTTATAGAACTGGTCGAGCATGAAGAGAATGTTGGAGAAGCGGAATCCGATCTTCAGGGCAACCGGTATCTTCAGGTTCTTCTTCAGCTTTTCGACGAGTGTAAAATAGATTTTTTCGCTGTCGGCAGATGACACTTTTCTGTCAACAGGCATGAAGAAGACATTTACCTCCAGCGCGTCAGCCCCTGCATCAGCTATCCTGCCGGCAAATCCGGTCCATCCTTCTGAGGTGTGACAATTAATGCTTGGTATCACAGGAATAGTAAGTTTTTCCTTAGCCTTCCGGATAAGGTCGAGATACTCTTCCACAGAGTTTGATCTTGTGTATCCTGCAATATAATCATCAGCTTCCGGGAATCCGTGTGCCGACGGTACCTGATGGATATAATGATTTATCTGCTCCTCAAACAGGGATTTAAGCACAACAGCACCAGCTCCGTTCTCTTCTGCTTCAATAAGATGATCGATAGTCGATGTAAGCTTGCTGCTGCTCACAATAAGAGGGCTTCTCAAATTCAAGCCAAGGTATCTTGTTGACAGTTTTTCCATCTGTTTTATTTTTTGATCTTAATTTACATAATCCTAAAATTCTGAGCCTTCTCTTATGATCAGTAAACCTGATTCTCAGGCATTAACATATCACGGATGCATTGCTGTCTGATTCCCGGAAATTAATTCAGCCCGTCAGGCAGTATCACATCTCTGAATCAAAATTATCTTTCCCCAAATATAAGACTTCCAATCCTGATCATTGTACTTCCTTCGTCAATTGCTGTCTCATAATCACCCGACATCCCCATTGAGATCTCTTTAAAATACTCATTACTGACGAAAATACCCGTTTTGAGACTGGTAAAAACATTGAATAATGACCTGAACTCCTGCCTGACCTTCTCCATGTCGTCAGTAAGCGTTGACATCCCCATTAATCCGCATATCCTTGCATTGGAATATTTCCCGGTATCCTCCCCTGACAGGACATCCTTCAGCTCATCCATCCCGAAACCAAACTTGGTCTCCTCCTCAGCAATATGAACCTGCAGAAGGCAGTCGATAATACGATCGTTCTTCAAAGCCTCTTCATTTATGGTTCTAAGAAGCTTTAAGCTGTCAACCGATTGAATCATCGAAATGAAAGGAGCGATATATTTCACCTTATTGCTCTGCAGGTGACCTATGAGATGCCATTCAATATCAGAAGGAAGAAGGTCCTTCTTCCTGAGAAGTTCCTGGACCCTGTTCTCTCCAAAGCATCTTTGGCCAGTATTATATGCAGCAATTACATCTTCGGGCGGCTTATTTTTGGATACTGCGACCAGTTTTACTCCAGGGGGCAGTTTCTTTTTCAGCCATTCTATGTTTGAGCTTATTTCCTGCATAAATTAAAGGACGTGCCGGCAGAAATAGTATCCGGCCGGTTTAATCGAGAAGGTGTATTACCAGCCCGCTTCTCAGTTTAGGTTCAAACCATGTGGATTTGGGCGGCATAATATTGCCTGAATCGGCAATGTCAAGTAGCTGTTTCATCGATACCGGGTATAGTGCAAAGGCCACCTTCATCTCACCGCTGTCAATCCTTTTTTTAAGCTCTTCAAGCCCCCTTATACCGCCGATAAAATCGATTCTTTTTGACCTCCTCAGATCCTGGATATCAAGCAGAGGGTTGAGGATTTCCTTTGTTAGGACTGTAACATCAAGAGAATCAATAGGGTCGTTGTCATCATATGTATCAGGATGGGCTTTCAGGCTGTACCACTTGCCTTCAAGATACATCGAGAAGTTATGAAGCTCGTCAGGCTTGTATATATTCCTGCCCTTATTCTCTATATCAAAACGCTTGCTGAGTTTTTCAATGAACTCCCGTGCTGACATGCCGTTCAGATCCTTGACTGTCCTGTTGTAGTCAATAATACGCAACTGATCATCAGGGAAATGAACTGCAAGGAAGTAATTATATTCTTCATCGCCCCTGTGTGCAGGATTCTTATCCCGTTTTTCCTTGCCCACAAGAGCTGCAGCAGCTGTTCTGTGATGCCCGTCGGCAACGTAGGTATAAGGCACTTTTTCCGAGAACAGCTTTTCGATGGCGAGAATTGTCTTATCATCGTCCACAACCCAGAAATGATGACCAAAACCATCATCCGAAACAAAATCATATTCCGGTTCCCTGGCTTTTGTTATGCTCTCAACTATTTTATCGAGTTCTCTTACGGCGGGATAGGTAAAGAAAACAGGTTCCAGATTGGCATTATTCACTCTGATATGAATCATCCTGTCCTGCTCCTTGTCGGGCCTGGTAAGTTCGTGCTTTCTTATGACTCCATTAAGATAATCGTCAACCGAAGCACATCCCGCAATGCCATATTGTGTCCGCCCGTTCATGGTCTGGGCATAAATGTAGAAACAGGGCTTTGGATCTTTTACCAGCCAGCCTCTTTTTTGCCAGGCCGTAAAGTTCTCGACCGATTTATCGTATACCTCTTGTGAGTGGATATCAGTGCCCGGAGGAAGATCTATTTCGGCTCTTGTGATATGTAAAAGTGAGCTATCCTTTCCCTGGGCCATCATTGCAGCCTCCTGTGAATTCATGACGTCATATGGGAGGCATGCCAGTTCCTTGGCTATTTCGCGGGGAGGTCTCAGTCCCCTGAAAGGTTTTACAACTGCCATCAGATTACTGTAATGCTATTTATTGACTCTGAACTTCTGATTTCCTGTCTTGAAGAAATCAACGATCTGTTTTGCGGCAGCCACACCTGCATTGACATTGGCTTCTTCGGTCTGGGCTCCCATCTTCTTGGCGGTAAAAACAAACCTGCCCCTGTACTTCTCCTCAAACACTGCCTTTGAATCAGGCTCAACATCTGAAAGGTATTTGAAATCAGGCCTTTCCTCTAATATTTTAAGGATGCCTTCTTCGTCTATCACTTCCTTTCTTGCTGTATTGACAAGAACAGCTCCTGCCGGCATCAGCTTTAAAAGGTCGTAACCTATTGATTTTTTGGTCTTTTCATTTGCAGGCATATGAAGTGAAACATACTGGCATTTTGAATATAATTCCCCGGCGGTATTGCATACCTTCACACCTGCATCTTTCATAACACTTTCATCTACAAACGGATCGAAAGCGAATACATCCATTCCAAATCCTTTGGCGATCTCAGCCATGTATTTGCCAACATTGCCAAAAGCGTGTAATCCAAGGGTTTTACCCCTAAGTTCCGTTCCCGATTTACCTCCGAAACCTCCTCTGGCCTGATAGAGCATCATTTCGAACGCCAGTTCCGCCACGGCATTCGAATTCTGCCCGGGAGTATTCATTGCCACAACATTATGTGCAGTGCAGGCTGGCAGGTCGAGGTTGTCATACCCTGCACCGGCCCTGACCACTATCTTAAGCTTTGCGGCAGCTTTAAGAACCGCTTCATTAACTATATCGCTCCTTACTATCAGAGCATCTGCATCGGCTGCCGCCGCATGGAATTCCGATACATCCTTGTAATTTTCCAGTAAAGCAAGTTCATGGCCGGCAGCATCCGTAACCTCCCTAATAAGCCTTATCGCTGCCGGAGCAAATGGTTTTTCAGTTGCAACTAGTATTTTCATCATAATATAATTTTAATTTTTAATGATATGATGCCTGCCTGTCAGCAGACAGGGAACCGCACATGACTGTAAATTATACTTATTATGGAAAAGTGTTTGAAATCAATCATGTGGGCTTCCTCTTTCAATCTTTTAATGCTGTTTTTCAAATTCTTTCATCGCGTCAATCAGGGCCAGCACGCTTTCCTTCGGAAGCGCATTGTAGGTTGAAGCCCTGAACCCACCAACCGACCGGTGCCCACCAATACCTATCATGCCTTTTGATTTTGCAAAATCAGCAAAGGGCTGTTCCAGTTCCTTATACTCGTCGGCCATCACAAAGCATATGTTCATGAATGAGCGATCTTCGGCATCTTTTACAGTTGGTACAAATAATTTATTACGGTCAATTTCATCATAGAGCAGGGATGCCTTTTCAATGTTCATCTTCTGCATCACCTTTACGCCGCCAAGATCCTTAAGCCACCTGAGGGTCTGCTGGGCTGCAAAGACAGCAAATACAGGCGGGGTGTTGAACATTGACTCCGCTTTTATGTGGGTTCTGTAGTCGAGCATTGTGGGTAGAGGCCGTGATACTTTTCCAAGCACATCCTCGCGGATGATAACTAATGCCACTCCTGAAGGTGCGAGGTTTTTCTGCGCACCACCGTATATAATTGCATATTTTGAAACGTCAACCGGGCGGCTGAAGATATCTGATGACATGTCTGCAACAAGAGGTATGCTCACATCAGGATCCTTCTTCAATTCAGTTCCATAGATAGTGTTATTTGTTGTGATATGGAAATAATCCGCATCGGAAGGTACTGTATAGCTTTTGGGAATGTAGCTGAAGTTTTTGTCTTTGGAGGAAGCTACTTCCACTACCTCACCAAACACCTTTGCTTCCTTGAAGGCCTTGTTGGCCCATTGACCTGTAAGAAGATACGCTGATTTCTTTTCCATAAGGTTCATTGGCACCATGGCAAATTGCAGGCTTGCTCCCCCTCCAAGGAAGATGACCTGATAACCTGACGGCACATCAAGCAGTTCCTTAACCAGCGCGATGGAATCGTTCATACATGCAATGAATTCCTTACTGCGGTGTGAGATCTCAAGAACCGATAATCCCGAACCGTCAAAATCCCTGATGCCTTCAATAGTTTTGTCTATTGTATACTGCGGAAGTATTGAAGGCCCTGCGTAAAAATTGTGTTTTTTCATAGTGGTAAATTTTAGTTTTCCATGGTCTCATGAAACAACCGGTGACGGTTAAGATGCTCCGCGTCTAAAGTCAGGCAGTTAATCTGAGCCGGGTTTCATTACTTGCATTATTTAAGATTAAAATGAGTAGTAAACTGTTTATATGATCCCGTAAAAGTATAATAAAAAAGTTTTGTTCTGTTAATAATTTAACACTAAACCTCTCTTTTTATAAATTATTATCAACAAGAATCCCATTTTTCATTACAGGTATTTTTGCCGTAAAGTCCTCTGTCAGGCAGAAATCGATACAATCGTCAAGGCCTTTATCCCTGAGCCTGGTCCGCTGGGCTGTTTTTTCAATATAGCCGCGCAGGTCGGGTTTTGCCTTTGACCACAAATCGAGAGCAGCCAGGGTTGAATCGCAAATAGTGTCGAACCGCGAGGTTTCCAGCAGGCGTTCGGCAAATGCACCGGCACAGATTGTGTCTTCGAGGTTGAACCTGTTCTTCCAGCCGGCACAGAAAAGCACTACATCCCTGTTCTCATGTTCAATCCAAGTTATCAGTGCGGAAATATTGAGGAAGGAACCAACAACCACCCTGGCTGCCTGCGAAGCAAGATTAATTATATATGTCCCGTTTGTTGTACTGTAAGCTATGGTTTTACCCTCTACCCTCTCGCGCGTGAAATTGAAAGGAGAATTGCCGAAATCAGCAAAATCCAGAACATAACCGTCGCGCTCAGCTGCAAGCAAATAGCCTCTTTTCTTGTACTTTCTGGCTTCTTCAACTTCACCGACGGGAATAATTCCTGCTGCCCCGTTCTCTATTGCAGTGCATATCGATGATGTTGCCCGAAGGATGTCTATAATGACCACAATTGAATCAATGTGGCGATCAGGCTCAAAGAGGGCAGGTGAAAAGCATGTCTCAATTATTCTCTTTTCAGCATCCGGCATAAAATGGCATATTTACGACCTTTGCCCGCAGATCCTTGTTACGTATCCTGATGAATATCGGGGTATCAGGTTTCCAGAAACCTTTCTCGAGGTAGCCCATCCCGATTCCCTGCTTAAGGGATGGAGACATTGTTCCTGATGTTACTTCCCCTATAACTTTTCCATTTTCATCCACCATCTCATAGTGCTGTCGAGGGATGCCCCTGTCGATCATTACAAATCCCCTGAGCTTTCTGTTCACTCCTTCGGTTTTTTGCTTCAGAAGCAATTCCCTGTCAATAAAATTCTTTGAATCGGTGAACTTGGTGATCCATCCCAGTCCGGCTTCAATTGGGGATGTACTGTCGCCTATATCGTTTCCGTAAAGGCAGTATCCCATTTCAAGCCTCAGGGTATCCCTTGCTCCCAATCCGGCCGGCTTAATATCGTATTCCCTGCCGGCCTCAAATACAGATTTCCATAATCCAGGCCCGGCAGAATTTTTTATATAGATTTCACAGCCTTTCTCACCTGTATAACCTGTAGTCGAAAAAATAACATCTTCGATGCCGGCAAACTCCAGGATCCTTACTGTATAATGTTCCATATCAGTAATTGATTCCCGTGTCAGTTTCTGAGCTATTTTAAGGGCCAGGGGCCCCTGCAATGCAAGCTGTGCGATATCGTCAGAAGCGTTCACCAGATCCTTTCCGGGCCTGAGGCCAAACTTCCCTGCATAGGCTGTACACCAGTTCCAGTCTTTTTCAATATTTGCGGCATTGACAACAAGAAGGTATTTTTCGGGATTGAACCTGTAAATCAGAAGATCGTCCACAATACCTCCTTTACCGTTGGGGAAGCATGTGTATTGTGCTTTCCCGTCTGTAAGGGCCGATACATCATTGGTTGTTATATACTGCAGAAAACTTAACGCTGAAGGGCCATTTACCCAGAATTCTCCCATATGTGACACATCGAATACTCCCGCTCTGTCCCTGACCGTAAGATGTTCTTCATTTATCCCGCTGTACTCTACCGGCATTTCATAACCGGCAAAAGGAACCATTCTGGCTCCTGCTTCAAGATGAAACTGATAAAACGGAGTCCTCTTCATATAAAGTTGTTTTTAGTATCATAATTGATATTTTGCTCATTCTGAAAATTAGTAATTTATTATTGTAAAAAAAATAATTTGGTTTCACTTTTATCTGTCATTGCCCTCATGCCAGCACGATGAAGACAAAGAACCGCCTGAGATCTGTTCTGTTACAAATCAAGCGAACTGAATTGTGGAAAAACCTGATTAATGTCAGAACAGTTGCATGGCAAGGTACATAAAGCTTACTTGTTTTCTCGGAAACCCGGCAGGCGTCCAGCCGGTTAATATGTGGCAAGTATCTATTTATAAGGGGTGGTATATACTAAAAAGGAAAATTTAAAAGTTATATATTTGTTTTTGATTCAACACACAGCTATTATAACTAAAAACCATCCCTGATGGCGGAATTCGGATTCATAAATACTGAATATCTTGAAATGGTTGCCGGAAGTGATCCGGAACTGAAGAAAGACCTTGTTAGGATCTTCAGGGAACAGGTAATTGAATTCTATTCCGAGATGCAAACCCTCCTGTCTCAGAAAAAATACACAGAGCTGGGACTGCTGGCACATAAAGCCAAATCATCAGTAGCAATAATGGGAATGGACAGTCTTGCCGAAATGCTTAAAACACTCGAGCTAAATGCAAAAGACGGTCTCAATCCATCGGAGTACGGTTCATACATTGAAAGGTTCGGTTCCGATACCAGGTCAGCTCTGGCCGAACTTGAAACCCTTTTTTAACGATATATAATTAAAGGAACAACATGATCAATATTGAAAAAAGGGACAGGGTTGATATTATTACTTTCACGGTCAATAAAATACATGCCACTACTATTGACGACATAAAGGAAGGCGTCAGCAAGGTATTTGACAAGCCCAATTCAAAAGTAATACTCGATCTCAGGGGAGTGGAATATGTTGACAGTTCTGGATTTGCATGCTTTCTGTCACTTCACAAGTCGGCAAAGAACAATTTTGGCACCCTTAAGTTTGCAAATCCCGAACCCAGGGTAACAGAGTTATTTCAAACACTTCATCTTCATACTGTATTCGAGATATTCGAAGACCTCGAAACTTGTATCAAATCATTCAGATAAATGGGTCATGCCTTTTTTTTGCCTGTGAATGACAGGTAATTGTCCGCGACATCAATCATTACCTTATCCTCTTTTGATACTGAACCAGCAATGATCTGTTTTGAAAGTTCGTTAATGATCTCCCTCTGAATCAGTCTTTTTACAGGGCGTGCTCCTAGCTGGGGATCATATCCGTTGTCTGCAAGCCAGTCAAGTGCCCTGTCAGTTACTTCAAGCTCCATTCCGTGCTGGTCAAGTGTTTTCTGAACAATGGAGATCTGTATACTCACTATTTTCCTGATCTGCTCCCTGGTAAGAGGATGAAACATAACAATTTCATCAACCCTGTTAAGGAATTCCGGCCTCAGGGAACGCCTCAGGAGCATAAAGATCTCCTTTTGCAGGTCTTCTGCTTCCTTTGGAGGCATTTTATTATCCCAGCTGTCCATTCTGTCACGTATGATGTCCGATCCAAGATTTGATGTCATGATCACTATTACATTCCTGAAGTTCACTGTACGGCCTTTGTTATCAGTGAGCCTTCCTTCATCAAGGACCTGAAGAAGAAGGTTAAAAAGATCGGGGTGAGCCTTCTCAATCTCATCCAGCAGGACAACAGAGTAAGGCTTGTGCCTTACGGCTTCCGTTAGCTGGCCTCCCTCGTCGTATCCAACATATCCCGGAGGTGCTCCTATGAGTCTCGAAACTGAATGGCGCTCCTGGTATTCCGACATGTCAATGCGGGTAAGGAGGTTCTCATCGTTGAAAAGGAATTCAGCAAGGGCACGTGCCAGTTCTGTCTTACCTACACCCGTGGTTCCAAGGAAGATGAAGGATCCCAATGGCTTGCGCTGATCCTGCAAGCCAGCTCTCGACCGTCTTACAGCATCTGCAACAGCACTTATTGCCTCATCCTGCCCTACAACCCTTTTATGAAGTTCATCCTCAAGCTTAAGAAGCTTCTCCCGTTCACTCTCAAGCATCCTCGAAACTGGTATACCCGTCCATCTCGATACTATCTCTGCAATATCCTCCGAACGTACCTCTTCTCTGACCAGGGACCCCTTTATCCTTTTCTTTTCTATTTGCTCTTTAAGCCCTGAGATCTCATTTTCCAATCCAATGATCTTCCCGTATCTTATTTCAGCCACCTTTCCATAATCACCACTCCGCTCGGCTTCTTCAGCTTCTAGCCGCAAAGACTCAACTGCTTCTTTCTTTTCCTGAACCTGCTCTATCATTTCCTTTTCAGATTTCCAGGAAGCTGTAAGTTCGTCTCTCTTGGCCTGAAGATCTGCAATCTCTCTCGAAATATCCTGCTCCTTGACCTTATCGCCATCACGCCTTATTGCCTCCCTCTCAATCTCAAGACGGGTAATAGCACGCGTGGTTTCGTCGAGCTCCTCAGGAAGGGAGTTCATTTCAAGCCTTAATCTCGAAGCTGCCTCGTCGATGAGGTCTATAGCCTTGTCGGGCAGAAAACGGTCTGTTATATACCTTGTAGACAGATCAACAGCAGCAATGATTGCCTCATCACGAATGATAACCCTGTGATGGGCTTCATATTTCTCGCGGATGCCGCGAAGTATTGATATTGTATCTTCCCTGTCGGGTTCGTCAACCATTATAACCTGAAATCGTCGCTCGAGAGCCTTGTCCTTTTCGAAATACTTCTGGTATTCATTAAAGGTGGTCGCTCCTATTGCCCTTAGTTCTCCTCTGGCCAGTGCAGGCTTCAGGATATTGGCAGCATCCATGGCCCCTTCCGATTTCCCTGCTCCCACAAGGGT
The DNA here is from genome assembly GCA_034005245.1 of Bacteroidales bacterium. GTDB lineage: Bacteria > Bacteroidota > Bacteroidia > Bacteroidales > VadinHA17 > LD21. Next base: position 36,439 of record JAVEVC010000013.1, read on the forward strand.
ATGAATTTCATCAATGAACAATACTATGTCGCCATTTGACGAGACTACTTCATTGATAACCGATTTAAGCCTCTCCTCAAACTCTCCTTTGTATTTCGCGCCGGCAATGAGAGCACCCATATCGAGTGAGTATATGGTTTTCGATTTGAGGTTCTCCGGCACATCGCCCCTTATTATCCTGTGAGCTATACCCTCTGCTATCGCCGTTTTTCCGACTCCGGGCTCGCCGATCAGAAGCGGATTGTTCTTTGTTCTCCTGGTAAGTATCTGCAGTATTCTTCTTATCTCATCATCACGACCGATAACCGGATCAAGCTTTCCCGACCTTGCCCTTTCATTCAGATTGATAGCATACCTGTTCAGCGAATTGAAGGTGTCATCGGAGGTGGGATTTTCAACTTTTGCCCCTTTTCTTAACTCATTGATTGCCTCCTTCAGTTCCTTCATGTTTATCCCATAATCCTTAAGGACCTGGGAAGCCTTGTCGTTGGTTTCGAGAATGCCCATCAGAATATGTTCAGCCGAAACAAACTTGTCATTCATCTTCGAGGCGTGATCATTTGCCTTGCGGAGTGCTTCCGCAGCACCTGCTGAGAGGTATGATTCGGCTCCCGATACCCTGGGATAACTGTCAACGATCCGCTCAATATCCCTTGATGCCTTTGCACTGCTGACATTAAGCTTTCCAAAGAGCCACCCAATGATATTCTCTGCCTGGCTCATCACTCCAAGCAATAAATGAGCACATTCAACAGCCTGCTGTCCCTTTGAGGCCGCTATGTTAAAAGCCTGCTGAACCGACTCCTGAGCCTTTATTGTAAAATTATTCAGATTCATTCCATTTTGTTTTCATGTTCCAGATCAATTTCTTTGCCAATGAAGTCATTTGCCTTTTTGACATCAGGCTTTCCGGTATTCATGTCAATATGTCAATCTTTCAGATTCATTGCCAGACAAGCTTCTGTTTTTTCCCAAATATCCTATATTTGACATCTCCGGCAAAACAACCTTATAAACCTTAGATAAAATGAGCAAGCTTCTCTGGAAACCCGGGACCATGATTTATCCATTGCCTGCGGCAATGGTCAGTTGCGGAACATGTCCGGATGATTATAACATTGTCACAGTATCGTGGACAGGCACAATTAACACCGATCCCCCGATGTGCTACATTTCGCTACGGCCATCCCGTCACTCTCACGGGATCATAAAGAACACCGGAGAATTCGTCATTAACCTTACAACAAAGGCTTTGGCAGGTGCGGCCGACTGGTGCGGTGTAAGATCGGGAAAAGATTATAATAAATTTACCGAAACAGGCCTTACACCGGGGAAAGCCCAGAAGCTCAGTGCTCCGATTATTTTGGAATCTCCTGTGAATATTGAATGCATTGTTAAAGAGATAAAAGAGCTCGGATCACATGATATGTTCATATCCGAAGTCGTTGCCGTAAACGCCGAAAGGAAGTTCTATGATCCGAAAACAGGTTTGTTCAGACTCGGAAGTGCCAATCCCCTCTGCTACATACACGGAAAGTACTACGAAACAGGCAGTTTTATAGGAAAATTCGGATTTTCTGTAGAAAAGAAGAAAAGGAAAACATCAGTGAAAAAACAATGATTTAACCTGATAAGGAATTGAGCGACAGACATCCCTCCCAACATTTTAGTATGTGTTTGCAAACGCTGTCACAACAGATGCTCTTCATTGGCTGATTCAAAACTTATACCGCATGAAGTACAATTGTGTACCTGGCAAGATGCTCAACGGAAAATTCATTATTGTCTGGTTTTATATAATTTCCTTGTTATTTAACGTTATTCTATAATCTGCTTCCTTTAAAACAAATATGTTATACATGACTGGCAATGAGTGAGAAGATTCTGGAAACACTGATGCAAATATTTGCCATGATTGCCAAGCCTCATGCAAACGATGCTGACAGGACAGGGGAAGTGGAAGCTTACCTCAGGAACATACTTAACAGGGAGCTTGTAAAGAAGTATCTTGATCTGTATGAAAGCGCTTTTGAGGAGGAAAGGAATAAGCTTAAAAGAAGCAGTGAAGAGCGCAGGGAAGGAGCTATTGCGGTCAGGATCCACAAGCTGTGCAGCAGGATAAACGAGCAGGGCCAGCTTAACCGGGAGCAGAGGATAATAGTGATTATTCAGGCACTGGAATTCTGCAAATCAGACGGTGACAGGGTTAATCCCCTGGAACTTGGATTCATAGAAACACTTGCTGAAGGTCTTGGTATATCTCCTGAAGAATACGGTATTATTGAGAAGTTCGTACTGAATACATTCAATGACATCCCGGTTTCAGATAACCTGCTTATAATCACCGGCAACGAATCAGCCGGCGGGGAAGGTGTCAGGTATGCGTTCAAGGAGATGCTGAAAGGACAGATATGGATACTCTACATCCCTTCTGTTAAAATGTACTTCCTCAGATACCATGGTTGCGGTGAACTTACAATGAACGGACAGCTCTTGAAGGAGAATAAGGTTTATCCCGTAAGCCAGGGCTCTGCAATTAAAGGATACAAGATCTCTCCGGTTTACTACTGGGATATCTCAATGCAATACCTGCAGGATGAGTTTAAATCATCGCGCGTTGTATATGAAGTCAACAACCTGGAATACAGGTTTCGCAGCGGTGATGTAGGAATCCACAAAATGAGCTTCAGCGGTGAATCCGGGAAAATGATAGGAATCATGGGTGCAAGCGGAGCAGGAAAATCAACATTGCTCAGCGTCCTTAACGGATTAAATCCGCCGTCTGACGGAGAAGTTCTTATCAATGGAGTAAGCATCCACAAAGAGTATGAGAGGATAAAAGGACTTATAGGATATGTATCCCAGGATGACCTGCTGATTGAAGAGCTTTCTGTTTTTGACAACCTGTACTACAATGCAAGATTGTGTTTTAATGATCTGGCCGACAGTGAGATCACTGAAAGAGTGGAAAGCGTACTTAAGAATCTCGGGCTTTATGAGATCAGAAACATGAAAGTCGGTTCGCCCCTGAATAAAAAAATCAGTGGAGGACAGCGTAAAAGGCTCAATATATCTCTTGAGCTTATAAGAGAACCGGCCATCTTGTTTCTCGATGAGCCGACATCAGGATTGTCATCAAGAGATTCTGAGAATATCCTTGACCTGCTTAAGGAACTTGCAAGGAAAGGCAAGCTCCTCTTTGTAGTTATTCATCAGCCTTCGTCAGACATTTTCAAGATGTTTGACAATCTTATTATCCTCGATACTGGCGGTTTCATGATCTATAACGGCAATCCGGTTGAATCAATAGAATACTTTAAGAGAAGGATCGGACAGGCCAATTACAATGAAAGCGAATGCTATGCATGCGGGAATGTGAACCCTGAACAGGTTTTCAATATTGTTGAAACAAAAGTATTCACGGAAACCGGCAAGCCGACGGACGTAAGACGAATATCTCCGGCTGAATGGAGCAATCTTTACAAATCGACTGAAAAAAAGGAGCCTCTGCAAGAAGGAGGTATGCTTCCGGACATAAACCTCAGGACACCGGGGAAATTAAAGCAGTTCATGATATACGTAAAACGGGATATCCTGACCAAGATATCCGATGCACAATATCTGCTGATAACCCTACTGGAGGCGCCGGCTCTAGCCTTCATTCTGGCATTTCTTATAAGGTATTTCGACGAAAGCGCAAAAAACCCGGCATACACTCTCTATGAAAACAGCAACCTGCCAGTGTATATCTTCATGTCAGTAATCGTCTCCATCTTTATAGGACTTACTGTAAGCGCTGAAGAGATAATCAGGGACCGGAAGATCCTCAAGAGGGAAGCTTTTCTTAATCTTAGCTGGAACAGCTATCTGAGTTCCAAAGTAACTGTTCAGTTCGCAATATCTGCAATTCAGGCATTGTCATTTGTCCTGGTCGGAAACTTAATTACAGGCATTAAGGGAATGACATTTGAGTACTGGCTTGTCCTGTTTTCCTGCTGGGCTTCAGCCAATATCCTGGGACTTATTATATCCGACAGCTTTAAAACAGCTGTTACAATTTATGTGCTCATACCATTTCTGGTCATTCCTCAGATTATGTTGAGCGGAGTCCTTGTCAAATTTGAAAAACTTAATCCCAATATCTCCTCCCCCGTGTCTATACCTGTCTATGGGGAATGTTTCACCGCAAGATGGGGTTATGAAGCCCTTGCCGTGGAACAATTCAAAAACAACAAGTATGAGAAGAAATTCTACATCTACGACAAGGCGATGAGCGAAGCCAAATACAAAAAGGACTTCTGGAACACAAAACTTAAAGGTATTCTTGAGACCATGAAAAGTGACCTGATGAAAGGACAGAGAAGAGAAGATTTTAACAGCGACCTTCTTCTTGTGGCCAATGAGATCAGGAAAGAAACTGCAAGGCTTCCCGACATTAAATTTGATAACGCCGGCCAGCTGACGCCTGAAGGCATAAATCCCGCGGTCGTGGCATCAGCTATCGACTATATTGAATCGGTAAGGAGGCATTATGTCGGCTACTATAACAATGCCAATGAAATGAAGGATGCGATCATGACACGCATGGAGGCCGAGGACAAGGCCGGATTGCAGAAACTCCGCGATGACTATCATAACCTTTCCCTCGAAGAAATGGTCTGTGCGAGCAATGAAAAAACCAAAATAATAGAATATGAGGGGGAACTGGTACAGAAAATGGACCCGGTTTATCTGGAACCTGAAAATCGCTTCATCAAAGCTCATTTTTATTCACCGTCAAAGAATTTGTTCGGAAGATCTTTCAGCACCTACACAGTAAACGTTGCAGTTCTGTGGGTAATTTCACTTCTGTTTTATCTGATTCTTTATTTCCGCATTCTAAGGAAAACCGTTGATGCAATCGGGAACCTGATAAACAAAAAGCCCGGGGAACTTCTCTCAGACATAATCTGAGCATGTATCAAAGCGGGTGTGCCTTTGAAACAAAAGAAAAGAGGCTGCGATCCTGAAGGCAGCCTCTTTGTATTTACAAATCAAACAGTATTGTTTTCTTTGAACTAATCTGATATCTCAATCATTTTGAAAGGAACCCTGATTATCGACTCATAGTCTTCCCCTGCCTCCAGCATATCCTCATCATCCTCCTCATAGAACCAGTTAACTTCAACATCATTTTTGGCTTTATGAATGGCTTCAAGTTTCTTGAAAACATCAAGTATGCATTTTGAAGAGCTTGTATTGAAATATTCAAGGCGTATATTGACAACAGTTTTGTCAAGGGGAGTCTCCTTGTAGTTTTCAAGCCAGTCAATCAGGGGTTTATAGAATTCCACTGAATTTTCAGGGATTGAACGTCCTTTTATTTCGAAAATACCATCGGATACATCAAATCTGATTGTTGGTGTTTTCGGTGTCCCTTCAATAATGATCGGTTCCATTGTTATAAAGTTTAAGTATTATTCAGTTTTCCTTATTCACGCTTATATTAAGATAGAAGAAAGAACATGTTTCATCAAATTTTTTAAAAGTGTAGTCAAGCTTATTCCCTGTTTTCCGCGCTATATCAACAAGTCCGAGACCTCCACCACCCTTTGCTGATATGCGCTGGTGGTTAAGAATGAACTTGTACAGCTCTTTTATTTCATCCTGGCTTGACCTGTTAATCCTTTTTATTTTTTCTTCCAGCTTTTCAACATTGTCAGAACGTATAAAATTGCCCGTTAGTATTTTGTACCCGCTATCAACTTTATTAACTGACAATATTCCGTACTTTTCTGACTGATCTTTAAATCCTTCGGGCACCTTGTCGCCATGGTGGTAAAGGTTCTGAAGGCTTTCAACAAGCACATTGTAAACCCTTTTGCGTAGCCTGGGCTCTTCGTTCCCCTTGATCAGATCATCCTCAACAGTATCAAGGACCTTATTGATCAGATCCGAATCAATGTTACCACTGTAATAGAGGATTCTGCTGCCATCAGTCTGATCCAGAAAATAACTTTCAACATCAAAGCCCATTAAAGCTCAATTATTAGGGTCAGAAAAACCAAAGCAAATATAAAAATAAAATGACTGATAATTGTTCAGACATAATGCTTAATTGATTTTCTTCATTTATTGCTTGCACATAAAGCCGGCTGACCTTGATTGCCAGTCGTCCCGGCTTTCTAGTCCCCTTCATCAACCAGTATGAAGATTCCGGAGAACCATATTCTGGCAGATGTCTTAAAGAATTCATTTTCTGAGCGATCCCTCATATAGCATATACCTGACCAGAATGCATTCAAGAGCTCCGTTATAAAGGGTGAACTTCTTCGACGGTTTCAGGCCAACATGTTTTAAAGCTTCCTTCTCAGATGTTATAATCAGTACCGTATATCCTGGAAATCTGTGCTTAAGTGTTGAGCCAATCATATTATAGAGACCTGAAAGATCAGTTTCCTTTATTCTCTGTCCATATGGTGGATTCATTATAATGAATCCATCGTCCGAGAAAGCTTTCCTGTCCCTGAAATCGACAGTTTCAACGGAAATATAATCAGAAAGTCCGGCGTGTCTGATGTTGGTCATTGTTTTTGCCGTTGCTTCTGCGGAAATATCACTTGCAAAAATCTCTGTTTTACTTTCCGTGACCAAAGCATTGCATTCCTTTTTAACTGCCTCAAATTTTCCCCTGTCATAGTTTATCCAGCTTTGAAACCCGTAAGACTGCCTGAATTTGCCCGGGGGAATTTTCAGAGCCATTAGAGCAGCTTCAATGGGAATGGTTCCTGAACCGCACATAGGATCAAGTAGTGAGAAACCCGGATCCCAGCGCGAGAGCTTCAGGATACCGGCAGCCAGAACCTCATTCAAGGGTGCAAGAGTGGACTCCTTTCTGTAACCTCTTTTAAACAATGGGATACCTGAGGAATCGAGTGACACGTTAACCCGGCCCCTGTCAACATGCAGGTTTATTACTATGTCAGGATCAGACGTACTGACCGAAGGCCTTCTTCCCGTTGAATTCCGAAACCTGTCGGCTATTGCATCCTTTAATACCAGGCCTGCGTAACCGGTATGACGAAAGATCGGAGAATTGACCACAGGAACAACTGAAAAGGTCTGGGTAGGAGTGAAAAAGTCCTCCCACCTGATCGCTGATCCGGCTCTGTAAAGATCTTCTGAAGTCTTTATATTGAACTCGTCTATCTGCCAGAGAAAGGCTATCGCAGTCCGAACACTGTAATTTGCCTTGTATAAAAGATATTGATCTCCCTCAAAGGTAACAGCTCTGTTGGCGGGCCTGACATTCCTGGCACCAATGAACGCAAGTTCATCGGCAAGAACGCTCTCCAGCCCGAAAAGGGTTTTGGCAATAAATCGCATAATTCACGATTTTGACGCTGTGCATCTAATAACCAAGGATTCTTAGATATTCCGAATTGTCTGAAACAGCCGTAACGGCTCTTTTTATTACAACATCATCCTTGTTCAGTATGCGGAAGTATTCATTGGTCTGCCAGATATTGGAAGCTATCAGGGCTTTCAGGATAGTCAGAATCTCATCCCTGGAAATTTCAAATTGTAATTCATTGTATTTCACTCCTTCTCTTTCCCCTTTTTCAATTAAAGCCTTAATCTCTTCAGGTGAAAATTCGAACATTTTATCGAAATATTCAAAATCCTTATATTCAGCATTGAGCCTGTTCCTGTTCTTGTCATAATATTCGAGCGCGAAGGAATTGATTATACCTCTTCTGACAAGGTTCCTGTAGTAAACTGAATAGCCTGAGGTGTCAGCTGCGACGAACAGATCGGGCATAATCCCACCTCCTCCGTATACCGTGCGCTTGTTTATGAGAGTTTTGTACCTGAGTGAATCAGGAAAGTGTATGCTGTCAGAAGTAATCATTTCACCATCAGTATATCTCTTGTAGAAGTTAGCGAGATATTTATCATAGCCCTCATTATAAGGACTTTGTATTAATCTTCCAGTAGGTGTGTAATATCGGGCCACTGTAAGCCTGATCATTGAACCGTCGGTCAGATAGAAGCCGTTCTGCACAAGGCCTTTGCCGAAAGTCCGTCTTCCAATTATTATTCCCCTGTCCCAATCCTGAAGCGCTCCCGCAAGTATTTCGCTTGCAGAAGCTGAGCTTTCATCTGTAAGGACGGCTATCTTTGTCGAAGAAAGGCTGCCTGATCCTTTGGAAGAATAGTCCTGCCTCGGGGTTTTACGGCCGCTGAGATAAACAATCAATTTCTCATCGGAAAAGAACTTATCCGCGAGAGCAGTTGCTGCAAGCATATATCCACCTCCGTTACCCCTGAGGTCGAGGACAAGGTTCTTCATGTTGCTCTTTCTTAGTCTGCCGATCGCTTCATCAAATTCTTTTTCTGTGGTTGCAGCAAACTTATTGAGCTTGATATAACCCGTTTCATCATTCAGCATATATGCGGCATCAAGGCTGTTTATCGGAATCTTATCCCTTGTAATTGTAAAATCGAGTAATCCATTTTCACCTCTCCTGAAAATATTTATGTTGACCTTTGTGCCTTTCATGCCCATCAGACGGCTTCGGACACCGGCAGTTGAGATACCCACTCCGGCTACTTTTTCTCCGTCAATGTTTATTATTCTGTCACCCGAACGCAGACCCACTTTTTCAGAGGGTCCCCCGGCTATTGGTTCTATCACAATTATAGTATCGCGCAAAAGATTGAATTGAATGCCAATTCCCTCAAAATTACCCATAAGAGGCTCATTCATCTCCTTCACGTCTTTTTCAGAAATATAGACTGAATGAGGATCAAGGTTTTTAAGCATTTCAATAATGGCTTTTTCCGTGAGGTCATTCACATTAGCTGAATCAACGTAAAAGGAACTTATAAGGTTAAGTGTCCTGCCTACTTTATAGGCTCCCTCATTAAGTGTCTGCGACGAGAGTGCCTGCCAGAGAACACTGAATGCAAACAAAACTGAAATTAATCTGATTCTTAATAAATTCATACAGATGATTTGATTTACCGGTTTATTCTACTCCCATTCTATAGTTGACGGAGGTTTAGATGTTATATCATACACGACCCTGTTTATACCTCTGACCTTATTAATTATCTCATTTGAAACTGATCCCAGGAAACCATAAGGAAGATGGTACCAGTCGGCTGTCATTCCGTCAGATGAAACGACAGCCCTTAACACCACAGCATACTCGTAGGTACGTTCATCACCCATCACCCCTACCGACTGAACCGGAAGGAGTATAACTCCTGCCTGCCATATGGAATCATACAATCCATTCTTAATCAAACCGTCAATGAATATCTTGTCCGCTTCTTTCAGCAGTTTAAGCTTTTCCGCCGATATCTCACCCAGCAGGCGTATAGCCAGGCCCGGGCCCGGAAAGGGGTGCCTGTTCAGGATGTTTTCTGAAAGCCCAAGCGCCTTTCCAACTTTTCGCACCTCATCCTTGAACAGCAGGTGAAGAGGTTCAATAACCTTCAGGTGCATCTTTTCCGGCAGTCCGCCAACATTATGATGTGATTTTATAGTTGCAGAAGGTCCTTTGACGGAAACCGATTCGATAACATCGGGATATATTGTTCCCTGGGCCAGCCATATGGCATCCTTAACCTTTCCTGCTTCTTCCTGGAACACTTCAATAAATACCCTTCCTATTATTTTTCGTTTTTTTTCCGGTTCACTTACCCCCCTGAGTGCCTCAAGGAAACGTTGTCCGGCAGGGATTCCCTTCACATTGAAACCATAGCCCCGATATGATTCCAGAACTGTTTCATATTCATTTTTTCGCAAGAGCCCGTTATCAACAAATATGCATATCAGGTTTTTCCCGATAGCCCTGTGAATGATTGAAGCCGCCACGGTTGAGTCAACGCCGCCCGACAAACCCATAATTACCTTGTCTGAACCCAGCTTTGACTTAAGGTCTTCTACTGTTGATTCAACAAAGGATTCCGGAGTCCAGGCCTGTCTGCACCGGCAAATTTGCACTGCAAAATTCTTCAGAACAGTATGCCCCCCGGTAGTATGATAAACTTCCGGGTGAAACTGAATGCCCCAGGTGTGTTCTCCTTTTACCCTGAAAGCTGCAACTTTTATGTCAGCCGTAGATCCTGTTACCCGAAATCCGTCCGGAAGGTCTTCTATGGTATCGCCATGCGACATCCATACCTGTGTTCCTGGGGATAATCCTTTAAAAAGGGGGTCTTTTATATCAATCCAGGTCAGGTTTGCCCTGCCATATTCCCGGGTATTGCCCGGTGACACACTGCCACCATGGGAATGCACAAGGAATTGGGCCCCGTAACAGATACCCAGGATAGGTATTTTTCCCTTTAAGCCTTCCAGGCATAGCGAAGGGGCATTTTCCCCTCGCACTGATGAAGGGCTTCCCGATAATATGATACCTCTGACATTCTTATCAGCGACCGGGAACCGGTTAAAGGGGTATATCTCGCAATAAATACTTAATTCGCGTATCCTCCGGGCTATCAGCTGAGTATACTGTGATCCGAAATCAAGTATCAGTATTTTTTCTTCCACTTTCTTATGGTTAGAAACTCAAATTATAATATGTCACAGAGGGCTGTCAAAAGGAAGCATCAAATATAAATAAACTTTCATTAATAAGGTTTGAAATATTCCTCCCCGTACATTTTCCCGTCTATGGCGGGTATGGTTCCGGGAAACACCTCCCGGGCTTCTTCAACCAGAATGTCAATATCTTTATAGCGGGCTGAGAAATGCCCTATTATAAGGGTATTTACTTTTGCGGTCAGCGCTGTTCTGGCTGCGTCGACCGTAGTTGAGTGGCCTGTTTTTTTTGCCAGTTCACTGAGGCTTTTATCGAAAGTAGCTTCGTGATATAATACATCAACATTCTCAACAAACGATGCAAGACGGCTGAAGTAGCTTGTATCACTGCAGAAAGCATATGAACAGGGTGCCTGGGGGTCTGTAGTAATATCCTCGTTCTTAATGCATTCACCGGTCTCAGAAATATAATCAGCGCCCTTTTTTATCGAAGGAATCCTCAGTGCCGGAATTTTATACTTCTCTATGCATTCCTTGATTATCTTTCTGTCACCTGTTTTTTCCCTGAATATAAAACCATACGATTCCACTCGGTGTCTGAGGGGGATGGATGTGACGGTTAAATATTTATCATCCAATATTTTTACCGGGTCCGGCCCTTTGAGTCCGGTGAATTCAATGTCGAAACCAAGATTGATGTCAAAATCGCTGAGATGCTGGCTGAGTATTTGCCGGTAGCTTTCAGGTGCAAAGAGGGATAAACGTGTTTCTCTTCCCATCAGGTTAAAGGTTGAGAGCAATCCATATAGTCCGAAGACATGATCGCCATGAAGATGGCTGATAAAAATATTGTTAATTTTCCCAAACCTGATGCTGTTTTTTCTCAGTTGCATCTGAGTGCCTTCACCGCAGTCTATTAAATACAACCGCTCATGTACATTGAGCACATGAGCGGTCGGAAACCTTTCTGATGTCGGCAATGCAGAGCTGCTGCCAAGTATGGTCAGTTTCATCGGCACTCTGCAGCGGCGTATGTTAGGATATCATTTTTTCAGCTTCAGCAACAGAATCTGTTATTGTAAGCACAGTGTCGAGCTGAGAAATTGTAATTAGTCTTTCGACAGCTTCGTTAAGCCCGCAAAGGATAAAAGTCCCGCCGGCATTCTTGCACAGCCTGTTTGCCACGAGTATGGCACTAAGGCCTGAGGAATCACAATACTGGCACTTTTCAAGATCGAGGATGATGTTCTTCTCGCCTTTTCCTGAAATAAGTACCAGCTCTGATTTAAGGGCAGGAGCTATATGTGTGTCCAGCTTATCCGATTGAATCTGAATGAGGGTATTATTATTACGACTCTCAATATTGAAATCCATGGCTCAAAATTTTAATAGTCTAAATTTAACTATTTTTTCTATTTCCCCGATGCTTTATTTTCTTTTTCTTCCATTTCCTCTTTCAGGGCAGCCAATTGTGTAATGTCTCCAAGGGTTGTCTTCTCGACGCTTATCTTGGCCTTTCTTGAAGACTTCTTCGGAGCTTCAGAGTCACCTCTTCTTGCACCGGTATCTGCAGATTCTTTTTTGCCATCTTCGTAGACCCTGCTGTGCGAGAGTATTATCTTTTTTGCTGATTTATTGAATTCAATCACCTTGAACTGGAGCTTTTCATCCACTTTAGCCATTGTTCCGTCTTCCTTGACAAGATGCTTAGGTGTTACAAATCCCTCAACCCCGTAAGGAAGGGCAACCATGGCACCTTTGTCAAAGACCTCCATAACAGTGCCTTCAAAAACAGAATCAACAGTGAACAGGTTTTCAAAGACATCCCATGGATTCTCTTCCAGTTGCTTGTGACCCAGGCTTAATCTTCTGTTTTCCTTGTCTATTTCCAGAACAACCACTTCAATATCAGCATCAATTGATGTAAATTCTGCCGGATGCTTAATCTTTTTTGTCCATGAAAGATCAGATATGTGGATCAGTCCGTCAACACCTTCCTCGATCTCCACAAACACCCCGAAATTGGTGAAGTTCCTGACTTTTGCAGTATGTCTTGAACCGACAGTGTACTTTTCTTCAATATTCTGCCACGGATCAGGTTTCAGCTGTTTTATTCCAAGCGACATTTTTCTTTCCTCCCTGTCGAGAGTTAGGACGACGGCTTCGATTTCATCTCCGACCTTAAGGAATTCCTGAGCGCTCCTGAGGTGCTGCGACCATGACATTTCAGATACATGGATAAGCCCTTCAACCCCCGGAGCAAGCTCAACAAAAGCTCCATAGTCAGCCATTACGACAACCTTGCCATTAACCTTGTCACCGACCTTCATATCAGGATCAACTGAATCCCATGGATGAGGTGTAAGCTGTTTCAGGCCAAGTGCAATTCTTTTCTTATCATCATCGAAATCGAGAATAACTACATTCAGTTTCTGGTCAAGCTGTACTATTTCTTCCGGATGATTAACCCTGCCCCAGGAGAGGTCAGTAATATGAATGAGCCCGTCAACTCCTCCAAGGTCAATGAAGACACCGTATGAGGTAATATTTTTAACTGTTCCTTCAAGCACCTGGCCTTTTTCCAGTTTCGAGATTATCTCTTTCTTCTGGAGTTCAAGCTCTGCTTCAATCAGGGCTTTGTGCGAAACGACTACGTTCTTGAATTCCTGGTTTATTTTTACGACTTTGAATTCCATCGTTTTACCGACGAATACGTCATAGTCGCGAATGGGCTTGACATCTATCTGTGATCCGGGGAGGAATGCTTCTATGCCAAATACGTCAACAATCATACCTCCTTTTGTGCGGCATTTAATGTAGCCGGTTATGACCTCGTCATTTTCGAGAGAAGCATTAACCCTGTCCCATGAATTAATTGCACGTGCCTTTTTATGAGAAAGGAGCAGCTGGCCTTTCTTATCCTCCTGGCTTTCAACATATACCTCAACCTGATCGCCCACTTTCAGATTGGGATTATATCTGAATTCATTAAGGCTTACAACACCTTCCGATTTGTAACCAATATTCACAACAACCTCCCTGGAGGTCATCTGTATTACTGTCCCTGTTACTACTTCATCTACTGCAACAGTGGAAAGGGTTTTGTCATATAAGGCTTCATATTCCTTATGCTTTGGTGAGTTGAGAAGCCCATCTCTCTCAAAACTGTCCCAGTCAAACTTGTCGGGAGAGGGGACACTTTCCGGTTCAGTACTGATTTTTTTCAACTCTATTTCAATATCAGGTTCGACACCGGAATCTTGCTCTTCAGCTTCAGTTCCGGTAATAGCTTCTTCGGTCTCCGAACTGTCAACTGCTATAGATTCATTCTCTGCCTTAACTGCATGTTCTGTTGTTTCAGCAGCAGATTCAGTGGCTGTCTCAGCCAGAGGTTCCTCATCTACTATTTCCTCTTCAATAAGCTTAAGAACAGGCTTTTCCTTGATCTCTTTTTCTTTAACCTTTAATTTTTTGGATGGCTTGAGTTCATCCTCGATTTTTTCAACCTTTTCCTTCCTGGCGGGTTTCTTTTTGCTGTCAGTCATAATTGTAATAAAAAGAACTAATAATTAATAAGTTAGACATTATTTTGATAAAAATTGGATGCAAAGATATTATTTATTTTACTAATTGCCATAATATATTTAAGATTTTCATGTGGTTAGTAAAACGGTGCTTCTCTGCCTGGTGCTTCGCACTGTCCTGCTGATCCGTAGTCTTGAAGGACCACCAGACAGCGACTGCAGGGAGCCAG
>JAVEVC010000013.1:50829-61737 GCA_034005245.1 Bacteroidales bacterium
GCAGGGAGCCAGGCAAAATTTCTTTAATTCAAACGATATACTATCTTTGCACATCACGTCGTTAGAAATAGAAAATTCTATTTATGAAGATTGCAGTTATAGGAACCGGTTATGTTGGTCTGGTTACGGGTACCTGTTTTTCCGAAACAGGTGTTAATGTTGTGTGTGTTGACAAGGACCTTGATAAAATCGGGCTCCTGAAAAGCGGCAAAGTGCCGATTTTTGAACCGGGGCTTGAACCCATGATGGTAAGAAACATTGAAAAAGGAAGGCTTACCTTTACTAATAACATTTCTGAGGCTATTGACGGGGCGGAAGTCATTTTCATTGCTGTCGGGACTCCGCCTGACGAGGACGGCAGTGCCGATCTTAAGCATGTTATCTCTGTTGCATCTGACATTGGCAAGTACATGCAGCATTATGTTGTAGTAGCCACAAAAAGCACTGTGCCAGTAGGAACTGCAGAAAAGGTCAGAAAAACCATCCACAACGAACTTAATAAACGGGAGAGCAGGCTATCCTTTGATGTTGCTTCTAATCCTGAATTCCTGAAGGAAGGCTCAGCGGTTGAGGATTTTCTGAAACCGCAGAGGATAATTGTAGGGATTGACAACGAAAAGACCGGTAAAATAATGAAAAGGCTTTATATGCCTTTTCTCCTTAACAACAGGCCTGTCCTGTTCATGGATATAGCATCAGCCGAACTTACCAAATATGCTGCTAACGCCATGCTTGCAACAAGGATCAGTTTCATAAATGAAATAGCCAATCTCTGCGAGATCCTTGGCGCTGATATCAATCATGTCAGAAAAGGGATTGGCAGTGATTCCAGGATCGGAAACAGGTTCATATATCCGGGGTCAGGCTATGGAGGGTCCTGCTTTCCCAAAGACGTAAAGGCTATCATAAAAACAGCCTCTGACAACGGATATGACCTGAAGGTAATTACTGCAGTAGAAAAAGCAAATGAGTATCAGAAAAAAGTCATAATCAATAAGATAGATGATTATTTCAATAAGGATCTGAAAAACAAAACTATTGCTGTTTGGGGCCTGTCATTCAAACCCAAAACTGATGATATAAGAGAATCTTCAGCTATATATCTTGTAAACCGGCTCATCGATGCAGAAGTTAACGCCAGGGTTTATGACCCCGAAGCAATGGAGGAGACCCGGAAGCAAATAGGCAACAAAATATATTATGCATCAGACCAGTATGATGCGCTTGAAGGAGCTGATGCCCTGGCTATGATGACTGAATGGCCGGAGTTCCATCTGCCTGACTTCCAGAAGATGGCGGAGCTGATGAAGGGAAAAGTCATTTTCGACGGGAGGAACATCTATGATCCGGTTGAGATAAAGAAAAAAGGATTCAGGTATTTCGGGATAGGCAGGAAATGATGGGAAGAATGGGTGATGGGGAGAATGGGTGATGGGGAGAAAGGATGGATGGAAGACAAATCCTATTGCAGTGTAAAAAACAGGAGACAAAAAAGAAGATCCCAGTCGGGAGTGATTAAAATGAATATACCCGGGATTATTCCTTTTTTAGGATCATTGATTGCGGGAAGGTTATAATCAGACTCAGTAAAATATCCGGACAAAAATGAAAGGTATAATTTTGGCTGGCGGCTCGGGAACGAGGCTTTACCCGATCACAAGTGCAATATCGAAACAGATGCTGCCTGTTTATGACAAGCCTATGATCTATTACCCCCTTTCAGTGCTTATGCTTGCTGGCATTAGAGAAATCCTCATTATTTCGACGCCGCGCGACCTTCCTTCTTTCAGGAACCTGCTCGGGGACGGTTCATCCCTTGGACTTACATTAAGCTATAATGAACAACCTTCTCCCGACGGCCTTCCGCAAGCTTTCATTATTGGTGAAGAGTTTATCGGCAATGAACCGATATGCATGATACTTGGCGACAATATTTTCTATGGTCACGGATTTGGCGATGTACTGCTTAACACTGCCAGACTCAAAGCGGGAGCTATTGTTTTTGGATATTATGTTACTGATCCTGATCGATATGGAGTAGTGGAATTTGATTCAGGCAAAAAAGTTATAAGCATTGAGGAAAAACCTCGCAAACCAAAATCAAATTATGCGCTTACGGGGCTCTATTTCTTCGATAATAGTGTCGCCTATAAAGCCAGATCCCTTAAGCCTTCTGCCAGAGGTGAACTGGAAATAACCGACCTGATGAAGCTTTACCTTGCAGAGAATCTACTGGAAGTCAGGCTCATGGGACGGGGTATGGCATGGCTTGACACCGGAACTTGTGACAGTCTGCTTCAGGCTTCAAACTTCATCGCCACACTGGAGCAAAGACAGGGATTGAAAGCCTCATGCGTTGAGGAAATTGCCTATAAACGTGGCTTCATAGATAAACAGGCTCTCATTTCGCTTGCCAGGCCGATAGTGAACAGCCCCTATGGCAGATATCTTTTGAAAATTGCAGCTGAAGAAGTTGATTAATTTGAAAGGTTTAGTAATTTCAAATCAAATTAAACCTTCATCCTGATTTAAGTGGAACATTTAGAAAATGAAGATAATGAAGGTTCAACGTGAACCACTTCATTATCATAAATAGAATAATTTTATTTTCACATGAAACTAATTGAAACAGGTTTTAAAGGTCTGTTTATTGTACAGCCCAGAGTTTTTGCCGATGCCAGGGGCTATTTTTTTGAGAGCTACAGGCATGATATATTTCTTCAGGCCGGAATATCTTTCACATCTGTTCAGGATAATGAGTCCAGGTCAGTCATGGGAGTCATCAGGGGTCTTCATTATCAGTTGAATCCTCACGCACAGGCCAAGCTAATAAGAGTCGTCGAAGGAAGGGTCTTCGACGTGGCAGTCGATATACGCCGTGGTTCGGATACGTACGGAAAATGGTTTGGCATTGAACTGAACTCTGAAAATAAAACCCAGCTCTACATTCCATGGGGATTTGCGCATGGCTTCTCGGTAATCAGCAACATCGCGGTTATCCAGTATAAGTGCGATAACATCTATAATCCCCAGTCAGAGAGAGGAATAATGTTTGACGACAAGGATCTTGACATAAAGTGGGTCTACGGTGGCAATGAACCTATAATAAGCGAAAAGGATAAAAAGCACCCTTGCCTAAAGGATGCTGAAAATAATTTTTAAAAATCTGGAAATAATGGCAAGAATACTTGTTACCGGTGCCTCAGGCCAGCTTGGGAGGGAAATCGAAGTAATCTCAAAGAAGTATTTTGGTTATGAATTCAATTTTACCGACATAAATGAACTTGATATTACAGACCCGGAAAAGGTTAATTCATCAGTAAAGGATTTCCGTCCTGACTGGATTATTAACTGCGCCGCCTATAACTTTGTGGAAAAAGCTGAAAGCGAGCCTGAAAAGGCCATGTTGATAAACGGAACCGCTGTCAGAAATATCACATCAGCCATCAGGGAATCGGAGTGTAAATTCATACATATTTCTTCCGATTATGTTTTCAACGGATCGTCAACTAAACCTTATTCGGAATCAGATCTGACAGATCCGTTATCTGCCTACGGGAAATCAAAACTTGCCGGAGAGAAATACGCCCTGGAATTTTATGGAACCATGATACTAAGAACATCATGGCTCTATTCCGCTTTCGGGGAAAACTTCCTCAAGACTATTCTCAAAAAAACTGCCGGTAACAATGAGGTCAAGGTTGTGTTTGACCAGACCGGAACTCCTACTTATGCCGCCGACCTTGCGGGGGCAATACTTGATATAGTAGCAGGTGTCATCCGTAACCAGCTGGCATTCAATACCGGCATTTATCATTATTCCAACGAAGGGGTATGCAGCTGGTATGATTTTGCAGTAGAGATTGTCAGAGAAGCAGGCATCGACTGTATGATCAGGCCTGTCCTTTCGCGAGAATTTCCTTCCTCCGTTACAAGACCCTCATACTCAGTGCTCAACAAGGGCAAGATCAAAGAAAATTATGGTCTGGAAATACCTCATTGGCGGGATAGTTTGAAAAAATGTATTGAAATAATCCAAAAATAAGGCTGTATTCGATACCGCAGGTAATCGGCAAGGCTTCAATAAAGTATAAATAAAAATTACTGATATGTTAACAATAGACGAAATAAAAGCAAAAGCTCAGACCTGGCTGGGCCCCGAATACAATGAAGAGACCAGGAATGAAGTCAGGGAAATGCTGGAAAAGGATGAAAAAAAACTAATAGATGCATTCTATCAGGATCTCGAATTTGGGACAGGCGGCTTAAGAGGGGTAATGGGCGCCGGAACAAACCGAATGAATATCTATACCCTCGGAATGGCAACGCAGGGACTTTCAAATTATATTAAAAAGGTATGCGGCAATAATGGGATAAGAGTAGCCATTGGACACGACTGCCGTAATAACAGCAGGTACTATGCCGAAACTGCTGCAGATATTTTTTCGGCGAATGGATTTGAGGTTTTCCTTTTTGACTCATTACGGCCTACGCCCGAGCTGTCATTTGCGATCAGGCAACATAAATGCCAGAGCGGAGTGATGATCACCGCCTCGCACAATCCTCCTGAATACAATGGATACAAGGCCTACTGGAACGATGGAGGCCAGGTTGTCGCCCCTCATGACGACGGTGTTATGGAAGAGGTCAGAAGAATAAAATCTGTTTCGGAAATTAAATTCGAAAGGAATAAGGAAAAGATCAGGATCATTGGTAGAGAAACAGACAAGCTATTTCTGGATGAGGTATTGAAAATGAGCATAAATCACGATGCAATACAAAAACAGAGTGATATCGGAATCGTTTACACTCCTATTCACGGAACGGGAGTAGACATCATACCTGAAGCTCTCAGGATGTTCGGCTTTAAAAATATCAGGAATGTTCCGGAACAGGATGTGCCTGATGGTAATTTCCCAACTGTCAAGTCTCCTAATCCTGAAGAACCTGCAGCATTGTCAATGGCAATAAAAAAAGCTTATGAAACCGGTGCTGAGCTTGTACTTGCAACCGATCCTGATGCAGACAGGCTTGGGCTCGCAGTAAGGAATAAAAAAGGTGAGTTTGTGCTACTCAACGGAAACCAGACCGGTGTCCTGCTTACTCATTATATATTGTCGCAGTTCAGGGAGAAAAATAAATACAAGGGCAATGAATATATTATTAAGACGATTGTAACAACTGACCTCCTCGACAGGATAGCTGAGAAATATAATGTCAAATGCTATAATGTGCTGACAGGATTCAAATTTTTCGCTGAGCTCATAAGACAGCTCGAAGGCAGGGAAAAATATATCGGGGGAGGTGAAGAGAGTTACGGATTCCTTCCGGGAGACTATGTGAGAGACAAGGATGCTGTTGCTTCCTGTGCACTTTCAGCCGAAGTTGCTGCATGGGCCGCAAGCAAGGGAAAATCACTGTTTGATTATCTTACAGATATATATATTGAGTATGGGATATACAGGGAAAAACTCATCAATCTTGTGCGTAAGGGTAAAGAGGGTGCTGATGAAATTAAGGCTATGATGAAAAACTACAGGAATAATCCGCCTGAAACCATCAATAAGAGCAGGGTTATTAAGATAAACGACTACGAAACATTAATTTCAACAAATTGTATTACAGGCCATAAGGAAAAAATAGATTTGCTTAAGTCCGATGTCTTGCAGTTCTTTCTCGAAGACGGATCAAAAATATCAGTTCGTCCCTCAGGCACCGAACCAAAGATCAAGTTCTACTTCAGTGTCAATACAAAACTTGCATCAGCAGATAAGCTGGAGGCAACGGAAAAGATCCTTGATAAGAGAATTGCAGACATTATAAATGACATGAAACTGGCATAGGTTTGGGTCTTTATGCTCCCTGCGGTCGCTATCCTGAGGTTTTGTGGTCCTGTACGACTTCGGATCAGCAGGACAGTTCGAAGCACAGGACAGTGCAAAGCACAAGACGGCGAAGCTCAAGAATTGCAACGAATACCAATAAAACAACAATGAAGATGAAGTCTTACCGTAAAGAACTTTGGTTTGAAACTCCTACAAGAAGGGCATTTGTTAATATCACCGGGCAGGTTGAGAATTGCCTCCGGGAGAGTGGTATACAGGAAGGTATGGTATTGTGCAATGCAATGCATATAACAAGCTCGGTATTTATTAATGATGACGAATCGGGTCTTCATCACGATTTCGAAGTCTGGCTCGAAAAGCTTGCTCCTGAGAAACCTTACAGTCAGTACAGGCATAACGGATTTGAGGATAATGCCGATGCCCATATCAAAAGGACGCTCATGGGCCGGGAAGTGGTTGTGGCCGTAACTAACGGACATCTTGATTTCGGTCCGTGGGAACAGATATTTTACGGTGAATTTGATGGCAGGCGGAGGAAAAGGGTGCTTGTCAAGATTATCGGAGAATAGTTGTCTGGAGGTCTTTATGCTTCCTTCGGTCGCTGTCTGGCTTCCTTCGGTCGCTGTCTGGCTCCCAGAGGTCGCCGGCCTGGGGTCTTGTGGTCCTGTAAGATCGTGGATTAGCAGGACAGTGCGAAGCACCAGACTGCGTAGCACCAGACAGTGCGAAGCACAAGACTGTGCGAAGCGCAAGACCGCGAAGCGCAAGACCGCGAAACGTCATTCAATTTCAAACCATGCATCATTGAAATTAATCAGATAAACCCGGTCTGTCGATCTGGTCAGTGCCGTATAGAACCATCTCAGATAGTCGAGAGAAATGTTGTTCCTGTTGAACATTCCCTGGTCAATAAACACCCTCTCCCACTGCCCTCCCTGTGCCTTGTGACATGTAACTGCATATGCAAATTTTATTTGAAGCGCATTGAAATAAGGATCGTTTCTTACCGTCTCATATTGCTTTCTGCGTGACCTGATGTGGAGATAATCTTCAAGTATGTTCTGAAAAAGCATTTTGCTTTTGTCTGGCGGAAGAGCCGGGGAATCAAGGCTCAGAACATCCAGCATTACTTTAGTATCAACTTCGAAATCATAATCAGGGAAGTAAAGTGTCATTTCAGCAAACCTTAACCCGTACATTTCTTCATATCTCCGTATGCTCCTTATCTCGGCAATATCACCATTGGCAATAAAGCCAGGGCCTTCTTCATTCTCCATGGTCAGGAAGTAGTTGTTCTTAACTATCATCACCATGTCACCCGTACTTATTTCTTCCTCCCTGAAGAAGATCCTGTTCCGGATACCCTGGTTGTATTTGTTAGCCAGCCTGTTAGAATTCACTACGATAATAGTCCCATCAATGCCGCAAGCATTGTAGGCGGAGGAAATCTCCTCTATCAGGTCTTCTCCGCTTATCCTGATGACATCCTTATAGTTAACGCAATCAACAAAGGGATGCGACAGATCCATTTCTTCGATCTGCTCCCTGACACGGGTGGCATTCATCAGTACGCCAGAAGATTCACTCTGCCTGACGACCTGCTTAAGTTCAGAACTCACAAGGCCAAATCCGTATTCTCTCATGACTGGCAAATCGAGTGCAGGACTGTGATCCGTTCCAACAGGCGGCAATTGGGCATTATCTCCAACAATGATCAGGTTGCAGCCGGTGCCTGAATAGACATATTCAATCAGATCATCAAGAAGCTTCCCGCTACCGAAGAGGGATGAATCACCTGCATTATTGGATATCATTGATGCTTCATCCACAATAAAATAAGTATTCCTGTGGAGGTTCCGGTCAAGAACGAAGCTGCCGGTTCCATCCTTGATTGATTTCTGACGGTATATCTTCTTATGGATGGTATATGCTTGTTTTCCTGCGTACAAAGCCAGAACCTTTGCTGCCCTGCCGGTAGGAGCCATGAGAACCGATTTTATCCTTAGCAGGTCAAGAGTCCTGACAACAGCGCTGATAACGCTTGTTTTCCCTGTACCTGCATAGCCTGTAATCAGGCATATCACATCGTTGCTGTTGTTAAAAATATAATCAGCCACCTGTTTTAAAGCTGCCGACTGATCATCTGTAGGGATGTTCCCCAGATTTCTGCAGAGATGGTTATGAATCAGGGTCTCCCTCATTTTAATTTTGTGCTGTCAGAATGGAGGTTGGATATTTTTTCTAATTTTGTTTACAAACTTAACTATTCCATATCAAATTATGAACTCTTCTGTGCACCTCTGTGCCAACTCCCTGATCTCAAAGAATGAAATAAAAGAACCTGCAAAGATTCACCGGAGATGATACATAGGACAACAGTTTAATTATTGCATTGCATATGCCTTTTCTGGAGCTCCTGGATGAGACGCTTGATATAAACTCCACTGCAAACTATCAGCTGGTTTTGCAGGTGAGCCCTCATGAGCTTACCTATTGCATCCAGGATACATTAAGGAATAAATACATTCTGCTCAAATCAAGTGAACCTGAAGAAAACAGGTTATTCGACACTTCTAAACTTGAGGAAATAATTCTGGGGGATGATTTCCTTGCAAGAAAATACAAAAAAGTAAATATAATCACTCCCTCCGCTAAAATGACACTTGTTCCCGAGCCGTTGTATTCCAGCGAAAGGATACAGGATTATTACACTTTCAATCACCTGATTGAAGATGGAGATATTATTTTAGAAAACAAGATCTCTGATCCCGATTTATATGTTATTTTCTCTTTTCCGAGAAGGATCACCGAGTTTTTGAGTGCTCATTTCACAGGGGTAAAATTTCTTCATCACATAAATCCTCTTTTGAAACATTTGTCCGGGCTTAGGAAAAACATAACAGGTTACTGCATTCAGCTTCATATTGAAAAAGGATTTTTTAACCTTGTTATATTGGACCGCAATACCCTCAGGTTCTGCAATACATTTTCATTCAGCAATGTATCAGATATTTTATACTATGTACTGAATGTTTTTAAGAAGCTCGATATTGATCAGAATGAGACTATATACATCAGCGGATCATGCTTCAGGTACGATGATCTGTATTCCGGATTGTCAGCCTATATCGGGAACCTGAGATATTCTGAACCATCAGAGAAATATTCATTCAGTTATGTTTTCAATGAAGCTGTAATACACAGGTATCTCAATCTTTTCACAACACCGGATTGCGAATAATAGGAGGCAAATATAAAGGCAGGAAGATTGCCATCGCAGCAGGTCTTAGAGCAAGGCCCACAACTGACTTTGCCAGGGAGAGCCTCTTCAACATCCTCAATAACCGTTTTGATATTGAATCGGTTAAAGTTCTGGATCTCTTTTCAGGAACTGGTTCCATAAGTTTTGAGTTTGCCTCGAGGGGAGCCAGCGTTGTTCATCTGGTGGAACAGGACAGAAAGCATATTGCTGGAATTAAAAATACAATAAGGGATTTTGGCCTAACAAATATCAAGCCTGTTCACATTGACGTAAAAGCTTATCTGAAGGCATGCTCTTTCAGATATGATATTGTATTTGCAGATCCCCCCTACGACCTGCCATGGCTTACCGGACTGCCTGTATTGGTTTTAGGTTCAGGGATCCTGGAGGAGGATGGAATATTTATTCTTGAACATCCCCGGAGAATACATTTCGAGTCAGACAAATTTTTTGTTGAGCATCGTAACTACGGGAATGTTAATTTCAGCTTTTTCGCCCCCGGAGGTATGAAATAAACTTTTGAACAAATAATACTGTGTCTCTTTCCGGGGATTCGATTTATTAGGAAAAAACCTGTACCTAATGAAAATCTCTATTAGGCAATTGGATACAGCATTCTCCACTAAACAGAAAGTGTCTCAAATGGAATTCCCTGAACCCATTTATGTAATCAGCAGGTACGTTAATTTATTATTGCAGGAGAGTTATCGAGTTGTTGTTTCAAACAATATTTATTTAAATTTGTTGATAAAAATTATGACTGACAGGCAGTTAACTTAAAGATTTAAATTATCTACCTAAATAATAAATAGTTATGAAACAATTTATCTTATTAACCTTGTTACTGATATTGATAATTCCAATAAATTCGTGCAAACAAGAAGAAAAGAAATCAGACATGAACATTATTTATCTGCATCACAGTACGGGTGGTGTTATCTGGCAGGGTGCCAGGGCATCACTGTTTACCAGAGCTGTAAGGAAGGTCAGCCAGGATCTGGCCGGAGCTGTTTCAGCCAAGGCAAAATTACCTTCATTATTTGATAAGTATAATGAAGAGAATAAAAGGAATTATCTTATCACAGAGATGGCTTTCCCAAAGCAAACGCCTTATGGCTGGAAGAATTACCCATACGATTATTACAACATATGGGTGAAAAATGCCGGTAATGAGCCCTTCATGGAAGAGCCGACTCTTGAGATGCTAACAAAGCAATATCAGGTTATAATTTTCAAGCATTGCTTCCCTGTAAGTAACATTAAGCCTGATCAGGACTCTGCAGACATAAATTCGGAATATAAATCCCTCGGGAATTACAAGCTTCAATACAATGCCATACGGGACAAGCTTCTTGAATTTCCAGACACTAAGTTCATTGTATGGACCGGGGCCGCACTTGTCAGATCAGCCGTGGAAGAGGATGCAGCAATGAGAGCTCAGGAGTTCTTTTCCTGGGTCAGGGATGAATGGGATCAGCCCGGCGACAATATCCATCTATGGGATTTTTACAGTCTTGAGACAGAGGGAGGTTTATATTTTAAGGATGAATATGCTTCCTCTCCCAACGATTCCCATCCCGGAAGTGAGTTTGCAGGAAGGGCTGCTGAGTTGCTCTTCAACAGGATTATTGACGTGATCGAAAATGACGGAACAGGTACGGCTCTGACAGGCAGTAAGATCTGAAAGTGCAAATTGCAGACTGACCAAACCGGAAGTTTTCATACGAATTATTTTGTGCAAAAGAAAAATCCATTAATTTTGCATCGCATTAATAAAAATGGTGCGGTAGTTCAGTTGGT
>JAVEVC010000013.1:61837-72789 GCA_034005245.1 Bacteroidales bacterium
GTAAGATCTGAAAGTGCAAATTGCAGACTGACCAAACCGGAAGTTTTCATACGAATTATTTTGTGCAAAAGAAAAATCCATTAATTTTGCATCGCATTAATAAAAATGGTGCGGTAGTTCAGTTGGTCAGAATACCGGCCTGGCATCCCGCCTGAGGCGGGACGGGTTCGAACTACCGGAATAAAATAAACACTTCATTTAATGTGAAGTGACAAAAAAGGTTCTTTGGTGCGGTAGTTCAGTTGGTTAGAATACAGGCCTGGCATCCCGCCTGAGGCGGGACGGGTTCGAACTACCGGAATAAAATAAACACTTCATTTAATGTGAAGTGACAAAAAAGGTTCTTTGGTGCGGTAGTTCAGTTGGTTAGAATACCGGCCTGTCACGCCGGGGGTCGCGGGTTCGAGTCCCGTCCGCACCGCCAACTATAGATGGAATTCGGCCTGGCATCCCGCCTTAGGCGGGACGAGTTCAGGCCCCGTTCACAACATAAGAGAAGGGAGATTGTGTCTCCCTTTTAATTTTATGGATTACTATGTTTATATAATCCAATCCGAAACACAGGGGATATACTACAAGGGATATACATCAAATCCTGATCTCAGACTTATCCAGCATAACTGTAACAAGGGAAGGTTTACCGCAGGGAAAGGTCTATGGATGATTGTTTACCTGGAAAAAATGAAAGATAAGCGCTCTGCTCTAATCAGAGAAAGGCAATTGAAAAGAGCAAATATTAATTATATTAAATGGCTGCTGGGTCAGGAATGCAATATAATAAGGGATCAAAATATCCAGGATAAGGAAATTTGACTGTAG
Source organism: Bacteroidales bacterium (assembly GCA_034005245.1). Lineage (GTDB taxonomy): Bacteria > Bacteroidota > Bacteroidia > Bacteroidales > VadinHA17 > LD21. The sequence continues at coordinate 62,657 of JAVEVC010000013.1, forward strand.
ATCGTTGATATAAATACGCAATATCCACTGATAAGACCTGTCTTCCCGTCTCAGGCGGGACGGGTTAGAGCTCCATCCGCATCGTCCCCACACCCTCATGATCCCTTGTTATTCAAGATTTATTGCCTTTGCTGCCACAAAATCAACAAAATCTGCCACAAACTTATTCCCTCTTTTTTCTTAAAAATTTAACATCTGAGATTATAAAAAATCACGATAAATGAATACTGCATGACAATTTCTCTATTTCTTATATTTGCACCGTTTATTTATTTCTGATGATGAACAAAAAAGTAATTTCAGTCCTGGTTATCGTAGTCGCCATCGTGGCTATTATTGCAGCGTCGTCAGGGATTTTTTCACACGGTGGCAACGGACCTTATGAATACCAGTCTATTCGTGGCAGAACAGTAACAATTCATGGTGATGGCTTGTACAGGCATATGTCATCCGATGTTGCCATTCAGGGTATTGCCCAGGATTATGTAACCCTTTTCATCGCCGTACCGCTACTTTTGACCACGTTGATTTTTTCCATGAAGAGATCGCTTCGCGCCCGTTTTCTCCTTGCAGGCATACTTAATTATTTTCTGGTTACGTACCTTTTCTATCTCGAAATTGCTATGTACAACGAGATGTTTCTGGCATACGTAATTCTTACCGGGACTTCATTCTTTGCATTTTTTATTTTATTACTGACCTTCGACATTCAGAAGATTCCTGTGCTTTTTAATGCAAACATCCCCGTTAAATTCATCGGTGGATTTCTGATCTCTAACAGTATTATAATAGCAATGCTTTGGTTAAGTGTTGTATTACCGCCACTGATTGATGGATCAGTTATACCTGATGCTGTTCAACATTACACAACGCTGACAGTTCAGGGACTGGATCTGGCTATCTTTCTGCCGATTTCTTTTGTCTCGGGTTTCCTTCTTATAAAAAAGAAAACATTCGGATATCTCATGTCAACAGTGACACTTGTGTTTCTACCTCTGCTTATGACCGCCCTTACTGCAAAGATAATTGCTATGGCATTGACAGGAGTCAATGTTATTCCTGCAGTTTTTATCATACCATCCATCCTTATTATATCAATAATATGCTCACTACTTATGCTAAGAAATATCAATGAACCCTATCCTGAATCATGAAAAAGTTTTATTATATCCTTGGCTCCCTTCAGGCGTTTACCGCAATAGGTGCTATTCCCGCAGGTTACGGATTACTTATGGATACTACTGGCCAGGGTGTTGGAATGTCAACAAAGTTGCTTGAGAACTCACCCCTCAATTCATTTCTTCTGCCAGGATTATTTTTACTACTCGTTAACGGGCTGGCTCACCTGGCAGGTGCCTGGCTATCTTTTACCAGACACAGATATGCCGGATATACAGGATTAATTCTGGGTGTTTTACTCAGTCTGTGGATAATTATCCAGGTAGCCTGGATATCATTGTCGAGTGTTCTTCAGCCTCTTTTCCTGTTGATTGGACTTATCAATACCTACCTGGGTTGGAGAATAGTGAAGACCAGACAAAGTAATAGTTATTGAAACAGCGGAACTGAAAAAGTTTGAAAAATGGAAAAGAACAGATCAGGTTCAGCACAGTTTGGTTATTACATTTCCATTTTTACAGCAGTTATTTCAGTAATAACATTCGGTATTGCAATCTGCACACCCCCATTATCGGGTCCATTTTGTAAAAGTGGTTGTTTTGAATACCCTTACCACGAAATAATCAGTCGGTTTCCGAGAGATTATTACTGGATGTTCCCGGCAATAATTCTATCCTTCTCATACATGGTAATGATGATTTCAGTCCATAAGACAATCCCACCAGAAAGAAGCGTGTTCAGCCTTGCCGGGATAGCTTTTGCTGTCATCAGCACCCTCATCTTATCTGTAAATTATTTTGTCCAGGTTTCATTTATACAGCCAAGCCTGCTGGCAGGAGAGACAGAAGGTATTGCCATGATCAGCCAGTTTAATCCACATGGTCTGTTCATAATACTGGAGGAGATAGGTTTCATAGCCATGAACATTTCATTTATTTTCCTCGCGACAGCATTAACCAGTTCTACCAGGCTTGAAAGAAGTTTGAGGCTGACCTTTATCATCGGTTTCATTTTAATGTTAATATCATTTACAGCTGTAGTATTAATAAACGGTATAAACAGGGAATACAGGTTTGAGGTACTGATAATTACAATAACCTGGATTGAATTAATAATCGTAAGTATACTTTTTTCAAGGTATTTTAAGAAAATCTTAAGAGCTTGAATCAAATGACCTGGTTAATCATACAGGTTTCTATAATACTGCCTTTTCTGATTTATATCCTGATAACACGTCCAAAACTTCTGCGATGGGGAGCCAGCATTCATGAGGTTAATCTCAACCTGCCCGGGGATGAAATGGTTAAGTTAACAGACATGATCCACTATTAAATGATCATCACAAAGCCAATCTGTTTAAAGATTTCCTTAAGGAGTGGCAGTAATTTCAGGTCCGGTGCTATAAACCGTTCTTTTCCTTTAGACCTGCAACAATCCTGTATGTGATAATTACGGCAGATGGTGAGATATTTGTAAGAAATTTATTCATTTGGAAGGTCTTTTGATATAACTATTTCTATCACTTTCCATAAATATTCATTTTGCGTGGTCAGATCCGGGAACCCATAATATCCTTCAACTTCAGAAGTATTAATACGATTAATTTTTGCTTTTTATCTTTCGTGTACTTAATTATCTGAATAATTGGTTTTGAATATGTTTCCAGAGCGTCATAGTAAAGTTTCAAATTATTTACCATATGAGCAGAAACCGGTATTATCATTCCTGCAGGTAAGAAATTCTCGCTCGACAAAAAATCGTGAATTAAGAATCTTTGAATTCTTCCATTTCCATCTTGGAATGGGTGAATAAAAACAAATCCAAATTCTATGGCAGTTGCCCGGACAATAGGATTGACACCCTCCATTCTAATGGCAGTATTTGAAAGATCTTTCATTAAATCTGAAATAAATTCCGGCGGTGGACAAGTGTAATGAATGATCTCATCATAAATGAATGTTGTCTGGCCAATGTAATTTTGAAAATCGCGGAAGCCTCCCGCTGAAAAACGCGGATCAACAATCTGATTATCTTACATTACCAATGATTCCTCACTCAGCAGGTCTCTAATATCATTCTTGCCGGCATTACTCAATAAACTAACAAACCTCTCAATACTTTCTGGGGTTGGTTCTTCTTTTTCGATCTGGTAAGATGAACCTATTTTTTTCTTATACAAATAATTATTGCCACGGTTTAATATTTCAGGAGAATATTTACTTGAGAGTTCCCTGAGCATTTCATGATAATCAAGCTCGAGTGTTTTTATAATGGTGCTCGTTTTCTTTATAGCAGGACAAAAATCCACACCGCAAAATCCATTGATTCAGTCATAGGATCTATATTTTTCAGGAGTCTGATACTGGTTTCCTGATATCGGGACTACAAAAAACCACTGCTGTGAATTAACTGTGCTATTATGGTTCTCGCTGGGTTACCTCAGAATAATAGAGTCCGGCCGTTCTGGAGAAGACCATTTCCGTACATCTTAACAATTAATAACATATATTGCATTATTATTCATATTAGCTTTTCCCTGGATAATTCAACATTTTCACCTAAATCTATTTCCCTCCATGAACCTCATCCGGAAAGCCTATAACTCCAGGGATTTAAAAGGGTCATCCTAATGATTTGAAAATCATAAAGTAATTTTTTACATGAAAAATATCATTTGCTAATTAGCTAATTTTAACTAATTTTAACATTTTAAATCTTCTCTAAAGATCTTGAGTTTATTTAACCTATAACAATGTATTTATTTAATCATTAACAATTATGACAGAAAGTCTTTTTCAAGTACTGAAAAACGCATTCACAGACAAGGCTATCGATGCATTAAGCCGTAACCTTGGTGAGGATGCTTCAAAAACAAAATCAGGTATTACCGCCATGATTCCCACCGTACTGGGGGGGATACTGGGGAAAAGTGCCAGTGCAACATCTGCTCCATCCTGGTGGAATACTGTTGCAGATCTCTTTGGTGGTGATGACGACGACGACCTGAAGCTTGGCATGGTAGGCGACTCAAAACTCGCTGAAGCGGGAAAAGGTCTTCTGAGCAGCCTTTTCGGTGGCAATCTTGATTCTATCCTTGGCTCACTTGCCGGCACAACGGGGCTGGGCAAGGATAAAAGCGGAAAACTATTAACAACCGTTGCTCCGATGGTCATCGGATTTATTAGCCGGTGGGCAAAGAAGAAAGGTTTGACCTTCGCTAGCATAATCAGCAGTCTCCTTGCCGACAAATCAAATATTGTGAGTGCTCTTCCTTCAGGAATAGGCTCAGGCTTGCTGGGACTTGTTGACAAGCCCAGTGAGATTTATAATGAAACAGCCGGCAGAGTTTCAAATGCAGGAACCTCAAAACCCAAGTTCAACTGGTCATGGCTTCTGCTTCTTTTAGGTGCACTGATTCTGCTATGGCTTCTGTTTAGCAGAGGATGCAACCGCACAAGGGAAGACGTTAAGGAACAGGCCACGGAGATGGTAAATGATCTAGACCAGGCTGCAGCCGACATTAAAGAATCCATCAGAGGTGCCCTGAATGAAGCAGGTGACTGGGTTTACGATCTGGGTGCAATGATGAAAAGAAAGCTCCTTGACGGCACTGAAATAGAGATCGGAGTGAATTCAGTGGAGTTCAAACTGCTGAATTTCATTGAAGATGCAGGTTTGGCTATCGATAAAGCGACATGGTTCACTCTTGACCGCACCTATTTTGAGAGCGGAAGCAGTACACTGAAAGCCGAATCAAAAGATCAGCTTGACAGACTCGCTGCAATCCTTAAGGCCTATCCTTCAGTTAACCTGAAGATAGGCGGCTATACAGACAACACAGGCTCTGATGCCCTAAACATGGCTCTGTCATCAGAAAGAGCACTTGCAGCAAAAGCCGAGTTGGTCAGGAGAGGAATTGACGAGAACCGTCTGGCAGCTGAGGGTTATGGCTCACAGCATCCGGTTTGTCCTGCCAACGACACTCCTGAATGCAAGGCGAAGAATAGGAGGATTGATGTAAGAGTAACCGCTAAATAAGGTATTACAACTTCATTTTAAAAAGCCACGATAAAGCGTGGCTTTTTTCATTTCATAAATAAGCTCGGGAAAAAGGTCATAACCTTCTATGAATCAGCAGTAACCCACCAGTGGTTATTCTCATTATTTTACTTAAGTGTTTCAGATATCTGGGATTTTGAAAGCCAACAGACATTGAAAGACCTTTGCCTGAACTGATAATTCTGCTTAAGTGCCCTTCTCCGATAAGATAACATTAAAAGGTAACTCCAAATCCACATTCGCAATAACAGCACAATGGCTGAAAAGAGTGTTTATTGCAGCCAATTTCCCATTTATGTTTAAACAAAGATCAGCAAGCCACATCGGGATGATTGCCTTCTTATCTGATTTGTAAAGCTTTTTTTCAATACTCGTCATTATTTATTTCGTGACCTATTTCCCCGTTTGATTCCTGTACAAATTACTGTTCACAACCATTAATTGATTGAGACAGGTCAGGGTGAAGCCACAGAAAAGACATAAAATTGACTGCTTCAATGCTTATGCCAATATTTTATGGTAAGCCTGGTGTTTAGTTATGCCGTATTTCTGTCCTTCTCTAACATGATAGCTGACAAAAAAGGATTATTGTCAATCTAAGCACCGGAGCAATTCAGACCTGAAAAAATATCAACCTGAATTATAATATCTTACAGAAGATCTTTATTGTATGATTTATAATTGATGAAAATAAATTTAAAAAATAGTTTCACTTACGTTGAACAAAATACTCCTGCCGGCTGTTTATTGTCCAATCATTTTAAAAGGACTAAACCTGAAAAAATAAAAATTATGAAAACAAAAAAGTTAAAACTATTACAATTTGCAGCAATACTGGTATTTGCTGCTGTCTCTCTTGCATCATGTGAAAAGGATGAGGAGGAACCAACACCCACACAGGATATCGTGCAGATTGCTCAGGAAAACACCAGCCTGAGTACCTTTGTTGCTGTTGTCACGGAGGCGGGCCTGGCCAATTCGCTTAAAGGAAGCGGGCCCTTTACTGTTTTCGCACCTACAAATGAGGCTTTTGTTGCACTTCTTGGTGCTATAGGTCAGACTAATCCTGCTAACATCCCTGCAGAAGTGGTAGAAAGAATCCTTAAGTATCATGTAATAGCAGGAACTGCCATTAAATCAACAGATCTGACAGACGGGCAAACAGCATCAACACTTCTGGGAACAAATGATAAAGTAACCGTAGATTTGGATGGTGGTGCTGTTAAAATTAATGGAGCAGATGTAACAACAGCTGATCTGCTAGCAACAAATGGTGTTCTGCATATTGTTGATGAGGTACTGGTACCGGCATTGGAACTGAGCATCGTTAATACAATTGTTGAGCCGGCATATTTCAGCAAGGATTTCTCGCTTCTTACAGAAGCAGTGGTAAAAGCCAATCTTCTGGGCACCCTGACGGATCCAACTGCAAGCCTTACTCTTTTTGCACCGGATAATGATGCTTTTGAAGCTGCAGGGATTACAAGTGTGGCAGGATTGACAGCAAACGATCTGACACCAATATTAACTTATCATGTTATAGGCAGTGAAGTATTCGGCAATGCATTGCCTGAAACAGGTTCAGCTGTTACAACCCTGGGAGGAGACTTCTATCTTAGCATCAATACCAACGGAGCATTCATAAATGGCACTACAGAAGTGACTGCAGCAACAACAGCAGGAGGAGCCCTTGATTACGACAACGGAGTTGTGCATCTTATTGACAGGACTCTGCTGCCTCCCTCGCAAAACATAGTCGAAATAGCTGTTGCAGCTTCTCAGGCAACTCAGGGAGCAGAATTCGGACAATTGGTTGCTGCCCTGACTGCTGTTGAAAATGATGCGCATGCAGCTGATCTCATAACAATTCTTAGCGGAGAAGGTCCATTCACAGTGTTTGCCCCAACTGATGCAGCTTTTGCATCACTGTACGATCTTGCAGGAGTAGCAGACTTCGATGCCCTGGTTGCTGCTGTTGGTATACCAGTTATTGAGGCTGTCCTTAAATATCATGTTGTGGGCGCAAGAGTATTCTCCACCGATTTGCCCAACCTGACAAGCAATAATGTAGCTACTCTCGGCGGCACAATAACCCTCAATCTTGGCAGTCTGACTATTACAGACACTGATGCCGCTCTTGGACTGGGCACAACAGATGCTGCAATTGCAGATACTGACATACTCGGAACAAACGGTGTTATTCATGTAATTGATGAGGTAATCTTACCGTAATTACCTTCTTTAGACTGTGATAAAAAAACCTGCGGCAAAAATGCTGCAGGTTTTTTAATGATCATAGATAATTCTTTATGCGATAAATAATGTAATTAACAGCAACTTAAGAAAGTATAATATTTACGTATTTGTTTTTGTTATTTAAAGTTATCCTATCCAAAACGTACACTTATCAACCTAAGTTTTCAGGGAATCCATTTTCATATTCGTATCTCTCCTTTTCAAAGACTTGTTACGGACGACAGTATTTAAGGGATAAACATTAAAATTAAAATTATTCCCTGAGCCTGATTGATTTCCGGAGAGTTTTTTCATCATTACCTGTCTGTTATATTGCCGGGTCCAATACTCCCAATGAAAGCATGTTTGCCTTTGATAAGAGGTTGATGGTTTTTAGTTGTTCCTCATTTTCCCTGAAATTATTTCGGCTGCTTTTATCAAAGGATAACCTGCCGGTGAAGCCGTAAGGCATGGGTGAGTACCTATCTGGGCAGTAAGCAGAGAATTGACTGTCATCCTGTTCTGGATTATCAGCCCTATAACATTTGTAAGTTCTCCCGCACTTAATCCTCCAATTACTTCACCGCCGATTATTACTCCTGACTGACGGGTTGCAATTATTTTAACAATTTGTTTATGAGTATCTGGCAGGTTTCCCGGATGCCTGTCAATACCCTCAAATGTACCTGTTATCGTTGCAATGCCTTCTGATTTTGCTCTTGTTTCAGTTATTCCAGCTGTTCCGAAGCCCGTTTCCCCCAGGGCGGTTGAATAAATGGCAATAGTACCGCTGAAAGTCTTGACTACGTTGAGGTTGAAAAGATTCATTCCTGCAATTCTGGCTTCGGCACATGCTGTTGAGGCAAGCATGGTAGCAACTCTGGCACGGGTTACAAAATCACGCTTCTGAGCACAATCACCCACAGCGAAAATATCTTTTACATGCGTCCGCATATATTCATCAACAGCAATAAAGTTGCTTTCGTCGACATAAATTCCTGACTTCCTCGCCAGTTCAACATTTGGCGTATATCCCATTGAAAGGATAACCGCATCAGCTTCAATAGATTTTCCATTTTCAAGTATGACTTTTTCAACCTGTTCTCCACCGGAGATCTCTTTGACGCCATTGCCGGTTATTACCTTGACCCCTCTTTTAACAAGGATTTGCTCAATCTTCTTTGATAATTCAGAATCGAATGCAAGCATCAGAATGTCGGGCAACTTTTCTACAAGCACAACTTCATGCCCGCTCTTTGCCAGTTCGTCAGAAAACTCTACGCCTATGAAACCTGCCCCGATAACAACAACTCTTTTCAAAGAAGAAAGTCTGCTCTTCATCTCGTCAAGATAGGTTTTGTCCTTGAGAATGGTAAATACATTCTTCTTTTCCACTCCTGGAAGCCATTTTGGTTTCAGGGGCATCGAGCCGGTGGCAAGTACCAGTTTATCATATTTAATTTTCTCACCGCTGATAAAATCAACTGTCTTGCTACTGGAATCTATGAAAGTCGCCTCGTCCACAATAGATTCTATACCTGCCTTTTCCATCATTGGATCAACGGGCATGATATTCAGGTCAATACTGTCAAGAGTCCCAAAGATATACGGTATGCCACATGGCACCATCATGTCCTTTTGTTTTTTCACCAAAACAAAATTCTTCTTTGGCCAGGAAGATTTGCCTGTCAGAGCAACAACCATACCGGCCGCGCTTCCTCCTATTACTAAAACGTCAGTTATTTTCATTCTTAATTATTTATATAGTTATACTTTGTTGTCATATATGTATTAATATTTTTTCAATTTGTTTGAATTTTAGCATATGCATTTTGTAATTAACAGCACTTTAGCACTCCAGGATGTTCCGGTCTTCCGATATCTTCGCCATTCAGTCCCTTATACTTCTGATCCGGGTCATAACTTATCCCCAGCTTATCAAGTAAGGGTTCAACTGAAACCTGATGGCCCTGAAGTCCTATGTTCCATGGATCATATCCCAGCAGCAGTCCGGCAATCTCTTCATAAGTCAGAACAGGTATTCCAAATCCGTTTTCACCATAGGTGATACCTGACTGTTCAGCTATGACGTATTGCCATCTGTCGAGGAAAAATGTGCAACCCGGACAGTTTGCTATTATAAGATCGGGTTTAAATGGGAGCATTGAATCAAACTTTTTCTTGGAGTTAGCTACAGAATAACCACGGTTTGATTTAAGCAGATACTGCCTGAAACCGAAACCGCAGCAGTGGCGACGTTCCGGGTAATCAACCTGTTCTCCGCCCCATTCATCTATCATTCCTGCAAGCACATAAGGATATTCAGCACCTCCTATCCCATGGGATGGAAAGATCTTTGCATAATGACATCCGACATGATCCACAACCCTGAGGGGTTCTCCGGTCTGCCGATTAACGAGCCGGTATTTTGCTTTATCTGCTATTTCTTTTCTGAATTTATAGATGACATCACTTGCATGGACCAGATTTTTCGGGATTGTGAATGTCATTCCCGTTGCTCTTTTCAAGGCCTCCCTGGTCTTTTTTTCTGTTTCGGGAAAATGTTTCCATGTTTCAAGCATCTCTATGTAAATACCAAACGATGTAACGCATGACACAACGAAATTCTCATAGCCTGCCTGGTTCATAAGCGTAAACTGGCGGGCTACAACTGTCATGATTGTTTCCATGGGTATTAAACCGGAGTGGTATGCTATACC
>JAVEVC010000059.1:0-17180 GCA_034005245.1 Bacteroidales bacterium
TTTCCTGGGCGTGGGAATACCTTACGGAAATTCAAAGGCAATACCCTTTGAGAAACAATATTTTGGAGGCGGAGCAAATGGTATAAGAGCATGGCAGGTCAGGTCGCTCGGTCCGGGTTCTTATTTACCTGATGAGACAGGCTTGATAAACCAGACAGCAGACGTCAAGATTGAAGCTAATGCCGAGTACCGGTTCAAGCTGTTCTGGATTCTTGAAGGTGCACTTTTTTTGGATGCCGGAAATATATGGACCTATAATGAGGATATTTCACGGCCGGGCTCAAAATTTAATTTCAGTAAGTTTTACAAGGAGATGGCAGTTGGTACCGGAACAGGACTCAGGTTTGATTTCAAGTTCTTTATAGGCCGTATAGACATGGGAGTGAAGCTCAGGGATCCTGTCCTTACAGAAGGATCGCGATGGATCATGCTGAACAGAAATTATGATTTCAGGGACGACTTCACTTTTGTAATAGGTATTGGTTATCCGTTTTAATTCCTGCATTTCATAAAGGATTTTAAAGACCACTGTTTTATTTGCCCCGGGTTTTTTTATATTGCGGCCAGTCTTTCTGCATGTTCTTATGAATTCTCTGGCTGGTCTTTTTAAAGAATGGTTCGGGTATACCCGCAGGGAAAGAAGATCTGCACTCTTCCTGTTGTTAATCATTGCCATAATAATCATTTTCAGGATTGTTGTTCCTGAAAAGACTATGCCTGTTACCGTGATTCCTGTTAGCTTTGACGACTCCGTTAGAGAAAGTCATGCAGAGAGGGCTTCACGGCCTGATTCCGGGCTAAAATCAAAACCGGGGCTGACCGTAAAAAAATTTGATACAAAAAGAACTGTGATTGATATTAATGATTGCGATTCATCTCTTCTGACAACTTTGCCCGGGATCGGGCCTGTCCTTTCGGCGAGAATAATAAGATACAGGGAGCTTCTTGGCGGTTATGCTTCTGTCGATCAGCTAAAGGAAGTATATGGCCTGTCTGAAGAAACATTCACTCTTATAAATATAATGGTCACCGCTGATTCATCTGACGTGTCACGGATAAAAATAAACAAGGCTGAATTCAGGGAGCTTTTAAGGCATCCTTATATTGAAATGGATGAGGTCAAGGCTATAATGAAGTACAGGGAATTGCAGGGAATGATCAGAAACAGGGAAGATCTTATAAGCAACAAGCTTATTTCCCTCGAAAGAACAGAAAGAATACTGCCTTATATTGATTTTGCCTCCGATTAGGTAAAAGAGGAAGCCAGATCCTGGTGCATTTACTTGCAAAATGATAAAATTATGCTTAAATTTAAAAAATGATAACAGGATGAATCAGTGTTAAATTATTGCTTACCTGACAAAAAAAAGTGAAATGAATAAATTATCACCTTAAAAGCTTTGAAAAGAATTTTACTATTTCTACATTTGCGCCTCTTAAAAAACTGAAATATTATCATGATCATTGTACCATTAAAAGAAGGCGAAAATATTGAAAGAGCTTTAAAAAAGTTCAAAAGAAAGTTTGAAAAGACGGGAGTGATTCGTGAGTTGCGCTCGCGTCAGGCTTTTGTCAAGCCTTCAGTGCGCCGGAGAGATGAAATAAAGAAGGCTAAGTACGTACAGAAGATGCAGGAGCGCGAGGAATAATATAGAAGCCCGCATCATTTTTCAGCATAATCTCAGGGGGGTTCCTTTATGAACCATAAGGAATCGTTCTTACAGTATCTCAAAACGGAAAAGCGGTATTCGCCTCATACTGTAAGATCATACTTAAACGATCTTGATCAGTTTTTTTCCTTCCAGTCGGCCCGGCAGAATCCAACTGAACCGGGACAAATAAGTTCTTATGATATAAGATCGTGGATTGTAAGCATGCTTGACAGCGGCTATTCACCAGTCAGCATTCATCGTAAGATATCATGCCTTAGGGTTTTTTACAGGTATTTAAGGAAAGAGGGGATAGTGAAGAATGATCCTCTTGATAAGGTTGTACTCCCAAAGGTGAAGAAAAGACTACCGGCTTTTGTGGATGAAAAATCTCTTGACTTCCTGCTTGATGATTTCGATTTCGGAGACGATTTCTCGGGCATAAGGAACAGGACAGTAATAGAAATGCTTTACCAGACAGGGATGAGAAGATCGGAACTCACGGGCCTTAGAGATAGTGATGTGGACTTGCAGGGCGCATCCGTCAGGGTAACCGGAAAGAGAAACAAGCAAAGGATAATACCTCTTCTGCCGTCTTTCACGATCACCCTTGGTAATTATCTGAAGGCAAAAATGGATCATCTTGGTGATGCTGCCGGGGAATGGTTCTTCGTTAGTGACAGAGGAAACAAACTGTATGACAAATACGTTTATAACGTGGTAAGAAAGTACCTTTCCATGGTTACGACTATTGAAAAAAAGAGCCCTCATATTTTAAGGCATACTTTTGCCACTCATATGTTAAACAGGGGTGCCGACCTTAATTCTATAAAGGAATTCCTGGGGCATGCAAATCTGTCGGCTACGCAGATTTACACTCATAACACATTTGAGAAGCTCAGGAAAATATATAAACAGGCTCATCCAAGAGCTTAACTATTAATTACTTAAACAGGAGGTGCAACTATGAATGTTCAGATTCACTCGGTACGGTTTGATGCCGACAAGAAGCTTATCAATTTCATTCATCAGAAACTGGATAAGCTGACACTCATTGGTGAAGGTATTGTAAATGCTGAAGTGTACCTTAGGCTTGACAAGGATCAGGAGCGTGAGAACAAGATCAGTGAGATAAAGATTGAAATACCTGGCGGGCCTTTATTTGCGAAGAAACAGAGCAAGACATTCGAGGAATCAACCGACCTGGCTATTGATGCTCTTAAAAGACAGATTACCAAATATAAGCAGAAGAAAAGAGGGGTCTGACCCGGAGGTTTTCAAAATTATTCTGATTTATTTTGATAAATGAAATTTTAATTAATACATTTGCAAACCGTTTTTTGAGGGTATTTTGCATTAACGGTAAGTTCTTTAAATTGCCGATGTAGCTCAGTTGGTCAGAGCAGCTGATTTGTAATCTGCAGGTCGGGGGTTCGAATCCCTTCATCGGCTCTTGAAGGAGTTGCAAGTGTATATCTTGAGTAACCAGCTCGGTTTAAGGGGAGATACCAAAGTGGCCAACTGGGGCAGACTGTAAATCTGCTGGGAAATCCCTTCGTAGGTTCGAATCCTGCTCTCCCCACTTAAACGGAGCTGACCGTACAAAGTATCTTTATTTATAAGGTACGGAACTCAATATATGATATCAGGCGGGAGTAGCTCAGTTGGTAGAGCATTAGCCTTCCAAGCTAAGGGTCGCGGATTCGAACTCCGTCTCCCGCTCACTTTTGATGCCAGAGTAGCTCAGGGGTAGAGCACTTCCTTGGTAAGGAAGGGGTCAGGGGTTCAATTCCCCTCTCCGGCTCAACAGAAAACATAAATAAAACCGATATAGAATAAACTTAAATTTAATACGCTTGAAGTTATGGCAAAAGAAAAATTTGACAGGTCGAAACCACATGTGAATATTGGTACTATCGGTCATATCGACCATGGCAAGACCACCCTGACAGCGGCGATCACCATGGTGCTCCACAAAAAAGGTCTCTCTGACGTCAGGGATTTTGACTCAATTGATAATGCTCCCGAAGAAAAGGAAAGGGGTATTACAATTAATACAGCTCACGTTGAATACCAGACAGCCACACGCCATTATGCACATGTTGACTGTCCGGGCCATGCTGACTATATCAAGAACATGGTCACAGGTGCCGCCCAGATGGATGGTGCAATACTTGTTGTAGCTGCAACTGACGGCCCAATGCCCCAAACCCGTGAACATATCCTTCTTGCCCGCCAGGTTAACGTACCTCAGGTGCTGGTCTTTATGAACAAAGTCGACATGGTTGATGATGAAGAACTTCTTGACCTGGTTGAAATGGAAGTCCGCGACCTGCTGAATTTCTATAAATTCGACGGTGATAATGCTCCCGTGATCCGCGGTTCGGCTCTTGGTGCAATGCACGGAGAAGCAAAATGGGAAGACAAAGTAATGGAACTTATGGATGCAGTTGATACATACATCCCCGTGCCTCCGCGCGAAAACCAGAAACCTTTCCTGATGCCGGTTGAGGACGTATTCTCCATCACAGGCCGTGGTACAGTGGCAACAGGCCGTATTGAAACAGGCGTTGTCCTGACAGGCGATGAACTTGAAATGATTGGACTGGGCGTTGAGAAACGCAAGACAGTATGTACAGGAGTGGAAATGTTCCGCAAGATCCTCGACAGAGGCGAAGCAGGCGATAATGTCGGACTGCTGCTGAGAGGCGTTGACAAGAAGGAAATAAAAAGAGGTATGGTTCTTGCCAAACCGGGTACTATAACACCTCATACAAAATTCAAGTCAGAGATCTATGTGCTGAAGAAAGAAGAAGGAGGAAGACATACTCCCTTCCATAATAAGTACCGCCCCCAGTTTTACATCAGGACTCTTGATATAACAGGCGAAATAACGCTTCCGGAAGGAAGGGAAATGGTCATGCCGGGTGACAACGTTACTATCACGGTTGAACTCATTTACCCGGTTGCAATTAATGTAGGCCTGCGTTTTGCTATCCGCGAGGGTGGAAGAACAGTGGGTGCCGGTGCCGTAACAGAGATTTTGGAATAGGAAGGTAGGATCGCGATGCATCGCGATCCTACTATATCCTGCAGATACGGGTGTAGCTCAGTTGGTAGAGCACTGGTCTCCAAAACCAGGTGTCGGGAGTTCGAGTCTCTCCTCCCGTGCAAATTGATTAAGTGATATGAATATAAAAGGATATTTTAAGGAATCTTACACCGAGCTCATCCACAAAGTCACATGGCCTACGTGGAGCGAACTTCAGAATAGTGGAATCCTTGTTCTGGTTGCCACTCTGATAATAGCTCTTATCGTTGCACTGATGGACGCTGCCTTCAGCAGAATTATGGAGTTCGTTTACAGTTTGTTGTATTAACAAGGAGTCTAGTTCCAATGAGTGAGAATATAAAGAAGTGGTATGTGCTAAGGGCTATTGGAGGGAAGGAAAAAAAGGTAAAGGAATATATTGAAAATGAAATTGCCCGCCTTAAACTTGAAGAATACGTCTCACAAGTCCTTATTCCTACTGAAAAGGTTTATCAGATTCGATCAGGAAAAAAGATCAGCAAGGAAAGAACATTTTTTCCTGGCTACGTCCTTATTGAAGCAGTCCTAACCGGTGAAATACCACACCTCCTGAGAAACATCCCGAATGTGATAGGTTTTCTGGGATCACAGGATGGAGAACCAGTACCGCTGAGAAAATCTGAGATAAACCGTATCCTCGGCAAAGTGGATGAACTTAATGCCAGCGATGAAGAACTTAACGTTCCGTTCTTCGTTGGGGAATCGGTGAAAGTGATCGACGGGCCATTCAACAGCTTTACCGGGATAATTGAAGAAGTTAATGAGGAAAAAAAGAAACTCAAGGTAATGGTTAAAATATTCGGGCGAAAGACGCCTCTTGAACTTAGTTTCATGCAGGTTGAAAAGGAAAATTGACTTAAGATATTGACAGTTATAATAACTATAATGCTTCCTGAATAACTGTCAGATACTCGCAATAAACAAGCAAAAATCAAATTATGGCAAAAGAAGTTGCTGGAATTATCAAATTACAGATACGTGGCGGAGCAGCAAACCCTTCACCGCCAGTAGGCCCTGCTCTTGGGTCGAAAGGCGTGAATATAATGGATTTCTGCAAGCAATTCAATGCCAGGACCCAGGATAAGGCTGGAAAGGTTATACCGGTGGTTATTACTGTATATAGTGACAAATCCTTCGATTTTGTCACCAAAACACCCCCGGTTGCAGTTCAGCTTCTTGAGGTTGCCAAAGCCAAGAAAGGTTCCCAGGAACCAAACAGAAGCAAAGTGGCATCCGTAACATGGGATCAGGTAAAGGCTATTGCTGCGGAAAAAATGGATGACCTCAATTGTTTCACTCTTGAGTCAGCCATTAAAATGGTAGCAGGAACCGCCAGAAGTATGGGAATTACAGTCAAATGAAAATTCCCGCTAAAAAATTAATATTGAGAAGAAATGGCTAAACTTACCAAAAACCAGAAGCTTTCCCGTTCAAAGATAGAAAGGGAGAAGCTTTATACTTTAACGGAAGCATCGTCGCTTATCGGGGAGATAACGACTACAAAATTTGATGCATCCGTTGATCTGGATGTAAGGTTAGGTATCGATCCCAGAAAATCAAACCAGATGGTCAGAGGCGTGGTTTCCCTTCCTCACGGAACAGGCAAGCAGACAAGAGTTCTTGTTTTATGCACACCTGACAGGGAAGCTGAAGCACAAGAAGCCGGAGCCGACTTTGTAGGCCTGGATGACTATGTTGAGAAGATCAAAGCCGGATGGACCGATGTTGATGTCATTATTACCATGCCGTCGGTAATGGGAAAAGTGGGTCAGCTTGGTCGTATATTAGGCCCGCGTGGACTGATGCCTAATCCTAAAAGCGGAACTGTAACAATGGAAATTGGTAAGGCTGTAAAAGAAGTGAAGCAGGGTAAGATTGATTTCAAGGTAGATAAAACCGGAATCATTCATACCTCTATAGGAAAAGTCTCATTTGAACCTCATAAGATCGCTGAAAATGCCAGGGAGTTTATCCATACGGTGAACAAACTGAAACCGGCCTCTGCGAAAGGAACTTACATACGAAGCATATTCCTGTCAAGTACCATGAGCCCCGGAATAAAAGTCGATCCCAAAGGTCTTGATGATTAAAAAAAGCAAAATGGAGTTGAAATTATGAGACAAGAAGAAAAAAATGCTATCATAGACAGCCTTGCTGATAGACTGAAAGAGTACAGCCACTTTTATCTGACTGATACTGCCCAGCTTAATGCAGCTGATACAAGCGCTCTTAGAAGAAAGTGTTTTGAGAATGATATTAAACTCGTTGTTGTAAAAAACACACTCCTTAAAAGAGCACTTAAGCAGACTAACGTGAACTTTGAAGAACTTTTTCCTGTTCTTAAAGGTACTACTTCTATCATGTTTGCAAATGCCGGAAACAGCCCTGCCAAACTTATCAAGGAGTTCCGGAAAAAGCATGATAAACCTGTTCTGAAAGGCGCTTACGTTCAGGAATCAATCTATATCGGTGACAACATGCTCGAAACACTTGTCACCCTTAAGACTAAAAATGAACTCATCGGAGATATCATCCTTCTCCTTCAGTCACCTGCCAAGAACGTTGTTTCAGCCCTTCAATCAGGTGGAAATAAAATACATGGTGTTCTTGAAACACTATCAAAAAGAGATAAATAATAAAAGTAAATCAAATTAAATCCTAATAAAAATGGCAGATCTTAAGAAATTTGCAGAAGAACTGGTTAACCTGTCTGTTAAAGAAGTAAATGAACTGGCTAAGATTCTTAAAGAAGAGTATGGAATTGAACCGGCAGCAGCTGCAGTTGCAGTAGCAGGTCCGGCAACAGCAGGCGAAGAAAAAGTTGTTGAGGAGAAATCAACATTCGACGTCATCCTGAAAAGCCCTGGTGGCCAGAAACTACAAATAGTAAAACTGGTTAAGGATATCACCGGCCTGGGACTTAAGGAAGCAAAGGCTGTTGTAGATGCTGCTCCGGGTCCTGTTAAGGAAGGCGTGTCAAAAGAAGAAGCAGAAGCGATCAAAAATCAATTAGTAGAAGCAGGAGCTGAAGTTGAACTTAAATAAGTTATACCTGATCTACCGGGTCCTCAGGTTTAGTTCCGCTGTCAGGCGGAACTAAGCCTTTTTGTGTATTTTATTAAAAGTTCAATAAATTCCTTTTATAAATGTCGCCAAAAATTACTGAAAGAATAGTTTTCGGTTCCAGAAGAAACCAGCTCGAGTATCCCGACTTTCTGGATGTTCAATTAAAATCCTTCGGCGAGTTTTTCCAGCTTGGAACTACCCCTGAAAACAGAAGAAAAGAAGGACTTTTCAAAGTCTTTACGGAAAACTTCCCGATAACTGATACAAGAAATAATTTCGTTCTTGAATTTCTTGATTATTATATTGACCCCCCAAGATATACCATTGATGAATGCATTGAAAGGGGACTGACTTTCAGCGTACCGCTGAAAGCCAAACTGAAACTTTATTGCACCGACCCCGAGCATGAAGACTTCGATACCGTAATCCAGGATGTTTACCTCGGAACCGTTCCATACATGACTGAAAGGGGAACATTTGTGATAAACGGAGCCGAAAGGGTTGTCGTTTCTCAGCTGCACAGGTCACCCGGAGTATTCTTCGGCCAGAGTATACATGCTAACGGAACCAAACTTTATTCTGCCAGAATTATACCTTTCAAGGGCTCATGGATAGAATTTGCTACTGACATTAATAATGTTATGTATGCTTATATCGACAGGAAAAAGAAGCTGCCTGTTACAACATTGCTCCGGGCTATTGGTTTTGAGAGCGACAAGGAAATTCTTGAGATCTTTAACCTGGCAGAGGAACATAAAGTCTCAAAAACAAATATTAAGAAACTGGTCGGAAGAAAACTTGCCGCAAGAGTACTTAAAACGTGGATTGAAGATTTTGTTGATGAAGACACGGGAGAGGTTGTTTCAATAGAAAGAAATGAAGTTATTCTTGACAGGGAAACAATAATTGAACAGGAACATGTCGATATGATAGTGGATTCCGGCGCAAAGGCAATACTCCTGCACCGTGAAGACATAAGCCTTTCGGACTTTGCAATAATATACAACACTTTACAGAAAGATCCCTGCAATTCCGAAAAAGAGGCAGTAATATATATTTATCGCCAGCTTCGTAATGCCGAGCCACCCGATGAGGCAACAGCCAGGGATGTGATAGAAAAGCTGTTTTTCTCAGACAAGAGATACGACCTTGGAGAAGTGGGGCGCTACAGAATAAACAAGAAGCTCGGACTTGAAACCGATATGGAAGTCAAGATCCTTACAAAGGAAGATATTATCAAGATCATCGGCTACCTTATTCAGCTTATCAACTCAAAAACGGATATTGACGATATTGACCACCTGAGCAATAGAAGAGTCCGTACCGTGGGCGAACAACTGTACGCTCAGTTCGGGGTCGGGCTTGCCCGCATGGCCAGAACTATCCGTGAAAGGATGAATGTGAGAGATAATGAGGTTTTTACACCTGTTGACCTCATCAATTCAAAGACACTGTCTTCGGTAATCAATTCATTCTTTGGTACAAACCAGCTTTCGCAGTTCATGGACCAGACCAATCCTCTTGCCGAGATGACTCACAAGCGCCGTATGTCGGCTCTGGGTCCGGGGGGGTTGTCTCGTGAAAGGGCAGGCTTTGAGGTCAGAGATGTCCACTATACTCATTATGGGCGCCTTTGCCCGATTGAAACTCCTGAAGGGCCTAACATCGGACTGATCTCCTCGCTTTGTGTTTATGCAAAGATTAACGATCTGGGATTCATCGAGACTCCCTACCGTATTGTGAATGACGCGAAAGTAGACTTCAGCAACGACGGTATAGTTTGGCTCAGTGCGGAAGAGGAAGAATACAAAATGATAGCTCAGGCCAATGCATCTCTTCTACCCGACGGACGCTTTGAGAACCTTAGGGCTAAATGCCGGTATGAAGCCGACTATCCCTTTGAAGAAGTAAAGAATGTTGACATGATGGATGTGGCTCCAAACCAGATCGCATCAATAGCTGCATCACTGATACCCTTCCTTGAGCACGACGATGCAAACAGGGCACTTATGGGTTCAAACATGATGAGACAGGCTGTTCCCCTTCTAAATCCTGAATCGCCGATCGTTGGAACAGGCCTCGAAACCCAGGTCATAAAAGACAGCAGGATACTCTACGTGGCTGAAGGCGATGGTGTTGTGGAATATGTCGATTCAAATGAGATAGTCATTCGCTATACCCGTTCCGATGAGGAGAAATTCGTGAGCTTCGACGATGATATAAAACGATATGTCCTTCCCAAATACAAGAAAACCAACCAGAACACATGCATAAACCTTATTCCTGTTGTCAGGAAAGGTGAAAAGGTATCCAAAGGCCAGGTCCTCACCGAAGGCTATGGAACCAAAAACGGAGAGCTTGCCCTTGGAAGGAACCTGAAAGTTGCTTTTATGCCCTGGAAAGGTTACAACTTCGAGGATGCTATTGTTATCTCTGAGAAAGTTGTGCAGGAAGATATGTTTACATCTGTTCATATCGATGAATACCTGCTTGAGGTGCGCGATACAAAGAGAGGGCTTGAGGAACTCACTTCCGATATTCCGAATGTGAGCGAGGAAGCCACAAAGAACCTTGATGAAAATGGCTTGATAAGAATAGGTGCCCACATAAGACCGGGTGATATACTGATTGGTAAGATCACTCCTAAAGGAGAATCGGATCCTTCACCGGAAGAGAAGTTGCTCCGGGCCATTTTCGGCGATAAGGCAGGCGATGTTAAGGATGCATCACTCAAAGCAGGCCCTTCTCTTGAGGGAGTAGTTATCGACAAGAAACTGTTTACCAGGGCTGTAAAAGACAGGAAAGCAAAAGCGGTTGAGAAACCACTTCTTGATAAGATAGAAACTGATTTCAATCGCAGTGCTGAAGAACTCAAGTCACGGCTTGTGGATAAGCTTTTTATCCTGGTTAATGGCAAAACTTCGCAGGGTGTTAAGGATTACCTGAATGTGGATGTTATTCCTAAAGGCAGCAAATTTACCCTCAAGCAGCTTCAGGAAATTGACTTTCTTAATGTCAATCCAAATAAATGGACTACAGACAAGAAAAAGAATGACAGCATCAAGCAGCTGTTGCATAATTACATTATCAAATTCAAGGAGATCGACGGCATTTACAAGAGAAAGAAATACAATGTCACTATTGGCGATGAGCTTCCTGCAGGCATTGTAAGGCTGGCCAAAGTTTACATAGCTAAGAAGAGAAAGATAAAGGTTGGAGACAAGATGGCCGGACGTCACGGGAACAAGGGAATTGTGGCCAAGATTGTCCGTCAGGAAGATATGCCGTTTCTCGAAGATGGCACACCTGTTGACATAGTGCTCAATCCCCTGGGTGTTCCATCCAGGATGAACCTTGGACAGATCTATGAAACAGTTCTGGGATGGGCGGGAAGGAAACTCGGACTCCGCTTTTCCACTCCGATCTTCGACGGTGCCTCTATTTCTCAGATAACCGAGTATACCGATAAGGCTAGTCTGCCAAAGTATGGTAAGACCTACCTATATGATGGAGGTACCGGAGAGAGATTTGACCAGCCTGCTACAGTCGGGGTCATTTACATGCTTAAACTGGGACATATGGTTGATGATAAAATGCACGCCAGATCAATAGGGCCATATTCCCTGATCACACAACAGCCTCTGGGAGGTAAAGCACAGTTCGGAGGACAGAGATTCGGTGAAATGGAAGTATGGGCTCTTGAAGCCTTCGGTGCTGCAAATATCCTTCAGGAAATTCTCACAATAAAATCGGATGATGTTATTGGCAGGGCAAAAGCTTATGAAGCCATTGTAAAAGGAGAACCAATGCCACAGCCCGGAATACCGGAATCATTGAATGTACTTCTGCACGAGCTCAGGGGACTGGGCCTGAGCGTTATTCTTGATTAATAACTGACAGGGTTATTTATTTAAAAATTGATAATAAAATATTCAGTATATGTCATTCAGAAGAGATAACAAAACAAAAACAAGTTACTCAAAGATCTCAATTGGTCTTGCTTCGCCTGAGGAGATTCTCGACCGTTCAAGCGGCGAAGTTCTGAAACCCGAAACAATTAATTACCGCACATATAAGCCCGAACGGGATGGTCTTTTCTGTGAAAGGATATTCGGACCCGTAAAAGACTACGAATGCCATTGCGGTAAATATAAAAGGATACGATATAAGGGTATTGTCTGCGACCGCTGCGGGGTGGAGGTTACAGAAAAGAAAGTGCGACGCGAAAGAATGGGACACATCTCCCTGGTGGTGCCGGTGGCTCATATTTGGTATTTCCGTTCGCTGCCCAACAAGATAGGATATCTTCTCGGCCTTCCTACCAAGAAACTCGACTCAATAATCTATTATGAAAGATATGTTGTCATCAATCCTGGTGTAAAGGCTGTTGACGGTGTAAAATATCTTGACTTCCTCACTGAGGAAGAATATGTTGAAATAATAGAATCGCTTCCAAAAGAAAATCAGTATCTTGAGGATACCCACCCCGACAAGTTTGTTGCAGATATGGGGGCTGAAGCTCTTTTTAAGCTTCTAAGCCGTGTCGACCTTGATGAAATGTCGTGGTCGCTCAGGCACAGGGCCAATACGGAAACTTCCCAGCAGCGCAAGAATGAAGCTTTAAAGCGGTTGCAGGTGGTTGAAGCATTCAGGGACTCGAAGCATGTCAACAAGCCAGAATGGATGATCATTAAAGTAGTACCTGTTATTCCTCCTGAACTAAGGCCGCTTGTACCTCTTGACGGGGGCCGTTTTGCCACAAGTGACCTTAATGATCTGTACAGGAGGGTGATAATACGGAATAACCGACTTAAAAGACTTATCGAGATAAAGGCTCCTGAAGTAATACTCCGTAATGAAAAGCGGATGCTCCAGGAAGCTGTTGATTCCCTGTTTGATAACTCAAGAAAAGCCAACGCGGTAAAAACCGATGCCAACAGGCCCCTCAAGTCGCTAAGCGACAGCCTTAAAGGAAAACAGGGACGATTTCGTCAGAACCTGCTGGGAAAACGAGTTGACTATTCTGCCCGCTCTGTGATAGTTGTAGGACCTGAGCTTAACCTGCACGAATGCGGATTGCCGAAAGATATGGCTGCTGAGCTTTATAAACCTTTCATTATACGAAAGCTCATTGAAAGGGGAATAGTGAAAACAGTTAAATCGGCAAAGAAAATTGTCGACAGGAAAGATCCTGTGGTGTGGGATATCCTTGAGAATGTTCTAAAGGGCCATCCCGTACTTCTTAACCGTGCTCCAACCCTTCACCGGCTTGGAATCCAGGCTTTCCAGCCAAAACTTATCGAAGGGAAAGCTATTCAGCTGCATCCTCTTGTCTGTACAGCTTTTAACGCTGACTTTGATGGTGACCAGATGGCGGTTCATCTGCCCCTCGGTAACACCGCAATACTTGAAGCACAGATGCTGATGCTGGCATCGCATAACATTCTCAATCCCGCGAACGGAGCACCAATAACAGTACCCTCACAGGATATGGTCCTGGGATTGTACTACATAACTAAAGGCAAGAAAAGTACTCCGGAAGAAAAAGTAAGGGGAGAAGGACTTGTATTCTATTCACCGGAAGAGGTCAACATAGCTTACAATGAAGACAAGGTGGACCTTCACGCCCTAATCAAGGTAAAGGTAAATGACATGGTTGATGGTAATCTGATAAATCACCTTATCGAGACCACTGTCGGACGCGTGATTTTCAACCAGTATGTTCCTGAGGAAGTTGGATATATCAATGAGTTGCTTACTAAGAAATCCTTAAGAGATATTATCGGAAGGGTCCTGAAACTCTCAGGAACAGCCAAGACAGCTGATTTCCTTGATGCAATTAAAAACCTGGGATTCTTCTCAGCCTTTAAGGGAGGATTGTCATTCAATCTTGACGATGTCATTATCCCTGAAGAAAAAACGAAATTCGTATCCGAAGGTTACGAGCAGGTTGAAGAGGTCCTCGCCAATTACAGCATGGGATTTATTACCAATAATGAACGATATAACCAGATAATAGATATCTGGACCCATGTAAACGCCAGGCTTACTCAGTCGCTGATGAAACAGCTTTCGACCGACAAGCAGGGATTCAATTCAGTTTACATGATGCTTGATTCCGGAGCAAGGGGATCAAAGGAACAGATTCGCCAGCTTTCAGGTATGAGAGGTCTTATGGCCAAACCTCAAAAATCGGGGTCATCAGGGTCGGAGATAATAGAAAACCCTATCCTTTCGAATTTTAAGGAGGGTCTTTCTGTACTTGAATACTTCATATCAACTCACGGAGCTCGTAAAGGTCTGGCAGATACCGCACTCAAAACGGCTGATGCCGGTTACCTTACCAGAAGACTTGTTGATGTATCGCAGGACGTTATTATCACCGAAGAAGACTGCGGTACTTTGAGAGGCCTTGTTGCAACAGCAATAAAGAAGAATGAGGAGGTTGTTGAGTCACTTTACGAAAGGATACTCGGACGTACAACTGTACATAATGTTTATCATCCATTAACAGGTGAGCTTATAGTTGAAGCCGGACAGGAGGTAACTGAAGAGCTTGCAAGGAAAATAGAAGATTCACCAATTGAACAGGTTGAGATACGTTCTGTGCTTACCTGCGAATCAAAAAAAGGTGTTTGTGCAAGATGCTACGGGCGTAACCTTGCAAACGGACGCATGATCCAGAGAGGTGAAGCAGTTGGCGTCATAGCCGCCCAGAGTATTGGAGAACCGGGAACCCAGCTTACCCTGCGTACCTTCCACGTGGGTGGTACTGCATCAAATATAACCACTGAATCGCGCCTCGTAGCACGATACGGAGGTATCGTCGAAATAGAAGAACTGCGCTCGGTCCCGAAAGCCGATCCTGAATCGAAAGATGGATTCACCGATATTGTCATAGGCCGACTGGGGGAATTAAGAATCATTGACAAAAAAACAGGAATTGCACTGACTACACATACCATTCCCTACGGATCAAAGCTTTATGTCAAATCCGGACAGGAAGTCGAAAAGGGAAAGCTTATTTGCGAATGGGATCCTTTCAATGCTGTTATCATTGCAGAAGTAAGTGGGAAGATTGCCTATGAATACCTTATTGAGGGCGTCACGTTTCGTGAGGAATCTGACGAGCAGACAGGCTTTAAAGAAAAGGTCATAATAGAGAGCAGGGATAAAACAAAGAATCCAGCTGTCAAGATTGTGGGACCCAAAGACGAAGATCTCAGACTCTATAACCTCCCCGTAGGTGCACACCTGGTAAGTGAAACCAATAAACCAGTTGAGGCAGGAGAGATACTTGCCAAGATACCAAGAGCGGTCGGAAAATCAGGCGATATAACGGGAGGCCTCCCAAGGGTTACCGAGCTGTTTGAAGCCCGGAATCCATCTAACCCTGCAATAGTCTCTGAAATTGACGGGGAAGTAACATTCGGAAAAATCAAGAGGGGTAACCGCGAAATATCAATAAGATCAAAATCAGATGAGATAAAGAAATATCTGGTCCCGCTTTCCAAGCAAATACTTGTTCAGGAAAACGACTATGTGAAAGCCGGCACTCCATTGTCGGACGGTGCCATAACGCCTTCAGACATACTTGCCATCAAAGGCCCTACAAAAGTTCAGGAATATATAGTTAATGAGATCCAGGAAGTTTACAGGCTTCAGGGTGTGAAAATTAACGACAAACATTTTGAGATCATTGTCCGCCAGATGATGCGTAAGGTTGAGATCGTTGATCCGGGCGACACAAAATTCCTTGAGCGGCAGATTATTGACAAACTTGAATTCATGGATGAGAATGACAATATCTACGGTAAGAAATACATAACTGACCCCGGCGACTCAACAATTTTGCGCCCGGGTATGATAGTCACCACCCGCAAGCTGAGAGATGAGAATTCAGTCCTTAAAAGGCGAGACCTCAAGCCTGCTGAAGCTCGCGACGCTGTACCAGCTACATCAAATCAGGTGCTCCAGGGTATAACAAGAGCTGCCTTGCAGACCAACAGCTTCTTCTCGGCAGCATCATTCCAGGAAACAACAAAGGTCCTGAATGAAGCTGCAATACTCGGGAAAGTCGACAGGCTGGAAGGGCTTAAGGAAAACGTTATAGTCGGGCATCTGATACCGGCCGGCACAGGCCAGAGAGAATACAACAGCATAATAGTCGGTTCTCTGGAAGAATATGAAACCATGACAGGTCAGCCTGTTGAATCAGATTCCTCTTCAGAGCAATATTAATTCAAAAAACAAGATTATGTCAGATACAAAAAATCCTTCACAGATTAGTATAGAGCTCAATGAGGAAGTTGCACAGGGTATATATTCGAATCTGGCAGTCATTACTCATTCTGCCTCTGAGTTTGTTATCGACTTTGTAAGGATAATGCCTGGCATTCCCAAGGCGCAGGTTAAATCAAGGATCATCCTTACTCCGGAACATGCGAAAAGACTTGTTGCTGCTATTCAGGACAATATATCAAAATATGAAGCTGTTCATGGAAAGATTAAAGAGGCAAAAGGGCCTGGTCCAGCTTTGCCCCTTACATTTGGAGGCCCAACGGCACAAGCGTGATGTAAAGATAAGTTTTCTGTAAAAAGAAGCCGTCAGATATGTTTTGACGGCTTCTTTTTTGAAATACGGAAAATAAAATGTTATTTTGCAGAGTTGATAAACGTTTCGTTAATAATCAGGTCAATGTCAGTTAAATCAATTAGAAAGGCGTTCGTTTTCCTGATAATAATGCTTCCGGTAATTGTTGATCTGGGCTGTAAAAAACAAGCTCGATGCGGTTGCGGCAAGGATGTGTTGTTTGAGCTTGTAAATGAAGAAGCAACAGTGTATTTTAATAGTGAATTCACGAATATTCAATTCTCCACAACTGCCAATCCCTATTCAACATACTATTTCTGCAACCCTGGTGAGATGAAGAAATATTTTTCCGAAAGCGAATCAGGGGATGTGCTTCTGATCTCGGGAAAGGTTTACTGGAACTGCAACTATATCTATAATCAGAGCAATTATAGTTACAGCTACTCATACTCATCTCTATACAAGGTGTATGATATTGAGGTTACCAGCGTCTCAACAAATCTATACGGAAAATAGCCCAACGCCTTCCAGCCTTGCCTGTTGAATGAACTTCGGAATGAGAAGCCGTTAATTCCATTTGTCTTATATGGGTTCATTTTTGTATATTTCTGAAAATTTTTTCTGTGAAGAAATACGGGATATCATTTATTGGAGCGGGTAAGGTTGCAGGAGCCCTGTCCCGGGCATTATCTGACTCAGGTCACAGAATAATAAACATTGTTTCACGTAAGAAGGAGAGCTGCCGCGAACTGGTTGAATACCTCAACTCCAAATGGAGCAG
>JAVEVC010000110.1:0-3572 GCA_034005245.1 Bacteroidales bacterium
ATTTTAAATATGAGAATACTGGCAAATTATGGCTAAAAATAAGTTACATTTTCAGACAAATTGTAAATTTAAGATCATCCTGGTTTAGTACGTGTAACATTTTAATAAAATTATTGCATGAAAAGGATCGTTTTGACATTATTCTCTGCCGGATTAATGATTTTCAGCATTTTCACTGAAGTATCGGGTCAAAAGGCAGGACAAAGCCAGGCAGGCGTTCTGATGGGTGCCTGTCAGATCGATATTACACCTGGGCTTCCAATACCCATGAGTGGTTATGAAGCAAGAAAGACACCATTTACAGGGGTGCATGATAAGCTTTATGCTTCAGCGCTCTTTTTCACAGACGGATCAGAATCCCTGTTGCTGATAACTGCAGATCTTATAGGTTATAGCCGGCAGTTTGTTGAGGAGACTCAAAAACTTATTGCTGAGAAGACAGGGATTGCTTTGGAGAACATAATGATAACCGCTGCACATAATCATGGGGGACCTGTAACCATGGCATATGAAAGGGAAGTTCTCAAAGAGGTTGAAGAATATGTAAAGGATTTACAGAAAAAATTCATCGATCTTGCAGTGAGAGCATCGGAAAAACCCATCCACTTCCGTATGGGAACAGGAAGTGGCAGTTGTGATATGAACATCAACCGCCGAGCCGATTTTGCCGATGGGAGTGTTTGGCTTGGAAGGGCTCCCGGCAAGCCCTGCGATCATGAAGTGCAGGTTGCCCGGTTTGAGGATCTTGACGGCAAAATACTTGCAGTCTATATTAACTGGCCATGCCATGCTACAACAACGGGGCAGGATAATTATCAGATAACAGCCGACTGGCCGGGCGGGGCAGCTCGCTATATCAAGAAGCAACTGGGTGAGGAAACTGTTGTATCTGTGACAGCGGGAGCGTCAGGTGATATTAATCCCATATACGGACCCGGAAAAGATTTCCGTGAGATTGAGGCAATGGGGTTTCTTGCAGGCAAGTCTGCATATGAAGCTTTGGCTGAGGTTAAAACCAAACCGGCTTCTACGTTGGGAGCAGTCTATGCCTCCTTGACCTTCCCTGGAAAAAAGGTAAGCAAGGACCATTTTCCACAAACGACCTATGAAAGCGGACCTGATGTTAAATTGCATCTGACTGTCTTCAGAATAGGCCATCTGATTCTCACCGGGATATCGGGTGAGCTGATGAATGAGATCGGCTCAGCGATAAAGACCGCATCACCTTATTCCGTAACATCTGTCATTACTCATTGCAACGGTTCCAGCGGATATATCTGCACCGACAAGGCTTTTCCCGAGGGAGGATACGAAGTGAAGGTTACAAGACTCATGCCTGGTGCTGAAAAACCTCTTACGGAAAAGGTGTTGGAGATGATCAACTCATTATAGCAGGCAGGAATCAATCCGGGGGTCACTAATTCCAATAGAATTTCTGTAATACTCCGGATTGTATTGGTTGCTTTCCATCTTCCTGGCGGGTTTCAGAATATGCTACAGTTCTTTTGCTTTATCTTTTTCAGGTACGCCGTCCAGCATTAATTTCTTAAGGTCGCCGAGGTAAGTCTTGTAAACATCCCCTGGCAGGACATTGTTTTTGTTGCAGATTGAAGCCGCCATGCCAACTACCTCACCCATCATACCTCCTGTTCTCATTACCCGCACTGTACCCAGTACCACATGAGTCACACTTATATTCCTCCCTGCCATGAACATGTTGCTTATATTCCGGGAATAAAGGCATCGGTATGGAACAGGATAGGGATCAATTTTCTGGTTCAGTGCGAATGATCGGAATGGTTCTCCTTCAAAACCATCAGGTTTAAGGGGATAGTGAAGATCAATATTCCAGGTTGTGGTAAATGATCCGTCAGGATAGATTTTTCTGCCGGTTATATCCTGTTCCTTCAGGATCACATCGCCGAGAAGTCGCCTGGATTCCCGTTTCCCGCCTATATACGCAACCCACGTCAATCTGTAATTGGCAAATTTCCCCCTGTCGATGCTTTTATTCTTTATGAAGTCCCAGTTACCATATGTAACCCGGAATGCATAATCCCTGATAAACTCAATCTCATTTACCTGATCCCTCGTCAGTCCTGTTTCCCAGTCCCAGTCGCCTCGGGTAACCTTGAAGCATGTATTTTCATTGAACTGCACAGCCCATGGACAATTAGGGAAATCGGTCGATTCTGTGCTTTCTTCTGCGTACCATTGCACGGAAGTCCCCATTACAAGACTGTCGGTACTTTCCGGCGCAAGTGATTCACCGGTTTCGTGCCTGCTTTCCCTTCCTTCCCTGAAGTCAGCACCGGCCAGGTAACCAAGGTTAGCATCACCTGTGCAATCAGCAAATAGTTTACCCCTGAACCTTAATTCTCTTCCTGAAGCGATGTCTCTGCCTGTAACTGCAACAATCCTGTCGCCTTCCTTTTCAGCACTGCAGACATGGGTGTTAAGGAACAGGCTTATATTCGGTTCAGCTTCAATGACCATCCTTTTTTTATCGTCGCCATAGTTAGTTGCAGGGCCGGCATTATGTATCTTTTTCTCAGGATTTCTGGCAATGATATCAAGTATTTGCCTGCTTCTTGACGTCGAAGAATCCCGGTTTGCCTCCCATAATGTCCAATGTCCCACTGATCCTAATTCATCGACAAGCTTTCCGAGTTTTGGATATGGTTCCTGGTATATAAGTCCCGATAATCCGACCCGTATTTCTGAACTGTTATTTCCGCCAAGCACAGGACGGTTTTGGACTAACGCTACTTTGCATCCGTATCTGGCAGCGCTTAAGGCTGCACAGCATCCTGCCATGCCTCCTCCAACTACAACAAGATCATAATCTCCGGCATCGTACGGAGTATTATCCCCGGTTGAGAACTTTTTCCGGAAAAGATCAAGTTCAGTTTTTCCGTCAGGAGGTGTAAGCCGAAGATCAGTAGTCAGAAGAATGGCATCGCACCTGCCTTCAAATCCTGTAAGGTCATGAAGTTTAAGTTCTGCCTTACCTTTTTTCAATCTGACAGATCCGCCTTCCTGCCAGTGCCATGAATCTCCTTCAGTGCCAAATATTGTTTCCAGAGGTTCATCATTTATAATAAGCGAAAATTTTCCGGGAGAACCTTCTGCATCCCAGGGAGCAACCCAATCACGTGTACGTACCATGACATGATAATTACCACCTTTTGGAACAGCAACTGTCGTTACTGCATCTTCAACCCGAATACCCAGTCCGTGGGCAAGAAGATAAGATGATCCTATAATGTCAAATGACTGCTGATCAATAACCCAGCCTCCCTTTTGTCTGAAAGTTTCCGCTTCGATGAATATCGTCGTACCGTTTTTATTGCACGACGTCAAAGATAAGGCTGCAAGCAGCACTATCGCGATTTTCTTCGTTTCGATGATCATAATTCTTTTATTCATATTTAAGCCATGTAGTTGCCTTGCAAGCTTTATCAGCAACAAATCTTATCCATCGTGCCTGAAAATTTGCGGGGAACCTGAAAGTGAATGTTTCCGCAGGATTCACAACAACCACTTTATATTTCATCCAGGGGCCATGCCCT
>JAVEVC010000111.1:0-3465 GCA_034005245.1 Bacteroidales bacterium
CCTTCACTTCAGGATCATCGGTGGAAATAATAAGACCTTCAGCGACAGGCTCCATGCACGACATGACTATCCTTCCCTTTTTATCGTCGGCGCCGGCAAACTTTTTCACGGCACATTGCCTGCATGCCCCGGCAGAACCAAGAGCCGGATGAAAGCAAAAATAAGGTATGTCAAAACCAAGCGACAAGCAGGTTTGGAGCAGGTTCCTGCCCGGTTTGACCTGATAATCGGTTCCGTTTATTCTGATATTTACCATAATCACCTCCAGGGACAATGTTTTTCATTAATATGCCTGAGAAAATCTTCACGGAAATATCTGAGGCCGCTCTGCAAAGGTTCCATGGCGCCCGGGGCGAGTGCGCAGAATGTATTGCCCGGGCCCATATAGCGTGTCTGAAATTCGAGAATGTCCATGTCTTTTTCCCTGGCAGTGCCCTTTTCAAAGGAAGCAAGTATCTTCTCCACCCACGGCAATCCCTCGCGGCACGGGGTACACCATCCGCAGCTCTCCTCCGCAAAAAATTTGATCATATTATGAATAAAGGCAACAGGACATGTCCTGTCATCCAGGATGATCATGGTGCCCGTACCTAGTCTGCTCCCTGCTGCCCTGACTGATGCAAAATCCATCTTCACATCCAGGTGCGAATCAGTAACGAAATCTGTAGATGCTCCTCCCGGTATCACTCCCCTGAGTTTAAAGCCATTCTGCATGCCTCCTGCATGCTCAAATATTATCTCCCGCATCGTTGTTCCCAGTGGCAGTTCCCATAGACCAGGTCTTTTGACACGTCCGCTTACACCATACAGTTTAGTTCCTCCTTCGCCTGTAAGGCTCAGTTTTCTGAACCAGTCGGCACCTTTTTCAATAATATGCGATATCCAGCTGAGAGTTTCTACATTATTCACGACAGTGGGTTGCCCGAATAATCCGCTCACAGCAGGGAAGGGCGGCTTTGTGCGTGGTATGCCCCTCTTGCCTTCCAGAGAATTCAGAAGCGCGGTTTCATCTCCGCAAATATATCTGCCTGCACTGTTATGCACATAAATATCCAGATCGTATCCTGTTCCAAGAATATTTTTGCCGAGATAACCGGCTTCGTATGCCTCATCAAGTGCTTTGCGAACAGTGACATCGGCTTTCTTGTATGCCCATCGCATAAAAATATATGCCACCCCCGCCTGAATGGCATAAGAGGCAATAATCATTCCTGCAATGAGCTGATGCGGATTTCCTTCGAGCAGATATCTGTCCTTAAAGGTGCCTGGTTCCATTTCATCGGCATTTGCGACCAGGTACCTGGTTTTTGATCTGTCAATCTCCTTAGGTAAAAGGCTCCATTTCATCCCTGTCGGGAATCCGGCTCCTCCTCTGCCACTCAGTCCGGATGATTTTACCAGCTCCGTAATATCATCCGGAGCCATTTTTTTCAAGGCCTTTTCGACACCATCGTATACTCCTGCCTTTATGTAATAATCGATTCCCGAAGGAATATTACCGTGTTTAATATGTTGTGTCAGGGGCGTTTCCATATATTGTTACCTGTATTTCAACAGTATTTCATCAATCTTTTCAAAAGTCAGGTCATTATAATGGTCGTCATTTATCATTAATACCGGGGCATGATCACAATCGCCGAGACATGAAACCGGAAGCAGTGTAAAACAACCGTCCTCGGTTGTTCCGCCGAATTTTACTCTCAGTTTTTTTGAAATATACTCATATAAAGGTTCATATCCCATTATCATACAGCTGATGCCTTCGCAGATCAGAATAACATTCCTGCCGACAGGTTTACGATAGATCCTGGTATAGAAAGTAGCCACTCCATCGACATCGTCTTCTGACATGCCCAGTTCAGCGGCGATACCGCTTATTGCTTCATCAGATATCCATCCGCGATGACTCTGAACAATTTTCAGTGCATCGATACATGCTGCTCCGGGATAAGGACAAAGCTTCACTTCCTTTTGTATTTCTTCTTTTTCTCTGGCGCTCAGCATCTTTAGTATTTTAATATAAGCATAAGAACATCTTATCTGTCGAGATCGGCAAGCACATAGTCGAGGGCGCCGAGTATCGACAAGAGGTCAGGTATGGTATAGCCTTTTGATACAAAAGGGATCATCTGAACATGAGGAAATGAGGGCGTTCTGATCCTTGAACGGTAAGATGAGGTGCCGCCGTCGCTTATCAGGTAATATCCATTGCTCCCCTTTGCGGCTTCGATGGGGATCATTGCCTCTCCCGGAGGAATAACCGGGCCCCAGGTGACTCCGAGAAAATGAGTTATAAGAGTTTCTATGTTGTACATGGTTTTCTCTTTCAGTGGAGGCGTTGCAAGGGGATGAGCTGACTTATAGGGGCCTTCCGGCATATTATCAACGCATTGCTGCACTATCTTAAGACTTTGGTGCATTTCTTCAATTCGGATCAGGGACCTGTCATAACAGTCACCGTTATTCCCGACCGGAATGTCAAATTCAAAATTTTCGTAACCGGAATATGGTCGTTTTTTACGATAATCCCAATCCATTCCGGTCGAACGGAGTCCGGGGCCGGTCATACCCCATTCAATTGCCTCCTTTGTGGTGAATGTTCCTATTCCGACTGTCCTTGCCTTGAATATCCTGTTCCTTATAACTACTTTTTCGAATTCCTTTAATCTTTTGGGAAAATAGTCGATGAAATCCCGGATCAGCCTGTTCCATCCATTCGGAAGATCATGTGCGACCCCGCCTATCCTGAACCATGATGGATGCATGCGTCCCCCTGTGACCGCCTGAACAATGTCAAAGATCCGTTCCCTGTCGTTGAAAGCATAAAATACGGGTGACATCTGACCAAGATCCTGGGCGTATGTTCCCAGCCACACAAGATGACTTGCAATACGGAACAACTCCGACATCATGACACGAATAAAATTCACTCTGTCAGGTACATCTATCCCTGCAATTCTTTCCACCGAAAGAACATATGCCAGGTTGTTTAAAACGCCTCCCAGGTAGTCGATCCTGTCAGTATATGGAATAAAAGTATGCCATGACTGCCTCTCTCCCATTTTTTCAGCTCCCCTGTGATGGAAGCCAATATCGGGTATTATCTCCACAATATCCTCCCCGTCAAGCTGAAGTACCAGTCTTAGCAATCCATGTGTTCCGGGGTGTTGAGGTCCTATATTCAGGAACATAAAATCCGTATCCTCCGTTTGTGATTGAAGTCCCCATTCTTTCGGATCAAATTTCAGGTCATTGTCAGCAATTTCCCTCATCTGTTCGTCCAGAACAAATGGACCCATTTCAGTTGCCCTGGCAGGAAATTCTTTTCTCAGAGGATAACCTTTCCATGATTTTGGCAAAAGGATCCGGCGCAGGTCAGGGTGTCCGGTGAAGGTAATGCCAAACATATCATATACTTCACGTTCGTACCAGTTGGCAGAAGGCCAGATATCGGTGATACTCCGG
>JAVEVC010000060.1:0-16226 GCA_034005245.1 Bacteroidales bacterium
GGTGCAGAATATTCTCATCTTTCAGGATCTCATCCTCAACAAGCTGGACAACTATTTTCCCCTCATGATATCCGAAGAGATCATTTACCCTTATCACAGTGTCCCTTCTAAGTTTAATCTCTTCTTTTTCAGCCTGATATGAAGGATTTCCTTTCCAAATAACAATATTGCCCTTCTCATGGCACGAGATGTACAATGAATCACCCCTGATAAAGGTCTTAAGCAATGCCGGGAAAGCTGCAATGCACTGAACTGAACCTTCCTTTCTTGTTCCTGTATAAGACTCAGGCCATCCTTCAGTACTGACTGCTATCCATTTTTTCCCATCACCTTCTTCCGGTATTTCATCTTCATGATCCCATAAAGAAATGAAATGTCTTTCATCGTTTTCATCAACCTCGAAAAGCCTTCCTTCGTAACCCTCATGCTTCAGATTAAGCACGGTATATACGGTTTTCCTTCCATGATTCCATCTGTTAACATAAACGTTATCAGAGGCTGTCTCTATAACCGGAGTCCAATCGGGATCAAGAAAAGCGTCATTATTCTGTCTGAGAATAAATGTTGTTCTGGCAAGAAAGGTAAGATCATTCCTGTATGAATCATTTCTTCCGCCCGGACGGAACATGTTGAGTTCAGTACCGTATCCATTAAAAAACGATATGGCTATTTCCCTGTGGATTATATCCTCTCCCACATCACAAACCCTGAAGATTGAGAAATCAGGTTTTATGAGCTTATTGAGATTAAGTTCAGGGCTCATGTAGATGGCATTATGTACGCGGCCGGCAATAATACCGGGCATATCACTTATTACAGCCATTCCTTCGGAATACATGATTACTCCTTTTCTCACACTATCTGCAGCGGACTGAAGTTCATAGGTTGAACTGCCTATTGCATCAAGAACAACGCCATCGGCTTCTGTTTCCCTTATCAACTCAGCTATACTTTTAAGGTGATCATTTTTTCTGGTGCTTTTATCCCATGGATTATAGGCAATAAAGAATTTCGTTTTTGTTAGCCGGGAAAGCTGAGCATAGTTCTTCAGCTGGATGATTCCACCGGGAAGGTCGCGATACATATCCCACTGGTTTCTCTGATCAAGTCCGAGCCTCGGCCATGTTGGCCAGATACCGTAAATATCAATATTTCCAAACAGTTCAATGCCTTTTTTTATTACTTCAGGAAACATGTACCGGCCTTGCATCCGGTCATAATACTCCCTGTCCCAAGCCATTTGCAGGATCATCAGGTAGCTTTTTCTAATCCATGCAAGGTCAGGTCTTTCATACAACGAGTTATCGAACATTTCAATTTCGTAGAGCAGTCTGTCCCTGAACATCAGGCGCATGCCATTCTGCCACTCACCCTTAAACACATCGGCAAATATCTGATATTCAACACTTGCAGTAGGGGGTAATATGGTAACATATCTTTTCTTTATCCCGCCGTATATTTCCTGTCGCCGGGCGATTGCACAAACAGAATAACCTTCTCCGGCGTCGAATGAAGAGTATCCTGTTTCCCAAGCGTTATCCGGAAGTATGATCCTGAATGGTTTGTATCCGGGACGAAACAACCATGCCCTGGCCAGATCATCCGATCCGGCGCCTGTTATAGTAACAGATTCATTATTGAAACCAAATGGCACAACATTGCTCAATGACACGGTATCACCAGATATGTTTTTAAAAATGAGTTTGCAGCTCCATCCCGGCTTGTTTATTTCAGCTTTACTGAGGCTCAGCATTATTTTATTCCCTACCATTAGGCTTCTGGCCTCTTCATCTGTTTTCACGATACCATCAGCTGTCGTATGAATTTTTTCATCAATCAGGAAACTAATAATGGGTTTTTTACGTATATTATTTAGGACTATAGTGTCAGATAATACAATACTGTCGGCAACTAATCCGTTTTGTCGTGAAAGGAACACTTCTTTTATCGACTGGGAAAACAGGATATCA
Source organism: Bacteroidales bacterium (assembly GCA_034005245.1). GTDB lineage: Bacteria > Bacteroidota > Bacteroidia > Bacteroidales > VadinHA17 > LD21. The sequence continues at coordinate 1,971 of JAVEVC010000060.1, forward strand.
GGTATGATAAAAACAATTGAATAAACCAAGAACCTGAACAAGTTACGCATAGATATCTACAGATTGATATTAGGTTAATAAGCAATAATCGTGCAATTTAAAACATACATATCATTAAAAAAACTGTTTACCTCGGTAATTTCAAGTACAAAAGCCGATAAATGAATAAAGAAGTCAGTAAGAAATTTTACTAATTGAAATCTAAAAATAGATGATCCGGAATGACAAACGTATAATGAATGGCCGTTTCAATGCATTTAGCATTCTTATTTTGTTTGCGCTGGTGATGATGTTCGCAGTGGTCAGCTCATGTGCATCAACGAGGAAAAATCCTTATTATGAGAAAAGGATCAAGGCATCGCGGGCTAATGCAACCCAACTGGGAAGAAACAGGTACTTCTTTTCTGACCACTATCAGAAGAAGCTGGTAAAGAGCTACAAAAGAAAGGTCAGGTACTGAAACCTCATTCGTCACAGCAGAAACTCAGGCCATCATATGCAAGTGAAATCTCAGGAGGCAGCTCAGAATTCACTTCTTTATGCAAGCCCATCTGGTGGCTTATATGAGTTATGTATGCCTTTTTCGGTGATATTTCCCTTATAAAATCAATTGCTTCCCTTAAGCTGAAATGAGAAATATGCTTTTCTTTTCTTAGTGCATTTATAACTAAATATTTAACTCCAAACAGCCTCTCTTTTGTTTCTTCCGGTATGTAATTGGCATCAGTTATGTATGCAAAATTGCCTACCCTGAAACCAAGAACCGGGAGCCTGTAGTGGAAAACCCTGAGGGGCAACAATGAAACAGGCCCTATATTAAAACCATACTCCGGAATATTATTGAGCCTCATTTTCGGAATACCTGGGTACTGGTATTCCGCAAAAACGTATGAGTACTCCCGCTGCACTGCTTTCTGAACCCTATCTTCGGCAAATATGTCAATTGCATCCTTGCTCTTATAATTAAAAGCTCTTACATCATCCATTCCCGAAATATGATCTTTATGTTCATGGGTAAGAATAATTGCATCAAGATTTTTTACATTCTCTCTCAGCATCTGCTGGCGGAAATCAGGTCCTGCATCAAAAACAAGGATTTTGCCGGAAGTCTCAAGCAGAAGGGATGTTCTGAGCCTTTTATCCATGAGATCTGAAGACGAACATGTTTTGCATTCACAAGCTATAACCGGCACCCCTTGAGAGGTACCAGTACCGAGAAATGTAATTTTCACCTGCAAGATTTTACAAAGCAAACCTATATTAAAAATCCCAAACAACAAAGACACATGGTCAGATTTGGATACTTAGGATGAAAGCTTAATTACTTATATTTACCAGTTAAATTTTGATTCCAAAATGCCCGGCAAGATATATATGATCCCTGTTACTCTTGGTGGCAGCAGCTACAGTGAGGTGATACCTGATTATGTTACATCAATAACAAAAAAACTTAGATTTTTCATTGTTGAAGATCTGAGGAGCGCCAGGCGCTTTCTGAAGACTCTTGACAAAGAATTCCCGATAAACGACTGTTCCTTTCTGGAAATGAATGAACACACTGCGGACAGGAATTTAGCAGAGTTTCTTGATCCTGTACTGGAAGGCAATGATGCTGGCATAATGAGTGAAGCAGGCATGCCTGGCATTGCTGATCCGGGTGCACAATTAATTGCCCGAGCTCACCTGAAAAATATAAAAGTTGTTCCGCTTGTTGGACCATCATCGATAATACTAGCCCTGGCAGCATCGGGTCTTAATGGGCAGAATTTCACATTTAACGGATATCTTCCTGTAAAACAAACAGAAAGAGCAGCAAAAATAAGAGAGCTGGAAAGAAGGTCCGCATCTGGATCTTCCCAGATCTTTATGGAAACGCCTTACAGAAACCAAAGGTTACTCGAGGCAGTTGTGCAGATATGCAGTGATCACACAATGCTTTGTGTTGCCGCAGATCTGACACTTCAATCGGAAACAATCAGAACACTGCCAATCTCGGAGTGGAAAAAGAATATGCCTGATCTGACCGACAGGTTAGTGATTTTTGTACTTGAGCACAACATCAGGGGTTCTTTTTAACGCTTAAAAGCTCTATATCAAAAACCAAGGGAGTGTAACCGGGAATGTTGTAGTATCCTGCCGGTCCATATGCAAGAGAAGACGGAATAAGCAACTTTGCCTTGCCTCCTTCCTTCATGTATGTAAGTCCCTCATCAAGGCCAGCAATGACTTCGTTTTGCAAAACAACGAATTTTAAAACTTTGCTGGTTCCCACATTGGTATCAAACAATATACCGTCAATGTATCTTCCTGTGTATTTAAGGAATACACTATCATGGGCTGCCGGCTGAACTCCGGTACCGACCACAACATCGAGGTAATATAATCCGCTGGGCTTTAATTCAAAATTAAGATCAGGATTATCTGCAAGATATTGCTGAATTGAATCTTTTTCTTCTTTTTCATATTTCTTCTCAAGACTGCAGGAATTAATAAACATTAATGCCATGAGAGTCTGAACTACAAACATGGATTTCATACTTTTCACTTTCATAACGATATTTTATTAAAGTCAATATTTTAATTAACCTTCACAATATTTATCTCATAAACAAGCGTTGCCCTTGCCGGTATCTTTTTTTGGTCGCCCAGCAATCCATATCCGAGAAATGGAGGCAGAATAAAAACTGCTTCTCCACCAGGCTTAAGTAATCTCAGCCCTTCCTCAAGACCAGCTTCCAATCCGCTTCTTCCAAGAATGATTTCCTTTTGCCCGTCCGCTTCTGATGAATAGCAAAGGGTTCCGTCGAGCAGTGAACATTTATAATCAAAAACCACTGTATCATTTTCCTTTATATATTCACCCTCTCCCTTTTTCACGATTAAAAACCACAGACCTGATTCTGATTCTGCCATCTTTATTTTCTTCCTTGCAATGTAGCTCTGAATGATCTCCCGGTCCTTCTGAACAAGGTAAATATTTATATTCTCGAGATCTTTCCTGTCTGGCGGATCTGGGGCCGGACGGGGTTCATTACCATTTCTGCATGAAACCATCACGAAAAAAATCAGGAAAATCAAAATTGGTTTAATGCTTAACAGTTTATCCATATCAATCGGTTGAAACCCTTGTTTCTTTCAATACCTTGAGAAAATATGCAATTGTATTCTCAAGAGTGTCATTATATTCACCTCCCGAAGCATTAAGATGACCTCCACCAGAAAAATATTTCGATGCAAATTCATTGACGGGAAAACTGCCTTTAGACCTAAATGATATTTTAATATGATCGGATTTCTCAATAAAAAGCACGGAAAAGCCAATTCCTTTTATTGAAAGAGGAAGATTAACAAATCCTTCGGTATCGCCCATGACATGATTGTATTGCTTAAGATCCTGTTGAGTTAGGTACATATAAGCTGTCTTCGTCTCAGGAATCACGGTCAGTCTTTCATTCAATGCATAGCCTAACAGCCTCATCCTGCTTTCAGAATAATTATTATAGATAAGATTATGAATCCGTTCCTTTTCTATTCCTGTTTCCAGCAGATCCGCAACAATATTCAGTGTTCTCCCGGTATATGAACCATGCTCAAAATTACCCGTATCAGTTATGATCCCTACGTAAATTGCTTCTGAAAAATGGATACTTCTGAATGGTTTCTCCTCAATATCTTTAATGAGTTCATAAATCAGTTCCGTGGTTGAGCATTTTGAAGTATCTGATATTATAAGATCAGCCATATCCTTTGGTTCCTGATGATGATCAATTATTACCTTTTTTGATGCAGACCGTACAACATATTGTTCTGCCTCACCCAGCCTGTTTTGCTGATTAAAATCCAGAAACACTATCAGTGATGCCTCTGCAATGAGTTTAATGCACTCCTTGCGCTGAACGGTAAAAATTTTTATGCTATCAACACCATCCATCCATTTCAGAAATTCCTGTAGCTTGTTTGGTGAAATCATCGTAGCATTTCTCCCCTTGGCTGTAAGGTAATGATAAAGTGCCAGTTGAGATCCAACTGCATCCCCGTCAGGGTTTATGTGACAGATTAACAAGATATTATCCGATGACATAAACAGATCAGACAATTCTTTTGTATATTTGGCCAGGTCTGACATTTATTTTCTTGTTGAAACGCAAAAGTAAGAAAAAATCACCAAGACCGTTTGTATTGACAAATATCAATATAGTAACTCATGCAGAACGATATAACATTTGCAATTATCAAGCCAAATGCTGTCAGGACAGGAAAAACCGGTCCGATCCTCGCCATGATTTGCGAAGCAGGGTTCCATATTTCGGCAATGAAAATGCTCCAGATGACTACTCTCCAGGCACAGGAATTCTATATAGTTCATAAGAGCAGACCATTTTATAATTCTTTGGTAGAATTCATGGCATCAGGGCCGGTGGTTGTAATGATCCTGAAGCATTCAAGAGCAGTTGATGAATTCAGGAAGCTTATTGGCTCCACCGATCCAGCCAGGGCCGAAACAGGTACCGTAAGAAAAACATTTGGTGTAACGGTTCAGATGAACGCAATCCACGGTTCGGATTCTGATGAAAATGCTCAAAGAGAAGCAGCATTCTTCTTTTCGGTTGCGGAAAGATTCTAAAGCCCGGCCCCGGAAAATTATTCATACAAAATTTTTCAGACTTTGATGATACCTTTAAAAGAAGTTGACTTTTCAGACCGGAAGAATCTTGAAAAGTATTCCTCAGCCTTTACTCTTTCTGATATGGAGGTTTTTATCTTCCCCGAATTGTTTTATCCTCTGGTTATTGCGAACATTTTGTCGCCACTGATCTGGAAGTGGCGTGACGATCCCTGGTTCAGGGACATTGAAAAAAAGAGTTTCATCTACAAAGCAAACAGGATCAAACAGTATATAATCCAGAATTACGTATTCAATCTCGATCTCTCCACCTGGGGGCTGACAACCAAAAGCCGGGAACTTGAAAGATTCAGAGATTTTTTTGATATGGAACTGCTAAAGCAATCAAATGCGCTGTTCGGATATGAAGGAGACAGGTATTATTTCGACATTGATATAAGAAAGCATTTCGGACTGGATAAGTATGATTCCGATATAATACCATACTGGAAAACGGAAACTGTTGAAGCAATGACTGCTTTCAGGCATAAAGACAATTTCGCAACCGGGGCGGGTGAATGCGTGTCCCTGTCTGCCCTGTATGCTGCTGCCATGTTTATAGTGGGAAGAATTGAGCTTGACAAGATATTTCTTATTGCAACACCTCTTCATTCACAGAATTTTATTGTCGAGAAAGAAGGACTGATAACAAACAACCGGAGGATAGTAACCAAAAACATGTGGTACAATGGAACCTCCCTGTCGGAGAAAGCAAGGAGAGCCCTGGAAAATGAGCGTGTCACTATAGTCTCGCACATAACCGGTTATATTCACACCTTATACAGGGAAGCTACCATTAATATCGATGCATATGAGAGGTTTTCTTCTAAACTGAAGGAGTTTCTAGTCACGGATCTTTCAAGTGTAGTATTTATTAACTTCCTGAGATTCAAATCAAAATACAAATCCTTGTTTCAATATCGTTGCCATTGTTCAGGAATGTGCAGGTTCATAGCCCTTGAAAAAATGTTTGAATATGAACATACAAGCAAGTTCAATGTTTCACCCGGAAACAGGGAACAACTCATTAATGAAATTGAAGGCGACGAGTTTCATCTTAGCCCGCTGCCTGGCAGAATAATCCTGAATGATATTGAAGAAGCCTTTTATGAACGCCGGTGCAAAAACCTTAAAGACCTGAAACATGCATTAATGAAGCATAATGATATAGCTGATTCAAGCCAAATTGCAGATCTGTTAAAGGACCTTTCCGGCTTTATTTCAACAGAGCCCAGATTACCGGATACTGACAAATCATTTGTCGGAAACCAAGTACCGGACATAACAGTTACAGATGACCGGAAAAAAATTATGAAAAAAGTGAGGGAAGCTGCAGCAACTTCGGAAACAGCATTACTAACTCTCTACGTTTACCGCCAGATGGAGGTAATTGACTGGCTTCCTTTCATTAAAGCAGCAATCGAAAGGAATCCTGTCTGCTTCACTGACCTCAACGGTAAACCAACAGAAGAAGTCTATGATTTCCTTAATAGCATGCCCAATGAATCAATATATGAAGAAAACAGGCTGGCACTTCCCGATGAAGTCTGGAATTTCCAAAGAGGTGACGGCATTGAAAAAGCGTTTCTTCTTGCCGATTTTATAATCCTGAAAAACAATGATGCCTTGGTTTTGATTGAAATAAACAATAAAAATGTAAAATTGAGATCAGGGAATGAAATATATTATTTTTCATCAGGTAAAAGCCTGAAAAAATCAATTGAAATTTCAGGAAGCTATGTCAGCATCAAACAGGAGCAGCACAGAGAAATCACTTAAAAGGACACATCTCTCTAGCGAAGGACTATATCCTTGATTAACATCCGGCCCGCCTTTTCATTTATTTTCTCCATTAGTGCATCCCTGACCATAAGAAGTTCATTCCTTACAACGGAGGATCTCAGATGGACAAACAATACCTGATCCTTAATATAAACCTTTGATGTCCTTGATGATATTGCTTTTCCTACGATGTCCTCCCATGAGTTTAAAAGATCTGTTTCTGCCAGTTTTTTATCAAGGTTCATCTCCCGGAGATAATCTTTCACTGCTTCGGCAATGGTAATGGTTTTACTTCTCCTCATAATCTCAAGTGCCGTTTTGAATTATTTCTTCAATTCCTGTGTCTCCGATTCTGAAAAGACGATAATCAGTTTTTACCGAATCAAGAATATGCTGCAGCCTGTTCTGCTGGGTATCTGTTATAAATATCTGACCGAACCTGTGATTACCCACAAGATCGATTATCTTCCTGACTCTTTCAGCATCGAATTTATCAAAAATATCGTCAAGCAATAGTATTGGTGCAAAGCCGGCCATTCTCTTAATGTAATCGAATTTTGCAAGTTTGAGTGCCACAAGAAAGGATTTTTGCTGTCCCTGTGAACCCAGCAATTTAACAGGGAAGCCGTCCATTTCAAAAACCAGATCATCCTTGTGTATGCCAACTGTTGTAAATTCAAGAAACCTGTCCTTGTCCAGCGATTTAGTCAGAGCCTGTTCGAATGAGTTTTCTTCAAGATGTGAGCGGTAATTCAGCCTGACAATCTCTTTCTGATTGGAGATCATCGTATAATACTGCTGAAAAACCGGCTTCAGATCATCAACAAGATCTTTCCTCTTACTGTAAATATACTCTCCATACATTACAAGTCTGGAATTCCACACTGAAAGCATATCCGCCTCAAATCGGCCCGCTGCATTGAAATCCTTCAGAAGCCTGTTTCGTTGCTGAAGGGCTTTGTTATATTTCAGAACAGAATCGAGATATTGAGTGTCATATTGACTTATGATTTTATTCATAAATTTTCTTCTCTCCTCGCTTCCCTCAGTTATCAATGAGCTGTCAGCAGGTGAAATCATTACCACAGGAAATCTGCCCACATGATCCGAAAGTTTCTGATATTCTTTTCCGTTGCGTTTAAGCACTTTGGACTTCTGCTTATGGAAAGAGCAGAAAACATTGTTCTCCTCCTTATCCTTGATGAATAATCCCTGAAGAATAAAAAAATCCTCATCATGCCTTACATTAAGGCTATCAATGCTGTTAAAAAAGCTTTTAGAGAGCGAAAGATAGTGGATTGCATCGAGGATGTTGGTCTTTCCAACTCCGTTATTCCCGACGAAACAATTTATACGGGGTGAAAACTCAAGCTCTGCCTGAATATAATTTTTAAAACCTGATATAGATAACTTATTAAGATACATGTTTACGTAAGCAAAAACTCTTGATTGCTTAAAGCCTGATAAACGTTGGAGGATTCAATTGCCCTGCCCTTTTTGATTATAAGTTTTACAGGGAGACAAAGTTAAGAAAAGAATCAGTCAACTCGCAAGGGATTATCAATATCTCCTTTTGTGAAAGAATTATGCGAAGAAAGCATATGATCTCTTTTTTTTATCAATTATTTCAGAATTATCTTAAAAGAAGTACTTTTGCGGAGTTAAATTTTTGAGTGTTTTAAGTTTAAACTGTCATGGCTAAATATAAAAAGGAAGAAAAACAGCAAGGAATAAAAAACGTTGAACAGACATTAACAAAAACCGAACAATTTCTTGAAGAGAATTATAAAACACTGCTAACAGTCCTAGGAGTAATTGTTGCTCTTGTTGCAATCTTCTGGCTGGCAAGGATATATCTCTCAAAGAGAAATGAAGAAGCCCAGGCACAAATTTACCAGGCTGAGAGATATCTCGAGATGGACTCAATAAACCTTGCGCTTAATGGCGACGGTAACTATCTTGGCTTCATCGATATTGCAAAGGATTACAAGATGACCAGTGTTGGTAATCTTGCAAGGTACGGGGCTGGCATTTGTTACCTTCATCTTGGAGAATATGAGCAGGCGATCGATTATCTCAACAAATACTCAAAAAAGGACAGGGTTATCAGTTCTCTTGCAATTGGAGCCATGGGTGATGCCTACGTCGAACTAGGAGACACAGATAAAGGCATTTCCAAATATATTGAAGCTGCTGAATATGCTGATAACTCGTTTAGCACTCCCCTGTTCCTGATGAAAGCTGCAGAGCTTCATGAAACAAGCGAGAACTACGCCGGGGCATTAGAAATATATGAAAGGATAAAGGACCAGTATCCTGAAAGTACCGAAGGAACAACCATTGACAAATACATAGCCAGGGTGAAGCTGCTTGTTAAATAATGGCCACAGCTAATTTATCGGAATATAATCCTTCTTCAGTTCCCGATGCAGGGAAAATGAGTTTCGGAATAGTTGTATCAGACTGGAACCATGAAATTACACAAGACCTTCTAGATGGAGCGGTAAAAACACTGATTAAACATGGTGCTCAAGAGGATAACATTATTGTCAGGAATGTTCCCGGAAGTTTTGAACTCCCGCTCGGAGCCCAGCTTCTTGCAGATAGCCACGAACCAGATGCTATAATCTGCATCGGATGCGTAATACAGGGAGAAACTCCGCATTTCACATTTATTTGTGAAAGTGTTTCCCGGGGGCTTATGCAACTTAACCTTGAATATAAAATCCCTTTTGTTTTCGGCGTTCTGACCACGAACACAATGGAACAGGCAAAAGCCAGGTCGGGCGGAATCCATGGGAATAAAGGTGATGAAGCCGCAGTCACAGCAATCAAAATGGCATTCCTGAAGCAGGACATAAGGAAATAAATCCTTATCTATCTCATGCACAATATCCTGTAAGGGCAATATGCACATTTACCCCGAATATCCCTGGTCATTCTGAATGGTTCTCCAATGCTGAACATCTTCATTAATGTAATCTTAAGCAGTTCCATAAACTCCTGACGCACATGAGTGTAATCTTCCAGAACGATCCCGGAAGCTTTGGCATTCTTTATCCTGAGCTTGTCTGATCCGCTCTCCCTGGTATATTTTCTGAGTTTATATACCGATGGCCTGACTATTTTACCAGGATTAGAATAAAGATATCCTTCGCAATAGAGAAGGGTTTGGAGCCATCCGTCCAGATCCTTAACCCTGTCATCCTCGAAGAGCAGGTTCAGCGATCCTACAGTATCGGCTATTTTTCCTGTTTTGTAATCGACGATCCTGGTTACCCCGTCCTTCAGGTCAACACGGTCGATTATTCCTCCTGCTCTTATTAAAAGTTCGCCCGCGTCAGATTTCAATTCAACCGGAAAGTCGATATACTCTTCAACTAGCAGAATCTTAAACGGAGTTGCTGATCTGTCATCCTCAAGGATGCGGTAAATATAGTCCATTAACACCTGCCTGGCCATCATTTCGTTTATTGCAACAAAAGAATCATTCCCTTTTCCGAATATGTTAACTATAGTCTTGGATATCAAATCTTCAACTAAATGCCGATTATTTATTAAAGAGCTTATGGTATCAGAATCTGCAACTTTACCGACAAGACCTGAATAGAGCTCCTTCATTGCTGAGTGCAACAGTGTACCAAGCATGGCAGGATCAATCTCGCTGACAATCCTTTCAGATTCTTTCAAATCGTTAACATATCTGTAATAAAACTTCATGCGGCAGTTCAGCCATGTATTTATCGCTGAAGGGGATAATATTTTCTTATGATCGCCTGACAGGAAAGTAGAATACAGCCTTTGACTGGCTTCATCTGTGCGTTCAATTTCTTCTTTTACTGCAACCGGACTTTTAATCTCAAAGCTGAGGTTCCTGATATCAATCTCAACCGAGGGATCATATATCATTTGCAGAAGGAACCGGCTCATTTCACCTCCTCTCAGGCCTTCAGAGTTAGAGTTATAAACAAAAGTGACATCTTCAGCTCTGTGGAGCAGCCGGAAAAAATGATATGCATAAACTGATTCCCGGTGGTTTATTGACGGAAGACCGAATGCTTCACGCAGGCTGAAAGGGATAAATGAGGATGAGATACCTGCTGGTAATATTCCCTCGTTCACTGATAATATTATCATATTCCTGAAATCGAGTGCCCTGGTTTCAAGAATACCCATTATCTGGATTCCCGAAAGAGGTTCCCCCGAAAATGGGACTGATTGCATTCTTATTATTTTATCAAACAACCTCGACCAGGTATCAAGAGACATATTTATGTAATTAGTTCCGGCAATAAAGCCGATCCTGTTTACTGCAAGCATAACCCTGTAGATGAATTCATTCCGGATATTTTGGGCAGCTTTATCCTTGTCTGTACTATCAACATGTTGAATATTAACTATATAAAGAATAGTCCTGAGATAATCCGATATTTTCCCCGGTGATTCTATCTTCTTAAAGATGATTTCCAGTGTTTCCAAACCTGAGAACCTTTCCGAAGGGATCCATGTCAGACTGGCCGAGACAACATCCCTGATCACATTAATCTCGGATTCAGTAATCAAGTCAGAAATGAGAGGGTTCTTAAGTATTCTTACAACATCTTCATGATTGAACAGGACAATGCCATCGTTTGTCCTGCAATTCCCCTGTAATGCAAGCAGGTTTTTAACAAGCAGATACACTGGAGTCTGTCTGACAGGGTATCCCATGGTAATATTAATGTCGCCAGGATTTTCCGGAAGGCTTGTCAATAAAGGAATAAGAAGGTTCTCGTCCGCAAGAATAACAGCTGTTTCATGCGCATTCCCGGCAACGAGACCGGATATCTCTTCTATTAGGGAAGGCAAAAGCTTCACCTGTGCAACATCAGAAGAGGTATCAATAATTCTATATTTTGCAGGTTGTGACTTATCTGATATATTGGTTGCATAGTTCCAATCGCCGGGCATATCATTGCCTAATATCTTCAGGTTCTCCCTCAGGAAGAATCCTGCAGAATTAAATTTTTCCCTGTATGTGTAACTTTTATCATAATCCCAGTAAAACTTTGCCTTGCCACTTTCCTTCAGGAATTTCATGACTGTTTTCTCGCATTCGTTCAGAGCATTAAATCCAATAAAATGAAGCATATCGTGCTTAAGGGCCCTCAGGCTCGCGAAATCCGGCTCTTCAGCAACGTTTCTGAAGATCATTCCCTCATAAGCAATGTTCTTTTCCCTCAGATTTCTTCCGAACAAATTGTAAAGATCTGCAAGTATTGACCATATTCCAATGAATTTTTGCTTTTCCCCGGTAAGTCTTTGAGGGTCAAAATTCGTCCAGAACCTTTTCACAATCAGAACCTGTTCATCTGTAAGACCGCCGAATTGCTGATCTATCATTTTCAGATCACGAACATTCTGGAATAACCTATCGCTATCGACCATATATTTATCCACCTCATCGAAATCGTTCAGAAGCATGTCGGCCCAGAAATAGAATTCATCGAAACTTTCGGTTGTACCCTTTATCTGACGATAGCTTTTATATAGCTCGAAGAGAAGTATTTCGCTCTCCGCCGGCAAAAGTTCAGACAATGAACGGAACAGTTCATTGATTGTCACTACCGACGGAGTCCAAAGAGGTTTTGCTATATATCCGGAAAGATACTTCAAAAAGAACAAGCCGGCTCTTCTTCCCGGAAACACAAGGCAATGTCTGTGCAGGTTTTCACCGTATTCTTCATAAAGTTGCTTAGCTATCCGTTTAAGAAAATATTGCATCGCCCAGGTGTGTAAAATCCTCCGACAATAAGCTCGGACAGGATATTTATAGTTATTTCAAATTTAAGGAAAAGGTCACTTCCCGGCAATCAGAAGGAAATAAATAAATGACACGAACACCAAACATGATAGAAGAAGATTTTGGATATAGTATGTAATTTACTGTTGTCCTGCATCTTATCTAATATATCTATACCTTGTCCTTATCCATTAGAATCTGTTGTTCATAAACAGCGGCAGAATATATTGTTTCATGCGATATTGCCGGCTCGCACAAAATCAGGCTTGCATGCTGATATCGGGATCATGGGATGGCAGGGTGAATATAATCAAGTGTATACAGGCTGTGTGGCAAAAAGAATTCATAAAAAGATTTCTCTCAAAACAATTAAAATCATGAATTGTAAAGCCTGCCTTGCCATGTATTCAGTTCTTCAAGGCGTTTTTCGACCAGGCCGGTTATCTGGTCTGATCGTTTTTTACCCCATCCTTCGCGCGTATGGAACCTTAAAGGTGCTTCACCCGTGAATCGTTCCACAACGATTTGAGGATTGAGCTTTTCCAGAAAACGGATGAAGAAGTCCAGGTACTCATCCCATGAAAACAATTGAAAATCATCAGGGTTTTGCCTGAATTCTTTTTCCATGGTAGTCCCTTTAAGTATCTGGAGCTGGTGAAATTTTGCAGTCGTAAGCGGAAGACGGGAAATAATTGCAGCTTCAGCCATCATTTCCTCTCGTGTTTCTCCGGGCAATCCAAAGATAAAATGAGCACCCGTCCTGATCCCCAGCGAAGAAGTCAGAATTACGGAATGTTGGGCTTCTTCAAATGTATGCCCTCTGTTTATCCTTTCGAGGGTCTTGTTGTAACACGACTCTATTCCATACTCAACAGCAATGTAATAGCGCTGCCCCAGCCAACTCAGGTAGCTCAGTTTTTCTTCGTCAACGCAATCAGGCCTTGTGCCGATAATAAGCCCGACAACTCCCGGAAAATCAAGAGCTTCTTCATAAAGTTCCTTTAACCTTTCAACAGGGGCATGAGTATTTGAATATGCCTGAAAGTAAGCAAGGAAAGAGTTAGTCTTCCGGTATCGCTTCCTGTGGAATAAAACTCCCTCGCTTATCTGTTGGGTAACGGATTTCAAAGGAGTGCAGTATGAGGGATTGAATGCATCATTGTTGCAGAAAGTACAGCCTCCTGATCCTTTTGTACCGTCACGGTTTGGGCATGAGAAACCAGCATCAACAGATACTTTCTGAACCCTTTCACCATAAATACTCCTGAAATAATTGGAGTATGCATTGAATCTCCTGCCATGGCCCCAGGGATATTGTTGTTGCTGCATATGATCAGACTCTGATAAATTTATTACTGTCGACATACCACAGGCAAGCTTCCGTTTCATCATATCCCATATCAATAAGCAAATTGCAGTACTGTTTCATCTGATTTATGTGATGCGGACTTTCCTGCCCGAATTTGAAGTCAACAATTATCACTTTCCCATCTTTCATGATAACCCTGTCAGGCCGCCTGGTTTTTCCTGAAGGCAAAAGTATCTCTGTTTCTTTCATTACAATACTCCCCGATTCGAACCATTCTGAAGCAGGTGGTTCTGCAATAAGGGAATTTAGTCTCATTATCAGTGAGAATGAATCCGATTCAGGTATTTTACCGTCGAGAACCATTTTTCGCACAACCCGCGGTATATCAGATGCAGTATCAATTCCTTCGAACACTTCATGCATAAGCTTGCCGTAAGCAATCTTCTTTTTGATATCCGAACTGTCTGAGCTGAAATAGTTTTCAGAGTGAAGTTTCAGTTTAAGGGATTCATTGCAACGGTTTACCTGATAGTCTTTTAGTAACAGGCTTTTCCGGCCGGCAAACGACTGTTGCCTGACCGGGATCTCGCCAAATTCGAAAAACTTCTTTCCATCATCATATTTCTCACGGAGCACAATTCCATTATCCCCTGAAGGATTTTCTACGGATAGCAGGGTTTTTTTCAAACTCTCTGCTATGCCGCTGTTTGCATCGGGTTT
>JAVEVC010000061.1:0-4676 GCA_034005245.1 Bacteroidales bacterium
CAGAATGTCAAAACCCGGGCCGACGATTGTTAATAGCAGCGGAATTCATTTTGGCGGATCAGGGATTGTCATTATTGCAGGCCCTTGCTCTGTTGAAAGCCATGAACAGATCAGCGAAACAGCTGAAAAGGTTAAAAATGCTGGTGCAGCAATGCTTCGTGGCGGTGCTTTCAAGCCTCGTTCATCACCCTATAATTTTCAGGGACTAGGACAGGGGGGAATTAAAATGCTCCGGGAAATAAGCATTAAATCCGGATTGCCCTTCGTTACCGAAGTAATGGATACACGCCAGGTGGAATTTGTCTCAGAATATGCCGATATGCTTCAGGTAGGCTCACGCAATATGCAAAACTATCCTCTTCTTAAGGAAGTCGGGAAGCAGAGGAAACCGGTGCTTCTGAAACGGGGAATGATGGCAACCATTGAAGAGTTTCTGCTTGCAGCCGAATATATACTTAATGAAGGAAATGAACAGGTGGTGTTCTGCGAAAGAGGTATCCGTACATTTGAGACAACAACCAGGAACACCCTTGATCTTAGTGCAGTACCAATGCTGAAGCATCTGAGCCATCTTCCCGTGATAGTCGATCCAAGCCACGGAACAGGCCACAGGTGGATGGTCCCCGCCATGGCAAAGGCAGCAATAGCAGCAGGAGCCGACGGTCTGATAATAGAAGTGCATTATAAACCCGAAGAAGCACTTAGTGACGGTTATCAATCACTCAGCCCGGATGAATTCTCACACTTAATGACTGAAATGAGCTCAATAGCCAGGGCTGTTGGCAGGGAAATACTGATTCCTCAGCCTTCTGTCGTTTAAATGTAAAATGGGATTCTCAATTACAATCACCCGGATTTTAGGTAAAGCTGGCCTGATTCTGTTTTTTCTTTTATCGGGACCTCTGATAAAAATAACAGCGATTCAAAAAAAGCCCGTTCAGAATGTAAAAATAGGGTTTCTTATTCCTGACACCAATTCAGCAGCTGCTTTTAACGGTGCTGAGCTTGCTATAAGGAAGGCAAATGAGATAGGTTACAGGACCGGTTTTAATTTCAGGCTTCTTGTCAGATCAATGGAAGGCCCCTGGGGCACAGGATCAAAACAGGCCGTAAGCCTGATCTTCGACGATAACGTATGGGCGCTCTCCGGATCACACGACGGGCGCAATGCCCATATAGTTGAACAGGCTGCAACAAAATCACAGGTTGTCTTCCTTTCATCATGGTCAGGCGATCCGACTCTTTCCCAGGCATTTGTCCCCTGGTTCTTCAACTGTGTGCCAAATGATCTTCAGCAGGCAGAAGCCCTGATACGGGAGATATATAACGCGGGAAATCCTGGAAAGGTTGCCGTCATTTACGATGAAGATTACGATTCCCGGCAGGCTCTCAGCAACCTGGCAAGGCAGATAACTATCAGGGGATTGCCAGATGCGATGCAGTTCCGTTACGAAGATTATAACCGGAATGCCGGTAAACTGCTTTATCAGGTAAGTCTGAATAAGCCCGGAAGCATCATACTTTTCTGCACACCAGTCGTTTCTCATGAGCTTTTCCTGAAGATAAGGCAGGGCAAAATGTCCCAGCCTGTTTATGGCCCGGCTTTCATTCTGAATGAGAATTTGCTGACAGCCTGTCAATTATGCGATTTTGATCACTCATTGCTGATCCCCTCAGGAAGTTGGTCTGCAGCAAAAAGTAAATGCTTCATCAGCGAATACAGGCAGGCATTCGGGAAAAATCCGGGCATGGTGGCTGCCTATGCCTATGACGGGATGAATGTACTCATTGAAGCTATAATAAACGCAGGTTCATCAGACCGCGAAAAGATACAAAAAGCTCTTTCCGAAATAAAACATGAAGGCATAACAGGAACTTTCAGTTTCGATAAGATGGGTAACAGGGAAGAAAACATTGCCATAACCGGGGTCCGTGACGGACTACCTCTCCCCATAACCAGATAACCAGTCCGGAATATATTTGAAGGGAAAATCTGAAACCCTTACAAGGGTTGCGTTAATTTTTTAATTTTGTCTGAGCAATGCTTATGCCGGATAACTTTATATCACACACAAAATGGAAATTGTTAGGCGCATTCTAAGGTCACTTTTACTCCCGGAAAGGATCAGGTTCCTTTTATTGTTAATTGCCTGTACATTCTTATGCAGCGGTTGCAGCTACGGGCAAAAGAAGAACCAGCAGAAATCCCAGGAGCTGATGACGATCAGGACTCTCGGTCTTGCTTATCTTGAGGAATTCAAGCTCGAGGAGGCTGAAAAGGAGTTCCTGAAGTTTATCAGGCTGGCGCCCGACCAGAAACTGGGATATGCAAACCTGGGGCTTACATACCTGAGGATGGGAAATTATCCCGACGCAAAAAAGCAACTATATAAAGCCATAAAGATCGACCCGAAAGATCCTGATATAAGGCTGATCCTTTCAACGGTCTACCAGATGAATAATGAGCGCGACAGGGCAATTGCTGAATTGAAGGAAGCGCTTAAGCATTCTCCTGACCACGTCAAAACCCTGTATGATATTTCTGAAATTTATTCAACAATGGCCGATGAGTCCTCAAAAACACAGAGGGAGCTCTATGTAAGGAAACTTGCTGAAAGCGCTCCGGCCAACATTGTACCGCGGCTTAACCTTACTGAGATCTATATCCGGAAGGGTGATAATGACAAGGCCGTGGAACAGATGGAGATAATAAAGAAACTTTTCCCGGAATTCCCCAAAGAGGCAGCAGACTATTATTCGAGGACACTGGCTTCCCTGAAATCGAATGACAGGGATAAGGCACTCAACTCTTTTGTTATATTCCATAATTACCTGAGGGTTTCATCGCCTTACCAGGCCGGCATAATTGAACTTAAGGGACCCGGCGGATCACTTGTAGGTTTCCCGCTCATAACCTTCGACCAGTCAACTATTTCACAAACAAGCGATTTTGCTTCAAGCCTCGATGCAATGCGTTATACGGATGCTACAGCCTCATCAGGGCTTGATTTTGTGAAACCTTCCGGATCTGCAGGCAGTTCCGGATCAGGGTACGGTGCATTCGTGGCAGCAGGCGACTACGATAACGACGGCGATATTGACTTGTATGTAAGCAGCTGTCCTCCGGGTTCATCAGCATGCAGGCATTACCTGTTCAACAATAATCTAGGGAGATTTAAAGATGTCTCCGCCACTGCAGGATTAAAGCATACAGGCCGGGAATCGTCGGCGGTATTTGCTGATTTTAACAATGACGGGTATTTCGACCTCTATATACTGAAGGAAGGCGGCAGCATATTGTATCAGAATACAGGAAAAGGCACATTCGAGAATGTTTCGCTTAAGGCAAAGGCAGGTGACAAAACAGGAGGAAATGCCGCTCTGTGTTTCGATGCCGACCATGACGGTGATCTGGATATCTTTGAAGCAAAAACTTCTCAAAACAAATTATACCGTAATAACGCCGACGGAACTTTCCTTGAACAGGGAACAGCAGCAGGCCTTGCCGGAGCCATGGTAAATTCACGCGATGCAGTTTTTGGCGATTTTGACGACGACGGTGATATTGATCTTTTTGTGGTAAATGAAAATGGCAGCAACTGCCTTTATTCAAACCAGCGCCAGGGTATCTTCAAAGATATTGCCGCACAGAGCGGACTCAAAACAGACGGAGGTTTCTCTGCAGCAACCTGCGGGGACTTTGACAATGACGGCTATCTCGATCTCTTCGTTGCCTCGCTGAAGGGCGGCAACCATAGATTGTACCGCAATATGCGCAACGGTTCCTTTGAAACAGATACAAAATCCAGGGATATTATGAGCCTAACAAAAAGTCTCATTGCATATGATGCAGCATTCGTAGATTTTAACAATGACGGGTATCTCGATATTTTTATCACCGGGGAATCAGCTGTCAAAGGGGGGAAATGCAACTTCCTCTTTCATAATGATGGCAGGGGTGTTTTCACAAATGCTTCTAACCTCCTGCCTCAGAATATCAAGCCCGGAAGGCAGATAGCCGTCATGGATTATAACGATGATGGCGATCTCGACCTGGTACTTGGTTGTAACGACGGTACGGTTAAACTCCTTCGCAACGATGGGGGCAACATAGGCCATTTCATTAATATGAAGCTTGTGGGTCTGAGAACAGGAAGCGCAAAAAACAATTATTTCGGCATAGGAGCAAAAATTGAACTAAGGGCGGGCGATTTGTACCAGACGAAGGTAGTGACCGATCCCAATATTCATTTTGGCATCGGAAACCGCAACAGGGCCGAAGTGATACGAATTACATGGACAAACGGAGTGCCCCAGAACATGTTTTTCCCCGAGACTAACCAGTCGCTTATTGAGCAACAGATGCTCAAGGGTTCATGCCCGTTCCTCTACACCTGGGATGGCGATGAGTATATATTCGTTAAGGACATCCTGTGGAGAAGTGCACTGGGGATGCCGCTCGGAATAATGGGAGGAACAACGACTTATGGCTTTGCCAATGCATCAGATGACTATATAAAGATACCCGGAGAGATGTTACAGCCGAAAAATGGCATCTATTCCCTGCAGGTAACGGCTGAACTGTGGGAAACCATGTATATTGACAAGATTGATCTGATCGCTGTCGATCATCCCGATTCCATTGACATATTTGTGGAGGAACAGTTCACTCCGCC
>JAVEVC010000061.1:4776-7534 GCA_034005245.1 Bacteroidales bacterium
GACCTTCATTTCAGGGGATTCTCAAGACTGTACAGAAAGGGTGGGAGATACGGCCCCCACTGGTTCGACTATTCTGTTGTAGATACAACATGGAGATGGAGAGACCTTACAGGTAACTATACCCGTTTTGGCGATGTGCTGCCTCTGTTGGAGGAGTCGGACAACAAATACATCATCACAAACGCAGGAGATGAGACAACAATAGAGTTCAATGCTGAAAGCCTCCCGGAACTTAAAAGCGGATGGAAGAGGGACTTTCTGATCCGCAGTGTGGGATGGGTTAAAGACGGGGATATGAATACAGCCGAAGGAAATACAGTTATGCCTCTGCCTTTCCACGGAATGGGCAGCTATCCTCCGGGCGAGAATGATATTTATCCGGACGATGAAGATCTTCAGAAATACCACAGGGAATATAACACAAGAAAAGTCACTATTGAAGAATTCAGGAATGCAATCAAAGTCAAAAGGGAATAATATCTCAGGCTGTTTTCTCAGCCTTAATGTGAAGATCAGTTATTTGGTTGATCCGCCTGACTCAGGAAGCGGCAGTTTCTCTTCACAATCATTCACCCCCGTTGAAAGGCTTCTGAACAAGGGGAGGATGAGAGAAATATAGTTTTGATCTTACCGGATTACTGACAATGAATTACAAATCTTTATGAGAATTATTTTTCCCCGCCCGGCAGGATTGCTGCTCATTTCAATTCTGATTTCATTTAATGCATGTGACAGCCGCAAAATAAAATATACCGATGTTACGATTTCCTCAGGGATTGACTTCAGGTATAATTTCGGTGATTATACATATGAGAACATACTCGAAAGCAGCGGATCGGGAGTCACCGTATTTGATTATAACGCCGACGGATTAATGGACCTTTTCCTGATGAACGGCACTTATATTGATGGTATATCCGACCGGGAAGGGATTGTTTTCCGTGACACTCCCGACAACCTTTACAGAAACAATGGCGACGGAACATTCACCGATGTTTCGCGGGAAGCAGGAATATACGATATTAACTGGAGCATGGCGGCAGGTGCCATAGACTATGATAATGACGGTGATGAAGACCTCTACCTGCTAAATTATGGTCCTAACGTTTTTTTCAGGAATAACGGGAACGGAACGTTTACCGATATAACTGAGACAGTCGGTCTCAGGGGCCCGGAAAAGCTCAATGGTTTTGAAAAATGGAGCATAGGAGTCGTATACTGGGATTACAACGAGGATAACAGGCTCGACGCCATGGTGGGAAACTTCCTTGCCTTTGATACTGTGATCGTTTCGCCCGATTCTCCTGAAATAATGCCGCACCCCTCACAGTACCTGGGCCAGGCTTCGATGCTTTATGAGCAGCAACCCGATGGCACTTTCAAGGATGTCACCCTGGAAAGAAATCTCTGGTACCCCGATTCAAAATGCATGGGACTGACAGTCTTTGATTACGACAATGATGGAACGCTGGAGATATTCCAGGCAAATGATCACCACCTGAATTATATGTTCAAATACATTGACGGTAAGTACGAGGAGATTGCCATTTCGATCGGAGTGGCCTCAAACAGCAAGGGAATTGGTACGGGATCCATGCACGGAACCCTGGGCGATATAGATGGCGATGGCCTTATTGATATCCTTGTTTCAGACCTTTCGTACGGAGCACTTTACCGGAATTTAGGCAATGGCCTTTTTCAGGATGTTACCCGTTCAAGCGGGGTGGAAGGTTTTCTCGATGGCAAAGGTTCCTGGGGCACTGCCCTGTTTGATTATGACAACGACGGAGATCTTGATATTTTTGCGGCCAACGGAAACGGAGAGGAACTTATTCTGGAATATCAGCTTTTGCTTGAGAACGATGGCAAAGGCCGTTTCATGGATGTGGGAAGGAATCTATGTGATTACTTCTCTAAGAAACGTTCAGGTCGCGGCATGGCAGTATGGGATTACGATAACGACGGCGACCTTGATATCATAGTTTCACATGTCGATCTCGAAGCAACCCCGGCCCTTCTGAGGAATGATGGAGGCAACAGGAACCACTGGCTGGGACTGACCCTTAATACCAGCAGGGGAATTGCGCCGGCAATAGGCGCACAGGTTACCGTAACGGCAGGCGATTTAAAGCAGATTCTTGTAAATCAATGGACTACGGGATACCTCTCGAATAACGACCCCCGTCTTCACATAGGGCTTGGCCGGAATAAGAAAATCGACCTTCTGGAAATAGCCTGGTCCGACGGAATAAAGGAGTCGTATAAGGATATTCCGGCCGACAGGTACATAGTGATAGAGCAGGGGAAGGGAATCAAAGACAAATAAGATCTTTAGGACTGCAATTTACTCTGAGTTCAGTATATAAGCTGCCACTCCGTAATTGCTTACACCTGCAAACAGGTACAGGCGTCCGTTAATTGTCATTGTTTTCAGGGATCTGACATCTCCGATTATGGTAAAACCTGATCTGTCCTGGGGAATATACCTGAAGTTCCCTTTACCGTCGCCTTCAAACAGCTGTCCGTAATTTGCATCCATAACTCCCAGCCTTACGCACATCGCATTCTGGTTTCCTCCGAGAATAAGATCCTTATTGCCATCGTTATTGTAATCAAATACCTCAATTGCATGGACCGGAGCAAACTGCGCCTCTACAGGAAGGTCTTTCTTGACAAATCTTCCCCCTTCATTAATGTAAAGTACTGTTCTTAATTCGGTGGCAGAGAGAACATCGGCTGATTGAAGGTCTTCCGGGGA
>JAVEVC010000061.1:7634-15827 GCA_034005245.1 Bacteroidales bacterium
CTGACAACATACAGGTCCTGGTCGCCGTCGCCGTCAGCATCGAAGAAGAGTGCGTCGGAATCAGTGCAGAAATAGTCAGGAGCAAAAACAAAATTTGATGATGGAACAAAACTTCCATCTTTCGACTGGAAGTATAGAGCTCCCGGATTCTCCTTTGTGCCGCCTACATATACATCTTCGAGGCCGTCTCCGTTAACATCGGCAGATGTCATGACCGGACTGACTATTGAAGGCATATAGGTAAGCAGCGGTTGCCTGCTGAAATCATTGAAGCCGGGTTCAACATGCTGATAACTAATCGGTGACACAACCGGAGTAAAGATTGATGGCGGCAGATCAGGGATTACGGTTTTATATTCAGCATCAGCCTCATTTATCTCTATAAGCTGGTTTGCCGGAATATTTCTCAGGAGGCTCTTTTTGCCGCAGATCCATTCAACTATTATTGAATCGATGACTTCAACACCGGCCAGGCCGAAAAGCAGTGTGGTACTGACGCACGACTGATATCCGCGGGATGGCATCTGCTCCTGGAATTGAGGACCAAGGTCGGAATATACATACACTTTGCTGCAGATCCCTGCCTTGTTGTCATTTTCCCCGTTGAGCCGGATCCTGATATAATTGGATGATTTTGCCCGCTCCCGCGTCATATTCTGAAGAACTGATGCGTAATCATTCTGATTGCTCAGGACGAGGTCAAGATCCCCGTCGTTATCGAGGTCAGAATATGCTGCGCCATTAGAGAATCCCTTTTTTTCCATACCCCACTCAATGCTTTTGTCGGTAAAAGTGAGGTCTTTGTTATTTTTGAACAGGTAGTTATGGACAGGCGTTGACTTCATGAACTGGGAAATGTAAAAAGTGTCGATTGGTATCCTGGCCTTGGACTGTTGGGCATAATATTCGTATTTCTGTTTCAGGAAATCGCGATCGGTATAATCGCGGAAATAGCCGTTTGTAACAAGAAGGTCCTTCCAGCCGTCGTTATCAAAATCGGCAAAGGGAGGAGCCCAGCTCCAGTCAGTGTTTGATACTCCGGCAAGCTGTCCGACCTCACTGAAGGTTCCGTTCCGGTTATTCATCTGAAGCATATTGCGCATGCTTGAATGGTAAAAGCCTTCCATTACCATGAGTGCATATTCCATATAGTTCTCAGGTCCATATAAAAGCTTGATACGCCTGTTATCCATGGGCAGCATGTCGGCAGTGAAGATATCGGGCCAGGTGTCGTTGTTGAAATCGTTGATCTCATTGCCCATTGCCGATTGTGAGTTATGAAGGACATGCTCGGTCATCCTGTTGGTGAAAGTACCGTCGCCATTGTTGACATACAGATAATCGGGTTCAATATAATCATTGGTGATATAGATATCGGGCCAGCCATCTTTGTTCAGGTCTGAAATAGCCACTCCGAGACCATAACCAAGTCCTGTTGCCAGGATACCTGACTGTACTGTGACATCAGTATAATGACCGTTGTCATTCCTGTAAAGCTTGTCGCCCGCGTAGGGATCATCGCTTTCCCTTGCCTGCTCAAACTCAAGGCCCCTGAGAACCTGCACATTTGTTGCCACAAGGAACATATCCAGATCACCATCGCGGTCATAATCGAAAAAAGCCCCGAGAGTTGAATAAGTAGGATCATCAATACCATATTCCTTTGCTTTTTCTTCAAATTTCAGGTCACCTTTGTTTATAAAAAGCTGGTTCCTCCTGTTTTCAACACTGCTTTTGTCGCAATAGCAGACATATATGTCAAGAAGACCGTCGGCGTTTATGTCAACCATGGTAACGCCTGTTTTCCATCCTTCCCTGCCGCTTACCCCTGCAGTCTGGGTGATGTCTTTGAACTTCATGCCTCCAAGGTTGAGGTACAGCTTGTTGTATTTCATATTTGATATGAAATAAATATCATCAAGACCGTCATTGTTTATATCCCCGATCGCAACTCCGCCTCCGTTGTACATGTTTTCATGGGTAAGGGCGTTATAGTTTTGCGTTTCGGTAATTGTATTCCTGAAGACCACACGCGACCTTTTTGCAGGCAATGTTTCGAACAGCTTGTAATCCTGGCTGTACAGTATGAGCGCAACAGATAAGAATAACTGCGACAGGCAGGCTTTTATAAGCAATGGCTTTAATGTCTTATTATGGAACATAGTGTATATGAGCCCGGTTAATTTGACAAATCGGCAAATCTTTTTCCAGTCGCCAATAATGGCGAAAGATAATATTTTTAAAATTCTTTAAGAAAACCAGTATCTTTTATTGCTGTGGTTTTCGGAGATGCGTTGCATGCAATGCATATACCTTTGCATTGTCGTGCTGTCATTCAGATATATCGGCCATAAGCCATAATGTATATGCCACCATTGGTGTCCAGTATTCTGATTTCTGCCAGGTGCCGGAGCCAATATCAGGCAGGTCGGAACTGGTTCCGCCCAACCCGTTCTAAACTGCGCCTGGCAGTACAGGTGTTGAAGGAAGGAAAGTGCTGCCTCCAAAATGCCTGTATGGTAATGCTTTTACAGGGTCGCAGAGTGATATAATTTCTAGGCAGCCGCGTTAGATATTCTATACATGCAGGAAAAGTCGCTGTTGCTGAAATTTGTCCCGGAAATTTGAAATATAAAAACATCCGAATGAGATGCAGGTTGAATCGGAAATCCAATTATTTTCCTAAATTTATAACGGATAGAGTTTATTCTCATCTTATATTGACATTAAAAGTAAGATGATTCAATTCCGCCTGACCTGTTGACTGTAAAATTTCCACATATTATTTCATCTTAAACCTGAATTCATAATGGGATCCTAAACCTTAAAAGTATTTCACCTATGAGAAAACTGATTATTCTACTTTCAATTGTCGCAATTGGCCTTGCCTCCACTACATGTCGCAGCGGACGTGCAGACAGTGATTCCGGTTCATTCCCCTTCGAATCCTTTGAGATCAGAAGAGGCACCAACATTGCTCACTGGCTGTCTCAAAGCCGCATCAGGGGGGAAGAGCGGGCCATGTTCATAACAGAACGTGATATCAGATTCATCGATTCTGTCGGTTTTGATCATGTGCGGCTTCCAATAGATGAGGAGCAGATGTGGGATGAGAACGGAAACCGGGAGGAAGAAGCCTTCACCCTCATGAAGAACTGTCTGGACTGGTGCCAGAAAGCCGGACTGAGGGTAATAATAGACCTTCACATACTGCGATCGCATCATTTTAATGAAGCAGAAAAGCCTCTCTGGACTGTGCCGGCTGAACAGGACAAGTTCATCGAGTTCTGGAAGGATCTTTCTGATTTCCTTAAGGATTACCCTGTGGCAATGGTGGCCTATGAGCCTATGAATGAGCCTGTCGCTGACGATCCGGAACAGTGGAACCAGCTTCTGGAGCGGGTAATTGATTCAATACGGGTAAGAGAACCGGCAAGAGTGATTGTTATGGGATCCAACATGTGGCAGTCGGCAAATACTTTCGACAAGCTCAGGGTTCCTGAAGGAGATACTAATATTGTTCTCAGTTATCATTTCTATGAACCTTTTTTTCTTACACATTACAAGGCCGGATGGACCCCTTTAAAGGATCTTGAGGCAGAAGTGAACTACCCCGGTAAAATAATCCTGAAAGCCACAGTACTGCCAGAGGCATTCAAATCATACAGCCGTGACACACTGGAATATACATTTAACAGGATTTATAATCGCGATACCCTGGCCTATATGATGAGGAAACCGTTCCAGCTTGCTGAAAAACTGAATTTGCCATTGTACTGCGGAGAATTCGGGGTGTACCTCGACTATTTTCCTGCTGCCAAGCTTGCCTGGTACAGGGACATGATCTCGATCTTTGAGGAGCATAACGTTGCATATGCAAACTGGAACTATAAGTCCAATGCATTCGGTGTTGTTGACAACGATGGCAATCCCCTTCAGCCATATCTCAATGCAGTGCTGGGGAAAGAATAGTATTTAGAGTTCATTAAGTTTGTAAAGTTCGTAATTATATATAAATCAAATTAATACAGAAGAAAATGAAGAAGATTGACAAACTTGTAGCAGTTTTAATCATGTTGCTGGGATTAAATTCAGCTGTATCCGCACAGGAAGCATCCAAAGATGTATTCATTGTGAAAGGATTTTGCATCAATGCCCCGGCACCTTCCGATCTTGACCGGTTTGTAAAATTTATCGGTGACGAACTGGCTCCCAGGGGTGTGAACACCCTTCTCCTTCTCGGAGATTATAACTACCAGTTTACGACCTATCCACAGCTCAGCGATTCAGTTGCCCTGTCGAAGGCTGATGTAAAAAGGATTGTTGCCGAATGCAAAAAGCACAATATCCGTATCATCCCCCAGATAAACCTGCTGGGACATCAGTCGTGGGCTAACAGGACAGGAAACCTGCTGACACACTTTCCTGAGTTTGACGAAACGCCGCATATCAAAATGCCAGAAAAATATGTCTGGCCAAACGACGACTTCCTTTACTGCAAAAGCTATTGCCCTCTTCACCCCGATGTTCATAAGGTGTTGTTTGCAGTAATCGACGAGCTCTGTGATGTATATGAAGCCGATGCATTTCATGCCGGAATGGATGAGATATTCTATCTTGGCGATGATAAATGCCCGCGCTGCAAGGGGATAGATAAAGCTGAACTGTTTGCAGGCGAAGTCATAAAGGTGAAGAATCACCTGGCACAGAAAAACAGGGAACTGTGGATATGGGGCGACAGGCTTATTGAAGGCAAGATTACTGGAATGGGATTCTGGGAAGCCGCCTACAATTATACCTGGAGGGCCATCGACATGATACCGAAAGACGTTGTAATATGCGACTGGCATTACGAGAGGCCTGACCAGACTCCGGTGTACTTTGCAATGAAAGGATTCAGGGTAGTCACCTGCCCATGGAGAACACCTGAGACAGCTGTCATACAAGCTGAAGATATGGCCAGATGGAGGAAATATGCCACTCCGGAAATGAAACCCAGGTATTACGGCATGGTGCAGACCACATGGATGGATACCGGCGGTTTCATTGACGGTTTCTACGGAAACCTTTCCGACAGGGCTAAAGGGGCTGTACATCCGAAAAACGCAGCATTTACTCCATGGGATACATTCAAGGCCATGTACAAGAGGATGGCTGAACTTGAGAAAGAGAAATAAGGGTATGATTTATTAACTTTAATAATTCATAGAGTTTGAGTCCCCTTTGTGAAGCCCTTAGTGTCCTTCGTGGTAAAACGATAAAAATTAACCACGAAGGACACTAAGGGTTTCACCAAGGATCACAAAGGAATACAGTATATTATTGATATTCATGAAATAAACCTATTAAAAAACAAACTTATGCGATTAAACTTTATATGCGGAAGGCTTATCAAAACCTTCCACAAGGGATTTATCATTTTTTTGCTGAGTATTGTTGCTTATAATTTACAGGCATCCCGGTATATTGTAGACTATCCTGCATCGGGCCAGGATTCCCGTCCCGGGAATATTGTTCTGGCCGATAAGGGTTTAAGCGCCTACAGGATAGTACTTCCTTCGTTTGCAACAATCCATGAACAGAATGCTGCTGAAGTGCTTCAGGATTATCTTTTGCAGATATCAGGCGCTGCCCTTCCGATAATAACTGCAGACAGGAAGGGAAGCTCATATGAGATCCTTCTGGGTCAGAATGACAGGCTGGCGGGGCTTAATACCGGCATCAGCCTTAACGAACTTGAAGCCGACGGCTTTGTGATAATGACCGACAGCATGCGTCTGATCATTGCAGGGGGTAATGAAAAGGGAACACTTTACGGGGTGTATACATTTCTTGAGAAATACCTTGGCTGCCGGATGTACACGCCGGCGGTAAAGATCATCCCTGAAAAGGATTCAATTGTGCTTGGCAACATAAAGGACAAGCAGATACCGGTATACAAGTTCAGGGATACGCATTACCGAGTAACATGGGACCAGGAATATTCCGACTGGCATAAGCTCAGTCATGACGAGAACGGAGACAAGCCTTCATGGGGCGCCTGGGTGCATACATTCAACAGCCTTGTGCCGCCGGAGGTTTATTTTAAAGATCACCCGGAATATTATGCCCTCAGAAACGGGAAACGCATTCCCACCCAGCTTTGCCTGACCAATCCCGATGTTCTTAAGATCACCATAGATAACCTTCGCAGGAGGATGGCAGCCAATCCCGGAGCTGTTTACTGGTCGGTGAGCCAGAACGATAACAGGCAGTATTGCATGTGTCCGAAGTGCCGGGCAATAGATGAAAGGGAAGGATCTCCATCTGGCAGTATTATTGACTTCGTGAACAAAGTTGCCGATGAGTTCCCTGATCACATGATATCAACCCTGGCTTATGAGTATTCGCGAAAGGCTCCTGAGAACCTGAAGCCCGGGGATAACGTAAATATTATGCTGTGCAGCATCGAGATGAGGCGCGACAGGCCGTTTGCCGAAGCAGACGACAACATGAGCAGCTCTT
This sequence comes from Bacteroidales bacterium, assembly GCA_034005245.1. GTDB lineage: Bacteria > Bacteroidota > Bacteroidia > Bacteroidales > VadinHA17 > LD21. The sequence goes on from JAVEVC010000061.1 coordinate 14,139, forward strand.
TCGTGAAAGACGTAAAGGATTGGGGTAAAATTGCCGGCGATATTATTGTGTGGGACTATGTTATCCAGTTCAGTAACCTCATAAGTCCGTTTCCGAATCTGCATGTTCTGCAGCCGAATCTTAAATTCTTTGCAGAGAATGGAGTCACGGCAATGTTTGAGCAGGGCAACCGTGAGGTGGGCGGGGAATTCGCGGAGCTGCGCCCCTATCTTTTATCAAAACTGATGTGGGATCCTTATGTTGATGCCGATTCCATTATGAATGACTTCCTGACGGGTTATTACGGTGCAGGGGGCACATTTATCCGGAAGTATATAGACGATATGCAATCAGCATTGAAAGCGTCGGACAGGCCTCTGCGTATTTTTGGTTCTCCCAACGAAGCGGCCTCAGGTTACCTGTCGCAAACTCATATTGAAAATTACAGGAAGCTCTTTGACCAGGCGGAATCGGCTGTTGCTGATTCGGCAGAACTACTTGAAAGGGTGAGGATTGCCCGCCTTCCACTGAATTTTGCAATTATGGAACAGGCTAAGAAGAAATTCTATGGCGAAGGTGGTGTTTTCGAAAAATCAGGGGAACAGTGGATTGTTAATCCTGAGATAAGGTCGATGGTTGATCCTTTTGTCGACTTGTGCATCAGGCAGGGAGTTACCCGTGTCAAAGAGTGGAACATCACGCCAGAAGCATACCGGTCGGCGATGTACCGTATGTTCTTCCAGGGCAGGAATGAACATCTTGCTTTTGGGAAAACAGTAAAATTCAACAAGCCGGCCCTTTCCCAGATAAGGGAAGATAAGAGGGGTATGCTAACCGACGGGATACGCGGGAGCCATGATACGGAATATAACTGGCTCGACTTCTCGGGATCCGACCTGGATGCTGTTGTTGATCTGGGCACAGTTCAGAAGGTTCAGCATATGGAATGTGCATTTTACCAGCTTGCCTTCTGGCTCAGCATAGTACCGGAAAAAGTCGAATTCTTTGTATCATCCGACGGAAAGGAATTCGAGAAGGTTGGTTCCGTTGAAAATACCCTGCCAATAGACCAGTATGATTCCTATCAGCGCGATTTCATAGTTGATTTCAAACCTGTCGATGCGAGATATGTAAGGGTAGTGGCTCATACCATTGGCAATACCCCGGAATCACATCCCGGTGCCGGCCAGCCAGCCAGGATGCATATTGATGAAATAGTTGTTGAATAGACTATCTTCACAGGGTCATAATTCTTTGGCTGATTCTGAGATTATGCGATTGTGCGATTGTGCGATTCTGCAATTCTGCAATTCTGCAATTCTGCAATCCAGCTTGTAGAAACCTGAGTTTTTCAGAGACTGACGAAACCCGGAATGGAACCAGGAACCCGGAACCGGACCGAGCGTTAAAAAAAAGTCCGGTGGACTTTTTTAGCGAAGGAGCCAGCCTGCAGGGGAGGATGAACCGGGAACCCGAAACCCAGAACCGCCTGTCTGCTTCCGGCATGAACCCACCCCCGAACCCTCCGGGAGGGGAATCGCTCTGAGTGTCCCTGGTGCCAGAACCCTTTCAACCCTTTCTACCCCATTTTAACATCTAATTAACAACTCTTTAATGAGAATTTAATTTTAAAGGCAAAATTGATTTGGAATTTTGAAAACAATTCTTATATTTGACTTAAACAACGGTATCGGGAAAGATTTCTTTTTT
>JAVEVC010000062.1:0-15004 GCA_034005245.1 Bacteroidales bacterium
ATTGCCGATGTTGAGAATGAATTTGCTGACTCGATCCCCGGAATAATAAGATTGCCAGGTAAAAACAGGCTGGGTGTTCTCACGGCTTTTCTTTACTACAACAGGCTTCTGAAGAAAATAAAGAAAACACCTGCAAAAACACTCCTTGAAAAAAGGATAAGAGTTCCTGATCTGGTCAAATTAATCCTTCTGCTAAAAGCTTTTTTGTTAATAAGAACAAAATATTCAACCGGAAAATAAATGGCATAAAATCCCAAAGCAAGCCCTGGACTATTGATTCCGCAGCAAGCTACGGTGAATTAAACCATACCTTCGCGTCAACCGAAGCGGGACGTGAAGTAGGATCAAAAAACCGCACAAGAGATGATTTGTTGATCGATAGATCCAGTTAAATGACAACGAACCTCAGATATAGTTAATTTCAATATTCAAATGCTTTATTTTGAAATACGTATAATTAAAACGCAGCTGTATGATATTATTACTGGTCATAATTTCTTTCGGCTTTATGGAGTTTGTAGCATGGTCGAATCATAAATACGTAATGCACGGTTCTCTGTGGATGCTTCATAAAGACCATCACCTGAGCGATATTGCAGGTAAGCCTGTCCTTCAGAAAAATGATTTTTTCTTCCTGATATATGCACTTCCTGCAATTATTCTGATAATTGCAGGCCTGTCGCTTGCTAATGGCTATATGATCGCCATCGGAGCAGGAATAACATTATACGGATTAACATATTTCATTATTCATGATGTTATTATCCACCGGAGGCTGCCTCTTTTCAAAAATGCCCGGAACTTCTACATAAATGCAATAGTGAAGGCCCATGAAGGGCATCACAAGCCAAAAAACCTTACTGATTTTCAATGTTTTGGCCTTCTTGTATTCCCGAAAAGATACTTTAAATAAACCAATATGTCATTGTATCTTATTCTGGTAATTTCTTCCCTGGCTATTCCGTTAATTCTCAGTAATGATAAAAAAGTGACATTCTGTAAATACTGGGGCGAACTGATACCTTCTCTTATCCTGATCACATTTGTTTTTGCGGCAGCTGACATAATCTTTACAAAAAAAGGTATCTGGGGTTTTAATCCCCGCTATCTTATTGGTTGCACTATTGCCGGTATACCTGTTGAAGAGTGGCTGTTCTTCCTTGCAATTCCTTATTCAAGCATCTTCATACATATTGTTTTTATAAGATATTTCCCCGGCATATTTCTTCCCGAAAAGACGACAGGGATCATTACCCTGATCCTGATTGCAGCACTCCTGGCGGCTATAATATTATTCCGCACCAGAGCGTACACAACATTCTATTCTGCTGTTATGATCGTTGTTCTGATCATTTCAATTTCCGGAAAGGATAAATTGCTTAACAGGTTCTATATCACATTTCTTATAATACTGGTCCCCTTTTTCCTGGTCAACGGAATATTGACCGGGAGCTTTATCGAGGAAGAGGTAGTTTGGTATAATGAACTGGAAATAACTGGTTTCAGGATCTTTACAATACCGGTTGAAGATATTGCATACGGTTTCAGCCTTATCATGATCAATCTTCTGATGATGAAACTGATGCGGAAATTATTGAAAAAGAATCATGACATAGATGAAATGCAACCTGGATAAAATAAAAGACTTTTTTCCCATCAGGGCAGAGAAAGTAAAAAATGCCCTGGTTGTTTTTTTTATTGTTGGTTTGGCAGGCTTTGCACTTCCTGCATCAAGGAATTTATTCATTCATCTTACACCAGTTGCTATACTCCTTAGCTCAGCAGTACTGGCAGTATTTCACAGGCCGGTATCCGGACAAAGACAATATGTGGTTTTCATGATAGTGTTCATTGCAGGATTCTTTATTGAAGTTGCAGGAGTTAAGACAGGTTTTATATTTGGAAATTATGCCTATGGCAGGGGACTGGGTATTAAACTTTTCGAAACTCCTGTCTTAATAGGGATCAACTGGCTTTTTCTTATTTACAGTACAAATGCGATGACCGATCACCTTCCCTTTCCGGTTTTTTTAAGAATATTTGCATCATCTTTGCTGATGGTTGCTTATGATGCTGTTTTGGAACAGGCTGCCCCCCGGCTTGATATGTGGAGTTTCGAGGGACCTGAAGCGCCATTCAGGAATTATCTTGCATGGTTTGCAATAGCTTTCGCTCTGCATTCATTCGTCAAATTCTCGGGAATAAATTATAAGAATAGCTTTGCAGCATTTGTATTTACCCTTCAGCTGGTTTTTTTCATTCTCCTTACAATTACCTTCAACATTAACTGATGAGTTGCACCACAACGCATAACTATTTTGTATATGGCTTTTTCAAATGGTACACTGCCTGGAAAATAAGGAGGAATTTCCATAATGTCTGCCTTACAGGCAATTTTACTGACCAGGGCTTACCTGTCCTTCTGATTTCAAACCATATAAGCTGGTGGGATGGTTTCTGGGCAATGTATCTTAATCTTAAGGTATTTCACAGGCGATTCTATTTTATGATGCTTGAAGATCAGCTGAAAAAGAACCGGTTCTTTTTTAAAACAGGAGGCTACCCGGTAAAAAAAGGATCAAAAAGCATCATTAAGACACTCAGCTTTACCTCCTCTCTTCTAAATGATAAGCATAATATCGTACTCATATTCCCTCAGGGAGAGATCAAGTCGCTGCATGACCGTAACATCAGGTTCGGAAAAGGCCTGGAATATGTCATAAAGAAGACGGCAAACAGATTGCATATTGTATTCCTTGCCTGCCTTACGGATTATTTCTCAAATCCCAAACCAGGTCTTTACCTGTATTACATGGAATATACCGGGGCTGATTTTTCTAAAGCTGTCCTTGAAAGGGAATACAATATCTTTCATGCTTCCTGCATTGATGAGAATATCAACAGAAAAGAAAACTGATGACGATACTGGCAATCATAGTTATTGTTTTTACTATTATTCAACTGCTTGTTTCATTGACAAATCTTCTGTATAAGAGGACTCTGCCGGCATCTCCGGAAACATACGGGGAGCTGATTTCCGTTCTTATACCTGCACGCAATGAGATAAAAAATATAGGCAACCTTCTTATTGACCTTGTCAGCCAGGATCACAGGAATATTGAAGTTATTGTTTTTGATGATCAATCAGAAGATAACACAGCCGCTATTGTAAAACAGCTTGCCATGTCTGATAAAAGGATCAAACTGATAAGTTCTGAAGGGCTGCCACACGGCTGGCATGGGAAAAACCATGCATGCAATGCTTTATCCGAACACGCCAGAGGTGAATATTTCATGTTCATTGATGCCGATGTACGGATCGGGGATCGGCTCCTGGATAATGCTGTCAGATTTTCACAAAAACATGGCGTTAGCCTTATTTCAATTTTCCCGAAGCAGATAATAAAGAGCATTGGGGAAATGATGACAGTGCCCAACATGAATTACATACTGGTTTCTCTCCTCCCCCTTGTCCTTGTAAGAAAATCAGATTTCCCTTCTTTGTCGGCAGCAAATGGACAGTTTATGTTTTTTCGTGCATCCGAATACAGAAAACACAAGCCTCACAGGGTAATGAAAGCACAAAAGGCTGAGGATATAGCAATAGCGAGATACTATAAGAAGAATGGTTACAAAATAGCCTGCCTGCTGGGTGACAATAAGATAACATGCAGGATGTATTCAGGTTTCCATGATGCCGTTAACGGATTCTCAAAAAATGTGATAGCTTTTTTCGGCAATTCTTTCCTGCTTGCCATTCTTTTCTGGGCTATAACGACGTTTGGTATCCTGCCGGTGTATATATCGTTTCCGGAATTAACCATATTTTATATCACAGCTTACATATTTACACGGGTATTTGTTTCAGCTGCAAGTCGTCAGAATCTGATTTTTAACCTGCTTTTTATACTACCTTTGCAGGTCTCAATGGGTTTATTTATTTACAAGGCATTTATCAATAAACATTTCAGAAAGTTTCAATGGAAAGGAAGATATATAGATTAATACTTTTTCCGCTTTTAGCGGTTATGTTTTATTCACCTTGTTCCGGAAACAGATCGGTGATCTACAGGGCATATGTTACCAACAGGATGGATATCTGGAAGAATGTGATGGACAGGATGGAATCAGGAATGCCCGGAACCAATGACCAAATTATTGAACTTGTCAATTATCAGTACGGCTACATTGGATATTGCATTGGATACAAAAAAAGGGAAGAAGCAAAAAGGTATCTTGAACTTGCCGAGAAGAATATCAGATTGCTTGAGCAGCGGAATTATGACCGTTCAACGATTGATGCTTACAAATGCGCCTTTTATGGTTTCAAAATAGGATTAAATAAACTTTCAGCACCTATAAACGGACCGAAAAGCCTTGAACTCGCCCGTTCTTCCCTTGATCACGGCAAAGACAATTATTTTGCTCATGTTCAGTACGGGAATATAATGTTCTACATGCCAGCCACCTTCGGAGGATCTAAAAAAGAGGGCATTGAGTATTTTCTCAGGGCAAAGGAAATACTGGAGAGAGATCCGTCTGATATTGCTGATAACTGGAATTACATGAGTTTGCTGTTAGTAATTGGACAGTCCTATACTTATTTGGACGATCTGAATTCTGCAAAAGCAGTTTATGAAAAGATCCTGAGGCTCGAACCCGGATTTTTATACGTGAAAGATGAGCTTTATCCTCAGCTTTTAAAGAAAATGGAAAATTGAACTCTATGTCAAAAAGTGTTTTAATAGCAGGAGCCGGACTTGCAGGTCTCGCAACCGCACTGAGGCTCGCAAAGAAGGGTTATAAAGTTGAAATAGTCGAAAAAAACAACAAGGCCGGAGGCAGACTTAATCAGCTGAAAAAAGACGGATTCACCTTTGACACCGGTCCCAGTTTTTTCAGTATGTCGTATGAGTTTACCGAATTTGCCAAAGAATGCAATATTGTTCTGCCTTTTGAATATTTTGAACTCGATCCTCTCTACTCAGTCAACTTCTCAGGAAGTCCGACAACTTATAATCTTTATAAGAACATCAGGAAGCTTGCCGAGCAATTCAGGGCAAATGAACCTGAGTTTGAGCAAAGGATGATGAGATACCTTGACAAAAGCAAGCGTCTTTATCATGATACGAATGTTGTCATAAAAACCAATTACGATTCATTATTTGAATATCTGATTACATTAATGAAAGTCAATCCTGTTCACCTGCCAGTTTTATTCAGGAATTTCTGGCAGCAGGTCTCTCATTACATTAAATCAGACAATGCCCGTCAGATCCTTTCGCTCGTTGCTTTTTTCCTTGGGAAAACCCCATTTGACACCTCTGCAGTCTACACCCTGCTTTCATACACCGAGTTCATGCACGACGGCTATTTCAATGTAAAGGGCGGGATGTATAAAATCATCGAAGGAATCGTGCATGAGCTTGAAAAAGAGAACGTTCAGATACATTATAATACTGAAATCACTGATTTCGTGGCTGACGGGAAAAAGCTGAAATGCCTGATCGACAGTAATAAAAGGAAATGGGAAGCAGATATCATCGTTGTGAATGCTGATGCTGCTGTTTTCAGGGGCAGTGTATTCAGACGAAAGGAGTTCTCTGAAGAAAAACTCGACAGGATGGAATGGACCATGGGGTCACTTACAATTTATCTTGGCATTAAATGCAAACTTCATGCGATTAACCACCACAACTATTACCTGGGCAATAATTACAGGGAATATGCCGGAAAGGTGTTCACCAATCCTCAGATACTTGATAAGCCGTATTACTACGTAAATGTACTCTCAAGATCCAATCCTGATTGTGCTCCAGAAGGATCAGAGAGCCTCTTTTTCGTCTGCCCGGTTCCCGACCTGAGGCTGAAGAAAAGCTGGCACGACAGCGATCAGATAGCTGACGGTATAATTGATGATTTCTCTGCAAGGATTAAAAAGAATATAAGGCCGGAAATTGTATCCCGGACGATATACACTCCTGAAGACTGGCAGAACCAGTATAATCTGCACCGTGGAAGCGGTCTCGGACTTTCTCATAAAATGCTTCAGATAGGCGGCTTCCGTCCAAAGAATTATGATGAATCATTTAAAAACGTGTTCTATGCAGGCGCTTCAACAATTCCCGGGACCGGACTGCCTATGGTTCTAATAAGCTCGAAGCTCGCTGTAGAAAGAATCTTGAAATACAGCAATACTAACAACGATTGAGATCAGGTAAGAGCCCACAGAACATATCCGCCTATGAAAATTAATATTTTCTGGTTCAGAAGGGACCTGAGACTTGAAGATAATACCGCATTGAACCGCGCACTTAATGCAGGCCTGCCGGTAATGCCACTGTTTATCTTCGACACCAATATTACTGATGAGCTGCCGCCTGATGATCCCAGAATAGCTTTTATTTACCAGACCCTCACACTAATTAATAAAGAGCTTGGAAGTACAGGGATCTCTGTCAGGATCCTTAAGGGAGATCCCGGTAAGATATGGGCCGGCCTTGTGCAATCACATGATATTAATGCGGTTTATGCAAACAGGGACTACGAACCTTATGCTATTGAAAGAGACAGAAAAATTGAAGCTCTACTTAAAATGCATAAAATTGATTTCCTGAGATTCAAGGACCAGGTGATATTTGAAGGAGGAGAAATACTTAAATCTGATGGTAAGCCCTATACTGTATTTACGCCTTATAAGAACAAATGGCTTCAAAAGTTCAAAGAAGTACTGCCGGAATTGATTCCATCACCCAAAGCCATACACAAGACATCTTATGTGTCAGCAGAGGAGTTTTCTTCCGTCAGCGATCCTGGATTCCGTTCCACCAGCATTAAAGTAAGGCATTTTGACCTTTCTGTGATCCCAGAATATCACAAATACCGCAACGATCCTTTTGAGGATAAGACAAGCTACTTGTCGCCTCATCTCCGTTTCGGTACGGTCAGCATCCGGAAAATAGCCGGAATTGCCCACCGGCAGAATCAAACATTCCTCGATGAGCTGATCTGGAGAGAGTTTTTCATGCAGATACTTTTCCATTTCCCTTATGTTGTGACAGGTAATTTCAAGCCGGTTTATGATGATATCAGCTGGCGCAACAATGATAATGAATTTGAAAGATGGTGCAGGGGCGAAACAGGCTATGCCATTGTTGATGCAGGAATGAGGCAGCTTAACCAGACGGGATACATGCATAACAGGGTGAGGATGATAACTGCCGGTTTCCTATGCAAGCACCTGCTGATTGACTGGCGGTGGGGTGAAGCCTATTTTGCCCGGAAACTCCTTGACTATGAATTATCATCAAATAACGGAAACTGGCAGTGGGCAGCGGGTACAGGCTGTGATGCGGCGCCTTATTTCAGGATATTCAACCCGGAAACACAACAGAAGAAATTTGATCCCGGAATGAATTATATAAAGAAATGGCTGGGAAATACAACAGCTGTTCTCCCGGTGAAAATAGTTGAACATGAATTTGCGCGTCAGAGGGCTTTGTCAGCTTACAAAAGCGGAATGAAATATTCACTGGCAAAAAAAAGTAGGCAGTGCTGATCCTGCCATTATGCAAATCTCCAAATTCTTCCCGAACAGAAGTATTCGCAAATTATGGATTAAACTCTGTATTGCCTTTCTGTAGTTTATTTCGTAAATTGTATGAATCACGGCAAGCCCCTCCACCCCTGCTTGCTGTAAGTATCTATGATTATGATTTCGTTAAACACTGGATGCAATGATTTTTCCTGGTGTTTCAATTATCATGATTCTTTGCTTCCTGCTTAAAGGCATTGATACTTTTTCAGCATCAATTCCTGCTGATCCGGATACGGCGTCCATTAACCTTAAAACAAGGGATGCTTTTTCACTCTCACGCAGAAAGCCTGATATAGCTATTGCCCTTGCCCGTCAGGCCCTTGCCGAATCCAATAAAATATCATACAAAAAAGGGACTGCCGATGCATCTCTAGCTCTTGGATTTGCGTGGTTTGCCAGGTATAACAGGGGCGACAGCGCTCTTTTTTATAATCTGAAGGCTTATGATCTTTACCGGGAACTGGAGGATAACAATGGCAAGGCGCGGTCATGCTATGGCCTGTCGTATGTTTATAGCTTAACGGGCGATCTGGCCGCATCGGAGAGGTATGCTGCCCTCTGCCTTAATTTTTTTGAACTCGACGGGGATAAAAGAGGCATCATAAACGCATATAGTGTCCTTTCTTACCTTGCCAAACAGCAAAAGGATTTTAATAAAGCCAGAGGCCTGATTAATCAGGCAATTGAGGTTGCAAGATCAACTAATGATACAATAACCCTGGCCGACGCATTAAACAGCCTGGCAAACATCTACAGGGAAATGGCGCTTTTCTCCCAGGCCGTCGATACATATTTTGAAGCTCTCAGGCTCTGGGAGCTCAGGAAGGATTCAAATGGCCTGGCAATAGCTTACGGAAGCATAGGCTTAATGTATTATTACCAGAAAGAATGGAACAAGGCCCTGGAATACAGTTATAAAAAGATACCTCTTTCACTTGCTGCCGGCGATCTTTGGGAGGTTAGCAAAACCTACAATACAGTCGCGCAGATCTTTAACGCAAAAATGAAATACGACAGTGCGCTGGTTTACCTGCATAAAAGCCTCATACTTAACAAAGAGATGAACTATCCCCCGGGAACTGCTGCAGCTTATCACAACCTTGCATCCACTTTCCTGCTAATGGAGCATATCGACTCGGCTTACTATTACATCAATAAAGCGATTAGCCTGGCCCGGAATATAAATGATCCCGAATTGGTCAAATACAATATAACCCTTGGCAACGTTAATAAAACCAGGGGTAATTATTCCGATGCCCTTAAGAATGTTCTTAAATCGTACCATTATGCTAAAGAGCATAACCTCCCGCTGGTCGTTCATGAATCGTCAGCTTTGCTTAGCGAAATATACAGCCTGATTAACCGCAAAGACCTTGCTTACATTTATCTGAAAGAATATCAACAGCTTAGCGACAGCATTAGCAACGATGAGTTCTACAAACAGCTGACACGCCTTGAGATTGGGTACGATTATGACAAAAGGGAAAAAGAAGCTGAACACAGGCGTATTAATGAGAAGATATTAGCTGACAACAGGATCAGGCAGCAAAAAATGTTCCTGAGAGGACTGGCGGTAATTATTTTTCTGGGAGCACTTATTACGGCATTGTATATCCGCCATAACCGTCTCAGGGCAAGATATGCAAGAATAGCACTTGAGCAAAAGCTTCTAAGAGCACAGATGAATCCTCATTTTATTTTTAATTCATTGTGTGCCATCCAGGATCTTATACTGGCTGGGAAACTCCAGAACGCAACAACATATCTGACCAAGATATCGAGACTAATGCGCAGCATACTGGAGAATTCAAGGGAAGAATTCATCCCTGTCGCAAAAGAAGCAGAAACAGTTAAGTTATATCTCGACCTTCAGCAGTTGAGATTTGAATCAGGATTCAATTATGAAATAAAAATTGACACTTCCATTGATCCGGAAAATATAGCAATCCCCCCAATGTTTGCCCAGCCATGTGTTGAGAATTCCGTTGAACATGCTCTTATACCCCTTAAAACCAGGGGAAATCTTTTTGTTTCATATACAATGTGCGATGGCCTCATAAAGCTGGAGGTGATTGATAATGGCATAGGCAGAGCAGTAGCTTCATCAAGGAATGCAGGAAGCAATGTGAAAAGCTCTGTGTCGGGAAAGCTAACTGCTGAAAGACTTCAGAACTTCAGGAAAACCTTGAGGAACAGGGCTATCAGCTGTGTGATCACCGACCTCAAAGAAAATGGAATGCCTGCTGGCACTAAAGTGGTTATGATGCTCCCGTATAAAAAAATTTACGAATAAATCCTTTTAAAACTGATTCAAAAAAATGAATGCAATAGTAATTGATGATGAAGGAAATGTAAGAAACACAATAAAGTCGCTGCTGAGAGAAAATTTTCCAGAAATCAACATTGTAGCATCTGCAGGCAGTATAGGTGAAGGGTACGAGGCATTAGTAAAATACCAGCCCGACATTCTGTTCCTCGATATAAAACTGCCTGACGGTACAGGTTTTGAGCTGCTGAAGAAATTCCCGGAAATACCTTTCAAGATAATCTTTGTAACCGGGCACAATGAATATGCGATTGATGCAATAAAAGTGAGCGCACTCGATTATATACTTAAACCTGTTGATGCAGAGGAGTTTTGCAGTGCTGTAGAAAAAGCCCGTGAAATAATCAGTCAGACCGAACAGCAACTTAAATTTCAGGCACTTGCAGAAAACCTTCAGGGGGAGAAAATGCTGAAAAGGATTATCCTCCACTCATCTGACCACCTCCGCCTGGTCTCGGTAAGTGATATTATCCGTGCCGAAGCCGACAGCAACTATACCAGATTTTATCTGACCGGTGATCTTAAGATTCTGGTTTCTCGTACCATAAAAGAGTTCGAGGCTCTGCTTTCAGCCTCCGGACTTATCAGAGTTCATCAGTCCCATCTTGTAAACATCAATTTTATTGACCGGTTTGTAAAAAAGGAAGGGGGCTATCTTATCCTGAAAAATGACACAAAAATACCGGTATCTCCCAATCTGAAAAAACAGGTAATGCAGGCACTGACAGCGCACTTATATGATTAACATTTGGCCTGGAATCCCAAGCCTCTTAACCTGTGTAAAGTATTACCGATTACTGGGTTGCCAGCCGAAGTTTTAATGCAGGCTGGTACCCTGAGCTCTGAGCCCCGGGCTGAAAGTCCCCCGATACTAATCCAAATGACCTGTTTACTCATTTGCTGTTGCTCTACACCCTTGTATGATTTAATTTTTGTTTTTCAGATTTAACTTTCATAAAAACCTTAACATCATGAAAAGTTTTGTAAAGTTATTTTCAGTTGCAGTTATCATTCTGTTAATCTTTTCCCCGGATGCTTATTCTCAGGTCAGGGATCCTGTTGATGCAACCAAGGATGAAGGTGAAAACAGAGTCAACAGAGGAATAGACAGAACGATTGACAAGGGATTTGATAAGCTGGAAGAAGGTATTGGCGGCATCTTTAAGAAGAAAAAGAAAGATAAATCAGCCGACGAGGAAGCTGAACCTGTAAATGAACAACAGAAAGAAAATGTTCCGGCTACGGCTGTAAAAGAAACAGGGCCATCGCTGAACTGGGCTAAATATGATTTTGTCCCGGGAGACCAGGTAATATTTGAAGATAATCTTGCAGGGGAAGAAAACGGTGAGTTCCCGTCACGTTGGGATTTGCATGATGGAACAGTAGAGATGGCAGTCCTTGACGGTGAGAATGTCATTATGTTCAGGGAATATGGATCAACCATTGTTCCCTATATGAAAGATCCCGAATCAGATTACCTGCCTGACATTTTTACAGTTGAGTTTGATGCTTATATTCCTCATGATCATATCCAGGTTATATTCTATGACATGAAGAATCAGTCGGCTCCCCATCAACATGCACAACTTTATGTGACGGGTCATGGAATGGAACTTAATCCGGCATCGAGCGATCTGCCGGGCAAGATCAATCTTGAAAAAAATTGGATTCACGTAGCCATAGCCTACACAAGTGGTAAAATGAAGGCATATATCAATGAAACACGTTTAATTAACTTGCCCCGTCTAAGCTTTGATCCTGCGGGGATATCAATCCGTGCACTTCATTCGGGAGATGAGTCTCATTATTATATTAAAAATATAAGGATTGCTAAAGGAGGCGTTAAGTACTACGACCGATTCCTGCAGGAAGGAAAAATTATCGCCAACGGGATCCGCTTCGACGTGAACAAGGCAACCCTTAAACCAGAATCCATGGGCGTAATAAATGAGATTGCCACCATGATGAAAGAGCATCCTGAGATCAGGTTCAGTGTTGAAGGTCATACCGACAGCGATGGTGATGATGCATTCAACATGAACCTTTCGGAGGAACGCGCTAATACTGTCAAAAACAAACTTATAGAAATGGGTATCTCAGCTGAACGACTGTCGTCTAAAGGATGGGGTGAATCAAAACCTATCTCAGGAAATACTTCACCGGAAGATAAAGCAAACAATCGGAGAGTTGAATTTGTAAAAATCTGAAAAATAAACTGCTATGAAAAATATTATAGCCTTTCTTTTATTCAATCTGATTATACTGGCTGCGGCATCCGGACAGAACACCTCCCTGAAGCCTTTCGGCATCAAATCGGGTATTATAGATTATTCATATTCCGGAGATAAGGTGGGAAAGGGGACATTATACTTTGACGATTTTGGAATGAAAAGTGCAATGTATACCGATGCGGTTGAAGACGGTGAAAAAAGAAGGGGATGGGTTGTTTCATACGGTGATTACCAGTATATATGGGATCCTGATGCATCAGATGAAGGAATGAAGCTTAAAAATCCAATCATCGCATGGATAGCGGAATCTTCGAAGGGAGATATAGAATCTTTCACTGAGTCCATGTATTCCAAAATGGGTTTTACGAAAGTCCCCGATGAGATGTTTCTCGGAAAAACATGCAAAGTCATGAAGGGAAAAATGGGAAAGGTCCTGACATGGAACGGGATCCTCATGATGCTCGATATGAATGTTATGGGAATAAAATCATTGGAAGAAGCAACAAAAGTACAAATCAACACACCTGTCGATCCCAAATATTTCAATATCCCCAGGAACATCACATTTTCGGAAATGCCTGTGTTTTGACTTCAATGATCCTGCAGAACCCGGAGAACAGATAATCTGAATTAACACTTTAAATGAAGAAATGTAACATTTGTTACAATTCCTGCAGGTTATTAATACAGGTGAATGTTCATTTTCCCGTTCGCGTAACATTCTGCCGCAACATGAAGTTATGCCGATCTGTCAGTTTTCATGATGGATAAATAACAATATATCCTTGAATATTCCGTATTTATATACGGTTTAAAAGAAACAGATCTTTAGAGAACATTTGTTAAATGAAGATACCTTGCATTTACCTGGTTTATTTTTCACTTATATCCCTTACAGGTGCTGCGTTTCTCAATTCGTGCGAATCACTGAAGGATGATCCGGCTTATGCAGGCACATGGCAATATAAGGAAACAATAACCTCTGACAACCTTGTCTACAATACAACCCGGACACTTGTACTTACCAGAAGGACCTTCGAGGAAATCTATGTCATAGAACGTGAAAATCCCCCGGTAATATCAGCAATTTTTGGAATGAGCGGTGATATAAGAACAAGCCATACATCATTTATATTTACCCTGAAGGCACTTGGGACCTGCGTAAAAGATGAAATGGACATGTGCACTGAGGAGGTGGCTTTTTACGGACCGGGCACTTCTCATTTCGATGAAAATATCCAATACTATTCAACAGAGGTACCCTGTGAAATTGATGCAGACCAGTTCCGCCTCAGGCTAGTGCGCGATCTGAACAATGACCAGGATACGGAGGACCAGGGTGAGGATATTGAGTTTGAAAGGATCTGATTATATTGCCCTCACCTGGGAAATCTTAAATTTGTGATTGCGAAGATTGCTTCAGAAAAGCTTTCCTGCTATTTTCCATCATTAATAATCCTTAAAGGAGAGATTCAATATATGACAATATGCGAATGTGTTTCTGCATGCATGCTTTTATCAGGAACCTTTGTTAATACAAACCAGATTTTGTAAATTTTCAGAAAACAGAAAATATGAAAAATAACATTTACCTGATAATTTTAACAATTCTGGGAATAGCGGGTTGTCAGGACCGCCCTGGAGCAGAATTATATAAAGCTGATGTGATAATATACGGAGGCACGTCAGCAGCTGTAAGTGCGGCAGTACAGGTTTCAAAAATGGGTCTTTCAGCCATAGTTGTATCCCCTGATATTCATCTGGGAGGCCTTTCCTCTTCAGGTTTGGGTTTTACCGATACCGGTAATAAAGAAGTAATAGGCGGGATTGCCAGGGAATTCTACCAGCTTATTTACCAGAATTATCAGAAGCCGGAAGCATGGAAATGGCAGGAGCGGTCTGAATACGGCAACAGAGGCCAGGGAAGCCCTGCCATTGACGGAGAAAACCGCACAATGTGGATCTTTGAACCTCATGTTGCCGAAGAGGCATTTGAGAAACTCATTCAAAAGAATAACATAACCGTACACCGTGATGAATGGCTCAACAGGGAGGCTGGGGTCGATTCGGAAGAAGGCAGAATAAAATCAATAAAAACCCTTAGCGGAAAGATATATAAAGGCAATGTTTTCATTGATGCCACATATGAAGGCGACCTTATGGCTGCCGCAGGAGTGAACTACCATGTGGGCAGAGAAGCTAACTCAGTCTATAATGAGACCTGGAACGGTGTACAGAAAGGTGTTTTTCATCATGGCCATCATTTTAAGGAGAAAATAGATCCCTACTGGATTCCGGGTGATCCAGACAGCGGATTGCTTCCCAGGATCTCCAATGGGATACCGGGCGAAAATGGCACAGGAGACAATAAGATACAGGCTTACTGCTTCAGGTTATGCCTTACTCAACATCCGGGTAATATGGTCCCCGTGACAATGCCGGAAGATTACGACAGCACCCAGTATGAACTCCTTGTCAGAGTGGCAGCTACCGGATGGAATGAATATTTCGATAAGTATGATGCCATACCGAATATGAAAACAGACGTAAACAATCACGGGCCATTCAGTACTGACAATATCGGGATGAACTGGGATTATCCTGAAGCATCATTTGAACGCAGAAAAGAGATCATTAAGGAGCATGAGACCTACCAGAAAGGATTGCTTTATTTCATGCGGACCTGCAGCAGGCTTCCGCCTTCTTTGAGAGATACAATGAGCACCTGGGGATATGCCCGCGATGAATTTCCTGACAACGGACACTGGCCTTACAATATTTACGTAAGGGAAGCGCGCAGGATGATCGGAGAATATGTAATGACCGAAAATGATGTTCTGGGCAGAAGGA
>JAVEVC010000112.1:0-3132 GCA_034005245.1 Bacteroidales bacterium
CAGCTGGTACTCCCACAAGGCTGAAGTGGCCAAACCCTACTATTACAGCGCCTACCTGGCCGATTATGATGTGACCACGGAGATCACGCCCACCACACGGGCGGCCATCTTCCGCTTCACCTTCCCCGAGACCGAAAAGGCCTACGTGCTGCTGGATGCTTTCGACAGAGGCTCTGCCGTGGAGATCATCCCCGAAAAGCAGGCCATCGTGGGATACACCACTCGCAACAGCGGTGGCGTGCCGGATAATTTTAAAAACTACTTCGTGGTGGTCTTCGACAAGCCTTTCCTGCAGCAACATGTGGTGAAAGACAAGAAGATTGTCATGAACGGCACCAAAATGGAGGCAAACCATGCCGGCGCATTCATCGGATTCGCCACCCAAAAGGGAGAGAAGGTGATCGCCCGCGTAGCTTCTTCCTTCATTAGCCCGGAACAGGCATGGCAGAACCTCAAGGAGGTGGAAGGCAAGGATTTTGAACAGGTGAAGCAGGAAGGACGTGACGCATGGAACAGCGTACTGGGCAAAATTGAAGTGCAGGGGGGCAACCTCGACCAGCAACGTACCTTCTATTCCACACTCTATCGCGCTACCTTGTTTCCCCGCAAGTTCTACGAGGTGGATGCCTCTGGAAAAATCGTGCATTACAGTCCCTACAACGGGGAGGTGCTCCCCGGGTACCTGTATACCGACACCGGCTTCTGGGATACCTTCCGTGCGCTATTCCCTTTGCTGAACCTGGTCTACCCTTCGGTAAACAGCGAGATTCAGGAGGGACTGGTGAACACCTATAAGGAGAGCGGCTTCCTGCCCGAATGGGCCAGCCCGGGTCACAGGGGTATCATGATTGGCAACAACTCCGCTTCGGTGGTGGCCGACGCCTATCTGAAAGGACTGCGCGGTTATGACATAGAAACACTCTACAAGGCCATGCTTCATGGCACGGAAAATGTGCATCCCAAAGTGAGCTCCACGGGACGCCTCGGACACGAATACTATAACAAGCTGGGTTATGTGCCCTACAACGTGGGCATCAACGAGAATGCAGCACGTACGCTGGAGTATGCCTATGCCGACTGGACCATCTACAAACTGGCCAAAGAATTGAAGCGCCCCAAAAAGGAGATCGACCTCTTTGCCAAAAGAAGCCAGAACTACCGCAACCTCTATTCGAAGGAACACAAACTCATGCGGGGACGCAACGAGGATGGCACATTCCAGTCGCCCTTCAGCCCCACCAAGTGGGGTGACGCCTTCACCGAAGGAAACAGCTGGCACTACACCTGGTCGGTATTCCACGATCCGCAGGGACTGATCGACCTGATGGGGGGCAACAAATCGTTCGTGCAGATGCTCGATTCGGTGTTCAAGATGCCACCGGTATTCGACGACAGCTATTACGGCGGCGTGATTCACGAGATACGGGAGATGCAGATCATGAATATGGGACAGTATGCCCACGGCAACCAGCCTATTCAACACATGATCTACCTCTACAACTATGCCGGTGAGCCCTGGAAAGCGCAATACTGGGCACGTGAGGTGATGGACAAGCTCTACCTGCCCACACCCGACGGATACTGCGGAGACGAGGACAATGGACAGACCTCGGCCTGGTACGTCTTCTCGGCACTCGGTTTTTATCCGGTTTGTCCCGGTAGCGACGAGTATGTGATCGGCTCACCCCTGTTTGAGAAGATGACCCTTCATCTTGATAATGGGAAAAAAGTGGAGATCAATGCGCCCGGAAACAAGGCAGACACCCGCTACATCAGTAAAATAGAGATCAACGGGAAGGCTTCCTCCAAAAACTATTTCAGGCACAGCGACCTGATGAAGGGGGCCAGGATCGACTTCACCATGTCGGATGAACCCAATAAGAGCAGGGGGACAAAGAAAGAGGACTATCCCTATTCTTTCACCAACGAAAAGTAAAAACGAAAAGTAAAAAAGAGAACGGTGCTGAATGAATGTGACCCATTTATTTCAGCACCGTTTTTTTGTCGATTTGTAAATCCTTCAGCGTCTCGGCCGCGCTTTTTACATTGATAAACAGACCGTACGCATCGAACGGGATCGGAAGGGGCAAATAATAGGGGTTGAATACCCACTCCTTGATCTCTACCTGAGCAATACCCTGATTGACAATACCCAGTTCTTTGGCGGCAGCATAGGAGAGGTCGATGATCCTGTTCCGGTATCGGGGACCCCTGTCGGTGACCTTCACGATCACCTTCTTGTTGTTCTTCGGATTAATCACCTCCAGCAGGGTACCAAAAGGTAACGTGCGGTGGGCACAGGTGAGACTGTCCCGGTGATAAGGAACGCCGCTTGACATTTTTCTTCCCTGAAACCGATGGTTATAAAAGGAAGCATTTCCCGTTTGCTGGGCAAAACAGTCGGTAATAAAGAGACAGAGGCTGGCTACAATAAATAGCAGTGTGATCTTTTTCTTCATCGCTGTAAAGATTTCCGGCTACAAATGAAATAAAAAAATAGAAATAAAAAAAGGAAAGCTGTGATACTTTCCTTTTCGATGGTTGCGGAGGCAAGACTCGAACTTACGACCTTTGGGTTATGAGCCCAACGAGCTACCAACTGCTCCACTCCGCGATATGTTGTTCCTTAATTGGGTTGCAAAGATAGAACTTTATTTTGGAAAAACAAAATATTGGAGAATTTTTTTTATTTGTGACCGAAATAGTGTACATTTGATATAATATTTTTATCGCTATGTCAGATAGTATAGTCATCATCCCTACCTACAACGAGAAGGAGAACATCGAACTGATCATCCGGGCTGTCTATTCCCTGGAGAAGATTTTTCATATACTGGTCATAGACGATGGCTCGCCCGACGGAACCGCTGCCATTGTACAGCGTATGCAGAAAGAGGAGTTTGGCGAGCGGCTTTTTCTGGAGCAACGGAAAGGGAAACAGGGACTGGGTACCGCCTACATACACGGCTTCAAATGGGCCCTTGCACGCTCCTATGACTATGTCTTCGAGATGGATGCCGACTTCTCCCATAACCCTGCGGATTTGCCCAGGCTCTACGCTGCCTGCAGCAATGAGGGTTACGATGTGGCCGTGGGATCGCGCTACGTCACGGGGGTGAATGTGGTAAACTG
>JAVEVC010000014.1:0-4645 GCA_034005245.1 Bacteroidales bacterium
AGCTTGTGATCTGTGTTGCAAGTGCAAAGCTGGTATCAATGCTAATGTCGCTGTTGGGATTTACATCGAGCAGGTAGAATTTCTCATCGCGCATGCGAAAATCAAATCTCGCATAGTCGCGGCATCCAAAGCCGTTCCACGCCTTGAGAGCTTTATCTTCGAGCCTCTTGAGCAGTTTCTTGTCAAGGGGGGCAGGAATAAGGATTTCTATCTTTTCGTAGTGTTCTGAGCCGGGAATATATTTGGAATCATAAGTGCATAATCTTTTCCTGGCCTCGCTGAAAGCCGAAAAATCCATTTCTGCCGGTGGCAACATTTCGGGTGAATCATTATTCCAGACTGATACATGGAATTCTCGGCCGTCAATGAAGTCCTCTACCATGGCCGGTTGATTTAATTCATTATTCACCAGCAGGATCTGCTCCTGCAGTGATGTTGTGTCGTAAACCACCGATTTTTCAGTTATGGTAAGACTGCAGTGTTCCCGTGCTGGTTTTACTATGGCAGGAAAAAGGTTCCATCCCGAAGCATCTTCCGGTGCAAGCACTGCACCGTAGGGTACCCTTATGCCAAGAGAGACAAGGATTTCTTTTACCTTCTGTTTATCGTAACTCAGGTCTATTACATCCGGCATGTTCCCGGTATAAGTAAATCCTTTGTCTTCAATGATTTCCAGTACTCTCCTCTCGCTATACGGGATTCCGGGCAGGGATTCACAAAGATTGAAAACTATGGTATCGTCAGAACTGTATCTTTCAAGTATACTTTCAAGATCCGGGTTGTTAAGCTCTTCAAGATATGTCTCAAAACCTTCCTCTTCAAGCGATTCAAAAAGTATTTTGTTTGATTCCCTGGTTTCGCTGATTTCGAACTTGTCCCACTCTGGATCAAGATCGTATAGTACAAGAACCTTCACTAATAATTGTTTTTTTACTAAACTAAAATAAATGTTTGAAAAAAATAAGTCATGGTGAAAAAATAATAGACCTTGTTAGTATTTATTGTTCCTGCGATTATATTTCTGTTTTCCATAATATCTTTAATGAGCTTGTATTAAACAAATATTCAGCAATTTAATTTATGCCTGGGAGCTGGATTGTAATTGAGTTTTCATTGTTACTTTTGTCATAAGTGCAGGGGAAAATTCCTTTAGTTAAATTAATTAACTCTAATAGATCACCTTCTTTTATGAGAACCTGGAAAACAAAGAGCGGGTATAAGATTATTCAGGTATTGGCAGGAAGAAGTAATGTCTTTTTACTCTCAGATAGGACTAAGCACATTCTGATAGACACTAGTGCAGGGTTCATGTACAGGGTTCTGAAGAAACGGCTTGAGCGAATGAATATTTCGCAGATTGATTTGCTGATCCTGACACATACCCATTTTGACCATGCAGCAAATGCAAACAGAATTAAGAATGATTTCAATGCCCGGGTGCTTGTTCATCAAGATGAAGCAGCATTTTTACGTAAGGGAGACATGGCAGTGCATAAGGGAACAAATCGATTCACCAGGCTTATCATAAAACTCTTTTCAAAAAGATTTATAAAATTTACCGGATATGAACCATGTAGCGCTGATTTAATTGTCGATTTAACTTTAAGCCTGAGTGAGATCGGTTTTAATGCCTTTATCTTACATACCCCGGGACATACTTCAGGATCTGTGAGCGTAATAATTGACGATGAGATTGCTCTGGTCGGGGATACCATGTTCGGGATCTTTCCGTGGACAGTTTACCCGCCTTTTGCAAACGATCCCTCCATGTTGATTGAAAGCTGGGGAAAACTGCTTCAGACCGGATGCACGGTTTTTATTCCGTCGCATGGAAGGGCCAACATAAGAAAACTTGTTCAAAGGGACTTTGAAGCAAGAAAAGAGGATCGGAGGGGACCGGATAATTCCTAAATACATCTAATTTCCGAATGAGTAAAACTGTAGATAAAACAGCTGTATATGCGACAAAAAAAATATGAGATTACAGATCCTGCCATTATTGAGGATATCCTTTCAGGATCTGAAGTATGCAGGATAGCAATGATTGACGGGGATAAACCATATATTGTCCCTCTGAACTATGGTTACAGGGATAAAACTATTTATTTTCATACTGCCCCAATGGGTAAAAAAATCGAACTGCTGAAAGCTAACAATAAGGTTTGTTTTGAAATAGAGCTTTTTTCACAGATAATCAGAAGGGACAAACCCTGTGACTGGACTTCAAAATACCGGTCTGTTACCGGCTATGGTACTGTGGAGTTTCTATCGGATCCTGATCAGAAAAGGGAAGGTTTGGATATTATCATGTCTCATTATGGGAAAACGGATCAAAATACATATCAGGATTCTATTGTTGAAAAGGTTCTAATATTGAAGCTAAAAATAGAAGAGATCACGGGAAAACAGGTCGGGGACTGGACCTGAATACAGTTAAAGCTCAAACTGTTCGCATTCTGCCGGATTCAAGGGACCATCCAAAACCGGGTCGGCAGTCTTTCTATAGTCGACCTTAATCATAGATCCTGCCTTCTTTTTATTAATGATAAGGATAATTCTTACAATTGTGCTAATTTTAGTCACGAACTTAGTAAATTGATAAAAAAACTTGCTGATGAAAAACTCTATAATCAAATCAACTGCTCTGATAGTGTCAGGTATTCTTTTCGGATGTGCTTCGGAAACTCAGTCACCCCGGCAGGAGGATAACCCCGCAAAAAGTAAATACTACGTGGCTGCGTACATATGGCCCTCATGCCACGACGATCCCCTGGCAAGGGAAAAACTTTGGCCGGAAGGCATCGGTGAATGGGAAATAATTCAAAAGGGCAATCCCCGTTTCGATGGACACTACCAACCCCGTCAGCCGCTTTGGGGTTACGAACTGGATAACGATCCGAAAGTGGTTGAAAAATGGATTGATGCAGCCACTGACCACGGCATCAATGTATTCGTTTACGATTGGTACTGGTATGACGAAGGCCCATTCCTGGAAAGTGCCCTTAACGATGGTTTCCTGAAAGCAGGGAATAACGAGAAAATGCAGTTCTATATCATGTGGGCCAACCACGATGTGAAGTATAATTACTGGAATGTTCACCGCTACAAGGACAATACTGATATCTTGTGGGATGCTAAAGTGGACTGGAAAAACTATCAGATCATCGTTGAAAGAATCATCAACCAGTATTTCAGGCGCCCTAACTATTTTAAGATCAACGGGGAACCGGTATTTTCAATCTTCAGCGTGAACAAACTTATGGAAAGCTTCGGCAACAGTACTGAAGAAGCGCGCAAAGCTCTGGATTATTTCCGCGATGAAGTTAAAAAGGCCGGTTTTCCCGGATTGCATATCCAGTGGAACCAGGGTGGAGGCTCCCTGATGTCGGAGGAGGCAGCGGCTCAGTTCTCTGGCAATGTGAAAGCGATGGGTTTCAACAGCGTTGCTATGTACAATATGGGCGGCTTTGATGAGGATTATGTTGTTTATGGCACCAACTCCATCAGGATACGTGGACAGATGGACGCTTTACTGGATGTGCCGGTATTTCCCTGCGTGTCGATCGGGTGGGACGATACGCCGCGTTTCCCGGCGAAAGGAATTAACGATGTGGTACACTACCATAATACACCACAAAGTTTTGCAGTACTGCTTGCAAAAGCAAAAAAATACGCCGACAGCCACCCCGAACAGCCCGCGCTGATAACTATCAATGCATGGAATGAATGGGTGGAAGGGAGTTACCTGCTGCCCGACATGCTTAACGGATTCGGCTACCTGGAAGCAGTGAAGGATGTAATCTTTGACGGCAAATACGACAGGTATTAAGCCTCTGGGAATTTATACCTGGCGTTAAGCAGGTAAGATACCTGAGCATAATGTTGCACTAATTGGTTTTAATCCCGAATCCATCAGATTAGCAGTGACCATTTCCTCAACAAATGATTTCCAGACACCAATAAGAGTGAAGATAACCAGATAAATATGGGGATTTCAAGTGGCCTTCACATTGACCGGTCAATGACTGGGTATTGGTTCTTGATTCAACGCCCTGATACTGGCAGGTGTCAGGGGTGGCGAGCGGCATAATAGAACCCAATGGTATCCCTGACGTCCAGAGTTATGCTACGCGTTAATATATTATGGATGGGCAAGTCCCATCCCGACGAGCACACCTGGAAGCAAGCCCCGTAGCGGGCATAATATGCAAAACTGCTGTGTAGATCTGTTATTATTGCTGTCTGTCGTCTGAGGCTCACTTAAAACCAGAGTTAATCTAATGATCTACAGATAAATATAAAAATAATGATCTTTCATGCAGAATATGGTCAGGGCAACCGGCTTATGCAGCAAACAGAAAAGCAAATTAAGAAATTCTATCCGGGGGTAGAAGCTGTTGTCAATTATTTGTTAGATTTGTATGAAATGACAGGTCTGCGGATTTATTTTCAATCAATACAATTATGGAGTCGAAACAACTTTTGACCCGGCGTGAAATGCTCGGGATAACAGGTATAGCCGGCCTGGCCGCTTTGACCGGCATTGCAGCCGGTGCAGTTCCACAAACTGAGCAAAAACGGCCTCGTATCGCCTGTCTCGTCACCTATTGGGGTGCTACGAGATCACATGCTGACTGGATCATAG
>JAVEVC010000014.1:4745-45493 GCA_034005245.1 Bacteroidales bacterium
GCCGGCCTGGCCGCTTTGACCGGCATTGCAGCCGGTGCAGTTCCACAAACTGAGCAAAAACGGCCTCGTATCGCCTGTCTCGTCACCTATTGGGGTGCTACGAGATCACATGCTGACTGGATCATAGCCAAACTCATGGATGGTTATTGGTGGCATGGAGACCACACTCCTTCGCGAGTGGACGTTGTGTCCGTTTATATCCATCAGTTTCAGGAGAGCGGACTGGGTCAGAAAGTATGCAAATCCAAAAACATTCCAATCTTTAAGACAGTAGGTGAAGCCGTCACCCTGGGCGGTAAAGAGCTTGCGGTGGATGGTGTTGTCATAGTCGGAGAACATGGGGAATATCCAACAAATCTAAAGGGGCAATGGCTATTGCCGCGATGGTGGATCTACCAGCAGGTTATCCGGGTTTTCGAGCAGAGCAAGCGCTCTGTGCCGGTCTTTAACGACAAGCACTTCTCCACCAGCTGGGACGAAGCAAAATGGATGTTTGATAAATCCCGTGAGCTGAACTTTCCCCTGACCGGAGGGTCCTCCATACCGATCTACTTTCGCAAACCCGAAATAGAACTCGATATCGACACACCTATAAAAACATCTATCGTGGTCGGAGGCGCTTCAGATGAGGGAGCCCTTTTCCATTGTGTCGACGTGCTCCAGGCTTTTGTAGAAAGGCGTAAAGGTGGCGAGACAGGGATTAAGGCGGTGCAGTGCATTCGGGGGCCTGAAACATGGAAATGGACCGAACGCAATCCCTGGGCCGGAGAGCTGCTAGAATCAGTGCGGACAAGTTTTGACCTGAAGCCGGGACACTTTCAGGAAATCCGTTCACCTAACGTCTGCATCGTGGAGTATCGTGATGGAACAAAAGCAGCGGTATATTCGGGCCGGGGTGTAGGATGGACCTATGCCGGCGAAATAAAAGGACGGAATGACCCGACGATAGTCTCGATGCTTGGATGGCCCGGCCCCTTCTCACAGTACCACGCCTCGAACGCACTACCTCACTGGATTACCGAAATGATGGTGACCAGACAGGAACCATTCAATGCTGAACGATTGCTTCTTTCCACCGGGATTGTGTCGTACAATATGGAATCAAACTGGGAGAACGGCCGTTACTCTGCTATAGGACGCCGCATAGAGACGCCTTTCATGAACATGGCCTACCGCACGACACGGGGACCACAGTTTAACAAAGGAGAGCGGCCACCGAACGTCCCCTACATACGGGGTTTTGACGCATAGTCTCCGCCCGGGAGTATAGCAGAAGAGAAATCTGCAATGTATTATCGGGATCAGGGTGGTGGTGCATGAGTCAGGTGTTTTGACGATTCTACAGGAGATTAGCGAATGTGGAGTTGGGAATACGGGAGTCAGATAACCTGGAAGGATATGCTGGAACTTCAAGTGAACGAATAAACTAATGAATTAATAAATATATGAAACGCAGAGACGTAATTAAAAACTTAACAATTTTGCCTATAGTCGGAAGTGTTCGTCCGATACAATCCCTTCTATCAGCTCCTGTCGGTGGAATCGATCTCCCTTTGATTACTAACAATAAGCCGATGCCTGAGCTGCATCGCAAAGCATTTGTGATGGATGGACATATCCATGTTATGACCCGCGAACTGTTGATGAATACCGATATCGGCCAGCGTTATCCGGACGGGACCGTTGATCTGCCCAGGGCTAAAGAAGGAGGCTTGGACGCGATTTTCTTCTCGGTATACACTCCTGAACATTATTATCCCGGAAGGTTCGAGACAAAAAACACATTTCGTGTGATGAACCTTGCTTTGGACCAGATCAAAAAGAATAATGCGATTATCGAGCTGGCGCTCACGGCCACTGATATAGAACGCATCAATAATAAAGGCAAAATGGCGGCTTTTCTTGATTTGGAAGGCGGTTTTGACCTTAATGGCGATATAAACCTGCTACGAGCGCTTTATCGCCTGGGTCTCAGATCGATGCAGCTTACCGCGCATAACACTTCCAATGCTTTTATTGACGCCTGCAGTGATGTCAGCTACTGGGGTGGAATCAACGATCTCGGAAGAAAGATCATCACCGAAATGAATAGTCTTGGGATGGTCATTAACGTTGCCCATGCATCTAATGACGCCATACTGCAAACTGTTGAGGCAAGCAAGCATCCTGTAACTTATAGCCATGGAGGTTTTTACGGCATCGTAAATCATCCCCGTTGTATTACCGACGAAGCGGCAAAAGCTGTCGCATCAAAAGGTGGAGTGATCGGAATTCAATTCGGAAGCCTTTTTAACAATCCAAAATACTTTGAATGGCAGAAACCATCATCTGCCACTTTAACAACAGTACCAAAAGGGACCATACCGCACTCCCTGGTACCGCAGTCTGTCATGCAGACAATTGAAGACGTAGACAAGCAGCTGGCACAGGAGGTCCCACTAAATTTCAGAGGAACCATCCCTGATGAGTATTGGATGCACGTTGATCAGCTAGCCAGAGTGATAGACTACGGCGTAAATTTGGTTGGCGACGACTACATAGCTCTGGGTTCCGATTTTGATGGCGGCCCTGAACTGCCGCGTGAAATTAAAGACATAAGCGATTATCCGCAGATGACCATGGCAATGCAAAAGCTAGGTTACACTGATCAGCGGATAAAGAAGATCCTTGGCTTAAACTGGCTTCGTTTTATCCGGCAGGTAACTGAGGGGTAATGAGTTGCGAAAAACCATCAAATTGACCTTCTGACGCCTGATTGCGCTGGCTACCACGTGCCTAAGTTAATCCGATAAAATATCGTTCTCGCTTTTTTTGTTGCTCCGTCAGGGCTCGAACCTGAACTTTTCTGATCCAGAGTCAGACGTGTTGCCAATTACACCACGGAGCAATGTGAAGGCTGCAAATATAAAAAATCTAAATGAAAATATTATGCGCCTTTCTTAAATTAGTCAGACACATTTGTACATCCCGTAAAATCGTTTCATGCAACGATTAGTTGTCCGGACCGATTCATCGCATGTGTCGATTCGTTGCATGGACCGATTCATTGTATGCACCGATTCGTTGCATGGGCCGATTCGTTGCTCGGACCGATTCGTTGCATACAAAGAATCTACGGAATTTGTTCTATGCACATGATCCTGACAGGCTCGGATGGTCCCGACCAGGCTTCGCAAACAGGAATGCTCAGATACGGATGTGCTCTCTGTATCCTGGCACCAATACTGTAACGTTTGCCCTGTACGGGTACAAAACCGGAAAACTTTTCGTCTATGGCTACAGGTTGGAGGTATTTATGAAAATAGTAATTCTCGATGCCAGTGCTTATACTGTCACCCAATGCCAGCCAGAGATTGTCCCACAGACCAGCACCGCAGATGACACGGGCTGCCGTAACATTAAATTCGCATATATCGCTTTCCCTGAAAACAACATCGTATCTGCCGTCGTCATTTGAGAGGGTATCGGCAGGGTTCCAGCCTCCAAATGATGCTGAATCGCCGGGATCGGATGCATTGCTTATATTTACAAAAACTGTGTCAAAAGACAGTGTGTCAACAAGATCGGCAACCTCGAAGATCAGGGTGTCTGTTATATATGCTTCACATCCGTCTCCATTGGCGTTATGAATTATCACAAAATCAGTCCTTGATGGCCTCGTGTCCGTAAGGGTTTCATTCCATATTATCTCGAAGGTATGCTTCATGCATCCACCCGGATAACTTACGGTTATGGTAACAGTATTGCCTGCTATCGTCATACTACGCAGGTCGAAAGGATCACTCCTGTAAGATGAATTGCCCGCTATTGCATCTGTATAGCCGGATGCACTCTTTGTAAGTATTAATTCAGAAGACCCGGCCTCCTTAACCTCGTCTCTTTTACATGAAAAGAGAGGGATCATTATCAACAGCAATAAAACATAGCTCTTCATAATGGTTATTTTTAGTTTTATCACATTACAAAAGTAAGAACAGAAGTCTGATTAAACACCTTAATTTCCATACTTTGTTTGTGGTGATTTATTCAACATGTCTGAAACTCTTTGACAACCCTGATGCTAACCGATGATTGAGGCCTGAATCTAATAATTTGTCTCATACTTCCGGTTTTTCAGTAGTAGTTCTTTTGACGAAAATTCTATTGATTGTTAATCAGTTTGTTACAAAAATTATGCCGTTTTGTGAGCTTATTCAGGTCAAGCCTTCTGACATTTGGATCATGCAACGACTGTATCCAGGTTTCACAAAAGCAACCCTCCGCGCTCAGTGAGACTTCTCCGGACCTTCCCCATGCAATTATTTTATAGATTGGAAAAGAACGGAAGACAGTACGACATAAAGACCTCGGGACATTAAGACATAAAGACCTCAGGACATCAGGACATCAGGACCTCGAAACATCAAGAACATCATTTATTGATCTTCGCCCAGGTATCCTTCAGCGGAACAGTCCGGTTGAAAACCGGTTTGCCTGCAGTCGAGTCATAATCGGCACAGAAATATCCCAGGCGCTGGAACTGGAATTTCTCCAAAGGTTTGGCTCCGGCCAGCATAGGTTCAACTTTGCAGCCTTTTAAGACCTTCAGTGAATCGGGATTCAGAAAATTCCTGTAGTCTTCATCTTTCTGGCCTGCAGGATCTTCATGGCTGAAAAGGCGGTCGTAAAGTCTTACTTCAGCATTAACGGCATGTTCAGCAGAAACCCAGTGAAGGGTTCCCTTGACTTTTCTTTCTGACTTATTGTCACCGCTTCTTGTTTCAGGATCATAGGTGCAATATACCTCTTCAACTTCCCCTGTAGCCTGGTTCTTTTTCAGTCCGGTACATTTGATGATGTAAGCTCCCTTCAATCTTACCTCGCCGCCCGGAGTCAGCCTGAAGAATTTATGAGGAGGATTTTCCATGAAGTCATCCTGTTCGATAAACAGTTCCCGGCAGAAAGGTATCTGTCGGGTACCCTGGCTGAGATCTTCAGGGTTATTTATAAGTTCGACGTTCTCGGTTTTACCTTCCGGATAGTTGGTGATGATCACTTTTAGCGGATTCAGGACTGCAAATATCCTTGGTGCTCTTATGTTGAGGTCATCGCGGACCGCATGCTCAAGAAGCGAAACATCATTTATTGCTTCAACCTTTGTATATCCTATCAGATCTATGAATTTTCTTATTGATTCGGGAGTATAGCCTCTCCTTCTAAGGCCGCAGAGAGTAGGCATCCTGGGATCATCCCACCCGGTAACTCTGCCTTCCTGTACAAGTTCGAGCAGCTTTCGCTTGCTCATCATTGTATAAGTGAGGTTAAGCCTGTTGAATTCAATTTGCTGTGGCCTGTATTCCCCGGTTTTAAGCTGATCGACGAGCCAGTCGTAAAGAGGCCGGTGGACTTCAAATTCAAGGGTGCACAATGAGTGAGTTATGCCTTCGAAATAATCACTCTGACCATGTGCAAAATCGTACATGGGATAAACCTTCCAGTTTTCAGCTGTACGGTGATGGGCAGCCTTTATGATCCTGTAAATTATGGGATCGCGCATCTGCATATTCGGCGAGGCCATGTCTATCTTTGCCCTGAGCACTCTGCTGCCTTCTTCAAATTCGCCTTTGTTCATTCTTTCAAAGAGGTCAAGGCTTTCGGCGGCAGGCCTGTTACGGTAGGGGCTTTCAATGCCGGGTTGTGCAGGCGTACCTTTCTGTGCTGATATTACATCGGCAGGCTGGTCATCAATATACGCAAGTCCTCTTTTAATGAGATCAATGGCAAAATCATACAACTTGCCGAAATAATCCGATGCATAGTATTCCCTGTCTTCCCAGTCGAATCCAAGCCACCTTATATCCTCCTTTATAGAGTCGATATACTCAACCTCTTCTTTGACCGGATTTGTATCATCGAAACGGAGATTGCACTTCCCGCCATATTTCAGAGCCATCCCGAAATCAAGGCAGATGGCTTTTGCATGTCCGATGTGCAAGTAACCATTAGGTTCCGGAGGAAACCTTGTGTGTATTCTGCCACCATTCTTACCCGCCTTGAGGTCGTCAATGATTATCTGTTCAATAAAGCTGACAGGGGATCTTGATTCTTCTTTTTCTGCCTGGGTTTGATCATTCATTATGTTATTTTTAAGGATACAAAAATATGATGATTTTGCATCCAAGCATTACTCCTTTTAAAAAAGATTGATAAGGAGCAGTTATTGTTGACGTTTTGTATTCTGGAAAGCTTATGAAGGCTGGAAGTGTTATGCCTCATGCATAAATAATTTGATATCTTTGTCTTCCATAAATCCTCACATTGAGCAGTAAGATGGGACTTATTCAGATAGAAAACATGGAGTTTTATTCTTTCCATGGTCATTTCAAGGAAGAACAGATAGTTGGAAGCAGGTTTCTCGTCGACCTCACAATTGAAACAGACATGTCGTTACCATCAGTAAGCGATAACCTGAAGGATGCCTTGAACTACCAGCATGCGTACGAGATTGTAAAGAAGGAGATGGGAAAGAAATCACATCTGCTTGAAAATATTGCCGGCAGGATACTGGATTCATTATACAATGAGATGAATGGAATAAAGAAGGCGACTGTGAAGGTGTCAAAGATGAATCCGCCTATGCGTGGAAGAATCGGCTCGGTGAGTGTAATAATGGAAAGGTGAAAATGCAGATCAGCTTCATCTGTTCTTCATCTTGATCGTTTATCTTTGGTTAGGATTAAATAAAGTTATCTGACTATTATATTAAAGATCAACGGGATAGTTGCTTGAAATAGTCAGCTGATCTGATGAAAAAAATGAAAAGGACAGTAAAAATATTAATTATTGCGTTACTGCTGCTCTTTTTTAAAGGGCATGATGGTTTTGCCCAGGTTACTGTTCCCGGAGCGGATTCTGTTCAGGCAGTGATGCAAAAGGAGAAATCCGGAAATGCAGATATAGCCCGGGGTCAGGAAACACAGGCCGAAGTCAGAAAACAGGCCGGAAGGACAGGCAATAACAATTCCAATCGTGCCGTTAAGCAGGTGAATAGCAGACGTCCCGATATGACAAAAGCCAGAGGAGCCCGTCCGCCGTCAATTGTCAGGCCTTCAGGCTCTCAGGTGCCTCGTGGCGTTGGAAAGCCCGGAGGAGCAGGTCGTCACGGAGGAAGGTAAGTTTAAAACCGGAAACATGGCTAAATCAGGTTCATATGTCTCTGGGATCGCCTTATTTGTGATCCTTGCCCTTTGTCAACCTTCAGTATTATCGCAGGATTCAGTTTGTGCGGCTGTTTCTGATACTGATACCGGTAAAAAGGTATCGGATGATTCAAGGCATGCTCTGTATGCCGGTTCCGGTTATGGCAGCAATATGATCTATCTTGGATCAACAATATCACAGGATCAGCCTTACGGTTATGGTTCACTTATCTATGGCTACAACAGCGAGCTGTATGCTTCGGTATCAGCGGTCCATCTTTCGGGCCTTAATCCGTTTCTTTCGTTTTATATTGGTGCTTTAAGTTATAATCACACATTCAATTCATGGTTTGACATATCGGCTGGCGCTTACCGGTACGAGGTTGTAGAATCACTGGCCGATTCCCTGTTTGGAAGCTTTACATACGGGGAACTTACCCTGGGTTTTGACTGGCGCCTCATATATACAAAACTGTCGGCCGGAGGATTGTTATCGGATGAGAACCAGGCCTACTTTCAGCTGAGGAACTCACGTTACTTCAAGACTCCCGATTTCTTCAAAAAGAAAGCTTATATCGCGTTTGATCCGTATGTAAACCTTCTTTTCGGAACACTCATTACTGCAGAAACATCTTCAGAAACGATCGTATCCCCATCTGGCCCCGGCCGCAAATGGAGGACATACAATCAGCCCCCCGGCAATACTACCACCTATACAAGAAAATCAGGCCTGATGGAGATGGATTTCGGTATTCCGGTGTCGTTCAATACCGGGTCTCTCACCATTGAAACCGAGGTTTCATATGTGGTTCCAATGTATGACAACCAGTACTATCCCGACACCAGGGGATTTATATTCCTGCTCTCCGGAATATTCAGGATTTTTTAATTTTGTTCCAATGAACGTACTTATTGTTGAAGACGAAAAAAGTCTGGCAAAGGAAATCGCATCATTTCTCAGGTCAGAGAACTTCCTCTGCGATCTGGCCTATACCGGGAGGGAAGCATCTGAAAAGATCGCTGTCAACCTGTATGATTTTGTCCTTCTCGATCTTGGACTGCCAGATTATAACGGATTGGACCTGATAACGGAAGCCAGAAAGGCAGGCAGTGAAGCGTCTTTCATTATAATTACCGCCAGAGGAGCTGTTGAAGATAAAGTGAAGGGCCTGAATATAGGTGCCGATGATTACCTTGCTAAGCCCTTTGCCCTCATCGAACTTCTGTCACGGATCAATGCCGTTGCCAGGAGAAAGTTCAATGTGCAAAGCCAGGATGTCATCCTGGGTGAATTCATTATGCAGGTACAATCGAGGAAGCTTCTTCATAATAAAACAGAGGTAGAGCTTACCAGGAAGGAATTCGACCTTCTTCAGTACCTTGTGCTCAATCAGGGCAAGGTATTGACCCGTCATCAGCTTTATGAGCACATATGGGGAAATATCCTCGATGATCAATACGACAGCAACTTTATTGACGTTCATATTAAGAATATCAGGAAGAAATTAATTGACCATGCTCCTGTGCCCTGGCTGGAGACTGTAAGAGGGGTTGGTTACAGGGTTGCTGATGACAGGTAGTTTCATTTTCTCACGGAATGATCAGACTCAAGACCAAGCTGGCTCTTTTTAACCTGCTTTCAAAGCTGGCATTCACCGCATTGTTCCTACTCTTCCTTCCATTTATTGTTGAACGTGTGAACCTCCGCCAGGTTGATAATTCCCTTATACAAAAAAGGGAACAGGTCATCGGGCTTATTGCCAGCGTTGGTATAGAGCCTTTTATAACTTCAGACTCCACTGATGCCTTTGGCAGTTATAATATCCTGAAGGAAGAATTTATAAGCCTGGAGAGGATCGGCACGGGAGAATACCAGAACTATATTGAAATAGCGCGCCGCCTTATCGAGGATGAGGAGATCGACTATCGTGTGCTTAATTATTCATTTCTGGTCGACGGAAAGATGTATCTTCTGGAAATCGGGAAAAGCCTTGCAAGCATCCGCGATGCACGCAGGAATATAACAAAGGTGATTCTTGCATTTCTCGGAATAATAATCGTCCTTACCCTGCTCACCGACCTGCGGTACACAAGCATCCTACTTAGTCCGCTTGAAAAAATAACCCGCAAGTTGAAAAAAATATCGGATCCTTCAGGTTTTGATAAAATACCCGTCAGGACCACCACCGCAGATTTTCTTAGCCTCGATAAAGCACTCATCGACCTGATGGAACATATTGGAGAACTGTTTCAGAAAGAGAAGGAGATCACTGTCAATATATCGCATGAGCTTATGACACCTGTTTCTGTTCTGAGAAGCAAGCTTGAGAACCTTCTCCTTGAGCCACGTATTGATGATGACATTTCGGCTCGTATAGAGGACTCACTTAAGACACTGCACAGGCTCCAGACTTTGGTGAACTCCCTGCTGCTTATCGCGCGCATTGAAAGCCACCAGTACCTGAGGGAAGATAACTTTTCAGTTCATGATGTCATGAATGAAATTATCAGTGAGCTGAAACCCGTTGCTGATGACAAGGGTGTTGAAATAAGCATGGACTCACGGCATGAACATATTCTAAGAGGAGCCAACAGGTCTCTTGTCTTTTCAATGTTCTACAATATTCTCAATAATTCGCTTAAAAATACCCCATCCGGGGGATCCGTGAGAATAAAAGGAGAGGATCGTGATGGCTTTTATTCCCTGGCCATAGCTGATACCGGCAGGGGCATGTCAGATTCCCAGAGGGCAAACCTTTTTTCAAGGTTTAAAAGCAGGGAAGGCAATGATGAAGGAGGCACCGGAATAGGTCTGGCCATAGCAAAAACGATTGCAGATTTTCATGATATAGGTATCAGTTGTACATCAGAAATCGGCAAAGGGACAATTTTTTCTTTCAGTTTCCCTGAAAATTCATGAAAAATTCATTTTCAGTTCACTATTTTTGACGTGTTATTGAAAGTAGAACTAAAATTTATCTGATATGAAGAAGTCAATTTTTGCATTTATGGCTATTGTGGCTGTTTTTTTAGCATCAGGCTGTACCAAAAGCACTGATGGAAATGGCCGTCTGGTTGTTAACGTAACAGATGCACCTTTCCCGATAGGGGATGTGGAATCGGCAATTGTTACAATATCCAGGGTTGAACTCCGTAAAGCAGGCGACGGGATCTCCGACGGCAATCCCTTCATTACAGTATCGGAAGGTTCTGTTGATTTTGATCTGATCGATCTCAGGAACGGGATTGTAAGCGAACTTGCCAACCTCGATATTCCGGCTGGAGAATATGACCTTGTGCGTCTATATGTTGACGAAGCCGGCCTGAAAGTGAAGGATGGCGATCTTTATACCGTAAAAGTGCCCAGCGGAGACATGACAGGCATTAAGGTCTTCATCGAACCCTCTCTAGTTGTTGAAGGCGGCCTGACCTCAGAGTTGCTGCTCGATTTTGATCTGTCGCGATCATTCATCATGAGAGGTAACATGGATCAAGGCCAAACTGATGAAAAATTTATCTTCAAACCGGTTATAAGGGCTGTTAATAATGCAACAGCCGGCAGGATTGAAGGAGTGGTAACCAGCGAAGATGAAGAGAAACTGGCAGAAGTAAGTATAACTGTCATGCAGGACGATGAGGAATTATCCACAGCTTTTTCGGACAGTGAAGGCTATTATTCAATAATTGGTATTACTGCCGGGACATGTTCAATCATTGCATCAAAAGAAGGATTTGACGATGTAACTGTTGATGATATTGTGATAAATGCCGGTAACAAAACCATCGTGGATATAACACTTCCATTGCAGGAATAAGAAGACGGGACATAGCTGAAGGATACTTTATTCATTATCCGGCAATAGGTTAAATATAAACTCAGAATACACAAAGGCAGCTCAACTGGAAAGTTGCCTTTGTTTTTTTGTGCAGTCATAGGGGCCTTTGGGATTAAGATTTCCTGACAGGAAGCTCCCGGCTTGAAAGGATCTTTTTTATTGCGAGCTTTTCGTTATCGCTTAACGAGTCAATTTCCTCAAGCGCATGTTTGATTTTTGTCTTGAAATTCCAGCATGTCATCTGTCGCAACGATAACCTGCGGGCGTATTCATAAGTCGATATGTCCACTTTCTTTTTACAAACATTGTATGCAATATAAAATGCCTTGCTTACGGGGAATTTGCAATTATGGAATATAGTTCCTGAAGTTGCCGATTCCTCGGTTTTGCATTTTGTGCACCTCCTGGAATGAGATGCTTTTCCTGGGCAGGAATTAGTGTTTCCGCATTTACGGCATGTAAATCCGTCTTTCCATTTAAGATCAGCCAGGAATTCAAGACATTTATCATCATTGTTAAACAGCTCATCCAGCTGTATTTCAGATATTTCTTGGTTAAAAAGAGGTTCCATGACATATATATTATCACTGCAAAAATAAAAAAAATAGTGATACCAATAAGATTTAGGTGATATTAATGCGATTTATTATAAATTTTTTATTATATTTGCACCGGTAATTTAAAAAAAGATCTATGAGTAACTCCGCAGGCAGAAAGGAAGCAAGAAACGAAACCGGTACCGAATACTCCACGAAGCAGGCTTCCGGTATATTCACTCAGGAATTAAAACATGGAAAGGGAACTTACTCTCTGGGAGGTTTGTTCAGGCCTGGAAAATTCCTGGTGCCACTTCTTTCAATCCTGATAGGAGGAGCTGGAGGTTTTATATATTATTACTTTGTAGGATGCAAGTCGGGAACGTGCCCTATCACCAGCAATCCGTTCGGAAGCATCATTGCTGGAGGTATCCTTGGATTTCTTCTTTTTGGCTCCATGAGCCCGGCATCCAAAAACTCTGATAACGAAAAAAATAAATAAGACAAACATGAAGAAGGTAATATTTTTATCACTTGTTGCTGCTGCTTTCACACTGATGACAGTTGAATGCAAGGCAGAAAATCATGCGGGCAGCTCTGATAAGGCAGCTGTCAACAGTTCTGTAATTCATCTTACGGATGCAAGCTTTAAGAAGCTGGTCTTCAATTACGAATCAGGTAATGAATGGAAGTATGAAGGTACCCTGCCTGCAATAATTGACTTTTATGCTGACTGGTGCGCTCCCTGCCGCCAGTTGTCACCACTGGTGGAAGAACTTGCCAGGGAATATTCAGGGAAAATTATTGTATACAAGGTGGATACGGTAAAAGAAGATATACTGGCCCGGAATCTTGGAATAACGGGACTGCCTACTTTGCTTTTTATACCAGCTAAAGGGAAACCGCAGGTGGCTATGGGAGCACTGCCCAAAGAGAGTCTGGTTCAGGCAATAAATGATGTGCTGATGGTTAAATAAAGCAGTCTTTGTTAGAATTAAATAATGAAATATGCATTTCAGTCCAATTAATGAGTGATATTATTGCGATTTAATTCAATTATTTTTATCTTTGTACTACATTTAAAACACATATAATAAAAAACAGAAAATATCATGGAAACAGTTATAAATCAGGTTGTACATCTTACTACGCAGGAATTCAAGGAAAAGATTTTCAATTATGAGACAAACAAGGAATGGAAATATGAAGGTTCTTTGCCTGCAATAGTTGATTTTTATGCCGACTGGTGCATGCCATGCAAAATGGTAGCTCCTATTCTTGAGGAGCTTGCAAATGAATATTCCGGAAAGATCGTGGTTTACAAGGTGAATACCGAGGTTGAGCAGGAACTTGCAGCAGTATTCGGCATACAGAGCATCCCTACCCTTCTTTTCATTCCTAAGGATGGCCAGCCTCAGGCTGCAAAAGGAGCCCTGCCAAAGAATACTTTCGAAAAGGTAATTAAAGATATCCTTCTTAAAACCTCTGAATGATGAAAAAAAACATGGGAACCACTGACAAGGCGATCAGGATACTGGTCGCACTTCTAATCCTGGTGTTATACCTTGCAAATGTCGTTACAGGCACTCTTGGTCTGATACTTATAATAGTGGCAATTGTCCTGGCTGTCACAAGCCTGATTGGTGTTTGTCCTCTTTACATCCCCTTCGGGATTTCAACGCTTAAAAAAGGCAAATGATTAAACCGGATCAGCCTGGCCCTTCAATAGTTCTGTCACAACAGAGTTGGGTTCTGACCGGTAAAAGACAAAACTCCCGTTTGTATCCTTCTGCGGAAGGGTAGTAGTGATATTATCACCCTGCTTTACAATCACTTTCTTCCATCCTGAAGGAACATATGTCTTTAGTGTAAGTGGTAAATTGTACGAGGAAGTATCAAGAGAATGGTTTAAATTCACTTTGATGCTTCCTTTTTTATGTTCTGACCTGATGGTTGAATGTATCCTTTCACGCATGTATTTCGCTGCATCGCCGAAAGTTGCAATCCAGAGATGTTCCTCCTTATCCTTCATGTATCTGAAATATTCTTCAATTGCCTCGCTGGTAAGGGCTTCCCAGCCTATTCCGTCGACGCCGTGGAAAACAAGCACAAGCCAGATGTTATCGTGAGATGCAGTTGTGTCGATCCATGATTTCATAAGGGGCATGGGGGTTTTTGTTGTTGCCCCGCGCTGCCATTGGACGTACTCTTTATCGGCAGAAACCGGATCCTCTCTGCTTGACCTGTTAAGTTCCTTAAGGAAAGCTTCAGGCATCCTGTTCCTAAGAGCAGGATAAACCTTGTATGCATATTCCATAGCCCGTTCATTTTCGGTTCCATATGGAACCTCAGCTGAAAAAGTATGTTCAGGTCCAAGCTGGTTCAAAATTTCTTCGCGGCTTTTCTCAAGTTCATAAAGAATGTTGGCCTCGTCAAGTGCTGCCAGCCGGGGATGTGTCACCATGTGACTTGCAAATTCATGTCCCTGTGCGGCAAATGACCTGATATCATCCCAGGATACTCCTTCGCTTTCGCTGTCATTTCGACTCCTCCTGACCGGAGCAAACTCTCCATTCCGGACCTTTTTATAGAGTTCGTCCATTATTCTGTAAGCTTCTTCAGGACTGCCTTCGTCGATCTGAGCACCGGCATTTGTATGATATTCGCCTGTCCCTCTGAGGCCGAGAAAGCGTGCTGCTGATGCCCTTTCAAAAAAATTATCACTGTTTGTCGGCACGTTGGCCGTTTCTTTTATTATATCATTTACAGGCCTTCCGATAAAAGTTCCCCTGTACTTAGAGCCTTGTATCTGGCCCGTATTAATGAAGAATGTTGCGGGAAAATCAAGCTCGTTCATAATTGGAAGAGCTTTGCGGAACTGGTTTATTGATCCGTCATCATATGTAAGGGATACCGCTCCTTTTTTCCCGTCCTGCCATTTTGTTACTGTTGTTTCGCCTGTGTGGCTATTCCTGCTGCAGCATGAACAGATAAGTAAAATTCCTGCATAGATTAACAAATATCTCTTCATATATATTGGTTTATGTTATGTTTTGAAAATGAATTAGTCAGATTCATGCATTAGTATTATTGCTATATTATTGTAAATCAGGCTATCTAAATTACTCCCTTAAGGCAGATAGGAGACCTTCATTATCTTCATTCACTTATTGTCCCGCTTTATGCGGGATGAAGATTTCAAATATAGTTTATTTTCAGGAATCAATCAGCGCAGCAGGATTGCTGGTTGCAGGTATGTCGTCAGATGTGGCTTCCCCGGTGGAATGGTTAAGAGTACAAGGCAGGTGCTAAAAAAATCGAAACCCCGGCTTTTTCTACCGGGGCTTCGATTTTACAGAGATCATCGTCTGAACTTCTTATTCTCTTACCTTCTTTTGGCTCCTGCCATGTTCGACATTTTCATATTCCTGTGCATCATAGCATTACGTGCACCATCATTTGCCTGAATCTTGCGGGCCTGGGTATTGTTCATTGCCCTTGTTGCCTTTTGGGTTCCGGTTTGCGCAGCCGGTCCAGCAGGTTCCTGAAGACGTGTCTGATCACGTTTGCGGACCATGTCGCCAGTTCCTGTACCATCGTGCAGCCTTGCCTGTTCCCTCACCCGGGTCTGGCTTTCTGCTCCGGTCTGGTTCTGAACCTGATTCTGAAGCTGTGTCCCTGCCTGAGTCTGGGATTGGGTCTGGGTTTGAGTCCCGGTCTGCTGTTGTGTCTGTGTCTGAATACCGGTTTGCTCCTGTGTCTGGGTCTGAATGCCATTCTGATTCTGATTCTGAACAGAACTCTGTGCTGTGAGGCCTGCACTTACTAGAAGTGCTGCGACCGTCATAAAAATTGATCTTTTCATCTTATTTGAGTTTAGTGTTTACATTGTTAAACTAATCTGAATCAAAAATAAACCCCCAAAGATGAACAAATGATGAAAAATAGAGAATATGTGAAAAAAATGTGATTCTGCTCTGTTTAATAAGTTCCATGAATTAGAAATCCAGGCAGGCACCCTTGTGGTAACAAAGAACAGCCCTTATGTACTTTAAGATTGAAGAGGAAAAA
Organism: Bacteroidales bacterium; assembly: GCA_034005245.1. GTDB lineage: Bacteria > Bacteroidota > Bacteroidia > Bacteroidales > VadinHA17 > LD21. Next base: position 20,367 of record JAVEVC010000014.1, read on the forward strand.
GGTTTAAACGCTTACGTTAAAAATGAGTATTGCACAGCCTGAGAAAATAACCGGATTATGAGTATATTCACAGTAATTTTAACCTGGCATTAATTTTCCTTATGGCATATCTGCTCGTCAAATCCAGGGAAGATGTAATAAAAGAATGCCTTGAACATTTCGGGTCATGCAGTGCATGCTGTGATCATTGTTCAGACGCTGGCTGTCGCATTGCAGGAATTCTGGCTTTCATGTATTATAAAGCCGGAAAGTCCTGCCGGACTGCATGCTTCAGGCTGGCAGGCACAACATTAGACGATTAACCAACCTAAAAAATAATAACATGGGAAGAGAAACCAAAGTCATGAATGCCCCGGGGATAGCTGATCTGGGCTTTCCCACGTGGCCTCAGTTTGCTGAAGAGACATTTGATGATGTTCTGGAGCCTCTCAGAAGCGGGAAAGTCAACTACTGGACAGGTCCCAGGGGAATGGAATTCGAATCAAAGTGGGCTGAATGGAATGGTACCCGGTTTGCCATTTCATGCACAAACGGAACGGCAGCACTTCATATAGCTGTTGCCGGACTGGGCATTGGTCCGGGGGACGAAGTGATAGTCCCCTCTTATTCGTTCATAGCTTCTTCATTTGCTGTAGTGCAGGCAGGTGCAATACCGGTCTTCTGCGATGTTACCGAGGACCATACCATAGATCCCCTCGAGATAGAGAAACATATTACAAAAAGGACAAAGGCTGTGATCGTTGTTCATCTTTACGGAGTCGTGGCTGATATGGGACCGATTCTGGATATAGCAAGGAGGAATAACCTGAGAGTTATTGAGGATTGTGCGCAATGCTTCGGCGGAACATATAATGGTATTAAGGCCGGTGCCATTGGTGATGCCGGATGCTTCAGCTTCTGTCAGAGCAAACATTTCACTACCGGAGGTGAAGGAGGAATGGTTGTTACCAGCGATGAAGACGTTGCGTGGGAGTTCCGTTCCTTCAGGGATCATGGCTATGATGTAAGGGAAAGGATGAACATGCTGGCGCTAGAGGAGAAACTTCCATATATCCATAACAGGGTGGGATTTAATTTCAGGATGACAGAAATGCAGTCGGTGATAGGTTTAAATGAACTGAAGAGACTCGATTCCTGGAACCTGGCGCGCAGGTACAGATATGCCGCCATGTACGATAATGCATTCAGGGAACTTAAAGGCGTGCAAAAGCTGCCTGTCAATACCGCAGAGCGTAAAAATGCATATTGGTGGTACCCGCTGATTGTTGACACCGATGTTCTTGATACAGATGCTCCGGGCCTGATAGCAGAGCTTCATGAGTCGGGAATACCGTGTTATGGGATACAGTGGCCGGAAGCCTATATGGAAAGAGCCTACAGGGAACATAACGGCTTCGGGGCACACAAATTTCCTTTCAGATCGGAGGAATATACTGACAGGAACAGCGTAAAATATGATGAGGCGTTCTGCAAGGTTGCCAATTCCCTGAGAAAAAGGACAATAAGCCTGTTCCTTCATCCTTCATGGGAAGAACGGCATATTGAAAGATGCATCGATGCATTTGTGTCTGCCTGCAGGAAGCATACCATTTAACCACTATAAATGAATGAATATTCTTGCCATTGGATGCCATCCCGACGACCTTGAAATTGGTTGTGGCGGGACTCTTGCATTATATGCAAAAAATGGACACACTGTATTCATGTGCCATATCGCTAACGGAGATATGGGACATGCAATTATAATGCCTGAGGCGCTGGCTGAAACAAGGAACGCTGAAGCGGAAGCCGCCGGAGCCATGCTTGGGGCAAAGGAAGTATTCAACCTCAATGTTCCTGACCTCTTTGTTGATTCCCACAACGAAGATCAGGTGAGGAAAGTTATTGAAGTGATCAGGGTTTCAAGGCCGGATATCATTATCACACATTCGCCCGACGACTATATGCGGGATCATTCAGAAACAAGCAAGCTTGTATTTAATGCAAGTTTCTCTTCAAGCATACCGCATTATTTTACTGAATCCCAACCGTGGTCCAAAATACCACCCGTTTATTACATGGACACTCTTGCCGGTGTTGACTTCCTCCCCGAGGAGTATACCGACATAACAGGTACCATCGAAACAAAACTATCGGCTCTTGAAAAGCATGACAGCCAGATCAGGTGGATGAGAGATCACGATCATATTGATTTTATTGATTTTGTAAGGACAGTCTCAAAGTTCAGGGGGCTTCAGTGCGGAGTTCCCTATGCAGAAGGTTTCAGGTTGTGCAGAACCTGGCCCCGCATTACTACGAAGAGGCTGCTGCCATGACACCGTTGTTATGTTAACACGTTTGTTATCTGACGATTTTAATTCTGTTACGTAATTCACAACCCTAAAAGGAAAAATAATGACGGGCAGTTACTCCAAAACGACTTATGCTGCCTCATGCTCAGGGAGTCATGGATCATTGTCTTTCATACAAATAGCAATTACAGCATTATAAAAAAATAAGCGATGGACGCAAAAAAAATAATACATGAAAAATCGAGGGAGATCCTTTTTCTGACCTTTATAGTTATTCTAAGCCAGGATCTTATTGCTGGTGAGGGTCAGCTTTATGTCGGATGGGCTGGCGCTGATATAACACCTGGCAGGCCGGTAGCCCTGGTAGGCCAGTTGCACAAGCGGATCTCCGAAGCGGTTCAGGATCCTCTGACAGCAACCGTGCTGGCTTTGGAAACCAGAGCAAAGGATGGAAGCAGGGAACAGGCGATAATGATATCTTGCGATATCCTGTTTGTTAGGGCTCAGACCCAGAAGAAACTTCAGGATGCCATAGCGCTTAAGCTTTCCGATTTTGATCCTTCAAAGCTCTTCATTAATGCCCTTCATTCACATACATCACCCGGATTCATTGACAATGAGTACTTTGGGTTGTATGATACAAGCAATGATAAAGGAGTAATGAAACCCTCGGAATATGAGAATTTTTTCCTGGAAAGGCTGACTGAGGCCGTTGTCAGTGCCTGGGAGGGAAGAAAACCCGGCGGTTACAGCTGGGCTCTCGGACATGCAGTACTGGGGCATAACCGCAGAACTGTAAAGACCGATGGCAGTGCAAAGATGTACGGAGTTGGTGACCCAGACTTTCTTCACTACGAGAGCATTGACGATGAAATGGTTCAGATGCTCTTTTTCTTTGATATCAACAAAAAACTTACGGGAATGGTGGTGAATTCTGTTGCCACTGCCCAGGTAACCGATGATACCAATTTTATTTCAGCTGACTTCTACAGCGAGGCAAGGGAGAACTTCAGGAAAAAATTCGGAGAGGATGTTTTCGTACTTTTCCAGATTGGGGCTGCAGGCGACATAACCCCTGCCAATCATGAGTATATCTACAGCAGGGCAACGAAGGCCATGCTGGAGAGAAAAGGTATATCGGCACGACAGGAACTGGCTGACAGGATGCTGCAGGCTGTCGATGATGTGTTTCCTTATTCCAAAACAAGCATCTCAGAAAGTACAGTTTTCAGTCATATGGTGGCAAAGATCGATCTGCCCTGTATGGGACCGTCAAGCCAGCCTTTCTATCTGGTCGACAGCGTTACGCCTGCGGAATTCCACGTAATAAGGCTTGGTGATATTGCAATTGCCACAAATCCCTTTGAGCTTTTTTCTGACTACGGCCTGCTCATGAAATCCAGAAGTAAGGCAATCCTGACTTTCATAGTCCAGCTTTCGTGCCATCACAGCGGGTACCTTCCTACAGAAAGGGCAGTCAGGGGAGGAGGTTACAGTGCTGACAAATACTTTGTTGGTCCTGAGGGCGGATACAAGCTGGTCGATGAGACAGTACGGCTTATAAATGCATTATGGGAGTAGTTATGCCGGATTTCTAAAATTTCATGGAGAATACAGTGTACAGATGTATAGGATTATTAAGGATAGCTGTAAAGATTGAAGGATGAGGCATATGGCTCTGGGCACTGGGCTCTGGGCGCCCGATAATACCCAGGTAACTAATAGGAAGATTGCAGAATTGCAGAATTGCAGAATAAATGAAATAATCGCAGAATTGCAGAATTAAAAAGATACCTGATACAAAACCTATTTATAATAAAATGACTAACAGGAGAACATTTATCAAACAAGTGGCAGCTGCAGGTGTGGCAGGGACTTTTGCCCGGCCATTAATAACCCCGCAGGAACCTGAAAGGAAAATGATCTGGGCCAATCTTCTGCACCTGAGCTATAACATGTGGGAAGATAACGTACCTGAGAAATACAGGGATGACAATTACAATTGCAGCACATGTCAGGAAGCAAGAGAATGGGCCCATGGCTACCGGCCTTATCTCACATTTGACGAAGTTGTGTGGCATACTCTTCTTCAGGAAATGGCATCAGCCGGCATGAACATGGTAATTATCGACCTTGGAGATGCCGTCCAGTATGAAAGCCACCCGGAGATTGCAGTTATGAATGCATGGTCGCCCTCAAAACTGAGATCAGAGCTCTCCGTGATCAGAAAAATGGGACTGGAACCGATTCCCAAACTTAATTTTGCAACCACTCACGATATATGGCTCGGGAAATATTCCAGGATGGTATCAACAGATATTTATTATGGTGTTTGCCGTGATCTCATAGAGGAAGTGATTGAACTATTCGGAAGGCCAAGGTTCTTCCACCTCGGGATGGACGAAGAGCTGGCCTCATACCAGACAAGGCAGGATTATGCTGTTGTGCGACAGAATGACCTTTGGTGGGGAGATCTCTACTTCTATATTGGTGAAGTGGAAAAAAGAGGAGTGCGTCCTTGGGTATGGTCCGACTATGCCTGGCATAATCCTGATGTGTTTTTCAGGAAAATGCCGAAGTCAGTCCTTCAGAGCAACTGGTACTATGGATCGGAATTTAATATCAGTACCCTTAAGGAACCTGTGAAAACGTATGTAAAACTGTACAACGACCTTGAGAAATACGGGTATGATCAGGTGCCCACAGGCAGTAATCACTCTGTTCCCGACAACTTCGGATCCACGGTGGATTACTGCAGGAAGATTGTAGATCCGTCAAGGCTCATGGGTTTCATGACTGCTCCATGGAGGCCAACCCTTGCTCCATGCCTTGACCGGCATATGGAAGCTGTTAATCAGGTGGTGAATGCTATGAAGAAATTTTAAAAAGAGGAGGGACAAAGTTGGAAAAGGTAATAAAATGGGGCGTAATCGGATCGGGAGGAATAGCCCGCCGGAGAACTATCCCCGAAGGAATTGCGGTATCGGAAAAAGCAAAGCTGGTATCCGTTTTTGATATAAACAGGAAGGCGAACATTGAAGTGGCAAGGGAGTTCAATGCTGCTGCGGCCGATACTATTGAGGATCTGCTTGCAGAAGATATTGATGCCGTTTATATAGCATCACCGGTTAATTTGCATAAGCAGCAAACAATCTACTGTGCGGAAGCGGGGAAACATGTCCTTTGTGAGAAGCCTCTCGGCCTCAATGTTGATGAGGCTCAAAAGATGATAGAAGCCTGCGAGGAGTCAGGAGTGATCCTTGGTACCGGATTTATGATGAGATTCATTGCCCAGCACAGAGTTGCCCTGAAAATGATAAAGGACGGCATGCTGGGGAAACCCGTTTATGGCCGGGCACAGCTATCCTGCTGGTATCCTCCCATACCCGGGGCCTTCAGGCAGAATCCCGAAGCCGGCGGCGGCGGATCCCTGGTCGATATGGGTACTCACTGTATCGATCTCCTTGAGATGTTCCTTGGAAGAATAACAAGGGTGAGCTGTTTTATAAATAACAGTGTCCACGACTACCGGTCTGAAGACAGCTCTCTTACAATTCTTTATTTTGAAAGCGGCGCTATGGGATCTGTTGACGCATTCTTCTGCATCCCCGATAACAGCAGCAAAAACACTCTTGAACTCTACGGATCTGAAGGGAGCATAATTGCCAGGGGTACTATCGGGCAGGGATCTGCCGGGGAAATGACAGCATTTCTTGAAAAGAATGTCACGGGATATGATGCACGGCAGGCAAGGAATGTGACCGGAGGCATAAGTATCAATCCGGCACCTGTCAATCCTTATCTTGCTGAAATTGAAGAATTCAGCGCTGCAATACTTGATGGAAAGAAACCACTTAATGATGGCGGTGCAGGTCTTCGCAATCAGAAAATTGTGGCTGGCTGTTACCTTTCAGCAAGGACAGGGAAGGTTATCGACATAGTTTAAAATGAACCGACCGGATAAATCAATTTCTTAAACAACAATGAAAACAAACCGCAGGGATTTTATCAAAACAGCCGGCTTTGCCGGAACAGGAGTTATGGCTGCAGGTCTTGCTTCGTGCAGGAGCAACGATATGCCTCTCGCTGCTACCCTTGATGCCGTAAGGGAAAGTCACAGTCAGATATTCAATATGTGTGGTTATTCAGCCCCCAAACTCGATTCGGTAAGGGTGGGGTTAATAGGACTCGGCCACAGGGGGCCATCATCACTGAGAAATCTTACCCTTGTTGAGGGAGTTGAGATAAAAGCCATTTGTGATATACGGAAAGAGAGACTGGAAATAGGAGAAAAAGTGATCAGGGATGCTGGCCTGCCTCCGGCAACAACGTATGGAGAAAATGAAGATTCGTGGAAGCAGATGTGCGAAAGGGATGACATTGACCTTATTTATCAGGTCACACCCTGGAGACTTCATACTCCTGTGTCGGTTTATGCAATGGAGCAGGGGAAACATGCTGCATGCGAAATGCCAGCAGCCCTGACAATAGAGGATTGCTGGAAGCTTGTGGAAACATCCGAGAAAACCAGAAAGCATTTTATGATGCTTGAGAACTGCTGTTATGATTTTTTCGAGCTGATGATCCTTAATATGGTAAGGCAGGGTTTCTTCGGGGATGTCATCCATGCCGATGCAAGTTATCTTCACGATCAGACAGAGATCCAGTTTGCAAAAAATAATTATCCAGGGATGTGGCTTCTGAAAGAAAGCCAGACAAGGAACGGGAATCATTACCCGACACATGGATTGGGGCCCGTATGCCAGGTAATGGACATCAACAGGGGCGACAGGCTTCAGCAAATGACCTCCACACAGTCGAATGACTTCAGTTGGGGGAAAAAAGCAGCTGAAATGGCAAAAACCGATAGCTTTTACAAGGAATTCGACACAAATTCCTACAGGGGTAACATGAACACTTCGGTTATAAGAACAGCCAGGGGAAGAACTATAATGCTCCAGCATGACGTCTCAAGCCCCCGCCCTTATTCGCGTCATTATATGATCAGCGGGACGAAGGCTGTTGCTCAGAAGTATCCTCTTCCTGCAAGGATCTCTACCTCTGAGGAATGGTTTACAGACGAACAAATGGCAGAAATTACCGAGCAATACACTCCGCAAATTGTGAGGCATATAGGCGATCTTGCAAGGAAGGTTGGCGGCCATGGAGGCATGGATTTCCTGATGGACTGGCGGCTTATTGACTGCCTGAGGAACGGCCTTCCTCTCGACCAGGATGTATATGATGCCGCGGCATGGAGCAGTATTGTGCCCTTAAGCGAATGGTCGGTTGCTAATGGATCACAACCTATAGCCATACCTGATTTTACCTGTGGCTCCTATGCTGCAAATATCCCTGTCGATATTACACTTTCGAGGGGAGGAACCACCGGGGTAAGGGAAATAGCTGCCGTTAAAGCTTCTTAAGTTAAACACTGCATCAGATGGTTTCTGGCATTAGTGAAACAGAAAGTACGCAATCCTCTGACAGGCCTCGGCTGCGCCGTGTGTTGGGATTATGGGACCTGGTATTCTATGGTATTGTTCTGGTACAGCCGATAGCAGCTATCGGGCTTTTCGGGATAGCATCAAGAACATCGGGCGGGCACATGGTAACAACGCTGATAATTGCCATGGCTGCCATGATGCTGACTGCAGTGAGCTATGGCCGGATGGCATCCCTTTTCCCTTCTGCGGGTTCTGCCTATACCTATGTCGGCAAAGGGCTTAACTTTCATCTTGGATTCCTTGCAGGATGGGCAATGTTCCTCGATTATCTTATAGTCCCGGTAATCAATACAGTGTATGGATCACTTACCCTGCAGCGGCTGGTGCCCGGTGTTCCCTTTGCAATCTGGGTTATGATTTTCGTATTTATCATTACTTATCTTAACCTGAGAGGCATCCGTACGACAGCCCGTTCAAATGAATTACTGCTGGCAATTATGGTTCTGGTGATCGGAATGTTCATTGTGCTTGCGGTGAGGTATATTTTCCTCGATCAGGGCTTTGCCGGACTATTCTCCTTCAAACCATTTTATAATCCCGAGACGTTTGATATCAGGTCTGTTATGACAGCCACCTCTTTTGCGGCTCTGACATATATAGGATTTGACGGGGTGACTACCCTGGCTGAAGATGTTAAAAATCCGCGTCGCAACATGCTTCTGGCTCCGGTGCTGGTTTGCCTCTTTACAGGTCTTTTCAGCATTATTCAGATCTATCTTGCTCAGCAGGTGTGGCCGGATTTCACCACATTCCCTGATCTTGAAACAGCATTCTATGATGTAAGCAGGAGAGTCGGAGGAGATTTCCTGTTCAATGCTGTGGCGCTTATACTTTTTGTTGCCTGTCTTGGCAGCGGTTTGGCCGGACAGGTCAGCGCCGCGCGTCTTCTTTTTGCAATGGGAAGGGACAGGATACTGCCGGAAAGGATATTTTCCCATCTTAGCCGGGGGAAAGCTACTCCAACCTTCAATATAATCATAATGGGGGTGTTAACTATAGTCATCTCTATGCTGATAAGCTATCAGAACGCCGCTGAGTTGCTTAATTTCGGAGCGTTTCTTGCCTTTATGGGCGTAAATATTGCTGCCCTGAGGCAATTCAGCTTCCTCAGGCCATCCGGAAGAAAGCGGGACCTTATCATCGATGCATTATTGCCTGCAGCTGGTTTTGTGTTCTGTTTCGTTATCTGGATAAGCCTGCCCGCACCGGCTAAGATAACCGGAGGAATCTGGTTCCTGGCCGGATTTGTTTATCTTCTGATCAGGACAAAAGGTTTTAGGGAAAAAAAGGTGATTACTGATTTCAGTAATTTCTCAGGTTTTAAAGAATAGGCAGTTAAACAATTCTGGCGGGAAGCATTGACCTGGCTGGCAGTAAACCTGATAGCGGGATCAATGCTCTCACTTTTTTTTTGTGACAATTGGAATTTTGCCTGATGATCCTGAAATGGCATGCCTTGATAATTGAAGGCTATAGAAGAGCCTTGAGTAATTTTTACCGGTATTATAATTACTTTGTTTGTGCTAAACCTGCCAAAGACAGGTATGCACTGGAAATTTGATGCTCAACGTTATTCTAGGATTGCTGCCAGTCACATACAAAGTTATCAGCGGCTTCCTTCACAAGCCGTTCAGCTCTTTTTTGCTGGTCCTTAACCCTCTGGTAATGTTCCAGTAGTCTTCTGTTTTCTTCCATTTGCTTTGCAAGGCTTATTTTGTAAGGGTTTGCAAAGACTCTATTGTATAAATCCGTCTTCTCCATAGCTGTTATTTTTAAATCAGTTGTTTAAAACTTCACTACAGACATCATTATAACGCTTATCTCACAGAAATATTCTGTTTTCTGACCCAATTATTATTGTCCGGATATTTACCAGGCGTAAATTTTTTAAGTTGAGCGGGGAACGATTTTAGGCATCCTGAATAAAATGTAGATTATAGCCTTCTTCCTGTATCATCCACCCTGAAAACATTCAGTGATACCTGCCAGTTCCGCTCAAATCTCGTGGCTAATGGGAATACCTGTTGAAATCTCATATATATTTTCCTCAGGCAGAGTGTCACGGATCCCTTTTTGAAAGTCAATGACCAAATATTGGCCGTAATGCCTATGGATTTTCAGGCAAACCGCTTATCTTTATCCATAGCGTTCACCTGATGCAGGCGATCGTCAGCTATAGATATAAACTATAAGAAAGAAATATATGAAGAATTGCTGTTTCTCATCCAGGGCTGTGTTTAGTATATTGTTACTTGCCGGATCAGTCGTATCTATTTCCCAGACAAGAGGTCTGAAGACCATTACGGAAAAAGAACTCAGGTATCACCTTGATTTTCTTGGAGCCCCTGAGTTCAGGGGCAGAGAAACACCATCACCTGAACTCGAGATAGCTACCCTGTACCTCGGAAACTGGCTTAAAGCTGCCGGCGTTAAGCCCTTGATGCCTGACGGGTCATTCTATCAAAGTGTACCCCTCAATGTGACTTCGGTTTTTCAGCCAGGCACAAGAATTAAGGTCTCAAATGGGATTGGAGAACATGTCTATTATTTCGGGAAAGCTTTCAGCGGAAATTTCACTGAAAGCGGATCATGGTCAGGAAATGTCGTCTTTGCAGGGCTTGGCATAAGCGATCCGGCTGGCGGATGGGACGATCTTGATGGTCTTGATCTTAAGGGTAAAATTGTAATTATCCTTGACGAGCAAAAGCCCGGGAATGGCGGTTTTGAACCCGGATTTACCAGGACCGGCAGGTTGAACGCACGAATAGCGGAAATACGCAACAGGGGGGCCTTGGCTGTCTTTTCAATTGTCAGCGAAGAGAGAGAAAAGCGCATGGCAGGAGGAGAAAATATCTTCGGTTATATTCCAACCGGGCGGCTGGGCACTTTGTATGATTCCCAGCGCACCTACTTTGGGCCTGAACGCCAGTCAAAACCTGCAGGCAGCAGCATGCGGCCCGAAGCTCCCTTCGGAAGAGCTGAAATAAGCCATGAACTGGCAGCTGATATCCTTGGATTAGCCAGGGCTGATATTTCAGGGATGTTCTCTGCTGTAAGGCAGGGGAAGCAGATACCATCGCGCACTATCCCCGGCGTACGCGTGAAGCTCGACGTAGAAGTTGAAAATTACGGCGGAACATCGCGCAATGTACTGGCCCTTATTGAAGGATCAGACAGGATTCTCAGGAATGAATACATAATTGTAGGCGGCCATCATGACGCCCGGGGCATCGACGACGGCGAAATCGTTGCAGGTGCCGACGATAATGGTACCGCTACTGTCGCACTTCTTGAAATTGCCCAGGCTCTCATGGTCGAAAGGCCAAAAAGATCTGTTATCCTGGCATGGTTCACAGGAGAGGAACAGGGGATGAACGGATCGCATTATTTCATCAATAACTGCCCTGTGCCTGTTGAAAAAATAAGTACCTGCCTCAACATGGATATGATCGGGCGAAATAATCCCGACAGCCTTTTCCTTGTAGGTTCAGACCTGTTGAGTTCAGAGCTGGATGCCGCAATAAACAGGGTGAACAGGCGTTCAGGTCTTAACTTTGGCTTTGATTACAGGTATTCCGTGACAGACCATCCCCAGAGAGTGTATTTCAGAAGTGACCATTATCCGTTCGTCAGGTTCGGCATTCCCAGTGTATGGTTCTTTTCGGGCTTTACTCCTGATTATCACACCAGCAGGGATATTCCGGAAGCAGTCGATTATAATAAATTCCTGAGAACTACAAAACTGGTTTATCTTTCGGTCATGGAGACGGGCAATATGAGGGATCTTCTTAAGCTGGATGCTAACAAAGCCGTAACTTCAAGAGGTAGCCATAACCTCAAGGAAAGAAGCCTGTTTGAAGCCTCGGGAAGATGAGGCGTTAGTTCTGCCGGTATTGCCTGGCTGACGTTGCAAGCTTACGATGGGGATGAAACTGTGACCAGTGGACCTTTTGTCCTGATGCCTCGAATATTATTGTGCTCACTATTATCCTGGCTAAAGCCGACTGTAATGCTTTACCTTTACTCCGAATCGTTTTTACATATGTTTCATGTTTTCAAAGGAAATTTTGTTTAATATTGATTTTCATATATATTGACTCTGATTTCCATTTAACTGACAAACATTTCATGTAATAACTGATGCGCAAAAGACTCAATGCTATTTCATCTGTTAATCTTCTAACACAACTTCTTTCTTCTGTGATAATGGTTGCATCCCTGGCCGGATGCCGTTCCAGTAGCACCGTATCACAAACAGAAAATAATAAAGAGATAAGAGGTATCTATGGCAGTCCTGTGCCTTTATGGGAAAAAGGCCTGAACCTCGACGAACTGAATGTGAATGCAGTTTTTATGAACTGGCATTCGCTCGATAAAACGATTTTTGACAGAATACAATCTGATGGTATTAAGGTTTTTGCCGAGTTCCCCTTGCTGAATGGGAAAGGCTATGTTGAAAACCATCCCGAGGCATGGGCTGTCGATAACCATGGAGAAAAGGTGGAATATGCATCATGGTTCATGGGCGTTTGCCCCACGGATAAGGGATTCAGGGATTTCCGGATAAAGGAACTGAAGGAGCTTCTTTCTGAATATGATCTTGACGGAGTATGGCTTGATTATCTCCACTGGCATGCCCAGTTTGAAGAACCTGAACCAATCCTTCCCGAGACTTGTTTTTGCGATAACTGCCTGAGGACATTTGAAGAAATGACAGGGATAAGTGTTGATGGAAAAAGCACCTCTGAGCGATCGGAGCGGATACTTGAACAACATGATGCTGCCTGGAGGGCCTGGAGGTGCGAGATAATAGCCGGTTGGGTAAAAGAAATGAGGAGGATTGTGAAAGAAACCAATCCTGACGCTCTTCTGGGTATCTATCATTGCCCCTGGGACGATGTTGAATTTGACAGTGCCCGGATCCGTATCCTTGGACTCGATTATGACCTTCTTCGCGATATAACGGATGTTTTCTCTCCGATGGTCTATCACGGACGTATGGGCAGGAAACCGGAATGGGTGAAGGAGAATACTGAATGGTTTTGCAGCAGGCTTAAGATAGAAGCCGGCATCTATCCCAAAGTATGGCCTATTGTCCAGGCTTATAATGATCCGTATATCATGGAAGCAGATGAGTTTGAGTACGTACTGAGGTCAGGTGCAGGCTCGGAGGCATCGGGTGTCATGATGTTCACCACAAGGGCGGTTGCGGATGACACTCTTAAAACCGAGAGGATGGCAGGAGTGTACTCCGGATGGACTAACTGAGGCGAATCACTCCTGACATGGCTAACAAGGTATATTCATAGTTAAAGAGGATGGCATGAACAGAAAAGGCAGCCGGCATCATTTTAACCTGTTGAACAAATATGTAACACCAGTGGTTTAGATATCTGTTAACTCTTATTCATCCTTGGAAGAATGAAGAAAATTATCATCATCACAGCAAGCCTGTTACTTATAGTTATTGCAGGAATGTCGGTAAATAAGCCATCAGGCAGGAAAGCATTGGCCAGTGAGATATCTGTTCAAAGGCCGGCATCGGAGAACTACCAGAAATACTGTGCCGGATGCCATGGCGCAAACCTTGAGAAATTCGCTGCAAAGAAATGGATGGAGGAAGATGGCATTTCAACAGTTTTCAGCAGTATCAAATTCGGGATCGAAACTGACGGCATGCCTTCTTTCAGTAAAACCTTTGCTGATGCCGAAATTGAAGAGCTTGCATCCTATGTTAAGAAGGGAGTCCCTGAAGACAGAGGCTTGCTGAAACCGGCCGTGACACCGGGCGGAGTTATCGAATCGGAAGCTCAGCGCTTCGTTGTTGATACTGTGGTGACAGGCCTGAATGTTCCATGGGGCCTGGCATTTCTACCCAACGGCGACATGCTTATTACCGAAAGGGCAGGGACCCTGCATGTTTTTTCAAAAGGTAAGCTCTCTCCCCCTGTGGGCGGATTACCGCCGATAATGGCTTCAGGGCAGGGAGGATTGCTCGACATTGCCCTTCATCCGGATTACGACAAAAACGGCTGGATATATTTCTCATATTCCGCTTTAAATACCTCCGGTGAAAAGCCTGCTGGCAATACGGCAATTATGAGAGCCAGGCTCAGGAATGGTAATCTGGCTGATCAGCAGGTCATTTACAGGGGAGTGCCGGAAACAGAACGGAATTATCACTATGGATGCAAAATTGCATTTGACAGCAAGGGACATATCTTCTTCGGGAACGGAGACAGGGGTCAGCATTTCGATTTTCCTCAGGTGCTTGACAACTCCAACGGAAAAATTCATCGCCTGAATGATGACGGAACCATACCTGCTGATAATCCTTTTGTTAACACTTCGGGAGCGATCCCCTCAATTTACAGCTTTGGCCACCGCAATCCTCAGGGCACATGCATTCATCCGGTTACAGGAGAACTGTGGATAACTGAACATGGTCCACGTGGCGGCGATGAGATTAACCTGATCAGGCCAGGATTGAATTACGGATGGCCGGTTATATGTTACGGCATTAATTACGACGGTACCATTCTTACTCCCTTAACAGAGAAGGAAGGCATGGAACAGCCTGTTTATTATTGGTTGCCTTCCATAGGTCCCTGCGGAATGACTTTCGTTACGGGAGACCGTTATAAGAACTGGCGCAACAACCTTCTGGTTGGATCCCTCAGTTTTAAATACCTCGAACGCATTGTTATAAACGGCCATTCAGTCATGCATCGCGAAAAGCTTCTGGAGGGAATAGGAAGAGTCCGGAACGTGGTGATGAGCCCTGATGGTTTTATCTACGTGGCCATTGAAACCCCTGGAAAGATTCTAAGGCTTATCCCCATGGAATAAACCACAGTAAATGAGTCGCCTTATTGCACTCTTCTTTGCATTCTTTTTCATCAGGGCCGGGGCGCAAAATAGCCGGGACACCCTTCTGTATTACAGCTTCCCCGATACTACGATCCTGCTTGACGAAATCAGGGTTGTGGCATACAGGGTAAGCGGGAAGCTTCATAATGTTCCGGGCAGTCTTTCGGTTGTTACGGAGGATGCCCTGAGATCAGCCGATGGCATAAGCCTCGCAGCTGCCATTAATGCATTGCCAGGAGTTACAATGCAAACCGGGACTCATACCACCAGCAGGATTGTGATAAGAGGAATGGGCAGCAGAACACCCTACAACACCAACAGGATTAGAGCATATCTGAATGATATTCCGCTTACGACATCCGACGGGGTATCCACCCCTGAAGAACTTCCCTTTTCCGTCATGGATAAGATAGAAATAATAAAAGGTCCTGCATCGGCGCTATATGGCTCTGGCCTGGGTGGCAGCATTAACATGTACACTCCTGTAAGAACGAAGGACCAGGGTCGCATCGAGGCTTATTACGGAGCTTTTAATACAGCTAAAGCCGACCTCTCAGGCTCAGTCAACAGGGGAAAAGCGAATGGTTGGGGAAGTGTGAACCATATTAGCTCTGACGGATACCGGGAAAACAACCACTACAGGCGTACAACCATGATGTCGGCAGGAAGGCTTGAACATGACCGATGGTCGTTGAATGCAACACTGCTTTTCATAGGCGTAAACGGTGGCATCCCAAGCTCCCTTGGAAAGACACTGTTTGAAGATTATCCTAAAGCTGCAGCCCCGAACTGGAATGCCATTGGGGGATTCAAGAAATATGCAAAGGGCCTTGCGGCATCTACACTTACCAACTATCTTTCCCCCAGATTGAATAACCAGCTTACGGTATTCGGGCGCTTGAATGACAACTATGAGAAAAGGCCTTTTAACAATCTCGACGACATATCATTAAGTGGCGGAATACGCAACAAGATCAGTCTCAATACCCGGAAAACCGACCTGGTGGCAGGGATTGAGTGGATCACGGAAAATTATAAATGGAAGCTTGATAAAGATGGCAGCCTGATTAACAGGAACAGTGAAACAAGGAAGCAGATCAACATTTTCACCATACTATATTACAGGCCGATACCTGAACTGAACATATCATTTGCAGGGGCTTTGAATCATATCAGCTACCGGCTGAGCGATCATTACCCCTCAAACGGGGACCAGTCGGGTGCAAGGTCGTTTCCGTTGATTGTCTCACCACGGGCAGGAATTAATTATGCCCCGGATGAACATATTGCGTTTTATGCTTCAGCAGGTCACGGATTTTCGCTCCCCTCCCCTGAGGAAACTCTGTTGCCGGAAGGGGAAGTAAATCGTGCCTTAAAGCCCGAACAGGGTATCCAGTACGAGGCCGGAACAAGGCTGACGCTCTTTTCAGGAAAAATGGAAGTTGATGCCACACTTTACCTGATAGCGCTAAATGACCTGCTCGTCACCAAAAGGATAACAGAGGATATTTTCACCGGCATTAATGCCGGAAGAACACGTCATCATGGATTTGAACTGCTGTTAAGGAACACATTGTTTGAGTATGGGCGATTCCCCGGAAAATTGATGTCTGCCATTGCGTATACCGGTTCGATAAACAGGTTTATCGATTTTACAGATGATGGTATTTCCTATGACGGCAACATATTACCGGGAATACCGCGTCAATCATGGCAGTTCCGGCTTAATTGGCAACTTTCGAAATTTTCCGGGGTGTTTTTGAATATGCAATATAGCGGCAGGCAATTTCTCAATGACAGCAATACACTATCTTATCCGGGTTATATTGTTGTCAATGTCAGGGCAATGTCGGATTTCATGATAAGGAAAAAATTACCTTTCAGTATCTATGCAGGTGTCAACAACCTGACCAATACACAATATGCTTCAATGCTTGTTGTAAATGCAAGAGGTTTTAACGGAACTGAACCAAGGTATTATTATCCGGGTATGCCGGTCCATGGATATACCGGGATTCAGTTAAGGTTCTAAGGAGACCGGCTTTTTTCAAGGAGAGCTTTTCACCCGGTAATTAAATATAAAGCCTGAATTCCAACGGGCGCCCTGACTTCGCTGAGCTTGTAAGATTGGTTCACCCCTTCTTTATGCGAAGATCTTCAATTTCCAATCAATATTCAACTTCTCCGTTTTAATAGCAATACTTATATATAAAATAGAGATATTTGCATCCTGTTTAAGGAGAGATCTATATGGCTGTTGACGGCAATGCGAAGGAACTGGGCTCAGGGAAAGTTGGTAAACTGCTTGTACAGTATTCGGTTCCGGCTATTGTTGGCACAGCAGCTGCCTCTCTGTATAATATAATCGACAGAGTGTTTATAGGTCAGGGAGTGGGGCCTCTTGCTATATCTGGACTGGCTCTGACCTTTCCTCTGATGAATATTCTTGCAGCTTTCGGCTCACTTGTAGGTGTGGGTGCAAGTGCCATGGTATCAATTCGTCTTGGGCAGCATGACAGGAGGGGCGCAACACTGATCCTGGGCAATGCTGTTATGCTCAATATTATTCTGGGGGTAGGGGTTGGTTTCACTGTGCTTATATTTCTGAATCCAATACTTTATGCACTCGGGGCGAGCAGTGATACCCTGCCGTACGCCAGGGATTTCATGCAGATAATACTGGCAGGCAATATCTTCACTCATATTTACCTGGGACTTAACAGCATCATGCGATCGTCAGGTTATCCCAGAAAGGCAATGCGAACCACTCTTTTCACTGTGGCAGTAAACCTGATCCTTGCGCCTATGTTCATTTTTGGATTCAGATGGGGTATAAGGGGAGCAGCTCTGGCAACGGTCATTGCTCAGGCAACAGGGACGATGTGGGTGCTTTTTCATTTCACCCGGATAGAGAGTTTCGTACACTTTCTCCCCGGCTACATGCGGCTGAAAAGAGCAGTGATAAAGGAGATTTTCTCTATCGGGATGGCAAACTTCCTCATGCTGATGTCTTCAAGCATTGTGACATCAATAGTAAACCTCAGTCTGAAAAAGTATGGCGGCGACATGGCCATCGGCGCATTTGGCATCATCAACAGTATTGCCGGTCTTGTTGTAATGATTGTAATAGGATTTAACCAGGGCATGCAGCCGGTTGTAGGGTATAACTATGGAGCGAAAAAATTCGATCGCGTGACCAGAGCTTACAGGCTGACCGTTTTTGCCGGTATCGCTGTTACCACTCTTGGTTTTTTACTTGGAGAAGTATTCCCGCGCCAGCTGACTGCTGCATTCACAACAAGCAAGGAGCTTACTGACCATGCAACCCTGGGAATGAGGTTAAACCTGATTATGTTCCCTATTGTCGGATTCCAGATTGTGACATCAAGTTTTTTCCAGTCTATTGGCAAAGCCAACATAGCTATATTCCTTTCCCTTTCGAGACAGGTTTTGTTTCTCATCCCCGCACTTTTCATCCTTCCTCATTTTTTTGGACTCAGAGGTGTATGGCTTAGCGGGCCGGTTTCCGATTTCTCTTCAACACTAATAACGATTGTGATATTGCAATGGCAGATCAGAAAGATCAAGTCAGCTGGATCTACCTGATTTCTATAGTATTGCCAACACCAAGGTCAAAAAAATTCTCTCCGAATGAATCTTTGAACATTCCTATCTGCATTTCTCCCGTGCAGTGGGTCGCTCCGCATTTAATCACTCCCAGTGATTTCATTTCCCTGATGAGTTCATCCATTTCCTTTTTTGATTTATTCATCAGATGAAAGCCGCCAAAAACCATGTAGATATTTTTGCTGAAAGTGTCTTCAATATCTTTCAGCATCTCTATTATGCCAGGATGCGAACATCCGGTCATTATCACCAGCCCCTTTCTTGTATTGAGCACAAGGGACTGCTCAGGTATCTGGCATTCAAATTCCCCCGAAGTATAGAGGTCTTTACATATAATGGCAGGTTTGTCGATCATGACTGGTTCAAAACCATACTCTGTCAATTCTTTCTTGAATTCTTCCGAAAAAGAGACAGGGATTAGTACCGGTATGCCGGTCTTCAATTTCACAACAGCAGGTATTCCACCTGTATGGTCATTGTGCTCGTGCGAGAGAACTATCATTTCAATTCTGTCTGGATCGAGCCCCATTTTTCGAAAATTCGATTCAAAAATCTCAGGCTTGGTTCCGGTATCAAAAAGAATGCTTTTCTCAAGGCCTTCGATGAGGATCGAATAACCCCAGTCAGCTGTTAGTTCCTTTTCTACAGTGTAGTTATCGTAGATTACCTTTACTGTTATCAGGTTTTCCGTACCATTACCAACGGTAATCGAACCTGGTTTTTCTTTATCTCCTGTTAGTTTGTTCCCCTGTCCTTTGATATTGAATGTCAGAAGAAAGATTAAAGCCAGTGATAAACAGATGTATCTTTTCATTTCATGATATATTTTGCTTATAAGTTAATCAATTTTAAGCTATTAAAAGGTTTCTTGATGAAGATTTAACATCTCTGCATATTAAAATTTATAAGGGGCTGTGAAATTGATGGAGATATTTTATGTTCATAAACACTTATATTACAAACAGATGCAAGTGCAATATCCTTCAGGGTGAAAAGTTGGTATGGCTTTTGATATCTATTAAATGAAGAAATGATTCTTCTAACACTTACAAAAATGAAAAAGTTCATAATCACCTCGATCCTCGCAGTCCTGACAGCACTCGGGACCGCTACCATGGCACAAAACTGGCCGGATGAATATCTTGGCCTGCCTGGCGACAATCTTAACCTGTATGCAGTTATGAAACTGTTCCAGGAATCTGAAACACTTGAGGGTTTTGAGAGAAGCCTCAATGATGAAAATTCAAGGATCAATAATCTCGACCTGAACGGTGACAATCTGGTCGACTACTTAATGGTGATTGATTATGTTGATGGAGATGTACATACTATCGTTTTGCAGGTGGCAATAGACAGGTATGAGAAACAGGATGTGGCAGTATTTACCGTTCAGAAGTTCCGTAACGGAGCCGTTCAGATACAATTGATCGGTGACGAAGCCCTTTACGGGAAGAATTACATAATTGAACCCGTCTACGACGAAAATTATGCAGAGACTCCCAATCCGGGCTACATAGGCAGGAGGGACCAGGCGGTCCCGGTCAGGACCACTACAATAGTAATTGAATCATGGCCTCTGGTAAGGTACATATACCTTCCCAACTATGTGGTCTGGCGCTCAGCCTGGTACTGGGGCTACTACCCTGCTTACTGGAATCCCTGGCGTCCTTACTACTGGCACTACTACTACGGGTATCACTATCACTGGCATCCTCACTACTACATGCACTACAGAAAATGGGACCACTTCCGGTACGCTCGCTACAATGACTTCTACTACAGCAGCATCCGCTCGCATTCGCCACACGTCAGCGTGAGAATCCGTGACGGGCATTACAGGACTACTTACTCACGTCCCGAGCTGAGGAGTGAAGGAGAAGCTCTCTACAACAAGACCCAGTCGCGCAGGGATTCCGGAACCTCTGGAAGCGTTGCCAACAGCAGCCAGGAAAGAAGATCGGTTTCCCAATCATCTCAGAACAGGAACTCAACCGGCACCACAACCGGAACCTCACGCAGGTCGACTACAGCCACACCTGAGAGAGCCGGAACAGGAACATCGGTAGAGAGAAGCACAGGAACCTCACGCAGGTCAACCACTGCAGCGCCAGAGAGAACCGGAACGGGAACATCGGTAGACAGGAGCACTGCTACCCCCCGCAGGTCAACCACGGCTTCACCTTCGGGAACCCAAACAGGTACATCTTCCAGCAAGAGTACCAGTAATACCAGGAGATCTTCAGGCGATGCAGGTGAAAGGAAAGAATCAAGCTCCACGTCTGTACAGGGCTCAACAGGATCCCGCAGACTTGAAGCAACAGCCTATACAAGAACTGATGCAGCCACTTCAACCGGCAGGAGTAGCAGCACAGTCAGCAGGCCGGCTGCGGCAACTTCAGTCAACAGGAGCAGCAACACAGTCAGCAGGCCGGCTGCAGCAACTTCAGTCAACAGGAGCAGCAACACAGTCAGCAGGCCGGCTGCAGCTTCAACTGAAAGAGCAGCTAAAAGCTCGTCAAACAGCATCTCTTCGGGTACCATGCGCAGGATATCCTCACCAGCTCCTGCAACAGGATCCTACAGCAGGGTAGAGACTGCAAGAAGACCTTCCTCTGCTTCAATCAGAAACAGTTCTTCGGCAAGCAGAAACAGCAGTGCTCCTGCATCAGGCACTGCAACTAAAAGGATTGACAGTTCAAAGGACTCTGATTCGGGAACCGGATCACGAAGAAGATAACAAATCAATAGGATCAAATACGGCAGGGGCGTTGAATGCAACGCCCCTGCTGCATTTTACAGCCTTCTGTAACATCTTGAACAGGTGAACATGTAAAACAGTTGCTGCATTTCATTCAACGTACTGTAAATTCTGCTAAAATCCTTTATTTATTTTATGGCATATTTTTTTATGTTAATTTAAGACGATAATTACGGGAAATTGCCAGGCGACCTTATAACTGTCCTGTATTGGGGTTGCTGGTTACCTTCTTTGTATATTAAAAACTTTGATACAGTAGAATTTAAGTTAGTCTCAAAATGAAAAAAATGCCAGCAAATGACCTTCCAGGCGTGGTCAGGTCGAGGCGTGACTTTTTTAAGAAAACTGCCCGGATCTCGACTGCTGCAGCGCTTGCCGGAGGAATAATCCCCTATGTCGCAGCCGCAAAGGAAAAGAATGACTATGATTCTCCTCCTGAGCGATCTGATGCTGCGATGATAGGACCTGACGATAAAATTAAGGTCACAGGGATAGAAACTTTCGTTTTGAAGAATTCATGGGTATTTGTGAAAGTCTCCACTGACGCAGGTATTACCGGCTGGGGTGAGATGCTTAAGGATGATGCCAGGGCCTGCGCAGCAGGTGCCCTTGAAGTAGCCAGGTACCTTATTGGACAGGACCCGTTGCGGGTGGCACATCATTGGCAGGCTATACACAGGGGAGCTTTTTACAGAGGCGGACCGATAAAGACAGCGATTCTTAGTGGCATTGACCAGGCTCTGTGGGATATCACCGGAAAAGCATTTGGAGTGCCTGTTTACAGGCTTCTTGGAGGACCTACACGGGACAGGATAAGAGTTTACGGAAATCTTGATCCTGAAAAAGGCATTAACGCTATAAAAGTAGGACCCACCGGAGGACAGCGTCAGGCGATAAAATATATTGAAGGCCAGAAGTTTGTTGATGAAGTGGCTGAAAGATTCAGAGCCCTCCGGGAAAAACTCGGCCCGGGCGTTGATATTGCAGTCGACTTTCACGGAGCAGTGCAGCCTCCTACTGCCCTTCTTCTGATGAAAGCCCTTGAACCCTATCGCCCATGGTTTTATGAGGAGATTGTTCAGGCTCTCAACATTGATGTGATGGCAGAGCTTGCACGGAAAACCCATATTCCTGTAGCAACAGGCGAAAGGATCTTTACCAAATGGGGTTTCAGGGAGATCCTCGAAAAGAGGGCAGCAACAATCATACAACCCGATGTATGCTACGCCGGAGGTATTACCGAAATGAGAATCATCGCAGGCATGGCAGAAGCTTACTATACTCCGGTGGCCCCTCATAATCCTCAGGGACCCTGTTCGCTTGCAGCAAGCTACCAGGTTGCGGCATGTATCCCCAATTTCCTTATCCAGGAACGGGGCGACAATGAATATACCGATCTGCTGGCGAAACCCATGCCTCCGATAAAGGATGGATACAGGCCGTTACTCACTGAGCCCGGCCTTGGTATTACTATCGATGAGGATAAACTGATGGCTCAGGTTGGAGAACCCCAATCATACGATACCCGATATGATCCCGATGATGGTTCTGTTGTTGACTGGTAATTTGATTCGTTAATAAGCTTCCTGATGCCGGTTATTAAGATAAAGAACTACAGGTGGATCATAGTCGTATTGTTGTTTTTTGCTACAACAATAAACTATATCGACAGGCAGATAATAGGCTTGCTTAAGCCGATACTTGAGGCAGAATTCAACTGGTCAGAGACCGATTTTGCACATATAGTGATGGCTTTTACCGCTGCCTATGCCATTGGCCTTCTGGTCATTGGCAGACTTGTCGACAAGCTGGGAACTCGGCTTGGCTATACTCTTATAATATGCGCCTGGAGCATTGCCGGAATGCTTCATGCCGTATCAAGAAGTGCGCTTCATTTTGCCATGGCACGATTTGGTCTTGGACTGGGTGAATCAGGAAATTTTCCCGCAGGGGTCAAGGCAATTTCAGAATGGTTCCCAAAAAAGGAAAGGGCCCTGGCAACAGGAATATTTAACTCAGGAACAAGTATCGGAGTGGTACTTGCACTTCTTATCGTTCCCTGGATCCTGAAATATTACAGCTGGCATGAGGTATTCTGGATAACAGGAGCAGTGGGTTTTATATGGCTTATTTTCTGGCTTCTGTTTTATGATGTTCCTTCGAGACAAAAGAGATTGACTGCAGAAGAACACGAATATATCCTCAATGACACCCGGAATGAAGCGAAAGACCAGGGCAATGATAGTAAGATAAAAATAAGATGGTCAAAGCTTTTCACATTTCCACAGACCTGGGCCCTGATCACGGGCAAAGGTCTTATAGATCCCATCTTCTGGTTTTTCCTGTTCTGGCTTCCTTCGTATTTTTCCTCGGCTTATGAAATTGACCTTAAAAAACCAAGCCTGGAACTGATAATCATTTATACTGCCACTACCGTGGGCAGTATCCTTGGTGGATATTTCTCTTCTTTTCTGATAATGAAAGGCTGGCCTGTCATCAAAGCCAGAAAGACGGCTCTTTTCATTTTTGCGATCCTGGAATTGTCAATAATTCTTGCACAGTATACTACAGCTGCCTGGATGGCAGTAGGAATTATCAGTCTGGCTGTTGCAGTGCACCAGGCATGGGCAACCAATGTTTTCACAATGGCTTCCGACATGTTCCCGACAGAAGCTGTAAGCTCTGTTGTAGGAATTGCAGGTATGGCAGGGGCGGTGGGAGGTATCCTGTTTCCCATCCTGGTAGGATATCTGCTTGATACCTGGAAGACTGCAGGAAACCTGACAGGAGGGTATAACATGCTCTTCACCATCTGCGGAGTTACTTACCTTACTGCCTGGACAATCATTCACCTGCTCACCAGGAAGCGCAGGATGGTAAGCCTGAGTGAACTCAGGTAACAAATACCGACTTATATGAAAGACAGGATCAGAACAACTTCCTTGCCAGCCATATTATTATTGAAAGCACAATGCTCAGTATGATCATTGTGGTAATGGGGAAGTAGAAACGCACGTTTTCCTTTTCAATCCTTATGTCTCCTGGAAGATGCCCTATCCAGCCAAGCTTGTTTCCTGAAAAGTAAATTATTATTCCGGCTATGATCAGAATTACTCCGGCGATTATAAGGATCTTTCCCAGGCTGGACATGATTATGATTCTTAAAATACAAACTTATATTAATTTCTTTTGAATGGGATGTAATGGCTGAATTATTTATGTTGTATATCACCTTATTACATGTTTGAAAGCCGGGTTTTAAAAGAATGGCTGGAAAAAGTTTTTGTCAATTCATAAAAATGATTTGTTAAATTGATGCCGAGCCGTATATTTACCATACTAACTGAAAGAAATAAAACCCATGGAAGAAAAAGATCTCGTTTACCGCGGAAAATCGAAAGATGTATATTATATACCTGATGGACCCTTTGCCGGTAAATACCGGTTTGTTTTTACTGATAAAGCTACGGGTTATATTGAAAACGGCAAGGTGGTTTTTGATCCCGGTTACGATACTGTTGTCGGAAGTATTCCGGGGAAAGGAGCCATAGCATGCAGATTTGCAACCCACTTTTTTAAACTTCTTAAGGAGAATGGCATTCCTTCCCATTATATTGACACGATTAAGGAGAATGAAATGGTTGTGGAACCTGCCATCCCACTGAGCATGCCAGTCGAGGCACCGGAGTTCCGGGGATCGGCTCCCCTGCTGAATCTCGAGTTTACATGGAGAAATAATGCTACCGGAAGTTTCTGGAGAAGGTATCCTTTCGTCAGGCCTTGTAAAAACCTTAATAAGGTAGTTGAAGCCTGGACTAAGGGCGACAGCGATATCCTTATTACCCTGGAAGCCCTGGAAGCGGCCGGAGCCATGACCAGGAAAGAAATAGATTTCAGCGTCGGGCTTGTCAGGGATATTGCTGAGATCGTGTCGAAGGAATTTGAAATGAAAAACCTGCACGTGATTGATGGCAAATTTGAATTAGGCAGGCTGAAATACGGGGATGGCAAAATTGTTCTTATTGACGAGATATCTCCCGATGTTCTTCGCGTTTGCAGGGGATATTCTCCCGA
>JAVEVC010000014.1:45593-62378 GCA_034005245.1 Bacteroidales bacterium
ATATGAGGCCCCAGCTGCAACGTAATAAGGTTGAGTATATGGTCTATTTCCTGCCTCGATTCCAGCAGCTTTTTAATCTCCTCCCGGGTTTCATCATCAGTGCTCTGTCCTATTAAAAGGCTTTTGACCTTAACTGCGAGGAAGAATGAGATAACAATAAGAAGGGCGCCAATACCGATACTTCCAATTGCATCAAAGACCGGATTGCCGGTAACAACTGAAAGAATGACTGCAATAAGGGCAAATGTGAGTCCGATCAGTGCTGCATTATCTTCTCCCAGAACGACAATCAGCTCACTCTGACGGCTATTCCTTACCCATTTTATAAGGGATGTGTTATGTTTCAGCTTTCTGATCTGTGTCAGGCAGCCATAGAGAGAAGCCGCTTCGAAAACCATGCTAACAGTCAGGACAACGATTGCAACTAGCGGATTTTTAAGCCCTTCGTGCGAACTGAGCTTATGTATGCCCTCATAAACAGAAAACAGTCCACCCATGCTGAACAGGATAAGAGCCACAATGAATGACCAGAAATATATCTCTTTACCATATCCAAGGGGATGTTCAGGGTCGGGTTTCTTCTTTGTTGCCCGCAATCCAAGGAATAAAAGCCCCTGGTTTCCGCAGTCGGCATAGGAATGGATTGATTCTGCCAGCATTGAACCTGATCCGGTTATCACAGCGGCAACAGTTTTGGTTATTGCAATTCCAAGATTTGCCAGCAAAGCAAAAAGTATAGATTTTACTGACGCGTCCTCATGTGACATTTCTATTATATTAATTTGAAATCCGAATCTGTCTTATATCCCTGGGATAAACGCTAAATTTAATTATTATGCATGGAAATGATCACTCAGTATTGTCATAATTCTTTAAATTGTTGACACCGGCACGGATAATTTATTTTTAAAGCTTCAGCTATCCTTGAGTGGTTGATTTGTGAGGATATGTTTTACTGTGAAGGAATTATAAAAAGCAGCATATATGAATGATATACATGAACTTATTGAAGTTGTCAGGGGAGACATTACCACCATAAGGGTTGATGCAATTGTAAACGCAGCAAATTACTC
This sequence comes from Bacteroidales bacterium, assembly GCA_034005245.1. Lineage (GTDB taxonomy): Bacteria > Bacteroidota > Bacteroidia > Bacteroidales > VadinHA17 > LD21. The sequence goes on from JAVEVC010000014.1 coordinate 46,667, forward strand.
ACTTCTGGGAGGAGGTGGGGTGGATGGAGCAATTCATCGGGCCGGTGGTCCGGGCATACTGGAAGAATGCAGGATCATAGCAGCAAGACAGGGTGGCTGCATGACCGGGGAAGCGGTAATAACAGGAGCCGGGAGGCTTCCTGCGAAATATGTTATCCATACTGTGGGACCTGTATGGAAGGGAGGGGGCCGGGGTGAGGCAGGAAAGCTTGCCGCCTGTTACAAAAATTCACTCAGACTTGCAGTTGAGAATGGTTGCAGGTCAGTAGCTTTTCCAAACATCAGCACTGGAGTTTACGGATACCCAAAGAAAGAAGCTGCTGAGATAGCTTTCAGATCAGTTGCGGATTTCCTTTCTAAACCTGTTGATTTCGACAAGATCATTTTTGTGTGCTTTGATGAGGAAAATGAACATCTCATGAGGCAACTGCTAAAAAATAGCCCTGGCCTGAAGTGATCCGGATTTTTGAATGATTACCTGTTATCGGATTCCGGAATCCTTCATGATCGTCACCACAGACCTTCTGGTTCCTGTGATCATCGCTGGGATAACAAACAGGCTGTCGTTATGCGGCGTTTTGTTTACCACAGGTCATAATCCTCATACAGGCGAAGCTTGTTCCTGAGATCAATTATCTCTTCCTGGAGATCGCTTATCCTGTTCAGCAGATTGATTATTGTATCAATGCCCTCAAGGTTTATATTGAGATCATAATACAGATGAACGATCTTTTCGAGGTCATTCAGCTGGTTTTCATGAATGTATTCTTTTTCCCTGAGGGTGGTGATCTTTATAAGTCCCGCTTCCTGAAGTGAATTTATGAATGAAATCTCAATATTATGACTGGTGCAGAACTCAATTGCAGATATTAGGTTTCCACTGTTCATTTTTCCTGATATTAAGATTATGATCGGGCCAGTTCCATAAATAATTTCTTCTGCCTTTCAGTCAGGTTTTTTGGTATCCTGACCGTATAGGTCACATACAGGTCGCCGTATTGGTCCTTTGCCTTGTAAACAGGGAATCCTTTTCCCTTCAGTTTTATTTTAGTGCCGTTCTGTGTTTCAGGACTGACCTTTAGTTTTACTTTTCCGCTAAGGGTATCTATTGTGATCTCGCCACCCAGAACAGCTGTATAAAGATCCAGTTCAACATTTGTGTAAAGGTTATTTCCGAGGCGCTTGAAATTAGGATCATTGTTGATAAGGAATGTTATGTACAGATCGCCGTCAGGTCCCCCGTTAATGCCCTTGCCTCCATGTCCGGCGATTTTAATTGTCTGACCATTCTCAATGCCGGCAGGAATAGTGATCCTTATCTTTTTCCCGTTAACTTCCAGGGTGCGCTGATGAGTCCGGAAAGCATCAATGAGATCAAGATGAAGTTCTGCGTTATAATCTTCTCCCCTGAATTTTACCCGTCTGCTTCTTCCCCCGGTCCTGAATTCTCCAAACAACGATTCAAAGAACTCTGAAAACTCACTGTCGTCATACATCCTCCGGTATCCGTCTCTTTCTGCACCTGAGGTCTGTCGTTCATATCCACCGGCATGACTGTATTCCCCCGCATGTTTCCAATCCTCTCCGTAATGGTCGTACTTCTTCCTCTTTTCCGGATCGCTGAGAACCTCATTGGCTTCGTTTATCTGCTGAAATTTCCTTTTGGCATCCTTATCATTAGGGTTAAGGTCGGGGTGGTACTTCCTTGCAAGCTTACGGTAAGCACTCTTTATTTCCTTCTGTGTGGCCTTCTTGTCAACCCCAAGTATTTTATAATAGTCAATGAACATTGCACAATTGTTTTTATTAGGACATTATTGCCGCTATGACGCCATTTGCCTGGTGATCAAATTGCACCCGTAAATGCCTGTGCCATTGATGTATGGGTGTGATTTACCTATTATTTCGCTGTGAAATAATTTATCAGGAACACCGCCGCATAAATAATCATCAAACCGATAATCGCACCGGCAATCCATAATATGATTTTGAGATATTTTTTCATATTCTTTTTCTGGTAAGCAAATTTACAAAAAATAGGTGAACAAGTGAAAACTGAAAATGAAACATCAGGTTCAGGATATTTTGCAAAATAAGCCTGATCAGGATCTTGTTACCCGGTCATTTGCCAGTGATGTTTTCTTGTAGTATATTGCTGTTCATAAAACAAATATTAGTGATCGCAATCTCTGTATCATGCGAAGATTAACCTTCTTTCTGTTTTTTCTGACATATGGATTCATTTCATGCGGACAGACCGGCAATGTTGCCACAAGCTGCTTCACAAACATCGGTTATAACATTTCGGTTCCTGACAAAGTCTACCCGATTCCCCCTACATTATATGAAATATCGGGTATAACGGAAATTAATCCTTCAACTCTGGCATGCGTTCAGGATGAACATGGCATCATATTTATGTTTGATATAAATAAGGGACAGGTGATAAGGCAGATCCTGTTTGCCTCGGAAGGGGATTACGAAGATATAGCAAGGGTTGATAACAAACTCTACGTTTCCAGAAGTGACGGGGTAATAAACGAGATCACCGATTTTGAGTCGGCCTCATTCAGGAGGGCAGGCTATAAAACTGAAATTGCCGGGAATGATATTGAAGGCATGTGCCACGACAGGAGAAATAACAGGCTTCTGATAGCACCCAAGGAATTCTCAGGCATCGATTCAATAAAGAAAAACGACAGGTACATTTATTCTTTTGATCTGGCTTCAAAAAAAGTGGCAGATAAACCTGCATTATTGATTGATCTGAAAAAGGTTAAGAGATTTGCCCTGGAAAAAAGGATCAGAGTGCCGATGAAAGATAAGAAAAAGGGGAAGGCAGAAGAGCCTGACATAAGGTTCAGGATATCAGCCATAGGGATACATCCTTTGACAAACAGGCTTTTTGTTATTTCATCGGCTGAGCCGATGTTGTTTGTGTTTGACATGAAGGGCAATATTGAATGCATGGAATGGCTCAATAAGGATATGTTCCCGCAACCGGAAGGAATAGCTTTCATGAAGAATGGTGACATGTTCATTTCAAATGAAGGATTGAAGGGAAGTCCGACAATTGTAAGATTTAACTACAGGCCGGCAAAGTTCTAAAGCAGGAGACCTTTTAATGTGGCAGGTTTTAAGCTTAATGCTTCGCGATATAAATCAGCCAGGACATCGTGTGCTCTGGAACCCGTAGTGGTCAGAAATGGAGAAGAGATATATTGCAAACCAATTCGTAATGAAAAAGATACATGTTCTATTCGCTAGCCTGGCTTTAATTCTTAACAGCTTTGTTAAAGCCGGGGAGCCTTTATCCCTGGATAAGCCCGGGGGATTTATGGTAGGATGCAATTATTGGGCTTCGCATGCCGGGCTTATGATGTGGCGCGACTGGCAGCCCGGTATCGTTGAAGATGACTTCAGGCAACTGGCTGAGGCAAATATTAAAGTGATAAGGGTCTTCCCTTTATGGCCTGATTTTCAGCCTATCTGCCAGCATTACTCCTCCGGAGGCAGTCTGCGGGAAATAAGATTTAAAGACAGGCCATTGCCCGAAGAGGGTATTGAAAGCACCGGAGTTAGTGTGCAGGCTCTGGGACATTTCAAGGAAATGGCAGATCTGGCGGAGAAATACGACATCAGGCTGATTGTAGGCCTGGTCACGGGCTGGATGAGCGGCGAGCTTTTTGTCCCTCCGGCACTTGAAGGAAGAAAGATCCTGTCAGATCCGGTATCATTGATGTGGCAGATAAGATTTGTAAGGACTTTTGTAAAGCAGTTTAAGGATCATCCCGCTGTTCTTGCATGGGATCTTGGTAATGAATGCAATGTTATGGAGAGGATAGATGGCAGGGAGGCGGCATATCTGTGGACAGCATCAATATCTAATGCCATACGCGCTGAAGATAAATCCCGCCTTGTAATCTCGGGCATGCACGGACTGAAATCATCAGTAAGTGAGGCCTGGAAGATCCAGGACCAGGGTGAGCTAACGGATGTGCTCACAACTCATCCGTATGCATTGTTTACACCTTATGCCGGCCTTGACGCAAGGAATTCAATAAGGACTACCATGCATTCCGCCGCTGAAACACGCCTTTACGCAGATGTCTCCGGGAAACCATGCCTCGCTGAAGAAATAGGCATGCTTGGGCCTATGGAAGCAAATGAATCGGTGACTGCTTCTTTTGCCCGCACAGCCTTGTTCAGCCTGTGGGCAAATGATTGCCGTGGATTTCTCTGGTGGTGCGCATATGATCAGAACCATCTGCAATTCCCTCCCTATGAATGGAGTGCTGTTGAACGCGATCTGGGCCTGTTCCGTACAGACAGATCACCCAAACCGGTAGCGAATGAACTGATGAATTTTTCAAGGTTTCTCAACAAGCTGCCCTTCAGGGAACTTCCGGTAAGGAATACGGATGCTGTGTGTATCCTTTCTGAAGGACAGGACCAATGGGCTGTGGCTTATGCTTCATTCATACTTTCAAAGCAGGCCGGATTTGACATTAAGTTCAGCCATGTTGATCAGAAACTCCAGGAGTCAGGCTTATACCTTATGCCGTCAGTTAACGGGATGTCATCAATCAGCCGCCAGAAGTGGCTGGAACTTCTTGAACGGGTGAAACAGGGAGCTGTCCTCTATGTGTCGGGTGATCAGGGGTATCTTTCTCATTTTGTTGGACCTGCAGGCATCGATATTGTTTCACGCCAGGCACGGACCGGTAAAGCTGTGGTACGTTCCCTTGATGATAAAAGTCTTCAGTTTGAAATATCAGCTGAAAGCCGCTGTTTAATAAGGACTGAATCTGCCAGGGTGCTGGCAGTGGAAAACAATAATAACCCTGTTTTTACAGTCAACCAGTATGGTAAAGGGAAGATATTTTTTCTGGCTGTTCCCATGGAATCAGACCTTTCAAAGACGGCTGGTGCCTTCAACGAAACCTCACCTCCATACTGGAAGATATTCAAGACTTTGGCTGATGAGGCTGGTATAAAGCACGAAGTGGTCAGGGATAATCCTTTTATCGGAGTAACGGAACATGATCTTTCACAAACCGAAAAAATCGTTGTTGCAGTAAACTACAGCGTATTACCCCAGGAAGTGACCTTACGTACCGATGCGAAATGGAGTATATCGGAAATCGTCTATGGCGACCGGCCAGTTGGGAACAAATTTAAAATAGCGCCTAATGACGCACTGGTAATCAGAATGACCGGCAGCCAGGCCAGATAGAAGATATATTCTAAAGGATCTCACCGGCAGTTCTCATTAATTCGTGACCCAATTTTCATCAGCGTAGTGTTTAAGGTCCCTTGTATTTTTTTGTATATATTCACGCTGTATTTCAGTTCCGGCGAGATATACCGGGCTGAAATCACACCGGATTTATAACTGATAAGCCTATGAAACCAACAGATAATTCAGGCAAAGTCCGGAGTCAAAATTTTCAAAACATGTGGGTTGCCTGCATTTTGATCTTCAGGCATATGACCTGCTATTTAAAAATTATCCGCCCATGAAAACTTATGTAATCAGGACATTCATTGCGCTTATGGCATTTAGTGCCTTTGTTTTACCCTTGTCATCACAGCCGCAGAACAATATAAGGGTCTTGTCTTACTATTCCGGTCCGCCTGAAGCACTCGATAACTATGATGCAAACAAAATGACACACATCATCTTCTGTTTTGGAAGACTGAATGGCAACAGATTCAGTATAAGAAGCTCGAGGGATACTGTAACGATTCAAAAAATGGTATCTATGAAAAGCATTAATCCCGATCTTAAGGTATTGCTGTCCCTTGGCGGATGGGGAGGATGCAAGACATGTTCGGATGTTTTCGCAACAAAGCAGGGAAGGAAGGATTTCGTTCAGTCAATAAAGGAATTCTATGATTATTTTAAAGTTGATGGTTTGGATCTTGACTGGGAGTATCCGGGCATAGCCGGCTATCCGGGGCATAAATTTTCCCCCGATGACAAAAAGAACTTCACACGGCTGGTGAAGGAACTGAGAAAGCTCGGATACAACTATGAACTAAGCTTTGCTGCAGGCAGTTCCCAAAGATTCATCGATTCTGCAATTCAATGGAAGCCGGTAATGAAAAAGGTGGATTATGTGAACCTGATGACCTATGATCATTCAGGACCCGGATCAAAGATTACCGGGCACCACACTGCCCTGTATTCAACGGAACAACAGCCGCGGTCGGCCGATCGTACAGTAAAAACCCTGATAGAACTTGGAGTGCCCCGGGAAAAGCTGATAGTGGGAGGTGCTTTTTACGGTAAAATATTTGAGAATGTAGAAAACATTGACAACGGACTTTCCCAGCCGGGTAAATTCAAAAATACAATGACATACAGGAATGCCATTACACAGTTATCAGCCGACAGCGGATGGGTGTATCACTGGGATGAAACTGCAAGGGCTCCATATTTATATAATCCTTCAAGGAAGCAGTTCTTTACCTATGATGATGAGCGTTCCATAGAGTCCAAAACAAGATATGTGATCGATAACGGTCTTGGTGGAATCATGTACTGGCACCTTGGCGGTGACATTTATTCAGGCGGGTTGCTCGATGTAATCGACAGGATAAAAAATAATTATATGCCTTCCGGGAGAAAATGATCTCTTAACCTTCATGAATGGCTTAATGAAAGAAACATGGCCTGTGCCATTCAACCAGGCAAAAAGCCGGATATGAATACCTCTACCCGAATGAAAGATGTTTCAGTAATAATAGTCTGCCACAGGGGGTGGAAACGACTTCTTAAATGCCTTGAATCACTCAGGATCTTCGGGGGCAACCATTTCAGCATGGAAGTCATTGTTGTGGATAACAACTCTCCCGATGGAATGATAAACGAGATTGAAAAGGATTTTACCGGCTTCCGGTTCATAAAGAACAGCGTCAACGGAGGTTTCGCCAACGGATGTAACCTGGGTGCAAGTGCTGCTGAAGGGAAGTACCTGCTCTTTCTGAATCCAGATACCGTTATTCTGGAGAAGGAAGCAGAAAAATTGCTGGCAGCGGCACAGCAGAATCCCGATTGCACTGTATTGTCATGCCGGCAGGTAAGCGATAAAGGGAAGGAGGGCCGCCCTTACGGCCAGTTCCCATCCATAAAAAATATTACAGGGATCCAGAGATCGCTTTCAGGTGATTCAGGAAAAGAGATCCCGGAAGATGCCCAAAGCAATATCTTTTACACCGACTGGGTTTCCGGTTCGGTTATACTCATAAGCAAAAAGGAATTTCAGAGTATCGGGGGATTTGATGAAGATTTCTGGATGTATTTCGAAGATGTTGACCTGTGCAGAAGAATTCACTATTCAGGAGGCAGTGTGGCATTCCTGAGAGATGCCACCATTGAGCATAATCATGGTGGAAGCTCAAGGGTGAACATGAAAACGTCATCCATAACAAAAACGGAAGTTATGATTTCGGAGCATGTTTATGTGAGCAAGCACATTAAAGGTGTGGAGAAAATACTGATGCAGGTAATGCTTGTCGTTATTAATCTAATATCCGGTTTTATACTTGCCCTAGCGGGAATAGTGCTCTTCTTTATCCCGCGTTTATTTGTCAAAACCCTTGTCTTCGGAAGGTTGTCAGGTTATTATTTAGGAGCCTTGTTCAGGCAGGGGTGGATCAGTCCTCGTTCCGTAAATTTCAGTTCCTGATCAGGAAATTATCTCACAGCCCTTATGAGCCCCCTTCTGAGCCAGGGAGCTTTTAGCTTTTTATCGTAATAATTTATCATATAACCTTTTGAAGGAGTCACTGTGAATCCGTGCCTTTCCAGCTTTTCTGTAAAATCCTTCTCATCGTCATTCTTATGATAGGTGCAAAGAGCGATCCTCAACCGGCTGCCATCGCCTAAAATATTTTCACACCCTTCAAGAACTTCAGACTCAGCTCCGTCAACGTCAATTTTGAGAAAAGTAACATCTCTCTTCTCCTTGAAAAAGTTGTCGAACCTGATGTGAGAATCGTCGTTACGGTTTGACACATATTTGCCAATTATTTCGACTTTTTCCTGCCATGGAGCAAATGTTGCCTGCAATGCTTCAATCCATTCCCTGTCATATTCAAATAGATATATCTTTTTTGCTTTTTCAATGACTGAAAGCGAAAAGTTGCCTTCTGCCGCACCTATATCTGCTATCACGTCATTTTCGCCGATCACGAATTTATCTGTAAGGTACCGGTGAGGACTTCCCGGGTCCTGCTCTCTTGAAAGATCGGAATAGGCTCTTTTAATGCGCGTTGAGCCCCATCGCTTCTTGAAATATAAACGTTTCCCATCGTGCATTACAAAGTGCATTGACTTTACGGAATCATATTTTACATCGATTTTATCGGGGGAATAGTTATCATGAAAGAGATATGGAAAAATCCTTACCTGGTTGGTTTCAAGGAAATCCAGGATTTCCTTCTGATCATCGTTAAGCTCAACTTCAGAAAGGGATTTGAAATAGGCTGGGATCTTTTTTTTGAGATTCTTTTTAAGGATGACAGTCCTGAGAGGCTTCGGTACGAGTACCCGGTATATGGCGAAGAGATATTTATTCATCTTTTATGTTTAAGAAAAGCAGGATACCCGGAGGCTCCGGCCATGAAATTCCAAGACTGCACTGGCATAATGGTCAACAGGGTTTGTTTAGTTCGAGGATTAAGAAATGCCCTCACCCTTTTTCGGATGCGAGTTAATCCTTGTAAGATATATCGAGTAATGCAATTTTATCTTTATAGTCAACTCTTCTTACCTTGACCTTTATGATGTCTTTACCCGTAAGCGCCGATATCTCTTTAAGGAGTTTTTGCCTTTTGGCTGTTTTCAGGAGATCGAGATCTTCATAAACTATTGAATGTGTTACAGTGCTGAATTTTCTCGTAAACTCTTCCAAAGCAACAGCGGATGCAATTATAATGATATTGAAGATTACGACCCCCAGCAGAGGGAATCCAACCAACTTGAGAGAATTTATCATCGAGATCGCGATGGATGTAAAGATGTATGACATGTCCTTAAGACTGAAGTTTCTTGTTCTGAACCTGAGAATAGCGAAAATGGCTATCAGTCCTACTGCCATCCCGAATTCAATGAAGACTGACTTCAGCATTGAGCTGATGAAGAAGACGGTGATGCCCATTAGGTAGAAGGTGAACACGAACTTCTCTTTCTTTGAGTATCTGAAATACACAACCAGAACGAGCAGCGACAGAAAAATAAGGTTAATGATAAACCTTATCAGGATACCCCAGAAATCGGGATTGTTCAGGTTGAAGAAATTATCTGGCATGGTCTTGGCTTTTGAGTTATATGTGGGACAGTATGTTAACTGGTCAGGTTTTTGTTCATTCTGGAAACACATTTCATCACTATAAAATTAGTACTAATTTTGATACAATTATCTGACTTTTAAAAAAGGTAACATATTAATTGAACTGTGGAAGCCAGGGAAGAATATTCTTCGCCCCTGCGGCGATTTGTGATCGGTGACATACACGGCCACTACAACGAGATGATGGATCTTTTCGGGAAGGTCAGGTTTGATTATGAAAGGGACCTTCTTATAAGCCTGGGTGATCTTGTTGACCGCGGTCCCGATCCCTTGAAGGTCATCGGATCCCTGACGAAAATAAGGAGATTCATCCATGTTCTTGGAAATCATGATGACTGGTGTTTACAATATTTGATGACAGGCATAAAAGGGGAAGACTGGATTTCGCAGGGTGGTGAAAGTACTATTAAAGCCTATGAAGAATATCCTGAAAAGAAGCCTGAGCATCTGGCATTTTTCAGGAAAGCGCTTTTATACTTTATAGATAATGGAAACAGGCTGTTTGTTCATGGAGGATTTAACCCCCAAGTGCCTTTTCACCTGCAGAAAGATAACAAAGACCTGCTCGTATGGGACCGGTCATTGATCCTCACTGTTCTGGATAACAAACAGCTGAATAAAGTTTTTGGGGAATTTTCGGAAATATTTGTCGGCCATACGCCTACCCTGTTTGCCGGAAAAACATCGCCAATCCATATTGGAAACATCTGGATGCTTGATACGGGGATATACCTTTCGGGCAGGCTTACCTTAATGGATATTGATACCAAGGAATACTGGCAGTCTCCCAGGGCTAAAAATTACTTTTCTGGTTTTTAAACTGTAAATTTGGGGTGCTTAATAAGGATAGACAGGTAAGTTAATAAGTCTGGATTATAATATTCCGCAAAAGGAGAAATGCTTTTAATGGTTAATAAACAATTTCAACATGTTAAGTTTTTTTAAAGTCAGAAAGTTTGCAGTAATGTCACTTCTATCTTTTTCAACACTGTCATATGCCGGCGATCCGGTTGTTGTTCTGTTTGTCATTGATGGTCTTCAGCGCGATGCAGCGGAAGCAGCAGCTAAGAATGGTGCTGATAACCTGAAATACCTGATGGAGAACGGGGTAAGCGTCAGGGAAGCGTACTCTACAAGTCCTGCGCCAAGGATGTTCCTGCCTGACGGCTCTTTGCCCTGGGGGACATCTTCTTCTCCCAATGTTGCAATGCATACTGGAACGCATGTTTATGAATCGAGGCAGATGGATGATATCTTCCTCTCTGCCAGGCGTTCCGGAATTAAATCTCTGTTTGCGGGAGGCGCGCCTAATTATTCGGAATTTACCACGCCTGATTATTGTTATGCAGGAACCCTTTCTGATTCTTTGGTGGTTCAATATGGGATTGATCATTTTAAGAATGATGGTGTCAGGCTTCTCCGGCTTCATCTTCAGAGAATAAGGGACAGCTGGTCAGGTCCCGAGGATAAGCTTGATCCTGGTTCAGCTTATCAGAAAGCCCTTCGGGATGCAGATGCATTGCTCGGGAAGCTTATAGAAAGCCTTAAAAGCAAAAATGTCTGGAGCGACACTTATATAATTGTTGCCGGTGATCACGGCATGGGATTGACAGATCAGAGCGACCATCCTCCTTCAGTTGCTTCATCGTGGCTTACATTCATGAATTTTTACGGACCAGGTATCAAAAAGGGGGGAGAAATTCCTTATGCTGAAACTCCCGACCTGGCAATAATGATAAATCACCTGCTTAAGCTGGAACCGCTCAAGGGGCACACTGATCCGGGGCTTTCAATGAAAAACGGAGGGGCTACTGGAACTTTGTTAAGCAATATATTTGAAGGTAATCCTTGTGGAATAAGTCATCCCGGGTTCATTAAACGATATCTTGAGAGCAAAGGATGGAAGCCCTCCGACGAGTTTGCAGAATACAGGCTTGCTATGTTATCCTATATAGATGAGCTGGTTACCTTAAAGGAGTAATAGTCCAGCCGACAACATGGGTTGTCATGTCCTCATACCATGACTGGATTTCGTCAGCAGCAAAGACAAATACCTTATTGCTTTCCGTGTCAGGGGCCATGCGCATCATGTGAATGCCATAACCTTCGTGCAAAATATATTTATCGAATTTCAGGTTCCCCTTATTAAGATAAAGGCAGAGTTTGGGAAGCTCAGTTCTTGGGAACCACCAGCCTCCTGCTGTCATTTCGCCGGTTATGATATCAGGTCTTTTATCATTATCTACGTCAGTCACCACAAGGTTATGAGGACAATACAAACCGGTATCCACGACCGTCTCCTTCCACAGCCCCACGGGATTTTCCGGATCACGGGAGAAGACACCCAGACGTGCGGATGGTATTTCTGCATCTGTTGCCACTATATCGGTTTTTCCATCGCCGTTCATATCCCCAAGGTCGAGCTGGTTCATCCCGCCGAAACATTCACCGGCTACCCACTCAGGCACTTCCGGGAAGACAGGTGTCTTTCTTGTGTCCCACCGGCTGTAGCGGAATATATTCCATTCTCCACTGGTCGGATCGGATGGACACTCCGCTATGAAGTTGCCGCAAACGAGATCCTGTATTCCGTCGCCCGTCACATCTCCGGAAACCAGTCCCGATTGGGCGCAAGCTGCCCCATGGGTTCTGAGATCACCTATCTTGTACTTTGTCCATGGCTGTGTTACATTGTCAGGAATCAGGAACCAGTACAGGCTTCTGCGGTTCACGACAATTGCAATTCCCGAAAGAGCTTTTCCCGGAATATGGACTTCAAAGGACATTATATCATGAATGCCTTTTTCTCCTCCTTCGTTTGGGACAAATCCGATAAGATGCTCTTCCCAGAGTGCTTTTCCCGGCACTTCCTCAAACCATAATACATTTGTTCCCGATTTATCAACAGTACGGGCGACTATCATTTCGTCGATGCCATCGCCGTTAACATCCAATGCGCAGGCCCCGTTATTATAATTTTCAGGCCTGTAGGGAACAACCTCAGTAAGCGGGGCATTCTCCTGAATCGGCCATTCGATGATCCGGTTCCCTGAGGCTGCAATCCTTGGTCCTTCACTTCCTCTCCGGTAAACCGTATTGCCGAGATGTTCTCTGCCCAGCTGATGGATAAGCATAGGTTCTGCCCTTACAGGCATTTCTGCAACACCGGTTACGGGTTTAGAAGGTCCGTGACACGAACAGATCATTATACCCGGAATAATAATTAATCCTGCGGCCCATAGATAGCCGGACAGCAATGAAGACAAAGCTTTTCTGAGCATTCTTTTGCAGTTTTATTCATTTGATCAATTCATTTCTCCAGTAATCGAGGTGATACAGGCCCGTCGGCGTTCCAGATCTTTTTTCATCACCTTTCATGAATAAGATTTTCAACAGGCTTCCTTCTATCCTTCAAGTTCATTACCTTTATGGGAAACATGTCAGAAAACGTTCCTTTATTATTACAATCCTGTTAATTTATAAAATTTCTTACAAACATTACAGGCTATGGCAAAACATATTGGTATTGTTGCGTGCAGTTATGAGGGCGCTTCCCTTTGTTATCAGACAATCTGTCGTGAAGGCTCAAGTTTCCTCGGGGAACATGCTCACCCAGAAATCAGCTTGCACAATCATCCGCTTAGTGAGTACATGAGGTTCATCTTCCCGGGTGACTGGGAAGGTGTGGCTGATATCATGCTGTCTTCTGCGGAGAAGCTGCACATAATGGGTGCTGAATTCCTTATCTGCCCCGACAATACGATCCATCAGTCTTTTCAGTCGGTTATTAAAAGATCGCCCCTGCCATGGCTTCATATTGCCGAAGAAGTCACAAATGTTGCCGTAGCAAGGAATTTCAGGAAAGCGGGGATCCTGGGAACAAAATTCCTCATGGAAGGCCCGGTCTATCCGGATGTATTTCAACGAAAGAAGGTAAGTTACTTCATCCCTGGAGAAGAACAAAGGGTCAGGATAAATGATATCATTTTCAACGAGCTTGTTTACGGAATCATAACCAGCGACTCGAAGAATTATTTTCTGAGAGTCATTGATGAACTGAAACTAAAAGGCTGTGACTCTGTAGTACTTGGATGCACCGAAATTCCATTGATCGTGCTTCCCGGTGAATCTTCGCTTCCGGTGCTTGATTCAACAAGGATACTGGCGAGGGCGGCCCTTCAGTATTCTATCGGTAACATTGATCATCTTACCGGGGCAAATGTGAATTTCACGGCTTAACCATATGCTCATGCCTTCCTGTCAGATTTCCGGGATCAAGAATCTTTATTACCCCCCGGTATCTGTCTGAAGGATGGTTAATTATGGTTAAATATCAGACCCCCATGTATTTAAAGATCTCGTATACGAAAAATACAGGCCATACTATGGCTTTCAGGAATCCAAGGACACCCACCCAGAAACCTGTCGCGGTGGAAATAAAATATATTGCTGCGCCAATAAATCCCAGGCCATAAACTGCATTGCCTGCCTGGGAGCCCTGATAACACTTTTCGTTCATTTTAATATGATTTAGAGATTATTATTCCTGAACTTAAATATTTTTTGTGCGTTTTGAATATTGTCAAGGTTTCTGAACCTTCCGGTGATATGCCAAAACATATTAGTGACCAAATTTACGCCTTGTTTAAATCAATGTCAACTTTTTTTCTGTCTGTGGAATAATTTCACTTCCAGTACCTTTTGCCCGAAATTTGAACAGTAAAGCCTATAAACTGGCACTTTGTTTTTAAATTCAGTCATGACAAAGACAGAATCCAGTATAAGAGATCATGATTATTTTGACTGGAAGAAGTTCAGAAGCAGCATGGTTTTTTACTGAAAGAGCTATCTTTAGTAATCAATAATCTATTGGGATCTGGGAGGAATCAGCCCGCATTAAGAGGACAGTGATTATTATTGAAGGCATGCAGGAGGAATATGAACTGAAAAATTCATCCTGACCAACTATTAGGAAGGTATTCGGAAAAACCGACCCGGGACCTGAACCGGGAGGCAGTTGTTGAACGGATTAAGTTATTACAGGTCTATTTTACACTGATAGCAGGAAATATTGAGGAAATATATAAAACCAGAATCATGAGTATAAGTAATTATGACAAGTTTGTTACAAAAATCAGTTCAGGGAGGATATGCATAGGACTGGTTGTCACCCTGAATGATATGACCGTCAGTGAGCTGGCAGGAGAGGTCGGATATGATTTCACCTGGATAGACATGGAGCATGCTCCCCTTACAATGGAGTCGGCCATGCAGCATGTCATAGCCGTAAAAGGCACTGATTGTGCACCGTTTGTCCGCGTGCCATGGAATAAGACGGAGGTTATAAAAACCGTGCTTGATCTTGCTCCGGCAGCTGTTATTATCCCAATGGTAAATACGGCCCTGGAAGCTGAGGCTGCTGTGAAGGCCTGCCGGTATCCTCTTACAGGGATCCGTGGTTGCTTTCCAAGACGGGCAAACAGGTATGGACAGACTCCTTTCGCTGATTACCTTAAAGACTCAGAATCGGAACCGATGGTCATAATCCAGATCGAGACCATGGAGGCTGTAAAAAACCTCGATGAGATCCTTAAAGTGCCAGGCATAGGCAGTATATGCATAGGACCGCTTGACCTGTCAGGTTCAATGGGGAAGCTGAACCAGCTCGATGATCCGGAAGTGAACAGGGTCATTGATGAAACATGCGGAAAAGTCCGTTCGGCAGGAATGATCCTGGGTACGGCAGGATGGCCGTTTGAAGCATGGAAACGACGTGGAGTTAACTGGATTGCCCTTGCAAGTGATTTCTCAAGTATTATTTCCCATGCGAAAACCATTCTTGAAGAAGTAAAAAAATAGCTTTCCCTTATGCCTCATGGGAATAATAACAGGCTGATCAGACAAGTTCTTTATAAGTTTCTGATGTCCTTATCAGGAACGCTTAAGAAGTTTTTCAGCCTTAAGCCAGTCGCCAAGTTCAGTCCCAGGCTCTCCTTTTTTAACGCGCTTGTTATATATTTCACTGGCTTTCCTGCGGATCTCTTCTTCACCTGGTTCATGCCTTAATGACGTTACTTTCGTGGTTTTCACTGTTCTGCTGACACCTCTTGTACTTTTTAATCCGGCCGATGTTTTGGTTTTTGAAGTTTTCATTTTTCATTATAAATTGATATCCGGTTTTTAAACAAATGACAGGAATTATAGTTCAAACATTCAGAAGGGATATACGCGGATGATCAATTTAAGCCAGTTCCGGCATGAATGAATGTAATGGAAGGAACTATGTAAAAACAGATATCAAAAGGAACCTCCATCCCGCTTGAAGCTGGACAGGAAGCTTATGAAATAATGAG
>JAVEVC010000063.1:0-14324 GCA_034005245.1 Bacteroidales bacterium
AAACATTCCCTTTTCATGATCATAATATTCCCATCTCCGCCACTGTTTCCCGTAAATAGGACCTGCATCTCCCCATCTGTTTGCAAACTCAGGATCTTCCTTTACCCTCTGGCCATATTCCTGCATTGCCTTGTCCCAGTCAGCAGAATACTTTACAATGCCTTCAGGGAAAATTCCCTCCTTCTGCATTCCGGGAAGATTAGCCTGAAATGCATCAGGCCTCCAGATAGGACAGTTATTGTCTTCAAGATACTTAATGTTTGTATCCCCTTTCAGGAACCATATTGTTTCATGGAACATAGATGAAGTGAACATCTTTTTCGTAGTCAACAGGGGGTACCCTTTTCTCAGGTCATATTCGTTCTGATACCCGAATAACGAGATGATCCCCGAACCTTTACTGCCTCCCTTGAAATTTGAACGATCAGATGTCAGGATGGCTTTTGAATGATCTAAATACTGTTGTGCCATTTTATGCTACTATGTTTTGATTGTTTTGTCACCAAAAATAGTCTTTATTTCTCTCAACAATCGGCCATCGAGGTTTCAAGTATGGGCAAAATTATCAACACAAATTGTTAATCCTTTTCAAAACGTTTACCGGCTGGCTGAGCATGTAATCTTTTTGTTAGACCTGAGAGCTGTGTGGCACTTTCGTCCAGCTAATTTTAAAAGCAGGCATAACATTACCCTCTCTTACCACTAAGGACACTGAAGGGAACCGTGTCTGCAAGCAAGGTGAAGTATCCAAACCAGGCGGGGGAGAATAATGGCCTCTGGTTCTTCACTGATTACCCGAACCAGGCAAGGAAAAAGATCTATTTCGTAGAATATGAAAACCAGGCCGATCTGAAAATATACTTCGTCGGGTATAAGAACCAGGCCGGGTGGAGGGAGAAAAAGAAGATGCACCTGATGTTTTGATGCGAAGAGGGATGTATATCATTATAATAGCCTGATCAGTAAGGGCATTGAATACAACCATCATAAATTACGATCAGGTTAAGGGACAATTGTTTCCATGCCAAATAACAAGAAGTACATTCAGTCTTTAAGAAGACTGAACATGTGTTTCAGGTTTGAATAAAAAAAGGATCCGAGCATCCAGTCACTGTATTTTTCGGGTATCGCGACCGTGTCAATAGCGTCAGCGGTACGGCCGGTGTCTTTCAACTCTTTTGCTATCCTTTCCAGGTCTTCAATATATTCCCGGGTTGACCTGATGGTTTCGACTCCTCCGGGATCTCCATGCCCGGGGACAACAATCCGTGGTCCCATTGATTCCAGCTCAGTAAGCCTTTCCTTCAGTTCTTCAAAAAAACCATAGCCCAAGTATGGATGAGCCTTGTTGAAAACCAGGTCTCCGGCAAACAATATCCCTTCATCAGGCAGGTACATTACCAGATCGCTCTCTGTATGACCCTTCCCCTTTTCAATAAGCGTCACTTTCCTGTTACTGCCATCCAGGCTTCTTTCATTTATCACATAAGTATCCGGCAGCCTGGTCCTGATTTTCAGATGACTTTGTGACAGTTCTTCAAAATACGGTTTCATCATTTTTATGGTCAGATACTCCATTGAAGCAGTATCGCCCTCAAAAAAACGGTCAAGGGAATCATAGTATTCGAACTGACTCTTCGCATAAACTTTTTCCGCGGCTATGGCTTTGGGTTCTTCTTCTGCAATTAATTCAGCCGTTCGTTTTGTTGACAGTATTTTTACTTCGGAAGAGAATGCCTGATTCCCTCTCACATGATCATTGTCAAAATGACTGTTTATTACATACTCAACCGGCGACAGCTTCATCTCTTCAACAAACCTGATAAGTTCCTCAGCAGCATCGGGCGACAAAAAAGTATCAAAAACTATTGTTGCCTCTCCGTTATCAACTATCCCTGAGTTGCCAATCGCCTTTCCCCCGGGCTTATGTATGCATGCATATACCCCTTTGCCTAACCTGGTAACTGTGAAATTTGTTGTAACATAGCGTTTACCGGTATTTTCAGAACAACCTGTTACCATTAGTGCCAACAGGAAAAGAAATGTCAGGGCTTTCATCTTTCGTATTTTTAGGTATATTATTTATGGTTGGACTCAGGAAACCTTAAATTGCTTTCTGGCCAGGAACAGATTTAAAATCCTTATATGTCCCTGAATTATCATAAGTGAATATCCTCGCAACAAGTTGCAAAGAATCTTCGATCCCTGATTTGGTATTTTGTTCCAATACCCACCTGCCCAGCACTAATCTGCTTTCAACCGGATTTATGATCACGGCAAAGTCTGTACGGGCAATGGAATTCAAATAACTAAAACAAATTTAAGATTTTATTGTTGGATCAACTTCAAATTACCCATGCTTTTAACCATAAGCAACGATCTGTCTTATTCTGTCAATAATATTACATTGTATATTAAGGCTTTGGGCCAGATATTTCATTGTTTGCCCATGATTGAAGATCCTAACGAAAGGTTGCCAGGAATCTCCGATAACTCATTTGGTATTTTGTTTTATCTTCTCTTAATCCGCAGCTTGCTGCAGGGAACCGGATCTACAGCCCGGCTAAGTCAATGAGCTTGCCCGGAGTCAATAGCCAGGATTTTGTCACCCGTAAATCCATATTATCAGTTTGCAGACTCACAGGTATTTATAATCCTTACTATTTCATAAATTAGTGTATGAAATAAGATCCGGAATGAACATATTGAAAAAAAATCTGTACTTAATTATCTGGCCTTTGATGATCACGGGACCAGTCTGTGGACAGGAAGTAACACTGCCTGATACTTCAGGAAATTATTCTGCCGTGAAATATACCATAGAGCAGTCGATAGGATGGGCCGTTGAAAAGAATTTCGAAGCCATGTACGGGCTATGGGCCCAAGATATGTTCCATTTCTGGCTCTTTTCCGACAGCAGGGTCATCGGACTGGAAGCTTTTAAAGAATACTCTGAAGTCTGGAAAGATCCTGATTTCCGCGGAACGTCATTTGAATTCAGGGACCTGCGCATCGTCTTTTCCCGTTCCGGAGATGTTGCCTGGTACTCATGCTATCTTGATGACTGCAGTTCATATAAAGGAAAGGAATCCTGCCTGAAGGATGTTTTCCAGACAGGTGTGCTTGAGAAGAGAGAAGGCCGCTGGGTTCATGTACTGATGCACGGATCGTACCCTGTCGACAGGATACCTGCGGATTATGTAAGAAGGTTTTATTCAGGGACAATTAAATCCAAATAAATGAAAGTTTGTGGGCATTAAAAAGAGGTTATCAGGCATGGACTGTCTTTTCCGGAATTAAAGGGGAGGTAACAACTCCTGGTTGGAGAAAACTATGGTGGTGGATAATAATTAGCGTTTTTATACTTATTGCCGGAATTATTATTGGTGTATGGCAGCTGAAGGTGATAGCAAAGTAAATGAAGCATTATGGAAACAAAAAGCGAGATGACAAAAAAGGAGCGATCGGCCCTGATCAGGAAAATGATAATAAGGTTTTCTCTTGTGCCGCTGTTCATAGGTGTCTTTACCCTCCTGCCTGCAGGTACCTTCAACTATTGGCAGGTATATCTGTATTTCTCCGTGCTGGTTGTCCCGATGATTTTCGTTCTGTTGTATTTCCTGAAAAGAGATCCCATGTTCCTTGAGCGGCGAACGAGAGGATTAGAGAAAGTGAGGGAACAAAAGCAGCTCCAGCGGATTAACCTGGTGGTTTTCATGGCAGCATTCATTATTCCCGGTCTTGACAGGCGATTCGGATGGTCCGACGTTCCTGTGGAAGTCATTCTTATTACAGACGCCGTTATTTTCGGGGGTTATCTGATCATCTTTATGGTATTCAGGCAGAACAGTTATGCTTCAAGGATAGTTGAGGTTGAGCAGTCCCAGAAGGTTATCAGCACGGGCCTATACAGCATTGTCAGGCATCCGATGTATCTCGGGGTTCTTATAATGTATCTGCCGACACCCCTGGCGCTTGGATCGTACTGGGGATTAATACCTATGGCATTTCTTCCTCTTTCACTAATATACAGGATTCTGAATGAGGAAAAGGTCTTGAGGGAGAACCTGGCCGGTTATAAAGAATACTGTGAAAAAACAAAATTCCGGCTCATTCCCTATATCTGGTAACACCATTAGTTAAATGTTGGAAGTTCATATTGTAATTAACCGGATCCTGGTAAAGTATTTCGGCGCCATCTTCTATATTTATGTGCCGGGAAGCAACAAAAGGTTAACTTACAGAATGACACCTTACAGGAAAACAAAAGGTCATTGAAGAACCCTAATATGAGATTTTGTATTATGCTCACCAACCAAGCATAAACCTGCGGGAAGACAAGTTTGCGAGCCCGGCAAAACCAATGCGCTCACCGGGATTCACAGTTGATCTTGTGCTTCATTGGAAACCAATTAATAGTCTTGCGCTACGAAATAGAAATGCCCTGTAATTACATAACGGATGAGGCCATTTGATCCTGACGGAGAGTATTTGAAATTCCATGATTACTATATCCCTGGCCTTCTTATATTTAAGAAATAAAAAAATTATTGATTTTTTGGTATCTTTATGGACAGATCCAGCTTATCGATCTTGAGCATTTTTTCTAATCAACAATTCGGTTAGTTGATATTTGCATACCATAAGGTTTTTATAGCTGGCTTAAGGACAAAAAAATAACCAGATTAATCAACTATATGGGCAGATCTCAGGAAACATTTGGCAAGAAAGAAGTCAGAAACAAGAAAGTAAAGAAAAGAAAAGAGAAAGAACAAAGACGTGCAAAGAAAAAATCAGAAGGCACAAAACGAACCTTTGATGACATGATTGCTTATGTCGATGAATTCGGAATGATATCATCAACACCTCCTGATCCTGAAACGAGAGTTGATATCCCTGTCGAAAGTATTGAGCTTGGCGCTACCAGAAACAAAGCCGAATCTGAAAATGACCTTCCCCTGAGAGGAGTGGTGACATTTTTTAACGAATCAAAAGGTTATGGATTTATAAGGGATACACAAACAAATGACAAAATCTTCGTACATGCCAGTAATCTGCTTGAACCTGTGAAGGAAAATGATATTGTTGTTTATGAGATTGGGAAAGGACTCAAAGGGATAACCGCGATGAAGGTTAAACTTTTTAAGGAATAAGCAAGCTGATTTTTCTTACGATTTTAATCTCCTTGAAGCGTTTCTGGATAAATAACGGTTTTTTGCCTCTTCGACGTCTGCATCCGGAGCAATATATATTCTTGTTCTGTGATCTATAATAACCTCCCTCAATTGGGAAAGATCAGGTGATTTTGATGCAATGTTTTTGTTTTCAGGCATAATTCTTCGAGTTAATTTAAAAGTTCGTTTTATTCGGGCTAAAAGTTTAATTAGGGATATCTGGCTTACCTGACCAATTTAACATTTCCTGCATTCAATTCCCTCTTCCCCATTTTCAGGTCAAGGGCCACCCCGTCATTCTCCCTGAAAGAATCCTTTAATCCTGATGAATGCATAAAATATTCTTTCTGTGTGTTGTCCCCTGTGATGAAACCAAATCTTTTTAATCATTAAAAAAATTTTACTGTTCCTGTACTCATAATGTGTTTTTTTTAATTCGTCACAAGGTATACTTTAATATGAGAATAAGCACTTATTTTCGTTAATTTATTGAAATAGCTTATAATCTACTTGTTAAGTCCACTTAAGGCTATGTATTTCATATCATCATTATTATTTTTTGTCCCTGTCCCATGTCTGAATTATAAACGTAATCTCAAAGAACTTTGAATTCAGGATATTTTGATTACATTTGCGGCCTTATTAACAAAGTGATTTCAACATAGCGTTGCCGCGCATTTAATCCAGTCTGCATTTGAGTTCACTTCAGCCGGGATGAAAAACCAATCGCTCCCGAAACCACACTATAAAAATATTCAATGATAGAATTTGAAGAAATGGGATTTACGCCTGGCATTCTCAGGGCAATTAAGGATCTTGGATTTGATCAGCCGATGCCTGTGCAGGAAAAAGTGATCCCCCTTATGTTAAATGATGAAAGAGATATTATAGCACTTGCCCAGACAGGCACCGGAAAGACGGCTGCATTCGGCCTGCCGCTTGTTCTGTCAGGTGACCCAGGGAAAAATGCAACACAGGCTCTTATCCTTTGCCCTACCCGTGAACTTTGTATTCAGATTACCCGCGACCTTTCTGGTTATGCAAAGTATACAGGCGACCTTAAAATACTTCCGGTATATGGCGGGTCAAGCATTGATAATCAGATAAGAGAGCTGAAGAAAGGCGTTCATATTATAGTTGCTACTCCGGGGAGGCTTATTGACCTAATAGGAAGAAGAGCTGTAAAGCTAGCTAATGTCAACACAGTCATATTGGATGAGGCTGACGAGATGCTCAATATGGGGTTTATTGACAGCATAAACGAGATTCTTGAAGAAGTGCCGGAAGAAAGAAGAACCCTTTTGTTTTCAGCAACTATGTCGCCGGAAATATCATTGATTGCAAGAAAATACATGCATGATCCGGCAGAAATCATAATCGGAACCAAAAACTCATCAGCTGAAAATGTCAGGCATAATTACTACCTGGTTCATGCAAAGGATAAATACAAGGTGCTCAAAAGAATAGCAGATTCAGAGCCGGATATATATGCAATTATTTTTTGCCGTACAAGGAAAGAAACCCAGGAGGTTGCGTCAAAACTTATTAATGACGGGTATAATGCCGATGCCCTGCATGGCGACCTGTCGCAGGCTCAGCGTGATGCTGCAATGCAGAAATTCAGGCAGAAGAACCTGCAGATGCTTGTAGCAACTGATGTTGCTGCTCGCGGGCTGGATGTAAACGACCTTACACATGTAATCAATTTCAACCTGCCTGACGACACAGAGGTTTATACTCACAGGTCCGGCCGTACCGGGAGAGCAGGAAAAACAGGCATTTCTATTTCTCTTGTTCATCTGAAGGAGAAGAATAACCTGCTTAAGATCGAAAGAATGCTGAAGAAATCATTCATCTCACTCCCTGTCCCGACAGGAAGTGAGATATGCGGAAAACAGCTTTCCAACTGGGTGGCTAAGCTTGAAAAGGTTTCGACCAATCACCCTGAAATTGAGAAATTCCTCCCTGAAATAAATCAGAAGCTTGAAAAACTTGACAGGGAAGAACTTCTCAGAAGGGTGGTATCTCTTGAATTTGACAGGTTCCTTGATGACTATCGCAATGAGGATGATCCTGTTGTAACTTTTACTGAAAAAGAAAGCAGACTTAACGGATCTGAAAGAAAGTTATCAACGCAAAAATACCAGGGTAATTATAAAAGACTGTTTATCAATCTTGGCAAATCAGATGGCTTTTATCCGGAACAACTCATCGAACTGGTAAATACAAATACAAGGGGGAAAAAAGTACCAATAGGCAAAATAGATCTTTTAAATAACTTTTCATTTTTTGAGGTTGAGGCTTCTCACGCAAATGATCTGATAAAATCACTTAATAATACTGTATTTAATGACAGAAGAGTTGCAGTGGAAATAGCTCAGGAGAAAAATGAAAGGCACACAGGAAGAAGATATTCACGCGACAAGGTTACAGGACAAAAAGACAGGACCAAGGGAAAAAGAAGAAAGGAAGAGCTTCGCAAATCAGTCTGCAGGAATTAATTACCATTCTTTGCGCATGGTTTAACCGGTTTTCGCTCTTAGCCTCCCTCCCACTCCCCTGGGATCATGAAGGTTGGTGCGGAAATATCATAATAAAGCCTCCTGGTTCAATGTTGCCCTTATCAGTTTAAGGTTTGTCTCGAGACCGTCGAGAAAGATGAGTACCCACGCAAGACTGTCTTCTGCAAACAACCTGGATGGCTTACCCTCTTCAATCTCGGAAAGTTCTTCAAGGTTGAAAATCAATGGAGCAGCAGCAGCCAGTTCCTTGCAGGCAGGGATCTTCTCCATTTCCGCAACTACTGATTCCAGGCTTTTGTCAAGCCTGGCTCCTCCGCTTGCATCTCCCGCTTTCAGCAATATCTGAACTGCCCTTCCACGGGAATCCGGTCTTACAAGTGAACCTGCATCAGATTCCCATTTTTCCCGTGTCAGTCTCTCGGAATTCAGTATTGCCTCCTGATAATCATTAAGGATCTGCAACGTTTCATCAATTTTACGGTTCAGCTCATGGTAGCTATTTCCTCCGGGCAAACCTGCGATTAATACCTCAACATTGTTGTAGTTTTTTGAAAGATTATAGCTGCCATCAATCCTGTTTTTCGAGACGCTTAAAGCGAGCAATGCAGAAAAAACCGAGATGAATACCAGGAGCATGAGGATAAAAACAGTGTTGAAAATGTTGAAATTCCTGATTTTTGAAGTTACTATCAGGTAGACTGGAAGAAAGATCACATAAGGAAGGGGAAGCGTTACAAAGAGTAAAATACCTGCCCCGGGCCAGTGCATTATTTTGAAAAGCATTGAGGTGAATACAAGCAGGACGGTTATATATGTTACAATGTACAAGGGCAGGTTGATCCGGCTTCCTTCAGCTTTGTAGTGATTTAACATCGCCAGCGGCAGAAAAACAAGCACGAATATGATCATGCCAGCTGATATCATTATCCCGGCTGCCGGCCAGTGATTGACCTTTAATATCAGTCCTGTCAGAACTACCAGGAGAGTTATTAATCCGAGTATATAAATCTTTTGTTTCATTTGTATTTTTTTTAGTCATCGGGAATAGCTATGTAATTTAATACTGATCCTGACTGACATTATCTTTGTCATGGTTAGCCAAATATTAAATACTTTCAGATGCCTGCCTGTTTTCCATGATGCGGTTCAGCATATTAGCCTCAACCGCCAGCAGGCTGTTCCTGAGCATTTCAAGCGTATGAAGCCCGCTCATAAGTGATGGAGGGGCATTTTCTTCAATATCTGAAGGAAGGATGCCTGCCAGGTCAGGGATATCAGTTTTTTCCCCATTGTATAAATCCGGAATCATCTCTGATAATAAATTCGTGTAATCCATGATTGCCTTATCAAGCTCAAGGCGTGAAGGGCACCCTGGTCTAAGGAAGCTGACCACCGGTCCCGGATGGAATGGCCTGGAAAGAAGCGTGTACCTGATTTCTTTTCCGTTCATTATGTGACTAATGTCGGCATCCTGGTAACCTGGTTTGCTTTCGGCAGCTTTGACCATCCTGATCTTAATTGCATCGACGAGCCTGACAATGCCGATTGTGGCGGAATGCAGTTCTTCAACCTGATTTCTTTTAAGGGAGTCACTGCAACTGGCAGCCAATTGATCATTGTTTTTTAACAAATATCCGGATAATGCGTTTTGCTGTTCCTGATGCTTAAAGAATCCGTCTTCGTATGAATACTGAACATTCAGGTTAAGGAGTACAGCAGGGACCAATATTGCCAGGGAGCCAATAACAAGGTAGAGATAGGCAGAGGTGATGTGTTCTTCATCTTTCCATGTGAGCCATGTATACCATGGCAATGCAATGATGAAGACTACCGGCAGGCCAATCCCTGTCATGACAGACGCCAGCGGCCAGTGCATAATCCTGAAGAATAATCCGGCGATAAGGATCACTGATCCAAGGAATCCGATTAGATAGACAGTTCTTTTTTGCCTGTTCCCGCCATGCCTGAACCTGTTATGGAGCAGGGCAGGTAAAAACATGAATACGGCAAACATGGCTGCCAGGGTCAGGATGATACCTGCTGATGGCCAGTGCTGGACCTTGAACAATGTTCCAATAATGAAAAAGCCTCCAGCAAGAAATGCCGAAAGGAAAAGCACCAGCCTGTTACCGCTGCGTGTTTCCTTCCAGAGCACACCTAGGGCTGAAGGCATAAATACGAATGCAAGTATCAGGGCCCCCAGCGTGAGCATGATTCCTGCCGCAGGCCAGTGCTGCACTTTGAACAGCGCTGCAAAACCCAGCAGCACTGTACCGGCAATACCGGAGATCTTCATCGTGTTTTTCATGATTCTGTATTTTGTGTCAACTGCATAAAGCGTTTCTTCCTGTATCTCCTTCAATCTTCCCGATCCCATTTTCTGCCTTACTCTTCTGTATGCTTCGTTAAAAGACAGGCCTCTCTCCATTTCAGATTCAACGTCGCAGCAGAGATGATCGATAAGCTCATCGGCAAGATGGGAGAATATTATCTCCTGCATTCTGATATCGCGGGCGATCCTCTCAATATGTTGCAGGGACAGTTCAGGCATAGTCGAGTCCGGCTTGCGGTTCAGCAATCCTTTGCAATGATTCAATGAATTCCTTCAGTTCCCTGATCTTTTCTGCGGCTGCAGAACGACCCTCAGGCGTCAGTGAGTAATATATTCTCACCCTGTTGTTACATACCTCCCTGGAAGTAACCACAGCATTCTCCCTTTCGAGTTTATGAAGGATCGGATACAGTGCTCCGTAGGTAAGTTTTATTTTACCGCCGGTAATTTTTTCTACTCTCTGTGTTAAGGCATAACCGTGCATAGGTCCCTCTTCCTCAAGAAGTTTAAGGACTATGGTCTTGAGCGATCCGCTGTAAAGCTGGTTTGATATCATGATTTCTGTATATATTAGTCTCTTATATATAACAAATATATAATATAATTATTACATTAGATCCAATTTTTTCTTTTTTTTCCAACACCCTTATATTGATTGTTGAACTTATATCTCAAACCTTATTAAAAGAGACAGTGTGAAAAAGGTTGAGAAGATTTTCCGGATGATGCTTTGTGTTGTGAGGGCAGACTTACGTGAGGCGACCTGAAAAATAAGACTTAAATGCAACTGAAAGTGTGAAAAATCAGGGTGAGAGTGGCCGTTTATGATCTCATTACTGCTCTGATTCTGGCTGGGGCGATAATATATATTTAACCGGCGGTACTACAGCATCAGCTTTTTCTCCTGAGAAAAGTTAGATGGCTGACTACAAATCTGATATCGTTCCATGTTACCCTGTCGCCCAGTGCTTCTTTTACAGGTCCAATCTTAAAATCTTCAGTTCCATCGAAATGGCCGGCGATCAGATCGATCATCTCCGGTGACAAAAACCTGTCAACGGGTATCTCGCCCGTACCCACGAAGTATGAAAGATGGTTTTCGACAGTGCCAGCGGTCAGATTCCTTTCCTCTGCTATCTGGGCGATAGTCCTTCCTTTCCTGAAAAGATCGCAGCTGACTTTTTTCGTGTCCTCTCTTTCCTTTTTAGTTTTTTTCTTCTCAATGACAGGGATCTCCGGCGGTTCAATATTTTCATTATTACAATATGATGTAATAATTTCCAGGATCTCTTCGCCGTATATTTCAGATTTTCTTGTTCCCATACCCTTTATTTGCTTAAGGGCACGCAGCGACTGAGGCAGAAAATTCACAAGGTTAACCATTGTTTTCTGGGGCAGTATCATGTAATGAGGAAGATTGGTCTCTACAGCCATATTGTTGCGCCATTCCCTGAGCTGCCTCATCAATCCGGGATGCTTTACTACTCCGGATCTGTCTTCCAACGAACTAAGGCTGCGGGGCTTGGCCTCAGGAATCTCAATTGCCGATTTTGCCCTGGCTTCCAGATATTTGCCCGTCTCGAAGCCCGTTCTGACAGCATTGAGGCAAGCCAGCTTCGTTACACACTCTTTTTGTGTCCTTTCAAGGGCTTCCTTCACTGATTTCCTTACAGTTTTATTATCTGTTTCCACCGGGATACCGGTCAATATGTCTTTCAGGTCAGCTTCAAGCTTTTCTGAAAAATAAACGGCTGCCTTCCTGATCCGTTCCTGCAGCGGAAGGTTAGTCTCAATATCAGGATCGCGGTTCAGCAGGATGTTCAGCTGGAGCCGGAACTTTTCCGCTACTTCCACCAGGTCGGTTCTGACCATGGTAAGCATATTGCCCAGCTTTTCGTGAAAATTTCCCAGGATGGCTTCACTGTTCTCACTTAGCACTTTTTTACTATAACTGAGAGAATTTGCCAGGGATGTAAAATCGAATAGTTCTGAAAGAAGCTGTTTCTGGTATGCCTTTTTTGATTCATTAAGCTGGTTCCGGTCAGACTGATTTTGAAGCGGTCCGTGGACAAATTCCGAAACTGCCGGATTGTCTCTCAGGCTTCGCCTTCCGATCCGGCTGCTCAGGACCAGGCCGTCAAGTGAACGGCACCGGCTGAGAGCGACATAAACCTGTCCGTGGGCAAAGGCTTCGCTTGCATCAATGACTGCCCTGTCGAAGGTAAGTCCCTGGCTCTTGTGTATAGTTATAGCCCAGGCTAGTTTCAGTGGATACTGGGTGAATGTCCCGATAACAGTCTCATCAATCTCTTTTGTAACGTCATTGAGAGTATACTTCATGTTCTGCCACTCAGCCTTCTCCACCCTTATGTTGCTTTCGTCGCCGGGGCATCTGACGACTATTATGTCGTCATCAAAGGATACGACTTTCCCTATTTTGCCATTGAAGAAAAGCCTGTCGCCCGACAGGTCATTCTTTATGAACATGACCTGAGCTCCGGTCTTCAGCACCAGTTCTATGGCATTGGGGTAAGAGAGAGCAGGGAAGTCATCCTTTACAACAGCAATAAAGGAGCGGGTTTTTCCGGGAAGTTTCTCAAGCTTTGAATCGTTAATGTTCTGGGCCTGATAATTATGAGTAGTAAGGGTAATGTATCCTCCTCCTGAATCAGGGTCAAAATCAGGAATATATCTAAGGTTAAGTTCATCAAGCACCTCCCGGGTCACATCATTGTTGCGGATCCTGTTCAGCAGGTCGATAAAGATCTGGTCGTCCTGCCTGAAAATATGTTTCAGTTCGATGGTAACAAAATCAGTGCTTCTGAGTGCTTTGCTTTCGAAAAAGAAGAATGATTCATAATACTGACCTAGCATTTCCCTGTCCGCATCTTTAACAACCGGGGCAAGTTGCTGAAGATCTCCGATCATAAGAAGCTGCACGCCGCCAAAGGGGAGGAGGCGGTTCTTGTATCTCCTGAGGGCTGAATCGATGGCGTCGAGAATATCGGCCCTTACCATGCTTATCTCATCAATGATAAGCAGGTCGAGGCTTTTAATAATATTGATTTTCTCCCGGCTCATCTTATATCCGGGCGGATCGTTGCGGTCAGATTTTCCGGTACTGCTGCCTCCGGGAAGGTATAGTGAAGGAATGTACGGGTGAAACGGAAGCTGAAAGAATGAATGGATCGTTACGCCTCCGGCGTTTATTGCAGCAACGCCCGTTGGGGCTACAACAATCATTCGTTTCGGCGATTTTAGCTTCAGGCTTTTAAGGAAGGTGGTCTTCCCGGTACCGGCTTTTCCCGTGAGAAAGATACTGCGGTTGGTATACTGAACAAAATCGAATGCCAGTTCCAGATCCTGGTTTAAGGAAGTTTCCATAAGAATAAAATTATCAATTTAAGTAACGCAGCGAGCGTGTTAGTGTAAAGATATGAAAATTCTGCTTCACCTTTTAATTTTCCTGACAGTGTTAATTGAATTTCCAGTATTATTCTCTTGAACTGACAGAAGGTGTAAGAGCCGGAGTGCTTGACCAATTCTTTTCCGGCGCAGGGTGGTAAGTAAGTAAAGTTCTATCAGCCATTGGTTACAGGAAAGAAATTCAAGGAACTATGAAGGAAGAAAAAGAATAATTCCCACATTTGGATTTTCATCAAAACCTGATAACAATGCAAAGTGCAGAAAGTCTGAAAAAGAGAATAGAAATGGAACAAAGAAATGATCTGACAAGAGAATCCCATTCCGGAACCACAACACTTAAAGTGGCTGACGATTCCAATTCAAGCGAGATCCTTGTGTTTACTTCCCTGTGTAATGTCTATAAAGTTCAGAAAAAGGAGCTTGTTGACAAGTTTCAGGCACTGCAGAAAATCGATCTCGAACCGGGGGAAAGACCGGTTTATCTGACCGGAGAAAAGAGATATAAGGGCTTTCTGATTGTGGCATTTGAAAATGGTAAAATCGGGAAAATCTCCATGGAAAGTTATAAGACCGAATACGCCAGGAAGAAACTCAGGAATGCTTTCAGCGGCAAATCGCGTTTGGTCTTTATTGAACTCATTGAACATGACATTGATCTGGTTGCACTGAGCAGCATTAAGAAGGTTGTCCTGTTCAACACCTCTCAGATCAATGCGGTGGAAAGCAGGGCAACCTTAGGCGTCCAGGTTATGAAGGAGAAGGCTGGAAGCGTACTGATCAAGGTTAAACGACTGGGAAACACGAAACTAACTGATCCTGAATACTACCGTAAGAGTGAAGGTCTGAATGCAATCGGATTTTACCTGAAGC
>JAVEVC010000064.1:0-14314 GCA_034005245.1 Bacteroidales bacterium
GTGAAATTTATCGTCCGGCTTACGAATGGATCAAGGAATATTTCAGCAAAAATCACGGCGAGACTTCAGTGGAATTCGGATTTGAATACATCAATACCAGTTCAACTAAATGGATTTATAATATAATTAAAGAGATAGCTGATTCCGCGAATATTCTGAAAAACACAAGCATTATCTGGTATTATGAGAAAGGGGATGAGGATATGTGTGAGCTTGGTTTCATACTCAGTTCCCTTGTGGAATGTCCATTTACTGTTGCTGAGGTGGCAGAGCTGAAGAAAGTTCCGGGGGGTCAGGGACCTGTAATACTCCAAAGACAGGACTTGAAATCTGTCGGTTAATAAGTCCCAAAGGGGTAATCAAACAAAAATTTTCATAATTTTGCAGCGCTGTGTTCAGTACTGACCCATGGTGTAATTGGTAACACGTCGGATTTTGGTTCCGCAGAGTCCTGGTTCGAGCCCAGGTGGGTCAACGAAAAGAGTGAGAGTAAGAGTGAGAGCGAGAGCCTCATTCTGACCTTTCTTAGTAACATGACCGGGTTCCACGATTGCAGACGGAAAATACACTATGATACCATTACAGTATCGTAATTTCGATTTATTATTTTTTCAGGATTTTTTGCCTGCTTACAATGTTACCGATCTTCATTTCAAGTATATAGAGGCCGGATACTAATCCCGACAGGCTGACGGTTCTCGTGTTAGTACCTGTTGATATGATTTCCCCTGCCAGATCGAACAATTTATATGAAAAATCAATTTTGCAGTCGATATTAAGCACCTCTCCAGCCGGATTTGGGTAAACAAGGTACTTTTCAGCGCTGGTTTCGACGATTCCGGTCGGGATGTTCACCGTGACATAGGCTTCTCTCGTGATTATATTGGTGCCGAACTCATTTCTGGTTTCAAGGATTACATTATAAGTTCCGGGATTGTGATAAATCACATTTGGATTTTGTTTTGCTGATGTTGCAGGTACTCCTCCCTCAAAGGTCCAGTTCCATGTTGCAGGATCGTTTGCTGTAAGGTCGACATATTTAACCTCCAGGGGTGCGTTCCCGGTTTTAAAGTCTGCTGTAAAGTCGGAGACAGGGGCAAGACCGAGGTCTCTCTCTCCGGAAGCAAAATAAACGGGCCATCTGGCATTCAGTATCATGGCAAAGGGATTGCCGCTGCCTGTGATCTTATCCTGTGCAAGGTTTATTCCGGCAATTACCTCCTCATCACCTGTGGTAAGAGCGGAATAGGCGATCCGGTCGTCATTCTTTGAGAATGACGGGAAGCCAAGTGTGGAATTCTCGGTTATAATATCCGTTTCACCGGTATTGAGGTTTGTGCCAAGTATTGCGTATTCGCCAGTGTTTTCGTCAATGTAGTCGAACGCAATAATTGAGGAAGAATTCCTGGAAAAGGTTGGATTTCCTATGCTTACATGTTCGGGAAGTGATCCGTAGAGCTTGAATATTGAACCATCCCCGAATGTCTTTCCGGCCTTGTCCCATACTTTTATTATACCTATATCCCAATAGTATATGTCATCGGTTACGTTAGAGCTCAGAACGTTGCAGGCATCATATATAAGGTATTCTCCTGTTATGTCGAATTCGATGGCGTCGGCATACAGGACACCTCCGGCATTGGTATTGAAATGGCTTGTGGTGGGGTTATAAAGCCTGAACTTTGTCCATTTACGGGATGAAAAGTCATAAACGTATATCGAGGTATCGACCTGTGTTGAAATTGCCGCAAGCCTTTTGCCGTCTTTGGAGATGGCCACATTGTCCCAGTATGCCTGGTCGGAGATTATCACCTCCTGATCAGGAGGGTTAAGGCCTATATATCTTATTTTGCTGTCGTCGGAAACGAAGACCGCTTCTGCTCCGTTATCGGTAACGCTTGGATTGTTCTTCATGCCTGTCTCCGACAGGGAACTTATCTGAGAGCCGTTGTAAAGAGCCAGGGTTGTGCTGTAATTCTGATCTGTATTACAGAAGAGCATGAACTCTATCCCCGGGTTAACTTCATAATTCTGGCTTGTCTGGACGACATCCTCTTCATAAATGCCGACAGCATCAAATGCAATTCCTGCTTGCGTTGCCTCAGGTGATCCCTCTCCAAAAATATCTGTTGCTGACTGAATAACTGCTATTCTGAAGTCGATGAAGCGCGATGTTTTTGTAAGGTAGTTAAGAAGGGCATGAAAGAAGACCTGTTCGGCTTTGTCTTTTGATACAGCCGTAGCATACAGATAATATGCATGGATCCCGATGCCGTTGTTTATATGGACGCCGGCATTATCCTCCGTCCCCAGATACATTTCAGAAACATGTTTTGGCTGCCAGTAATGGTCACCCTCACTTCCCATATTATGAGGATCGGCCATGTTTCTCAGGGCTCCTGACGGAGAGAAGGTAGTTCTTGTTATATCTTCCCCGATGAGCCAGTCGTCGCGGTCGACCATCGATCCGAAAATATCAGCGTAGGTTTCGTTAATGGCACCCGGCTGACCGTAATATTCAAGGTTAGCGGTATTGGAGACCACACCGTGACCCAGTTCATGGGCAGTGACGTCGAGGGCCCCCGCCAGGGGTTTGAAATATTCTCCACCGTTCCCGTAAAATACTGCCTGCCCGTTCCAGAATGCATTTTCCATGGAGCTTCCGTCATCTTCAGAAACATTTATGAATGAAATTATATTCCCGCCTTGGCCGTTGATTGAATTGTGTCCATGAGTCTGAAGGAAGTATTCGTAAGTTCTTGTGGCATTGTAATGGGCTGATACTGCCGCCTTGTTGTTCCAGGTATTGTTGGCGGAAGTAACGTATCTGTAATCGAGGTCGGTGGTTGAAGTGTTGTTTGCATCAAGGGTTATGATCATTCCCTCTTCGGTCGAGGGGTTGAACATTGATTCTGCAATATTGAGAAGGTAGTAGGTCCCGTTCTCAAGGTAGGTGTTTATAGTCCTCGAAATGTTATTGAGGTCAAGGGCCGTGGCAGTCTCAGGGCCGTCAGTGCAGGTGGCGTTGAAGGAGTGAAGGATGCTTCCCGTTTCCGCATCAATAAAATACTTCCAGACTTCTACTACATTTGGCCTGAAAGTTATTTCCCAGGCAAGGGAATAAGGCGTGCCTTCAGCATTATAGATCACAAGCCTGGTTTCAGGCGATTCATATTTCAGGAACTTCTTTTCGTTAGCGCTCAGTTCCTTCACTTTTGTCTTTTTCATCAGATCGAGCTTTACGCTTGTGATTGCCGATGCGGAACTGACCGAGGGGACTGTATTGATTTCACTATCAATATTGTGAAATAAACCGGTAAACCTTTCCTTCCCAGCTGACAGATGGAATGTTGATTCTGATGCGTAGATTTCAATTCCCCTGTATTTCTGTATTGTTCTTAGATGCGTGATTCCGTTCACGCTCTCATTAATTTGGGTGACAGCAAATTGTTCTTTGGGATTTTCTGCACCGCTGATGATCCTTGTTTCTTCAAGGAAACGGGCCAGTTTTTCCCCGGGGGAGGCACTGTGATCCGATTTGGTTTGGTCTGTTTTTCTCTCGATATAAACAGGTCTTCCATCCTTCCGTATCACTTTGTCTACTGTTTGAGGGCTTCCTTTCAACAAAAGCCTTTCAAGTGAGGGTGATACCACAGGTTTACCTGTAGCTTCTGATTTAGATATTCCATTCTGGTTTACGGTTACAAAGTCAAAGCCGGGCTTAATAGTTCCGGAAGAATATTTAGTCCGTGACTTGAATGTTGCGTTCTGCCCCGTGGCGATTAAGGCCGGCAAAAGCAGCAGGACCGGCACAAACAATTTCTTCATCATCATTCTTCTTCTTTTGCGGTGGTCTTCATCAGGGCTTTGTAAATCATTTCAATGCCCTGCATTTCTGATGAATCATACCAGTTCACTTCATTATCATAGTCTTTTGTGACAACTCTGATGAAATAGGTTATGTTTCCGTGTTCATCAATATTCAAGGTGCTGAAGCTGGTACTGGCTATCAGGCCTGTAATGTACTCAAGCTGGTTCGAGGGTACCTTTCTGATTTTAAGCAGTGAGTCATTCTCAAGTTTGTAAAGCAGGCCCTTCCCGGTAAGGACATATTCCAAAGGGATATTGGTGAATCCGCCTCTTTTCCCGAAATGTATTCGAGGCGAATTGAGGGTGTCAGATAATTTCCTTGTGTTCATGCAAGAACACAGCAGGAAAAAAGCTCCTGTGATAATTAAGGCTTTATTCATCCCGTGTTTTTAGTTTTATGTCCTGTATCACAAATTCTGAGCCAGGAATTAGTAATCAAAACTACAAAAATAGCAAAGATTTAGATAAGGGTTATCCTAAAAATTTATAAGCGGGAATAAAAGAATTATTTCTTAAAGCGGATTGGAGGCCAAAATCATATAGCTATTATATCCCTGAGACAAATGAACCCGTTCGTGATTACTCCACAGTAACAGATTTGGCAAGATTTCTTGGCTGATCCACATCACAGCCTCTCAAAACCGCGATATGATATGACAGAAGTTGAAGGGGTATTACAGCAAGTATTCCCGAAAATGCGGAGAGCGTTTCCGGAACCTCAAGCACAAAGTCAGCCATTTTTCTTATCAGATCATCTCCTTCTGTAATAATTGCAATAACATGCCCTTTTCTGGCCTTGATCTCCTGGATATTGCTTATTATCTTGTCATAGGTATCATCTTTTATTGCCACAACCACAACAGGCATATTCTCATCGATCAGGGCAATGGGACCATGTTTCATTTCGGCTGCCGGATAGCCTTCTGCATGAATATAGGATATCTCCTTCAACTTCAATGCACCTTCCAGAGCAACAGGGAAAAGATACCCTCTTCCAAGGTAAAGTGCATTTCTGGTGTGCTGGAATTTTGTTGCGAGGTCAAGTGCCTGTTCACTGACTTTAAGGGCTTTTTCAATTTTCGGGGGGATTGATATCAGCTCTCTGATCAGCTCTTTATAGGTTTCGGATGAAATAGTCCCTTTGAGATGGCCTATTTCAAAAGCCATCATTGCCAGGACCATAACCTGCGTTGTAAAAGCTTTTGTGGAGGCAACTCCTATTTCAGGGCCGGCATGAGTGTAAACCCCGGCATCAGTTTCGCGAGGTATGCTTGATCCGACAACATTGCATATTCCAAGGACTTTTGCTCCTTTCTCCCTTGCCAGTTTAACAGCGGCAAGAGTATCGGCCGTTTCACCGCTCTGACTTATGGCAATAACGATATCGCCCTGCTTTATTATCGGATCTCTGTACCGGAACTCGGAGGCATATTCCACCTCAACGGGAATCCGGGCATATTCTTCAAAGATATATTCACCCAGCAGGCCCGCATGCCATGAAGTACCGCATGCCACGATAATTATTCTCTCGGCTTTTGTGACTGTATCCAGAACATTATGAAGGCCGCCGAGTACTATACAGCCCGGGTCTGACAGCACTCTGCCCCTGAAGGTATCATGGATAGCCCGTGGCTGTTCATGTATTTCCTTTAGCATAAAATGAGGGAATCCTTCCTTATCGAGTTCGCCGATCGCGAGGTCAACTTCTTTAACCTCAGGTTCTACTCTTCCCGGCCGTATGTTTTTCAGGACTAGTTCATCCTTCTTGATGATAGCTATATCATCATCTTTCAGATATATTACCCTTTGGGTAAAGTCGACTATGGGAGTGGCGTCGGATGCGATCAGATTTTCCCCTTCACCAACACCTATAACAAGAGGGCTTCCCTTTCTGGCGGCGAAAAGCCGGTCACTTTCTTCAGTGCAGATTATTACAAGCCCGTAAGCTCCCTCGACCCTGTTTAGAGCCATGGTTATAGCCTGCTCTGCAGTAAGATCCCCTTCAAGATACAGATGTTCGATCAGGTTGGCAAGAACCTCCGTGTCGGTCTGGCTGTTAAATACGATGCCCCTGCTTTCCAGATGTCGCTTGATGAGAGAATAGTTTTCGATGATTCCGTTATGCACCAGAATAAAGTGTCCCTTATATGAAACCTGCGGATGCGCATTTAATTCATTGGGTTCCCCGTGCGTAGCCCATCTTGTATGCCCCATTCCAGCCGGTCCGTTGAAATCGGTCTGATTCACCAGATCCTCCAGATCCTTCACCCTGCCCTTGCACTTGAAAATCCTTGTTTCACCATTTATTAAAGCCATGCCGGCGGAATCGTATCCCCGGTATTCAAGCCGTTTCAGCCCGCCGATGATTATTTCACGGGCGGGTTTTGACCCTATATAGCCGACAATTCCGCACATTTAAGATTCATTTAAGTAAAAGATAACTATATCTAACTGACATCAGGTCAGTTAAGCAAATATAAACGCGTTCTTAAATTCAATTATTGCAGTGATAAGAAAAAAATGGAATCAGAGAAATGATTGATATTATGGGGTATTGACCATCTCCCCTGGCAGGGACTGAATCACACAAACATTAAGGCAATGCATAAACTATTTTAAGTGTTTGTTCAACCAGGCCAGCGCTTCCTCCTGGATTTCCTGATCATAGCAATGGGGTTTTGCCGGGGTATAATAATAGAAATTTTCAGGGTGACCGGCCCATGAATATGCTTCAAATATCTGGTCTCCGGCTTCTTTTTGTCCCAGCGGAGGAAAGAGGAGGTCTGCTGTGCCGCTTACCACCATACATGCTTTTGGAGCTGCCATTGATACAAGGTCAGGTATGTCGAGTCGGTCCCAGACTCCGGGAAGCAGGCAGAATGTGCCCACTGCACCTGCAAGATTATAAGCCTGCTGTGTATCGCCTGTTGTCATCCATCCTACAGTTACTGTGGCTTTTACCCGGGGTTCCAGGGCTGCTATCATGTTCGTTCTCCAACCTCCTCCGGAAAGGCCTGTACAGCCTATACGGGTTCCGTCTACCTCTTTGCGTGAAAGAAGGTAGTCAACACAGCGGCTGTCATCTCCGAAGTTTACACCGGCCCAGGTTGTTCCTGCCCAGTTCAGTTCGCGAACTCCAAGGTAAAGGATTTCGCGGGTAAGGGCATCATACTTATCAAGAGTTTCATTATCAATTAATGCTGGATCATAAGTGTCGGGCAGCCCATTGATGCCCCTGGGGGCGCGCCGTCCGAAATGATAGGCATCTATTGATATGACGGCATATCCCTTCGATGCAAACCAGTCGGCCAGGGGCCGTCCGCTTGTAACTCTTGCCCTGTGTTCTGTTATCACCTGATGGACTGGTTCCCCGCAGACGCGATCTGCACCAAAGAGCATCGGGCCACCCCATTCATGCATTACTATAAGTGCCGGGGCAGGCAGCGGAACATTTTTCGGAATGTAGAAATAGCCGGGAACCCTGAACCATGGAGTAGTGTTGAATTCAATTCTCTCGCAGATAAAACTGCCGGTTTCATAACTGCCTAGTGTCTTAGCTTTAAGGTCAGAAGGAGGGAGATAATAATGCATACCTTTATAAAGGCATTCTCTTGCCTGACGTGACCATTCCTGGTAGCTCTCTCCGGGATTATTCTTCTTCCATGTTACTGAATTGAGGTCGAGGGGCCGGTACGACCGGATCTTTTGCATAGTATCTTCCAGCGATCCGTATAGATTAAGTGGCCTTCGTCCAAGTTCCTTTTCCGTCAGCCGGATCACCTGCCTGGGCAGTTCAGTTTGCGCAATCCCGGCCGAGTCGGGAAAGTGATTATCCATAGAATCTGAATGGAATTTTTTTGAAGATAAAGCATCTGAGCCTTTTAATCCTATGCTGCCAAGAACTGTTCCTGCAGTCCCAATAATGCTTTTCTTGATGAAGTTTCTTCTCTTTGACATTTTCCACAAGTTATTTTGAAGTAATTAAAGTTACACTTGAAGAAAACAGCATGTACTGCTGCTAATTGTTAAGTGTTACTTCCCAGGCTCCGGGTTCAAATATTGTAAATTCAAATATTACCTCAAACTGCCCTGTCCGCATCTTATTCCAGAGCATATACCTTACCTTGACATCGAGCGGGAACAGTACATTCTGGATTCCGTACATCCTTCCCGATCGGTATTCTGAGCCGCTGCTGTATGCAAGGGAGAAACGGTCGATATCCAGATTGTCGGATCCTGCCTGAAGTAGCAGGATCCTAACGCCTTCAACCGCTCCTGACTTGATTATAGTTGCACGAGTGACATTCATGCTGCGGATTATCTTGTATGGTACAACAGGATCTTCGCCTACATATTTGTCATTTTTCCAGTATCCGGTAATTGTTGAGTCACTATAGACCATTTTACCCTTTCCTTCTCTTAATCCGTTAACCCATTCTCCTTCATAATAAGGGCCGTCTTTCCATCTGTAGAGGCCTTTTCCGGAAGGCACTCCCCTCGAGAACTGTCCTTCATAAAAGTCAGTACCCTGGGCGCTTCCTCTGCCATGTGCAAGGCCGTTCCTGCATCCTCCTGAGTATGTTCCCGACAAAGCCGGAAGGGTAACCTTACACTCCTTTTGCTGGGTGTAGATTGAGTTACACGAAATAAACAGTGATAAAACGATAATTAATCTGATTTTCATTATAGTATAATTTTTAAGAGTTTTTTGTTCGCAATGTTAAATACAAAGGTTACATCATAATTCGATAAACTAAAGTGCAATGGATCATTCAGGCCATAGAGCTGACCTTCCGGGCCACCTTTCCGGCAATATTTTTACTGCATATTTCCATACAATGACCGTTAATGAAGTTTTCTGCATCCCCATAACGGGTAAAATCATATCCCCAGATGTCGCGGCATGAAAAGGATCCGAATTCATTCCTGAACCATGATCCTAATTCTTCACTCAAATTTATAGCCCGGTTAAATTCATTTATCTCTTCGTCTAATGCTTGCGGGTCATTTTTTTTCAGCATCCTGTTCATCCTGGCCACCCTTGAATAACTGTTTTCAATCTCCGGGGTCACTGAACTCAGAGCCATAACGCCAGCGGCAAGAGCTCCACAAGTCCTGTTGAGCATAGCAATGCCGCCGATAAAAATCCAGGAAGAGTCGTAAAGCTCTCTGCTCACAACGAAATTTGGAGGAAGGTTATCCAGCACATTATGCGCACAATGGAATTTGTTGTCGTTAAAAGCCTCAAGAAGAAGGG
Organism: Bacteroidales bacterium; assembly: GCA_034005245.1. Lineage (GTDB taxonomy): Bacteria > Bacteroidota > Bacteroidia > Bacteroidales > VadinHA17 > LD21. The sequence goes on from JAVEVC010000064.1 coordinate 9,128, forward strand.
AATATGATTTTTTGGTATCAGGAGAAAGTGATGTAGGATCTTCAACAGCTCCTGTATATGTTCTGTGGAACCGGCATACTGCTTTTCTGCAAGCACTCTGGCCTCCAGAATACCGTATCCTGCCACAGAGAGGTGAACCATTCAGTTGCGTGAAATCGTTAAAATATGACTGGGATTTTTCAATTACTTCAATTTTTTCTGGAGTCCCCTGAATATTATTGTTGGTAAAGCTAAGGAACATTAAAGGTGCAGTCAATGCTCCGCACTCTGTTTCGGGTCCTGCTATCCCTCCTGCCATCCCTCCTGATGCCAGGATGAGATTATCATTATCAAGATCGCTTATTCCAAGGAGTGTCTGCATTACGCTTGGAGCGCAATGTCCCATTCTCAGAAGGTTATTCCTTGCGATTAACCTGTGTTTATTAAGGACACCATAACCGATTAAGCCTCCTGAACCTAATGCTGCTGCTAACAGCAGGCTTTTGCGGGTAAAATCTCTTCTGGTTATTGATCCCATGCCATCACTGTTAATTAATTAACAGGTCATAAATATGTTATCCGTCAAAGTAAGGAAATATTTTCAAGATTTTAAGAACACTCTTCCGGAAGTAACAATTGTAAACAAGATTTTAAGAAAAACAACTTTGATCCGCATTAATCAAATTTTCATAAATTTATATAAATATTTACTGCAATGTATGAATCCATAGTTCTTCCTGAAGAACTCCTGAAAGTAATTGGTTCAGAAACCAAGGATTTTGCTGTAAAAGCCGGCAGGGCACATTCTTTAAAAACATCCCTTTTCATGATCCTTTTTGGGGCATTCTGGCTTTTCTTTTCCATGATCTTTGTTCTTGCTTTTATTGGTCCTTTGTTCAAGGGAAAAGAGGTAGAATTTCTCGCTAATGATGTACCCACGGTTGCCGGCCCCGGCAATCTCGGTCCGCTGGTCATTCCTGGCCTGATTCTGGGTTTGTTCGTGTTCATTGGTCTGGTACTTTTAGGTATTGGTTTAAGACTGCTTTTTAAAAAAGGAGGGTATTTTGTAGGAACCCCAGAGAGATTAATAAATTATAATAATGGCAGCTACCGCTCTATTGACTGGGAGCAGTTTTCTGGCGACATTCAGGTAAGTGGAAATTCCGACAGAGGGAACATAACTCTGGGCATGAGGACTGGGAGAATGGTAAGCAGCAAAAACGGAGGCGACAGATACGTAGCTGATGAGATTTCAATGAACAACATATTGAATGTAAACGAGATAGAACAAATCTGCAGAAAAAGAATAAAAGAAAACGATCCCACCCCACCGGCGAATCAAAACCACTTTTCAAAGCCAAAAAACTGGTAAAAACTGATAAAAAAAGTAAGAAATTCTTATTTGAATTATTTTTTCCCGATATTTGAATTAGGATAAATTTTAGGAAACAAAATGGTTGTTTAACTTATTTTATTTTAAATCAAATCGGATGAAACCCACATGATTGATTCAACCCTGAACAAGTTATGAAAACATATGACAATCATGGGTTGTTCCAACACATCACTTAAATCAAAATTATGTAATGATGAAAAAAATTAACCTGTCTATTACACTCTTTATGGTTGCAGCAGTGTTGCTCTTAATGAGCTCATGTGCCGTCAATCCTGTTACCGGGAAGAAGCAGATAATGTTAATGTCAGAAGCTCAGGAAGTTGCCCTTGGTGCAGAATATGATCCCCAGGTAGTTGCCAGTTTTGGAGAATATAAAAGTGACGCTCTGTTGAACTTCCTTCAGGAAAAGGAAAACGAAATGGGGAAGATTTCCCACCGACCCAATCTGGAATATCATGTGAAAATTTTAGATACTCCTGTGGTTAATGCTTTTGCTGTTCCCGGAGGATATATTTATCTCACCCGCGGGATCCTTGCCCAGCTCAATAATGAAGCTGAACTCATGGGTGTTCTCGGTCATGAAATGGGGCACATTACAGCCCGGCATTCCGTAAGCCAGCAAAGCAAGCAGCAACTGGGGCAGCTCCTCCTGATAGGAGGAATGATAGCATCGCAGAAATTCGCTCAGTATGCTGAATATGCCATGCAGGGCATGCAGCTTCTTTTTCTCAGGTTCAGCCGCGATGATGAAAGAGAAGCCGACAGGCTCGGTGTGGAGTATTCTTCAAAAATCAGGTATGATGCTCATAAAATGGCAGATTTTTTCCAGGTGCTCAACAAGATGAGCCTTGCTGAATCTATTGGAGGAGTGCCAACTTTCCTGTCAACTCATCCTGATCCGGGCGACAGGTATAATTCTGTCAACCAAAAAGCAACAGAATGGCAGAATACGCTTAAATATCCCGAGTATTTGGTTAACGAGGACAGTTATCTCCAGATGATTAACGGAATTGTATATGGCGAGGACCCCAGGCAGGGTTATGTGGACGGGAATACATTCTATCATCCTGAAATGAAATTCAGATTCTCATTTCCTGTTGGATGGCAGCTTGAAAATCTTCCCACCCAGGTTAATATGGCCCCAAAAGAGGGAGATGCACTGCTGGTATTTACACTGGCATCAGGCTCATCCCTCGAACAGGCAGCACAGAACTCTATTGATCAGCTTCAGATGACACTTCAGGAAAACAAGAAAACAGTCGTTAACGGAATGCCGGCATTAGCTACAGTTTGCAACCAGACATCAACGGATCAATCCTCAGGCCAGCAGCAGACACTTCAGATACTTTCTTATTTTATAGATTATAACAGCACTTACTTTGTGTTTCATGGCGTGGCCGCTGCCGCTAATTTCAATACATTCTTCAGAACATTCGAAGCAACTATGGCTAATTTTTCAAAACTCACCGATCCGTCCAAGATAAACGTAAAACCTAAAAAGGTTTTCGTTAAGAGAGTTCAGCGTTCAGGAACAATGGCAAATGCATTGACATATTACGGGACACCTCAGGCAATGCTGGAAGAAGTGGCACTGCTGAATAACATCGAACTGACAGCCCAGGTGCCTGCAGGAAAACTGATAAAGGTAATAGGTGAATAAGCAGAAAGGGAGACCAGCCAGAATCTGCCTTCCGGTTGTTTTTCCTGAAAATACTAACCAGCATTTCTTAAGATTTGAGTTCGGGCAACCATCAGCGAACCAGATCAGTTTTAACCATAATATTCCAATATAAGTTGTAATTTTATTTATGCAATCCCAAATATCATTTATATGACATACAATAAATTTGGAAGGGATAATATTCCTCCGGGATGGGAAAAATACTTTGGTTATTCCAGGTACTTCATTACAGGTATTCTTCTGATCATTTTTCTCTGGCTGACGTTCTTCCAGGTAAGGCCTGAAGAGGTAGGTGTGATTACACGTTTCGGGAAATATATCAGGAAGGAAGAATCTGGGCTTCATACCAAGATACCTGTTCTGGAAAGGGTCTACAAAGTTGCTGTTGAAAGACAACAGAAAGAGGAATTCGGATTTCGTACAATCAGTACCGGAATAAAATCAGAATACACCAAGGAGGGGACTACGGAAGAATCACTGATGCTTACGGGCGATCTTAACCTGGCTGACGTTGAATGGGTTGTGCAATACAGAATTGACGATCCCTATCTTTACCTTTTCAAGGTGCGCGACCCGATCACCACACTCAGGGATATATCGGAAGCCTGTATGCGGCAGATAGTGGGCGACCGAACAGTTAATGAAGTATTGACTGTGGGAAGAGCCGAAATAGCCAGCAGTGTGCAGCAGGAAATACAAAAGCTATGCTCGGAATATTCTCTGGGAATAAAAATAGAACAGGTAGTGCTGCAGGATATTAATCCTCCCGATCCGGTCAAGGACGCCTTCAATGCCGTAAACCAGGCCCAGCAGGAAAAGGAAACCCTTATAAACCAGGCAAGGTCGGAGTACAACAAGATCATACCAAAAGCCAGGGGACAGGCAGAAGAAACCATACAGAAGGCTGAAGGCTATGCCACCGAAAGGGTGAACAACGCTCTTGGCGAAGCAGTGCGTTTCAATGCATTATACAGGGAGTATATCAAAGCACCGGAAGTAACAATGCGCAGAATGTATCTTGAAACAATGGAAGATGTGCTCCCCAGGCTGGGACATAAGATCATAACCGATGAAGAGGGCAACAATGTTTTACCCCTCCTTCAGATGCAAATGCAAAATAAATAATTCCCTGATCATGAAAAATCTGAAAATAATAATCCAGTTGCTGATAATTCTTGCATTGCTGATATTAATTCTGGAGACCGTTTACAAAGTGAATGAAACTGAGCAGGTCGTAATCACACAATTCGGAAAGCCGGTAGGTGAAGCTAAGATAACGCCGGGGCTGAAAATAAAAGTGCCATTCATTCAAAAAACAAATTTCTTTGAAAAGAGATATATGGAGTGGGATGGCGACCCGAATCAACTTCCCACAAAAGATAAAAAGTTTATTTTCGTCGATACTTATGCACGATGGCAGATAACTGATCCTCTACAGTTTTTTAAAAGACTAACCGATGAAAGGGGAGCACAGTCACGACTGGCTGATATTCTCGACGGTGAAACACGAGACTTTATCGCAAATCATGATCTTGAGGAAGTTGTTCGATCAACCAACAGAATCCCGGTTCCATCAGGATCCATAGGAGAGGAAGTAGGAGATACACTTTCGGATATCGACGAGGGAAGGCTTAAGATCCAGGAGATGATACTGAAATCATCCAATATGAAAGCCAGTGATCTTGGCATAGTTATTCTCGATGTGAGATTGAAGCATATCAACTATGTTGAGGAAGTCCAGACCCAGGTATATGAAAGGATGAAGAGTGAACGATTCCGCATAGCCGAAAAATTCAGATCTGAAGGCCAGGGAGAAGCTTCAAGGATCAACGGAGAGAAAGAAAGAGATCTTAAGACTATCCAGTCGGAAGCTTACCGAAAGGCTGAAGAGATAAGAGGACAGTCTGATGCAAGGGCTACAGCTATTTATGCCGGAGCATATGATCAGTCTGCCTCGGCAAGAAGACTGTACAGCTTCATGAAATCAATGGAAACCTTTGAAAAGACATTTGATTCTACAACTACTGTCATTCTCTCAACAAAAAGCGAGCTGTACAAATATCTAATAAACATCAATTGAGAAGCTTGCTTATTCTGCCTGAAAGTAATTCATCAGAATATTCCGCGTCAA
>JAVEVC010000065.1:0-14305 GCA_034005245.1 Bacteroidales bacterium
ATCCATTCAGCAGAAACGAAAGGCATTCACTGGAGGAAGCCGTCGGCTGGAATAATACCCCAGTCTTCGTTACTGTCGTTCTTTGGAACAAAGAGAAGTTTGGGATAACCGGTCCTACTGTGATCGCACCATACTTCATTTGCATTTGTGAATGCATCCAACCATTTCTGGGTAATGATCTTTTCAAGTTTTACCTCGTTGGAAGCAGCTTCATCCCATGCAACAGTAACTGTTGAACGTGTCTGGTAGCTGTTTCTGCTGTCCTTTGGATCAATATAGTCAATAGGGGTGCTTGTAGCATCAGCAAGATATGCATCAACGCCGCCTGCTCCCCAGTTCTGGAATGACATTCTGATTCCTTCTTCATAATGAGTTTTTGCATCACCGGCACCAGCCCAACCCCTTAAAGCAGCTTCGGCCAGTTCGAAGTGAACTTCGGCAGCAGTGAAAAATCTCCTGGAAGTAACTGCTTTCCAGTCTTCGCTGACTTTTGAATATGTTTCTCTGTCATCTTTTGCTCCAAGAAATGCTCCACTGGCAATACCTTTATAAGGAAAATCAGGGTGATCAGGATAGAGAGTATTATCTGTAGCTGGTGCGAAATATTTTCCAATTCTCGGGTCTTTTAATCCTACCATGAATTCTTCCATTCCTGCGCCCATTCTTGTATCCTGCCATTCAAAGCAAATTACTGCAAGGGGCATTTTACCCCCATAAAGTGAGATGTTGAAATTATCAGCATTTGTCAGGATAAGCCCGCCCGGATCGGCAATTGCCTTTTCGCCCTGGGCTTTTGCCAGAGCCGGAGCTACCTTGTTAATACGGACAGCAAGTCTCAACCTCATTGAATTTACAAACTTGATCCATTTGTTTACATCACCGTTATACGTGGCATCAAATTTCTTCATCCCCACATATGCCTTGTTTGCGTTGAAAACAGCCAGAACCTCATCCAATACGGTAAAGAAAGAATTATACAATGTCTCTTCCGAATCGTAATAGATTGGAGATGTCGGTTTACCGTACTCTGAGTAGATAAGCGGACCATGATAGGCTGTAAGTCTTGATAAGCCAACAACCTGGAGGAGCTTGGCCCATGAAGCAAATACATCATAACCGTCTGCTTCGGCAATCTGAATTACCTGCCTTGCCGGTGCCATAACATAAGGATAGATATAGCTACCCCAGAAGCTGTTCCAAGTAGGATAATATGTGGTGTTGTTTACGTTACCCACGAAAGGAGTCGGGGTTCCGAGATGACGTACAAAACTGTCGGTAACAAGATCTTCCTGGGTCTGATGACCTACCAGGTTCGACAATATTTGCTGAAAATATGCTCCCACATGGTTAAAATCCTGCTTTAATGACTCGTCTGTGATCTGATTGGGGTTTCTGTTCAATTCATCAAAGTTCTTGGTACAGGCCCCCATTAAAAGCACAAGTACTGTTAATGATATTATTTTTTTCATAACTATCTTATTATTAGAAATTAAGTTTAATGTTGAAACCGAGCGTCCGGGTGGAAGGAATGTTGAAGTTATCAAGCGACTGGCTTCCCAGACCGGTACTCATTGTTAATTCAGGATCATATGGTGCTTCCTTGTACAGGAAGAAAAGGTTTTGTCCGATAAGGGACACACCAAGAGCTTTTACCGGTAAATTAAGTTTCCTTACATCAACATCGTATGAAAGAGCAAGCTGTGTTAACCTTATGTTGGTCCTGTCATAAACATAAGCTTCAAGAATACCATTCCTGTCACCGATTGCCCTGTACCATGATTCAGGATTAACCTGGGTTACTGCTGCACCTTCTGCACTTACAGCGTTCACAACAGTATATCCCTGATCCCTGTCGTCGCCTGATCTTTTGCTTACTCCGGCACCGTCGAGCATTGATTCAGTCTGGCTCACGCAATTTCCGCCAAAAACACCATTAATAAGGAATCCCAATGATAAATTCTTATATGAAAAGCTGTTATTCCAGCCCAGTCTCCAGTCGGGATCGAGGCTTCCCATAAGTTCGGGTTCAGCAGTTTTTCTTGGTTTTCCAACTGCATCAAGGATGATCTGGCCAGCATCATTTCTCAGGAACTTGTAGCCGTAGAGATCACCGAATGAACCGCCGGCAACTATATAGTTAAAATAGCCTTCAGAGCTTCCGAGGTCAATTCTCTTTTCACTATCTTCGGGAATCAGTTCAGTTACGGTGTTTTTGTTTGCCGAGAAGTTGAAAGCGGTATTCCACCTGAAGTCACCCGTTATCGGTTCTGCATCAAGTGTAAGTTCAACACCTTTGTTTATGATTTCGCCGGCATTGATATAATAGCTTGTATAGCCTGAACCTGCCAGTGCAGGAAGAGATATGAACTGATCCTGGCTGTTGATATTATAGTAAGTAAAGTCAAATCCCAGTCTTCCGTCGAAGAATCTCCAGTCTGTACCTATTTCAAGACTCTTCAGCATTTCCGGTTTGGCATCTGTAAACGGTGCCCTTGTATTCCTGCTTACCCCACCGCTGGCGGTAACACTATGCATCGGATTTATTACATTGAACGGAACTTCGTTGGCAACTGTGGTATATGATGCTCTTGCCTTTGCAAAAGTTATGAAATCGGGAAGCTGGACCATCTGGCTGATTATGGCGCTGAGCCCTATTGCAGGATAGAAATATGATTCGTTTCCTGTCCCGGCAAGTGTTGAAGACCAGTCGTTCCTTCCTGACAGGTCGAGGAAGATCATTTCCTTGAATCCAAACTGAGCATTGGCGAATACGCCCTGCTTTACTGTCCTTGCTGCCAGAGTTGACAGAACCTGAACGTTTGTCGGAAGGTTCTGGAAGTTGAATTCGTTAGCATAGAACAGGGCATTAGTACCGTTGTCAACTGAAACCCCGCTTCCGTAAAGAGCTTTCTGATAGCTGGCACCCAGAAGGCCGTCGAAGCTGAATACGCCGAGCTTGTTGTTGTAAGTGAATATTCCATCGGTATAAAGCAGCTGATCATCGAATTTGTTATAATACCATCTTCCGTTTGTTGATACGTTTGTGGCATTGGAACCTGCAGCGTGCTGCTGCTCATGGGTTTTGACCGCATAGTCAATGCTTGCCCTTGTCTGGAATTTCAGATTTTTGGCGATATCATATTCGATGGTAGCACTGGCAATGGCTCTCTTTGCAAGGTCGGTTCTGGGCTCTTTGTTGAGTATCCAGTACGGATTTGACTGGTGGTGATCAGCAACAAACCAGTTCTGCAGATAGAGGTTTCTACCCTCGTTAAAAATCTGATAATTTTCTTTGTAGTCATTAAAATTTTTATCACGGGGAAAGAAGTATAACCCTGTGAGAGGATTCAAATAATAACCGTTAGGCATTCTGTTCTCAGTATCTTCATTTGATAACATTACATTCGAACTAATCCTGACTTTATCCTTGAAGAGTTTTGTAGACTGCTTGAATGTCACGTTATTTTTGCTGTATGTATTTGTTGGTATAACACCTTTTGCAGAAGTATTCCCATATGAAAAGTATGCAGTCGTTCTGTCATTTCCACCGCTTATTGAAATTGAGTTAACGAGATTGTTTCCAAGCTGGAAGAAATCCTTTACAAACTTATCATCATAACCTGAGAGAGGTGTTGTTGACCAGCTTTCCTTTGCGGTACCTACGGCACCATACTTATACTGTAATTCGGGATAAAGCAAAACACTTTCAAACATAGTACCCGAGTTGATGCTGATGTCTGTAGTTCCGGCTTTTCCTTTTTTGGTGTTGATCATAACCACACCGTTAGCACCCTGGCTTCCATAGAGAACAGCAGCATTTGATCCTTTCAGAACGCTGATGCTTTCGATATCTTCAGGGTTGATCTGGGAAATTCCGTCGCCTTCATCCCAGCCTCCCCACATACCGGCCTGTCCGCCTTTCCTGTTTACCATGGGAACGCCATCGATAACATAGAGAGGTTCGCTGACACCGCTAAGTGATTTGTTGCCCCTGAGTACTGTTCTTGTTGAACCGCCGGCACCTGAGGCTGCTTTCTTGATCTCAAGTCCGGAGGTTTTTCCGCTAAGGCTGCTCATGAAGTTGATGTCTCTTGCCTTGAGTATTTCTGCGCTGGAAACCTGCTGCGAAGCATAGGTAAGCGTTTTCCTTTCGCGGGCAATACCCAGAGCTGTTACGACAACTTCTTCCAGGCCTATGCTCTCCGACTGCATCGTAACGTTAATTGTTGTCCTGCCGTTCAGCGGCTCTGTGATAGTTGTCATTCCTACGAATGAGAACTGCAGAGTAGCATTTGGGGAGGAGACATTCAGAGCATAATTGCCATCCAAGTCGCTGGTCGTCCCGACAGTGGTGCCTACCTGTATAATAGCCACACCGGGGAGAGCGACTCCATCTGCATCCGTGACGGTACCACTTACTCTCACCTGAGCCAAAAGGCCTGCAAATGAAGTAACCAGTACGATCATCATAAGGAACATTTTTTTCTTCATAGTGATTCTTGTTAAAGTTAAATATTAGGGTTTGTAATTATTGTGCTGACAAAAGAAAGCATCAGCGGTTTTTCATTAAAGGAGTCAAAAATATCCATTACCTTTGTACAATTTACATGACAATTGTCATAAAAATATTAAAGTACTGTTATACGTCATTCAGTATAATACCATATATTCTGAACAATAAAAATTTTAGTTCATTACAGAAACAAGACTATTCAATACCTTTTACCCGAAGGCCAAATTAGCAATTTTGAGAATAGATGACATTAAAAAAAGATTAAAAACCGCCATTTAGATCTAACTGTCAGTTTCATAGTAATATAACAGTCAGTTCCAGACAGCAGTTCATTATTCTGGCTTTTACTTATGACCTGTCAGGGCTTTATGTGAGTTCCCCTTAACAGCCGTATCAGAAGAAAACGACATACCTGGTCAGCCATGTTAGCAAATGGACAGTTTAAATTCTTAATTAAAATAACCCCGGTAATTAGTGACCTTTGGGGTTATTACCAGGAATAAATAAGTTGCTGCAAACAGGCTTGTTTAATATACTGGCCCGTGGGCTTTCTGAGCCTCATAATATTTGTGCTGAGCCCGGCTAATCACCGAAGACTGTGGTCAGTCACTTTTTGTATCAGGCCTTGAGGAACGGAGAAGTACAAGATCATTGAGGACGATCTCCGTGATATACCTTGTATTGCCTTTCTTGTCCTCATAGGTCCTGTATACTATCCTTCCCTCAACCGCTACCTCCCTGCCTTTCTTCAGGTATTTTTCGGCTACTTCGGCAAGTCCGTTCCAGGCTACAATATTGTGCCAGGTAGGTTCACTTATTTTCTGACCTTCCGAATTCTTATAACTTTCGTCGGTTGCAAGAGTGAAATGTGTAACCTTCTTACCGTTGTCAAGGGTTTTTGTCTCAGGATCCTGCCCGAGATTGCCAATAAGCTGTACTCTGTTTCTTAGCGAGTTCATAATTTATCCGTTTTTGGTTAGACACTAAAGAAATGCTATGCCAAACCTAAACTGAATGGGTGAAATCTCAATTCTAGTAAGTGTTTATATTCACTTTTTTGTCGCGTATAAGCGCTTGTAATTGAATAAGATAACTTAAGGGGTTGTTGTCAGCAAAACTTGTAATTACCAGAGCCATTATTACCTGATACATCAGTAATATCGGAAAATTCAATTCTTGCACACACAGCTTATGTATTTCGGATTTCATAAAAGTTTATATTTGCTTTTGCTGGCTGAGCAATCAGCTCATCTTCATGTTCCATTTGGCAGAGCATAAATCTGGTTAACGGAACTCATGAACATTATAAGGTTGCCCATTTGATTAGCGATGCCGGTTTTGCTGAGAAACATGAAATACTTTGTCCGATTTTTGACCTTTGCGCTTTTTATGAAAGTGATCGCATCATGTGATGGGGATAAGGGAAAACTGCTCACTGCAATCAAACCCGTAAGGACCGGGATCGATTTTGTTAACTGGATAAAGGAGAATGACGAGTTCAACGTGCTTGATTACGGTTATTTGTATAACGGTGCAGGAGTAGGCATCGGAGATATAAACAACGACGGATTGCCGGATATATATTTCAGCGGAAATTTTGCCATGAGCAGATTGTACATTAACAAGGGAAATTTCAGATTTGAAGATATAACCGAAAAAGCCGGAGTTCAGGGAGGAAGCACATGGAACACAGGAGTGTGCATGGTCGATATTAATAACGACGGATACCTTGATATTTATGTTTGCAGTTCAACTGACGGCCGTCCCCAGAACAGAAAGAATCTGCTGTTCATTAATAACGGAGACCTTACCTTTAAGGAAAAAGCAACTGAATACGGCCTGAATGATATGTCATATTCGACTCACAGCGCATTTTTCGATTATGACAAGGACGGAGATCTCGACATGTTCCTGATGAATCATTCCCTCGACAAGTATGCTTTTACGAATATCAACAGAAAGAATGAGCATGATCCTGTCTTTGAACACAGGTTATATAAGAATACGGGAACAAGGTTTGTTGATGTTAATATAGAAGCAGGAATGGTCACAAACATCATCAACTTCGGACTGGGACTGGCAATTGCTGATTTCAACAATGACAACTGGCCCGATATTTATATATGCAACGATTATTCTGAGCAGGATTACTTTTATATTAACAGGAAAGACGGCACCTTCTCTGAGGAACTTGAAAAATACTTTGATCACATATCATTTTCATCCATGGGCAATGATGCTGCTGATTTCAATAATGACGGCTATATCGACCTCTTCACCCTTGATATGGATCCGGAGGATAATTACGAGAATAAGCTGGTGGCAGGACCTGATAATTTCGAAAAATTCAATAATCTCAGGAAATCGGGATTCTATAATCAGACAACCCGTAACATGCTGCAAATGAATATTCATGGTAAGTTCTTCACAGAAATCGGGCAATATGCCGGAGTATTTGCCACAAACTGGAGCTGGGCTCCCCTGCTGTGCGATTTTGACAATGACGGGAACAAGGACCTTTATATAACCAACGGATACGGAAGGAACAGCACCCATATGGATGCTGTGGTTTATGCTGTGGAGCAAATGGTTAAACAACGGAAGGGAGAAGCCTCCATACCTAAAATGGATGTTATTGAGAAAATACCGGCCACGGTACTGCGGAATTACATTTTCAGGAATAACGGAAACCTTACATTTTCAAATGTCACAGATATCTGGGGGGATGAAATACCTTCGCTGTCAAACGGCGCAGCATATGGCGATCTTGATAATGACGGAGACCTCGACCTTGTTGTAAGCACAATAAATGATTATCCTCTTATCTACCGCAATAACTCAAACAGGATAAACAAAAACACCTTCCTCAAGGTAAGATTTGAAGGCCCTGCCCTAAACAGGGGAGGTATAGGTGCACGTGTGGATATAAAATGCAACGGAAAAACCTATACACAGGAGTTTATGCCTTCAAGGGGATATATGTCTTCAATGGATCATGAGCTGGTCTTCGGACTTGGCAGGGCATCCAGGGCTGACACTCTAAGGGTTATCTGGCCTGACTTCCGGGAACAGATACTCACAAACCTTAAAACAGGCAGAACGATAACGCTTCTCCACTCTGAAGCCAGGCTACCCGTAGAGAAAAACCAACAGAATATTAGTCCGATTTTTTTGCGAGTACCTGAAAATCCCCTGGAATTCAGGCATGTGGAAAATGATTACATTGATTTCAGGACGCAGATCCTTCTGCCTCATTTCCTCTCAACGCAGGGCCCCCGGATTGCCAAAGGAGATGTAAACAGCGACGGTCTGGATGATCTTTGGTTTAGTGGTGCAAAAGATGTCCCCGGAAGACTTTTTATACAAAAGTCCGATGGGTCGTTTGAATGCAGCATTCAGCCCTGCTTTGAAAATGACAGGGAATGTGAGGATGTCGGTGGTGTTTTTTTTGATGCCGACAATGACGGCGATTCCGACCTGTATGTTGTGAGCGGCGGAAACGAATTCCCTGTGAATTCCCCTGAACTTCAGGACCGTTTATACCTGAATGACAGCAGTGGCCGTTTTCTGAAAGCATCGGGAAATATCCCTGAAATGCTTACAAGCGGTTCATGCGTTATTCCGGGCGACATGGATAATGATGGAGATATTGATCTGTTTGTAGGAGGGAGGCTGGTTCCCGGATCATATCCGGTTTCACCACGAAGCTACATACTTGAAAATGACGGTTTCGGACAATTTGCCGATGTAACGGAATCTGCCTGCAGCTCGCTGCTTTATCCGGGAATGGTTACAGACGCAATATGGACTGATTTCAACAGTGATGGAAGAAAGGATCTGATAGTGGCAGGCGAATGGATGAGTTTGCGAATATTTCAGAACAATGGCAATAATCTTAAAGAGATAACAGATGATTGCGGCATCGGAGCTTCTGAAGGGTGGTGGAACACAATAGTATCGGAAGATTTTGATCACGACGGTGATCCCGACTATGTTTTAGGGAATCTGGGACTGAATTCAAGGATTAAGGTTTCACCTGAAGAGCCTGCAACAATCTATGTGGAAGATTTTGAAAATAACGGATCGATTGACCCGGTCATGTGCTATTATATTAATGGTAAAAGCTACCCCTTTTATGCAAAAGACGACCTGCAGGCACAGATGCCCTTCATAAGGAAAAAATACCCTACATATGAATCATATGCCAACCAGACAATTGAAGACATTCTTCCCGCTGAAATACTGCAGGATGCAACGATATTGAAAGCCACTAACTTTGCCAGCTGCTACCTTGAGAACAGGGGCAATAGTCAATTCACTCTTACGCCTCTTCCGCGTGAAGCCCAGTTTTCACCTGTTTATGCCGTCAAAACGGGTGATTTTAACGGAGACGGCAATCCGGATATGATCCTTGCGGGCAACTTCCTGGGCTCAAGGATAAAATTCGGTGACTATGATGCGAATAAGGGATTGCTGCTTGCAGGCGACGGGAAGGGAAATTTTACAGCAACAGACGGAATCAGAAGCGGGTTTCATATCAGGGGTGAAGTGCGGGATATTGAAGAAATAAAGCTTGCTTCAGGCATGAATGTCATGGTGTTTGCCCTTAATAATGATTCGGCAAGATTCTATACACAGGCCTCAGACAAATAAAGCCATTACAATTTTGACAATAATTCCAAACCATTATGCATATAATTAAAAAGTCGGTATTAGCATTGTTTCTGGTTGCTGTGGCAGCGGTTTCGTGCAAAAGGCAGCCATCGGAAGATCTTTCACTCGATGCTGAGTCATATAAGAAGCTGGGGATGCCGGATTACAATAGAGTCTGGACAAACAAGGAATACTCGGATGCCAACATAACCCTGAGCGGTCTTACAATCGATTACCCGTTATCACTGCCGAGGAAGAACAGTAAACGATCAGGTGTCCTTTTCAACCGGTTTATAAGTGAAGATAACCTTTTATTTGCAGATGACGGGAAATTGCCTTTGCATATGAGGGCATACCGGATACAGGCCTTTGAGACCCTCCAGAGACGTATGGGGCAGATTTATGAAGTTGAAACCGGCAGCGAGGGATATTATAATGATGAGCTTATAGATCTGCAAATATACAGAATATGCGTTCATGAAAAAATGCTGGAACTTGCCTGTCAGATAATGAATTCTAAGGAAGAGGCTGATATAAATCTTCAGCCTGGCATGCAGACAGTCAGGAATAATTTCCTCAAACTGATGGCAGGCTTGCTTCAGGAACAGCAAAAGGAGCAGGAATATGACTCAAGGGATCTGAAAAAACTGAGCAAAAAGGTTGCTGCTTCCCTGATAAAAAATAATCATTGGTTTACGACAGGCGACAGGGATTCCTTAATAACCTCCATAAATGCCTTAATCAGGGAATCGTCATCAGATTATATCAGGAAAAATTATTCCAAAGCCTTAGAGCATATAATTCCTGATAAAATTAAAATTTAGTTTTCCATAACCTGAGAGGTAACTAATTTTCCATCAGGCACCCATAGGAACAACGTGTATGTTGTTATTCAATTCAGTCAATACATTGATTGCCAGGGATTATAACATCAGGATAATCTGTGATGCACACTTTAAATAATCAACTCCCCATATACCTTAATTTCTAAAGCGGTAAATAGAATAGCTGACATTTAATTATGTGAATATTGCCTGTAATTATTTTACACTGGTTTGTAAATCAGCCAGAGATGATTTCTGTTAGAAGCATTTGAGTTAAAATAGCATTAGTATAAAATTAAAATAGAATTAGTGCAGGATTAAAAATAAGTTAGTAAAACATTAAAAAAAGATTAATTTTTATTTGTAAAATTCATAAAGAATCATATTTTTGTTATGTTTTGTTAACTTATGATCAGGAATGCCGGGTAATCCAATTCTCTTTACTTGACTTTTCTTCATAGATTATCAATCACATTTATTTATTAAACTAATTCTATACCATGAGAAAAACCGTAATCTTACTTGCATTTCTGCTATTTGCAGGATTGCAGGGCGCATTTGCGCAAAAAACCATCACGGGAAAAGTTACAAGTGCCGCTGACGGGCTTGGCATGGTTGGAGTTCCTGTTGTAGTAAAAGGGACTACGATAGGGACGGCTACCGATGCCAATGGGAACTTTACTTTATCAGTGCCTGCAGATGCCACAGCTCTTGTAGTTTCTTTTATCGGAATGAAGACTTTGGATGTCCCCATAGGCAATCAGACTTCATTCAACCTTGTTTTGGAAGAGAACATTCTTGCCCTGGAGGAGGTTGTTGTCACCTCGTTCGGGATTGAAAGGCAGAGCAAATCCCTTACATATGCTGCCCAGAACGTGAAGACTGATGCACTGGCTGAGGCAAGGGCTCTTAACCCGGTATCAAACCTCAGCGGACGTGTGGCGGGAATTTCGGTTACTACAGCAAGTACCGGAGTAGGTGCTGATGCAAAGGTGCTCATGAGGGGCAACCGGTCAATAGCAGGAAGCAGTCAGCCTCTTTATGTCATAGATGGAATACCGATGGGAGGTATTTCAAATATAGCTCCTGAGGATATCGTTTCGATCTCCGTGCTTAGAGGCGCTAATGCTGCCGCCCTTTACGGCAGCAGGGCCAATAACGGTGTTATTGTAATAACAACAAAGTCGGGCCAGGGAGGTGCTGAAGGTGTTACCGTCGATCTGGGATTCAATTACCAGGCATCGTCTGCAATATTGCTCGACAAGATGCAGAATGAATACGGACAGGGCGGTAACGGAATTTACTCACCCAATGCCATTGTATCGTGGGGCGCAAAAATGGATGGATCACAGGTCGCACACTGGTCACCTGACCCGAACTATCCTCTTTTTGGAAAAACCTATGCCTATGAAGCTCAGCCCAATAACGTTAAGGATTATTTCCAGACTGGTAATAACCTTGCCACCAACCTTACCGTTGGTATCAATACTGCAAAGACAAATACAGTTCTGTCGTACACCAACACAAATGCTTCGGGTATTGTGGAATCAAACAACCTCCATAGCCATAATATTAATATAAGATTCGGCTCAAAGGTCACTGAAAAATTCACGGTTGATTCAAAAGTGACATTGATCAAGCAGGCTTTTGAGAATGTATTCTCAACAGGTGAAGGATTCAACAACCCGATGAGGTATCTTTACGTGCTTCCAAGGAACATTAGATCAGAAGACATTCAGCATTTTGAATACCTAAATGCTGCAGGTCAGGTCAGGCAGCACTACTGGAGGTGGAACGACAACGGGACAGGTAACGCCTACTGGACCAGGAACCGCGTTCTTCAACCACGCAACACATGGAGAACTATCGGCATGCTGAGCATGAAATATAATATTTTAAAAGACCTGTCGATACAGGGAAGGTCAGCTGTTGATGCCACATTCTCTGCCTGGGAGCTTAAAATGTACAATGACACCTACACACAGGCCATAAACGGAGGCTATGACAAGTATAATTCATCATCATATGGCTGGAACAGCGATGTTCTCCTGAATTACAACAAAAAATTGGGAGATTTCACTGTTGACCTGAACGCAGGAGCCAATAATTACATGACGGAATATCAGCAGGTAGGAGGCTCGGGACGCGTATTCAATATCGAGAACCTGTTTGCTCTTGCAAATACTGGAGACCCGAGACCGAGTGAAAGCTATTCCAAGAAAGTTGTGAATTCGGCTTACGGATTTGCTGAATTTTCCTGGAGGGATGCAATATTTCTTAATCTCACCGGAAGGAATGACTGGAGCTCAACACTGCCAGCTGCCAACAGATCATATTTTTATCCCTCAGTCGGTCTTACGGCAATTATTAGTGAACTTGTCACATTGCCTGCAATAATTACCCATTTGAAGATCAGGGGATCTTATGCTATTGTGGGTAACGACACAAGCCCCTACCAGCTGGCAAGAACAGCTACTGTTGGAACGGGCGGTATTATCACTCTGAGCAATGTGCTGCCAAACGCTGACCTGAAACCTGAATCAACAAAATCAATAGAAACAGGTCTCGATCTCAGGCTTCTCGAAGACAGAATAAGACTGGGAATTACCTGGTACAGGACAAATACATATGACCAGCTGTTTGCAACACCTGTGCCGGCGACATCAGGAGTGGCAAGCATCTATCAGAACGGTGCTGACATACAAAACAAAGGGATTGAACTGACAATTGGCGCAGCCGCTATTGCAACCAGTAACTTTGAATGGGATATTGACCTGAACTGGTCAACAAACAACAGCAAGGTTCTTGAAATTGCCGAAGGTTTTGAAACACTTTCATTTGGCAATGACTTCATCAGGCAATACCTCTTAAAGGCAGGATCGCCGTTTGGAGAAGTTTATACAAAAGGATGGCTAAGAAATGATAAAGGAGAAGTTATTGTACAGGCTAACGGTATCCCGGCGATTACCCCCGGGATGACAGTGAGAGCCGCGAACTTCAACCCCGACTGGCTCGCAGGTATCTCAAACACCCTGCAATATAAAAATTTCACCTTAAGCGGTCTTGTTGATTTCAGGTGGGGCGGGACTTTCATAGCGTTTACCGAGGCTATTTCTGCAGGTAGCGGTATACAGGAATATACGGCTATTGGAAGGGATGGCACTCTGCTCTTTGGCAGGGATGTCTTCGAGGATGAGGTTGGCGTAACGCTTGAAGGTGCAAATAACACCGCTACATGTACTGCTGAATCTTTCTGGAATAACGTCGGAGGAAGAAACAACCCCGCGGGTGAAGCTTTCATCAGGGAAGCTACAAATATCCGGATGAGAGAGATCTCTCTGGGTTATGATCTCCCAAGAGACCTGATAGCCAGAACATTCTTCCGCTCTGCAAGAGTATCGCTGGTCGGCCGTGACCTTTTCTTCTTCCTCAACAAAGGAGAATATGTCGATCCTGAGATCATGATCGGTACCTCAAATACCTATGAAGGCGAATCTGCATTCCCGCTTCCGACGATGCGTACTTACGGAGTGTCCTTAAATTTCGGCTTCTAGCTAGTTATAAAAAAGTTAAAGCAATATACTATGAAAAATCTATTTAAATTGTTTACAGTATTGTTGATTGCTGTTACATTCAGTAGTTGCACCAAGGATTTTGATGAGATAAATACCAATCCCAAATCCCTTACGCTGGCTAGCCTTAACCAGGCCTCATACGGATTTGTGGTGAGGAAAGCCTTCTATGCGCCCAACTGGATGGGAGCCGGTTCTTCAGAAGCAGGTTCTTTTCAGTTGCTCCATTCCCTGTATTTCGATATTTACGCAAATTACTGGGCAACAACCACTCCTAACTTCCTTTCTGACAGATATGTTATGGTTGGAAGCTGGCTAAACGGAGCCTTCAATGACTTCTATGCAAACGAAGCACCGCAGCTCAAATATTCAGAGGATTTTGCAAGGGCAAACAATCTTCAGCCGGAACTGGCCATGATGAAGATATGGAAAGTATATATTTACCAGAGGTACACCGACTGCCTGGGACCGATACCATATTCACAGTACGGGAATATGCAGAAGGAAGTATCATATGACAAGCAGTCCGACATATATGCAAATTTCTTCCTTGAACTTGATACTGCAATAACAACTCTCAAGGCGAATGCCGGGCAGGTTTCTGCAACCCTGTCAAAGTATGACCCCATCTATGCAGGGGATCTGGACAAGTGGCAGAAATTCGGGAGTTCATTGCGGCTTAGGATTGCAATGAGGGTGAAATATGTAACCCCTACTGTAGCTCAGACTCAGGCAGAAAAAGC
>JAVEVC010000066.1:0-14241 GCA_034005245.1 Bacteroidales bacterium
ATAATATGCGAACAAAAACGGTATATTCATCTACAGAAAACTGCTGTTTGTCAAAATCTGAAAATCTGTCCACTATTAATTTCTTTCATGCCAGGTCTTTCGTATGTCATTGATTATATGTTATATAATTTGCCTGGAGGATTCATCTTCATAAAAAGAATTCATCACAGCACCTAAAATGGCCTGAACTTTGATGAATGAACATTTTTTGTTGACGAATGTTCAATTATCGGTGACAGACTTTATCTGTTTAATGACAAATGTTGATAAACTCTGAAAATATGCCAAACATTACGGTACACTTAAACTTGACCGGTGTCGACATTATTAGTACTTTTACGGCAATTAGTTATAATGATAATGGAGGAATCCTCAATATTAAAAAAAACTGACCTTTTAGGCAACCAGAGAGAAAGCTCTTTCCACGAGACTAAAACGATCTCTTCTGACAAAGCTGAAGCTAATCCTGTACTCGAAGGGCTTGCTGCTGAAGGTGGAGAGAACTTCTACCATTACATAAACTGGCTTGGCCTTTCAAAGGATCCAAACCTGATGATATTATCATCCATTCATCATTATTACTACGATTTCAATGATCTGAAAGGGGTAAAGACTTTAATCAACCTTAAGCAGCTTAACCAGTTAAATCATCTCGATAACTTTCTGAACAATGTGTACAGGGTGTTGCCTGTGAAAGCTAATTTTATCGGATGTTTCAAAGACAATAAGATCAGAAGAGGAATTGCTGTACCTTTTTATCAGTCTTTCAAATTCCTTAACGGACTCATAAACGTTATTGATTCCAGGTCTGACAGGTTTATGTCGAGGAAATATGTCATCAAACTGCTTGAATCGCATAATTTCAGGATCATTGACATGACTGAAATAGGCAGCCTTACCTATTTCTGCGCTCAAAATGCAAAAAAAAGCTGATTTTTCGTCCAGCTAATCTTTCCGTTCGTCAAATAGCTTCTTATATCGGCAATGGATTCAACCCATTAATATCTTGGATCTATTTCTTTTATTATCAGCATAATAATCTTTTATTTAACAATCATGACTGACTGATCGCAGCAATTACTTCGTAAATAATGTTCAAATATTGACATACAATGCATTTTATTACTCCGATAATTCAAATTATGTGATGAATGAAGAACGATACAGGACAAGGATTAACATTTCAGCCGCCAACCTTCCTCAAAGGACTGAAATGACTGTTGACAACACGGTTTCTTAACCATATTTTTACACCAGGTAACAACAGATATTTTATGGAACGAATCGCGGTCCTTGAAAGACCATTCATCCTGTCGGTTTTTTTGCACAGGGAAGGAGATTACAATTTAAATAATTGCAAAAGGAACAGAACAAGTATAGTTTTTAACAATCTTGCCTCAAATGGTTATACAGATTTCTGCCAATACCTTGAGATAATGGGACTGGCATCAGAGCGTGATATTATGGCATTTTCCTCCCTGCACAAATATTATTATGACACCAATGGATTTTTCGGAGTAAAAGCATTAATACACCTGACCAGATTGAACAAAATAGCACATCTTGACAGTTTTCTAAGGGTGGTTACTTCATTGCTGACAGAGAAGGCTTTTTTTGTCGGTTGCTACGAAGACAATGAAAATACCTCGTCTGGAGGTCATCTGCAGGCCTCATCAAAATTCGTTGAAGCTTTAAACAGCAGGGCTGGGAAGCCAGTAGTTAAAAAGCTGTCAGAAAAGTATATAAGAACAGTTCTTGAGCAGAACAGACTCAGAATACACGATATATCATACATTAACAAGATGTCATACTTCTGTTCAGAATATACTGGCATTCCCGGGTGAATGGATCAGCCCTCTGGTTTTATAAAAATATAATCGTTAAATTTCCCCAAATACAGCTCCTGGCTGAAATAAAAAATTAGGTTTCATTATTTCTTTTTAACAATAATATGAGAAAATTACCGTATAATCTGGAGTGATAACAATATGGGTAAAATCAGCAACATATTTAATCTTAAAATCATTCCTTTTCTCGAAAGATGGAATCTGATCAATTTCATCCTGGGAACTATTGACATACTCTCAATTGCTTTGGCATTCGAGATAGCCTACCTGATTAACTACTATCAGGATGGCGGAAGGTTTTTCTTTGAAAGGAAGGAATTCACCTACATCTTTCTTGGGCTTCTTCCACTATGGCTTCTGGTACTGTATCTCATCAAGGTTACGGAGATCCCCAGAACAAAACGGTACAGAACCTTGCTTCTGGAATATCTTCAGTCGGCCATTGCAATAAGCTTTGTGCTGCTTGTATTCTATTTTGTATTTAAGCTTTCATACATTTCGAGGCTTTTCCTTGTAGAATTCGTCTTTCTGGGATTCATTTTCCTCTTCCTTGTAAGAACCGTCGAATACAAGGCATTCAAAATATACAGGTCAAAGGGATTCAACCGGGTAAACATTATTGTTATTGGAGATGAATCAACAATACCTTTTATAGACAGTCTTCTGCTTAATATAGACTGGGGCTACAGGATCATCTTCCTTTTCACATCATCCCAGATATTAATGGACAGATACAGGAGCAGGATAAAGATCATGCCTGAAAAGACACTGAGTGTCTTGCCTGAACTGATCAAGATTGATACAATTGACGAAGTAGTCTATGCCAAGGAAGATACTGCAACGCCGGAAGTCAGAAAGATTATCAGGTGGTGTGAAGAGCTCGGCGTCATATTCAGATTGCGCCACAGAGAAATACAACTGAATCTGACCAATGCATTTGCGGCAAATATTGGAGATGAAAGATTCCTGACATTTATAAATATACCATATAAGCCGGCAGCCCTGGCGTCAAAAAAATTCATGGACATAACCGGATCCATCCTCTTGCTTCTGGTTTTATCTCCTATAATGTTGATGATTGCCCTTGCTGTAAAACTAACGAGTTCCGGGCCGGTAATCTACAAGCAGGCCAGGGTAGGGCTGAGAGGCCGGCAGTTCAATCTGTACAAGTTCAGAACTATGGTCGCCAATGCCGACGAGATAAGGGAGGAGCTTGAAACACAGAATGAAATGGATGGCCCTGTTTTTAAGATCAAGGATGACCCAAGAATTACCAGGATAGGAAAATTCCTTCGCAAGACCGGGTTGGATGAACTTCCTCAGCTGATCAATGTTCTTAAGGGTGAGATGTCTCTAATTGGCCCTCGTCCACCGCTTCAGAGTGAAACCCAGGAATATAAAAGATGGCAGCTCCGGCGCCTGTCGGTAAAGCCAGGGCTCTCATGCTTCTGGCAGATCATTCCCGACAGGAATGATGTTAAATTTGAAAAGTGGATGGAGATGGACCTGGCATATATCGATAATTGGTCGCCTCGACTTGATTTTATAATTTTGCTCAAAACAATCAGAACTGTATTCCAGAGAACAGGAGTATAATATTTATTAAAAAGACTATGAAAAAGACAACAAGCTTATTAGGCAAGACCGGATTCATGATTATCTTCCTGGTGTTTGCCGTGTCATGCGTACCAACAAGCAAATTGAGTTACTTCAATGACATCGATACAGTGGAAGAACCATTAGTAAATCCCAAGATCCAAAAAACCATAATGCCATTTGACAGGTTATACATAAGGATATTGAGTATAGACCCCCAGATAAGGCAGATCTTTGATATACCTGAAGAAGCTCGATATTCTGCATCATCAACGAGCATAATTGGCTACCTGGTTGATGAAGCCGGAGATATCAACTTTCCGTTTACAGGGAAAATTAATGTAGTTGGCCTTACTACTTCAGACGCCGGTGCTAAAATCCAATCTGCTCTCAATGAGTATGTCCCTAATACATCAATTCTCGTAAACTTCATTGACAACAGGATCTCAGTCATGGGCGAGGTTCAGCAGCAGGGAGTATATTCATTCTCCCAGGACAAACTGAATATATATGAAGCCCTTGCCCTTGGAGGAGGTATAACCAGATACGGTAACCGCAAGAATGTAGTACTTATAAGGCAGGAAGGAGAGAAAATAATGCATTACAGATTAAATCTTGCCGATTCCAGGATAGCAACGAGGGAGGTATATTATGTGCTGCCCAATGATGTTGTTGTGGTAGAACCGCTGAAGTCAATCTCTTCAAGCTACCAGAACATTACCTACCAGACAATACTATCCTCGGTAACAACGCTTATTGCCGGATTACTATTTTTGGGATACGGAGTTAGATAATAAATAAAAAGAAAATGCTGAAAACAACTGAACCTGATTCGTCAATAGCCCCCCTGAAGTACTTTGTATTTAAAGTAGCTTCTCTGAAGTATCTTTATATAGCCATGTTGATTATATGCCTCGCGCTGGCATTTATCTACAACAGGTATGCCAGTAAGGTATATGAAGTCTCCGCATCCTTAAGTCCCGTGGAGAACAAAACAACAACCATTCTTGGCTCACAGCAGCTATTCAGTGGATTACAGTCCCTGGAAGCCCTTAACAACATTGAAAACGATGTAACAAATCTCAGTTCATTCGCACTTATCTATTCCACGGTTGCCAAAATGAATCTTGAAGTGAGCTACTTCATGGAATCCCGGAGAATATTGAAACAGGTACATGAACTTTACAGGAATTCACCATTCACTATAATTATTGACAAGTCGCATGCTCAGCCTGTCAATGCTAGAATCTACATCTCCAAACTTGATGATACGTCTTTCAGGCTTACAGCTTCAGAAAAGAAAGTATCAATGTATAATTATGTTGATAATCTCATAATAAGCGAAGACAATGTCATTGAGATTGACACTATCTGTAAATTCAATGAAACCATAAGCAACAGATTCTTCAAATTCTCTGTCTCACACAACAAGGACTTCCATATAACGCAAGCTCCAAAAACTAAATACTCATATTATTTCAAGTTCAACCATCTTGATTTGCTGGCCAAACAGTACATGAAACAGATGGAAGTTGAAAAAGCCTCACCGCTTGCCACTATTATTAATATTAAGTTCAAGGAAGGAAATCTGGTCAAAACAATAAGTTTTCTGAATCAGTACTTAAATAATTTCCTTGAGGAAAATCTTTCGAAAAAGAATCAGATAGCCCGCAGCACTGTTAATTTCATTGATTCTCAAATTTCTGAAATAACCGACTCGCTTGTTCAGTCAGAATCACAGCTCAGAAATTACAGATCAGCCAACCAGGTAATGGATTTGAGTTTCCAGGGACAGAGGACATTTGAACAAATGACCGAAATAGATGCAGAAAGAGCGAACCTGAAGGTCCAGGAAAGGTATTATAATTATGTTATCAACTATTTCAGGGCAAATCAGGATGTTTCAGGAGTGGTTCCTCCTTCAGCCATGAATGTAAGTGATCCCATTATAAATCAAATGATTACCAACCTGCTGGACCTGAATGCCCAGAGATCTGCTGCTCTTATCGGAAGCAATCCCCAGAAGAATATTTTCCTCAGCCAGATTGACAACAGGATTATGATCCAAAAACAGGCTATTCTGGAAAACTTCACAAATAACCTTAATACCCTGACCCTGTCTTTGAACGAACTTGATTACAGGCAGGATAAGCTTTCCAGAGAAATATCCAGGCTCCCAAGGACTGAAATGAATATGGTGAGCATGGAAAGGAAGTTCAACCTCAATGATGCAATATATACTTTCCTGCTTCAGAAAAGGTCAGAAGCTGCTATCGCGCTCGCATCGAACTATCCTGACTATGAAATAACCGAACCTGCACGTGAAATAACTGCCAAAGTAGTAGCTCCAAAGACATATATTAACTATCTGGCAGCACTTTTCCTGGGATTGTTGATCCCTACATTCTTCCTTGTAATAAGGGATTTCTTCGATGATAAAGTCAGAAGCATAAACGATGCCGAATACATGCTTCACAGGCCTGTATTGAGCGTTATTTACAGCAATAATCATAAAACTGATGCAGTAGTTGCTGAGTTCCCGAAATCTGCAATATCGGAATCATTCAGAAACCTTCGCAGCAGCCTGTTCCTGAAAGCAGGCCATTCCCAGTCGAAAATCATACTGATCACCTCATCACAGCCGCAGGAAGGCAAAAGCTTCATATCATTCAACCTTGCATCTTCCATTGCTTCAGTTGGATACA
Source organism: Bacteroidales bacterium (assembly GCA_034005245.1). Classification (GTDB taxonomy): domain Bacteria; phylum Bacteroidota; class Bacteroidia; order Bacteroidales; family VadinHA17; genus LD21. The sequence goes on from JAVEVC010000066.1 coordinate 6,149, forward strand.
AGACTATAATCATTGACTGCGACCTGCGTCGGCCAACGCTTCACATAAAGCTAAAAGAGGAGAACTCAATAGGAGTGACTAATTATATGGTCAAAAAGGCCAATTTTGATGATATAATTAGAAATACAGTGATCAAAAACCTCGATTTCATTTCAGCCGGACCTGTGATCCCAAATCCATCCGAGCTGATGGAGCTTGGAGTGCTTGACCCTCTTATTGACTACCTGAAAACAAAATACGACTATATTGTAATAGACACTACACCTGTGGGAATAGTAGCCGATGCAACGCTGCTGATGAAGTATGCAACCAAGGTGCTCATGGTTATCAGGAACAATTACACCAGGAAGGATGTGTTCGGTAATGTGATTGCAAACCTCCGTACAAACAAGCTTGATAACTACGACATAGTATATAATGACCTCAACCTGCATAAGAGCTCGTACAGGCATTACAGCAATTACTATATAAAAGACTGATTTTAAAATGACAACTAACTTATCATCAATATAAAAATGGATACAAGCAATAATTCGGTAAAGGAAAAGGTAAAAGAATACATTCAACAGGCGACTTTCGTTGAAAAGGACAAGATCAAGGATGATTCATTGATCTTCAAGGAAGGTTATTTTGATTCCATGGGCTTCGTCGTTCTCATTACATTCCTTGAAGAAAACTTTGGAATAAAAACGGTAGATGCTGATCTTATTGAGGAGAATTTTGAATCGATAAATGCAATCACGGATTTCGTCATTCGTAAAAGAGCTAACTGAAAATGTGTGGTATAGCTGGAATAGTTGATTACAGCACAGGGAAAGCAACCCCCACTGCAGTTGAAAAGATGCTCCAGGCCATAAGTTATCGTGGTCCGGATGAAAGCGGCATTTATTATTCCCGTTTTTCTGCAATGGGAAATGTACGACTTTCAATACTCGACCTTGTCAGCGGCCAGCAACCCCTTTCGGATCAATCGGGGCGTTTCTGGATTGTATATAATGGTGAGATCTTTAATTACGTGGAACTGAAGGAGACTCTCATAAAGGAAGGAACAGTATTTAAAACGGAGTCCGATACGGAAGTGCTTGTCAATCTATACGCTATTCACGGGAAAGACTGCCTTTCGATGCTTAACGGTCAGTTCGCCTTCGCAATATGGGACAAGCAAAAGGAGGAGCTGTTCCTGGCCCGCGACAGGATAGGGATAAGACCCCTTTTCTATAACTTCAATGAAAATGTATTCTCGTTTGCCTCAGAAATAAAATCTATTTTTGAGCAACCGCAGGTAAAACGCGAATTTGACCTGAAAAACCTTACCCAGGTTTATACTTTCTGGACTGCAATTACACCCAGCACTGTCTTCAGGGATACTTACGAATTATCCCCGGGCCATTATCTCGTTTACAACAAAAAAGGCATAAAAACAGAAAAATACTGGTCACTCCAATACGGACGGAAGAACGAAAGCCTTACCCTTGAAGACGCTATCGGACAATTCGATGAATTATTTTACAATTCCGTAAAGATAAGACTCAGGGCTGATGTAGAAGTTGCAGCCTATCTCAGCGGAGGTATTGACTCCAGCTCCACTGTATCATATATTAAGAATATAGAACCCGGTGTACTGAATACTTTTTCTATTGGCTTTGAGGATAAGGACTTTGATGAAAGTTCTTATCAGAATGAAGCTGTTAGGTATCTGAACACTAACCACAAGGCAATTGAATGCACAGGCAGGGAAATAGCAGAAAGCTTCCCAAAAGTTGTCTGGCATTCTGAAACACCGCTTACAAGAACAGCCCCTGTTCCTATGTTCCTCCTTTCCCGCCTGGTGAGAGAAAACAATATAAAAGTTGTCATAACCGGAGAAGGCGCTGATGAAATGCTTGCCGGATATGATATTTTTAAGGAAGCGCTGATCAGAAGGTTCTGGGCAAAAGAGCCAAACTCCGCCATAAGACCATTGCTTCTTAAAAAACTCTATCCCTACATGCCGCAGATGAAACAGGCTAATCCCGTAATCCTAAAGATGTTCTACGGATATAAGCTTGAAGATACTGATAACCCCTTTTACTCCCACTTGATAAGATGGAATAATTCAAACCACATTAAGAAGCATTTTTCTGACATGCTTAAGGCTGAATCAGATGGCTACTCACCACTTGACGATCTTGCCATGAAGCTTCCGGATGGATTTGATAAATGGGGAGGACTTGAGAAATCCCAATGGCTCGAGACTTATATTTTCATGTCGGGGTATCTACTGTCATCCCAGGGTGACAGGATGGCGATGGCAAACTCTGTTGAGGGAAGGTATCCTTTTCTTGACTACAGGGTCATTGAGTTCTGTAACTCACTGCCCGGCAACTATAAGCTCAACGGCCTTACAGAGAAATACCTTCTTAAAAAGCTTATGAAGAACAGAATCCCTGAAAGCATAGTCAAAAGGTCAAAACAGGCTTACAGGGCACCTATTAACAGTACCTTTTTTGTTAATGACCCTCCTGAATATATAAAATTGGTGCTGACTCCCGAATATTTCAAGAAAACCGGAATTTTCAATCCTGATTCCGTCTCCGTCTTACTGGCAAAAGCAGAAAAAACAGGTATTACATCGGAAGTTGAAGACATGGTCCTCGCAGCAGTAATATCAACACATCTGCTTTACGACCAATTCATTGAGAAACAAAACTATGGCCTTTCAATGAGAAGCCTGAAAAACCTTAAAACAGTAAATGATATTTAAATAATAACCCATGCAAACAAAGAAGCCTTTTTCAAAAGATCTGATATTGCTCGATGATGTTGAAGCCACGGTAAATAATATTACTGACAAACTGCGCCAGGATGTTCTTATAAACCTTAAAAGACTGGGAGGTGTTGTTGGCATTAGCGGAGGAATTGATTCCTCAGTCTGCCTGGCTCTTTCAGCCAAAGCATTCGGGCCTGAGAAAGTTCTTGGAATAATCATGCCTGAAACCGACTCAAGCCCTGACAGCGAGGAACTGGCGCTGGAACTCGCAGCAAAATACGGGATTAAAACAATCAAGGAAGAAATCACTTCCGCACTGAAGGGATTCAGATGCTATGAAAGGCGGGATGAAGCTGTGAAAAGGGTATTCCCTGAATATGATCCTGCAGGATGGAAAATGAAGATCGGTATAAAACAAACAGGTCTTTACAACAATCTGCCGCCTGTTTTCTCTCTAACCGTGATAGATGAACAGGGTAACGAAAAAGAAAAGCTGCTTCCTACAGTTGAATACCTTCAGATAGTTGCAGCATCAAATTTCAAGCAGCGTTCAAGAATGTCGATGTTGTACTATCATGCCGAAGCCATGCACAGGGCTGTTATAGGAACACCTAATAAGCATGAACAGGAGCAGGGTTTCTTTGTAAAATACGGGGATGGCGGAGCCGATGTTATGCCGATCGGAAACCTTTATAAGACGCAGGTTTACCAACTGGCAGAATACTTGGGCATTCCTGAAAAAATCATCGAAAGGACACCGACAACCGATACCTACTCTGCCTCGCAAACCCAGGAAGAGTTTTTCTATCAGCTTCCATTCAGATTAATGGATATATACTGGTTTGGCTATGAAAACGGTTACACCCCCGAAGAAGTCGGAAACGTAATGGGGGAGACCAGGGAAAGAGTGGAAGCCCTGTTCAGAAATTTTGAAAGGAAACGCAAAACCACTGAATACCTGAGGATGTCTCCCATCAGAGACTACTTCGGAAAACACTAAATATACCGGCCATGAATGCTTTTGATTATTTTTTTGAAAAAACATCGGAGAAAGACGAACTATTCCTGGTAGGAAAAGAAAATGTTTCGTTCAGACAGTTGTACAATTCATCTGTCCAACTGGCTGCCTGGCTTAAAAAAGAGTTTGGCCAGAAAAAAAACATTCTGCTCCTGTCAGTGAATAATCAGTTCTTTCTGACAGCATACTTTGCCATTATCAAGTCGGGAAATGTGTGCATCCCCCTCGATCCCAATATAGAGAAGGAAAACTTCTCCTATATCTCCGGATTGACAAAGCCGGTGCTCATATTCATGACCCGCGACATCGAAAAGAAACTAAACGCTGATAATATAAAATGTATTTATCCCGATACACTTAGCGAACATATTAACGGAAGCGGCTACCAGGAAGAGAAAGATGAGTTTGACAGGGAAAACTGCGCTGAAATAATATTTACCTCAGGTTCAACCGGGGTACCGAAGGGCGTGATGATCTCCCATAAGAATCTTATGGCCAACACGGAATCCATCATCAAGTATCTAAAACTTACAGAAAGAGACCGGATGCTTGTAGTGCTTCCCTTCTATTACTGCTATGGATTATCGCTTCTTCATACCCATTTGCGTGTGGGAGGCTCAATAGTATTCAATAACTCATTTATATTCCTGGGCGCCATTATCAATAACCTTCTGGAATACAAATGCACCGGGTTTGCCGGAGTGCCAAGCCACTTCCAAATCCTGTTAAGAAAATCCGATAATTTCAGGAATACTCATTTCCCTGATCTTAAATACGTTACACAAGCCGGAGGCAAGCTGGCCACGATATTCATTGATGAGTTCAGGCAGAGTTTTCCCGATGTCAGGTTTATAGTTATGTATGGACAGACAGAAGCCACTGCACGTCTGTCGTACCTGCCGCCGGATCTTTATGAAAAGAAAAAGGGCTCGATGGGGAAAGGCATTCCCGACGTTGAGCTGAAAGTCGTCAATGAAAAAGGCGATCTTATAAAACCGGGGGAAATTGGTGAAGTCATAGCCAGGGGCGATAATATAATGCTGGGCTATTATGCTGATGAAGAAGGCACTCGTAATACAATCAGAAACGGGTGGCTGTATACAGGCGATCTTGGAACAGTTGATGATGATGGATATATATATCTGACAGCCAGAAAGAAAGAGATCATCAAGGTTGGAGGCAAGAGGATCAGCCCCAAGGAGATAGAAGCTGTAATCCTGGAATTGCCTGAAGTTGTCGACTGCACTATAGAAGGTGTTGAAGATGAACTCCTCGGGGAAGCGTTAAAAGCAATTATTGTGATAAAATCAGATAACGGAAGGGATAACATGATTGAAAAGATCAGGCAACACTGTTCACAAAATCTTGCCCTGTACAAGATCCCTCAGCTATTCGAGATTAAGGAACAGCTTGTTATTGCTCCAACGGGTAAAAAAATAAAAGGTAAACTGTAGGATGACTATTGATCATATCTGTTTTGCTGTCAGGAATCTTCAGGAAGGTATAGATTACTGGAATAATGTTTTCGGATACAGGCAGATGACTGAAATCATCACGAATTCTTTGCAGAAAGTAAAAGTCACATTCCTGCAAAAAGAAGGCAGTATCCTGATCAAGCTTATAGAACCGCTTGAAACAAATCAGTCGCTGGTAAATTTTGTCAACAGAGGCGGAGGATTTCATCATATCTGCTTCAGATGCTCAGATATGAACGGGAAGATCGATGAGCTCACTTCCAAGGGATTGCTTAAACTTGTACCGCCTCAGCCGGGAGAAGCGTTCAATAACCATAACATCGCATTTCTTCTGGGGAAATACGGTATGAACATTGAGCTAATTGATACTGATATTAAGGCAGGAATTCTCACAAAAAAGTAATTACTTATGATTTTATTTATGTTTAAGCACTTTCAGTGTTGAAACAGGTTTGCCGTTTGTGTTAAGTTTAAGTATATACAATCCAGAAGAGAAATCCGGCATAATATGTGTTATACTATTACCGGGTATTTCAGTTAGGCGGAATACAGTTTTGTTGGCAAGGTTCTCTATGTAAAGATCAAATTTCAACTCACCAGGCGATTTTATTTCCAGATTTAGAAGTTCCCCGAATGGATTAGGGAATGCTTTTACGATTATACTATTGGTAAAAAACGCTTTTATAGAATGATCTGAGATCACTTCTTCAAATGTATAAAATCCGGTTTCTCCAACGGACAATCCATCTACAAAGACTTCCTGAATACGATAACCAGGTTCCGGTGAAATAGTAAAATCATAGGATGAACTTTCCGGCACAAGAATCATGCCTTCAGGATCAATTGAACCACCTATCCAAGACTCAGCAGTTATCTTGTATACTTTTTTAAAGACAACATTAAGAACGTGGTCACCAGAAACACAATGGAAAATATATTCTGAAATCTTACCCACAGATTGACCATCCACAATAACATCATCAAGCTGATAACCAGCATCAGCAGAAAAAACAAAACTCAGGTCGGCACCGTAATTAACCATCTGTTCCCCACTGGGAGAAATTGATCCGCCTGATGTACAATCCGCAGTAATCTTGTATGTATTAATTGCAAATTCCGCAGAAATTATGTGATCAGCTCTGACATTGTTAAATGTGAATTCCGAGACTTTACCTTCTGATATACCATCAACTTTCACATCGGAAATGTGGTAACCCAGGTCAGGATTAATCCTGAACGAAGCATTAGTATTGTAATTTACAACAATGTCACCTGACGGATCAATAAAACCACCAACACCATCTGATGATGAAATGGTAAATTTAATGGGCTCGAAAACGGCAGAAATAGAATGGTCGCTCCTGATATTAGAAAAAGTATATGTTGCAACAGGGCCTATAGAAGCATTATCAACAATTACATCATTAATTAGGTATCCTTCGGAGGGTTCAATAGAAATTGTTCTGGAAGAGCCGTAATTAATCACTATCTCGCCTGAAGGACCTATAGTCCCACCGATTCCCGCACTGCATGTAAGAGTATAAGTGACAGGTGAAAAAGTTGCGTATATTGAATGACCTGTGGTAATATTTCTGAAAGTATGTTCAGTAACTCTGCCGGCTGAAACGTTGTCAATCCTCACATCAGCAATGTTATAACCTTGATTTGGTGTGATTTCAAAACTTCTGGATGATCCGTAGTCAACTGAAATGTTTCCTGAGGGTGTTATTGTACCTCCACTTCCGGCGCTTGAACTTATTATAATGGTGTTTAGATCACCGCTTAATGCAGCTATTTCATTGTCAGAAAGGACATGGTCATACATTCTGACATCATTAATCTGACCTCTGAAATATCCAGCAGATCCTGTCGCCTGGCCAAGCACCAGTTCTGGTGTGGAATAGTTGGTAATTGCACTACCCGAGTTTATTGAGTTTTGCAGATGACCGTTTACATACAACCGCAGATAGGTACCATTTGATGTTATAGCTATATGAGTCCACTGTCCAGCTATGAGCCTTGTCAACGAAGAAACTGTCCTGGAGCTTCCATCATATATCCTTGCTGTTACCGATCCATCCTGGTTGATGTTAATATTCCTGTCATTTCTTTCAGAAAGTGGATATTCAGCCATTTTTGCGACAGACATTTCACCTATCAGATCAGGTCTGACGCGCATTGCTATTGTGAATGACCTGTGGTTATTACCCCTTATAGTCATGTAATCATCTGACCCATCAAATATATAGGATCGGGGAATATCTTGCCGGGGACCTGATGAAGTAACACTCTCTCCTGTCAGAATATTTGATCTGTCGACTCCTCCTTCTACAATCATGATAAACCTATGATCGCCCGAAGGCACCCTGTCAGTGTACCATGTCCATCTGCCGTTATTCTCATAAATGTCCCTGATACCTGTATAAAGATAAGTATCGTTAAAGCCAGCAATGGTATATTTAATTGATGAAGGAACATTAACATCCCTGAAACTACCATTATCACATCCAAGCATCCAGACATCTTTCCTATACTTAACAGCCAGTTCCCTCACAGCTTTATTCACAGCCCTGTGATGCTGATGTCCATATTCACCCCAGTTGTTGTGTGTCACAACTCTTGACATTTCAGAATCTGCAAAATAATGCTCGAGTTTGGCTTTGATTTTATTGATCTCATATCTAGACATCTCAGTATTATTATCATAACGCCGAGATTCAAGATGATCAAGTACGAGGTAGGAATAATCCGGATTATCAGCCAGATAGTATCCGTTATATTCCCTGTCGCTTATCGGATCCCAGGGAGTATACCAGTTTGACTCATAATCAATGCCATAGCCATTTGCGTC
>JAVEVC010000113.1:0-3066 GCA_034005245.1 Bacteroidales bacterium
TCTTCCGATCTGTCTTCAGGAAGAACCAGAAAGCAGGTGGGAGGAAGGCAGGGCCGAGCCATCCTCCAAAAAACAAGGTGGTTATCAGTGCGGATATCAGCGTTACCCCGAGATATTCACCAACGAAGAACATGCCGAACTTCATCCCTGAATATTCCGAATGAAAACCTGCAACCAGCTCACCCTCAGCTTCGGGTATGTCGAAAGGTGTTCTGTGTGTCTCGGCGACACCGGCAATAAAAAATACTACGAATCCCACAAATTGAGGAATGACAAACCATCCGCCCCTCTGGGCTTCAACAATCTCCCTGAGACTGAAACTGTCGGCCATCATTATAATACCTACCAGCGATAATCCCATAAACACCTCATAAGTAAGCATCTGTGCCGAGGCCCTTATTCCTCCCAGGAGTGAGTATTTGTTGTTCGAGGCCCATCCTCCCAGCACGATGCTGTAAACACCCAGCGATGAGTTGCCAAGGAAAAAGAGCAATCCTATGTTGGAGTCGAGAACAAGAAATCCGTCTGTGAATGGAATAACAGCAAATGTAAGAAGTATGGTTGTGACAAGTATCCCCGGGGCAATTATAAATACTGCCTTATCGGCAAATGGCGGGATCCAGTCCTCTTTGAAAAAGATCTTTATCACGTCAGCGATAACCTGCAAAAGTCCAAATTTACCCACCCGGTTTGGCCCATACCTGTCCTGAAAAAGGGCAAGCAGCCTTCGTTCACCCCATATCAGCCCTGCTGCTAGTGTAAGGGGTATAAGCAGGGCCCCGGCAATTATGAAAACCCATTTCATAATTCTGTATTGTAATAATCCGTTTTAGTATCCTTTTTATTCCTGAACAGAAGAACTCCTGTGCTGCCATATACAGCTTCACCGTCAGGCTCATCCATATATTTATTCGCAGCTTGTACAGAGTTCCATCCCGGCGACCAGTAATAAGGTGTCAGGCCTGACGGGGTCACTCCCTTATAGCCTTCCATACTGAAGGCTAAAGGCGAACTGGTGTCTTGCGGAGGCATTGGCTCATGCACAGATTTATCGGCATTCATTGAGGTCCTGCCGCTGAATCTCAGAGTTTGCCTTGCGATCTTCTCATTGAAGAATATGAATCCTGAATCGGGTATTCCTTTTAATATTCCCGAAAAGAATGGATAAGCATTGACAAATGCGGTGACGAGATCGTCATAATTTTCGAAGGGATCTTCTTCATTACCACCTGCAATACTGATCATCTCTGCAATGTATTTCCAACTGTCTTTTAGCTGTCCGTCCTCAGGCAATACACGATAATACCGTTGTGCGCGTCCCTCATTGCTGACAATTGTTCCCGTCGACTCGGCAAATGTTCCGGCCGGTAGAAGAATTCCCGCACGCTGTGAGGTGTCATTGATCAGGCTGTCGAGAATGATCACATTCCCGGCTTTTTCCAGTATGGAATCCGTCAGTTCCTTTCCGCACCTTTTGAAAAGATCATTCTCGAGAATAATTACTGTTTCAGTCTCTCCTTTTAGAAGGGATCTGTCAAGTTTACCAAGCGGATTGCCGTCCATAAGGCCAAGTCCGAGGCTGTTGCATTCAGGAAATACAATGGAAAGTGAAGGATTTTTCCCATTGACGGAAAGAGCAATGACTATGTTAGCGGCAGCCTGAAGCAGGGATTTGTTGTTGGATTGCAGGCCTGTTATAATCAATGGATTATCTGCAGCCATTAAGGTTGCCGCAATTTCCCCTGCCAGCTCCCTGAATTTGCCGGCCGGGTCATTTATGCCGGGGGCATTCATGTCAACCAGTGATGTTACTGCAAATCCCAGTCTGGCAATATCATCCGGGGAGGCATGGTATATCGTCTTTGCAATGTCGTCAAGTTTAGTCTCCGCGGAGGCAGCGACAAAAAGCGGACTTTTTTTATCCTGGGCCAGTTCCCTGACTGCAGCATCATTCCATGCAGGGATTCCTGATTTTCCGGCCATTCTGAATGATTCGTTCCGTGTTGCCTGTCTTACTGCCAGTGCAAGCATCGGTGCGCTTTCAGTCAGATCTTCTCCGAGTATAAGAACAGCATCCGACTTTGATATCTCCCTCAGGGAAGGAATATGAGCCTGTGTTTCTCTTAGGATGCCGGCTGCAGTTTTAACCAGTTCATATTGGTCATCACTGATTCCATGATAGAAATTCTCCTTCCCCACCAATACTTCAAGAGCAAAATTAGATTCCAGTGATGCTGCAGGAGAACCGATCCCGGCTATCTTCTTTCCTTTTAAGAAAGATGTCAGCAGAGTGATCCTGTCTTCGTACGGGATCTCTTCAAGCGCGTCGTTATCCGAAGTTACTGCCATTACTTTCCTTACCCTGTCAGTACTGTTGATGAATTCATAGCCGAACCTGCCTCTGTCGCAGATAAAATACCCGTTAACATCGTGGTTGTACCTGCTCAGGATCCGTCTGACAGAACCGTATCTTTCACTCACGATGGTGTTGCAACCTGCACTGCAGTGAACACATACAGAAGGTGAATTGGTGAGATCCCATTTGCGTGTATAATGTTTTTCCAGGGTTTTGTCTGTAAAGACCCCTGTAGGGCATACCTCAATGAGGTTCCCGCTGAATACGCTTTCAAGCGTGCCATCATGGCTGCGGCCGAAATAAACCCTGTTTGCAGATCCGAATACATTAAAATCCTTTCCGCCGGCATAATCCCTGTAGAATCTCACGCACCTGTAACACTGGATGCAGCGGTTCATTATATGGTTAATATAAGGACCCAGATATTGATTATTATGAGTTCTCTTTTTAAAAATAAAACTCCGGTAATTGTGCCCTGTCATAACAGTCATATCCTGAAGATGACATTCTCCACCTTCGTCACAAACAGGGCAGTCGTGAGGATGGTTGGTCATAAGGCCTTCGATCACAGCTGCCCTGAAAGCCTTCACTTCAGGATCATCGGTGGAAATAATAAGACCTTCAGCGACAGGCTCCATGCACGACATGACTATCCTTCCCTTTTTATCGTCGGCGCCGGCAAACTTTTTCACGGCACATTGCCTGCATGC
>JAVEVC010000067.1:0-13960 GCA_034005245.1 Bacteroidales bacterium
AGGCTTGACAATCTTGAAAAGGAACTGCGTGAACTCGGCGCAGAAGTCCTTTCTCTTAACTTCGACGTAAGAAAAAGATATGAAGTAGAAGACGCAATTGCAGATTTACCGGAAAAATGGAAAGATATAGACATCCTGGTCAATAACGCCGGGCTTGCTGTAGGACTGGAACACATTGATAAGGGAAATATCGACGACTGGGACAGAATGGTTGACACAAATGTAAAGGGGCTTCTTTATGTAACAAGGGTTGTTGCTCCCCTGATGACATCAAGGAATAAAGGACACATATTCAATATTTCGTCAATAGCCGGCAAGGAGGTTTATGAGAACGGCAGTGTATATTGTGCTTCAAAGCATGCGGTTGATGCACTCTCGCGTGCTATGAGAATAGACCTTCTTAAGCATAATATTAAAGTAACAAACATAGCTCCCGGCATGGCTGAAACAGAATTCTCACTTGTCCGGTTCAAGGGGGATAAGGAGAAAGCAGCCAACGTCTACAAGGGGATTGATGCCCTTTCGGGTGATGATATTGCAGGAGTTATACATTATTGTGCAACGTTGCCGGAGCATGTTTGCATAAATGATCTTGTCATAACGCCCACCGCCCAGGCTGGAGTGAACCATAATGTCAGGAAGGGGTAATACCGGGCGCCGGGCGCCAGGTAATGGGCGCTGGGTGCCGGGCGCTGGCCGCTGGGTGAGGGACCTGGCGGAAATTTTATATGATTGAAAACACAAAGTAACCATGTATACATACGACTATCTGTTTGGTTTCACGAGAAATTTATTCATACGGATGGGGTGCAGTGAAAATGATGCTGATATAATTGCAGAAGTTTTTCTTTCAGCTGAGATCAGAGGTCATTCTTCACATGGAATGATAAGGATAAAGGATTATCACGATTTATGGAAAGCCGGCAGGGTGAATGTAAGGCCTGATATACGAATTATTCATGAAACACCAAGTACAGCAGTTGTTGACGGAGATAATGCTCCAGGCATGATAACTGCCAAAAGATCCATGGAGATAGCTATCAGAAAAGCACTGACATCCGGTACGGGATGGGTTGCTGCAAGGAACTCCAATCATTTCGGCATTGCCGGATATTATGCGATGATGGCTCTTAATCATGATATGGCAGGAATATGCCTTACAAACGCGAATCCCCTTGTGGCCCCGACTTTCTCCATAAGCAGAATGATGGGGACCAATCCTGTTGCGGTTGCTATTCCGGCTTTGAACCAGCCACCTTTTGTAGCTGACTTTGCAACAACGCCTATTGCCAGGGGAAAGCTTGCAGTGGCTGAAAAGAAAGGTGAAAAAGTTGCGTTTGGTTTTGTTCAGGATAAGACAGGGAAACCATCAGACGATCCGGCAATACTTAAAACAGGCGGGTCTATGCTCACCCTGGGTGGCGACAGAGTTCACGGCAGCCATAAGGGATATTGCCTTTCAGCCATAGTTGATATTTTTTCTGCTGTTTTCAGCGGTGCCAACTTCGGCCCATTCGTACCTCCCAGCGTCGCCTACCTGCCTGTCCTCGAGAAAAAAACAGGAGAAGGTACCGGCCATTTTTTCGGAGCAATAAGGATTGATGCCTTTCAGCCTGGTAATGAATTCAAAGCAAAAATGGACGAATGGATCACCACCTTCCGCTCAGCAACCCCTGCAGATGGCCAGGAAAGGGTATTGATACCTGGAGATCCGGAAAGGGAATCGGAAGAGAGGATCATGAAAGAAGGGATCAATCTCGTCCCCGCTGTTAAAAATGACCTAGTTAAAATAGCAGCGGAAATGGAAATAGATTTTATTTGAAATTTCCAAGGTGATCTGCACATCATATCACAAACAGGGATCATTTCGGCTTGCATGCTAATCCCTGATTCCGCAGCCTGGCAGAAAAAAGATATGACCAACACACAGGAAAGATAATAAGGAAAAATCTGTTATTGATTCATAAAACCCTGTTTCTCAAGAACATCGAGTAATGTTCTTGAGAAATGTATGTTATCTTCCTTTGTATATCTCACATCTGTAAACACCTGGGCCAGAGTATCTTTATTGTTCTCGCGCATAAACTGAAGAGAGTCTGCCCTCTCCTCTTTATTAGAATAAAAGAACGTTATGTCTTCGTCGGAATAATCCTGGTATGTTTCCTTATGAATAATTGCCTGCAACGGCAACCGGTCTGTCTGTTCCGGGGTTTCAGCAGGCCAGCCCAGCGTAACTGATGTTACGGGAACCACTCCTCTGGGTATCCTGAGAGTATCAATTATCTTGTGAGCCATATAGGTTGTAGTTCCAAGATAACAGATCCCCAGACCTCTGGATTCCGCAGCTATGCATACTGTCTGTGCCACTATCAGGGCATCAATTGCTGCTGTCATGAATGACAGGAAATTATCATAACCCGGATTTGCCTTCCGAAGATGACACCATTTCGAAAACCGGTTGAAATCAGCGCAAAATGTAAGCAGGACAGGAGCTTCAATCACCATTTTCTGGTTAAAATGTGAAGGGGCAAGAGCTTTCCTAATGGCTTCATCTCTTGTGATAATGATGCTGTAAACCTGCATGTTTCCGGTATTTGATGCCCTGCATCCTTCCTCCAAAATCTTGTCGAGAAGCGCCTCGTCAACAGGATCGGTCATATACTTCCTTACTGTTGAACGGTTTAACAAAATGTCAGATATGTCTTTCATGGAAATCGTATTTGCATCAGGCAAAGTAAACAAATAAGACGGAACCGTTGGAATCTTTGCTACGGATTTTCTTATCTTAGCATAAAATGAAAATTAATCCGACAATGAGCAGACCAGTAACTCTATTCACAGGCCAGTGGGCCGATCTTCCTTTTGAAACTGTTTGCCAGAAAGCCAGGTCATTTGGTTACGACGGGCTGGAACTGGCATGCTGGGGCGACCATTTTGAAGTTGAAAAGGCTGACGATTCATACTGCAAAGCCAGAAGAAAACTGCTTGACAAGCATGGGCTGAAAGTCTTTTCAGTTTCGAACCACCTTGTCGGGCAGGCTGTATCCGACCGAATCGATGAAAGACACAAGGGGATACTCCCTGAGCGAATATGGGGTGATGGCAATCCTGAAGGTGTAAGAAAACGTGCAGCTGCTGAAATGATAAAAACAGGCGAAGCTGCTAAAAGGCTCGGAGTTAAGATAGTCAACGGATTTACCGGAAGTCCGGTATGGCACCTCTGTTATTCCTTCCCACCGGTTCCCGCATCCATGATAGAGAATGGCTTCAGGGAATTCGCTGAACGGTGGAAACCAATCCTTGATGCTTACAGGAAAATGGGAATACGCTTTGGGCTGGAGGTTCATCCTACCGAGATTGCTTTTGACATAGCCTCAGCACGAAAAGCGCTGGACGCAGTCAAAAATCATCCTTCCTTTGGCTTCAACTACGACCCGTCTCATTTCGGCTACCAGGGAGTGGATTATGTAAAATTCATATATGAATTCAGGGAAAGGATCTTTCACGTCCACATGAAGGATGTGACATGGTCGGACATACCAGCCGAAGCCGGCGTATTTGGCGGGCACACCGAATTCGGAGCTCCTGGCAGATACTGGGATTTCAGGAGCCCGGGACGCGGAAACATAAATTTTGAAGAGATCATACGTGCTCTGAACCGGATAGGTTACAACGGACCACTGTCAGTGGAATGGGAAGACAGCGGAATGGATCGCGAACATGGAGCAAGGGAAGCCTGCGAGTATGTGAAAGCAGTGGATTTTCCGCCTTCTTCAATAGCATTTGATTCTGCATTTGAGAAATAGGGCCAGCTTTTCCCTTTCCTTACCAGTATGATTATAGCCCCCGTAAAAGGCAAATCAAGGGAGAGTAAAACGGATTATACACAGAACGCCCACACTAATCAACAACAAGACAGAAATCTTAATTAAACAAATACTAACCATGGATAGGATAAAAATGGGAATGATCGGCGGCGGTATCGGGGCATTCATAGGGGATGCACATCGCCGTGCTTCAAGAATATGCAACGATTTTGAACTTGTAGGAGGTGTTTTTGATGCTGACTACGAAAAAAGCAAAGACTTTGCCGTTAAAGAAGGTATTAGTCTCGATAGATGCTATGAAAGCGTAGATAAACTTATAATGGCTGAACTGGCCCTTCCTGCAGGCAAAAGAATTGAAGTGGTGACCATTGTTACTCCAAATGCCCTGCATTATCCATTTGCAAGGGATCTGCTTTTAAATGGTTTCCATCTGGTATGTGAAAAACCAATGACTATGACCGTTGAGGAAGCTCTTGATCTGGAAAAGCTTGTAGCGGAAAAACAGCTGACCTTTGCCCTGACACATACCTACACGGGTTATCCAATGGTGCGTCAGATGAGAGATCTGATAGCAAAAGGAGTTCTTGGCAGCATACAGAGAATAGATGCGCAATATTACCAGGGATGGATAAATTCAATAATACACGGGACTGAAAGCAGGATAACCGGTGTGTGGAGGCTCGATCCGAAACATGCCGGGGTAAGCAGCTGCATGGGTGATATAGGCGTTCATGCATTTAACCTGATCGAGTACACCACCGGGCTGGAGATCAAAGAAATACTTTCTGACCTAAGCCCGGTAAAAGATGATATCAAGCTTGATCTCGACGGTACAGTACTGTTGCGTTTCGGCAATTACCTCAAGGGTGTTATCAGGGCAAGCCAGGTATGCGGAGGAGAAGAGAACTGCATCACCATTGCAGTGTATGGATCTAAAGCAAGCCTTAAATGGGAACAGGAAAATCCCAATTATTTATACATGCTTAGCGATACAGAACCAACACGAATCTTCAAGCCTGCACACAGTTATAACGAGCCTCTGGCTGAAAACGGCCATACCATGCCGGCTGGCCATCCTGAAGGTATCTATGAGGCTCTGGCCAATATATACAAAGGTGCAGCAAAATCTATAAGGGGAGAAAAATTTAATCCCGGAGAGTTCCCCACAGTACACGACGGGGTAAGAGGAATGAAATTCATTCATTCAGTTGTGGAATCGAACAGGAAGGGAAATGTGTGGGTGAAAGTAGACTAGGAAGCTGGCAAAGACAAGGCGCAAGACGCTGGGCACAGGGCTTTAAAACAACTGGCAGTTGGCAAAGAAAATTAAGAAAATCCCCTGTAACAGTAATTTTATTTAAGATCAGCCTATTTATCCTTTTTCTTTCTGAGGAGAAAGTATCCTGTTAAAGCCAGGAACAGAACAGCTACCGCAACATAAATAAAAATTACGTTTGACCTCGAGAGTGATGCGCTTGCCGCACTTAAAAGCTGGCTTGACATAACCGCTAATAGAATCACTGATAGCGATCTCTTTTCCATTTTTGAGCTTTTAAAGGGTTTCGTGAACTAAAAAATTTACCGTATAGCGGTAAGCAAATTTATTGTTTTTAATTGACTTTCCCCCGGATTGAGGGTTTTATTCAGAACCGTTTTGTATAACCATGACAATAGGGCAGTTTACCGTTTCTGAAATAGTAATCCTGGTGATAATCCTCTGCCTCATAGAACTCGGCTGCCTTAACCAGCTCTGTAACAACATTAATTCTTTTTGATCTCAGGATTTTTATATTTTTTTCTGCCGTTTTTCTCTGGTCTTCATTCATATAAAATATTACCGACCTGTACTGATCACCTATATCAGGGCCCTGGCCACCTTCCTGTGTTGGATCGTGTATCTCCATGAAAAGCCTCAAAAGCGTTTCATACGTTGTTTTCGACGGGTCGAAGATAATTTTTACTGCTTCGGCATGCCCGGTTCTGCCAGTGCAAACTTCCTTATATGAAGGATTCTTAACATGTCCGCCTGTGTAACCGGATGTCACGGAAATCACTCCGGGAGTCTTCTGCATAAAGTATTCAACTCCCCAGAAGCAACCGCCGGCAAAAACAGCTGTACCGTAACGCCCGGCAGAAAGTTTTTCAGGTACGAAATCCAGTGATACTGAATTTACACAATGTCTTATGTTTTTTGATGTTAGCCGCTCACCGGCGAACACATGGCCCAGATGAGCTCCGCAGGAGGCACATACTATTTCTGTTCTCATGCCGTCAGCGTCAGGAAACCTATTAACAGCGCCATCTATCTCATCGTCAAAACTGGGCCAGCCACAATCCGACCGGAATTTGTAATCAGAATGATACAATGCCGATCCGCATTGCCTGCATATATATGTCCCTTTTTTCTCGTGATCGGTGAACTTCCCTGTAAAGGGCCTTTCGGTGCCTTTCTTAATAATTACAGAGGATTCCTCACCGGAAAGATCATTGTAAGGCAGTTCCTCCTGGGTAAAAACCTTGTTGCTCATAATAAGGATAAGATATAGTATCAGTAATAAATTTTTCATGACCGAATATAGCAAGTTGTGAAATTATTAACAAAGCAAAAGACAAATAGTTCTGTAAACAGCAATTTTGTCGCTCTGTTTAACGTTTTGAAGGATGACAACAAATCTGTTGCCCATTTGTTATTGACAGTACATAACATACAAAAGTTACCCTGGAAAATAATAATATGGCATAAAGATTGTTTTTCAACTGAATATTTTACTTTTGTGTTTAACTTAATTTTTTTGACATGAAAAGAATTGCAGTAATTCTGATAGTCTGTTTCATCACAGCTATAGTTATCAGCTCCTGCAATGACAAAGCCTGTCCGGCCTATGGCAAAGCTCCGGCAGAGCAGGCTGAGCGTAATGGCTGATGCTGAATTCTGCATCGGCAGACTGAACTTTTTACAAGTTGGCAACCGGCAATGAAAAAGCTGCTTATCCTATTTGGTTTTTTTATTCTTGATTATCCGGCGTTGTTTGCCCAGGGCGATATTGATGAGCAGCAAAAGATCTTCTTCCGAAATGAAAGATCGTTTGCTGTGCTTCTCAATTCCGACGGGTATGGACTTAATTACCGGGAAGCCAAGCGTATCGATTACCGTAACAAGCGATTCTGGGAGGTTGAAGCCGGAACAATTAAGCATCCCAGGGAATACAGGCTTTCTAATCCGTATTTCCAGACAACAGGAACATATGTTTTCGGCAAACTCAATTCCGTCTTCTATTTGAGAGGAAGTTTCGGACATCAGAAAGAAATATTCCGGAAAGCTGACCTGGGAGGAGTTGCAATAAGGTATTTCTATTCGGGAGGTCCTGTTCTTGCTGTATATAAGCCAATATATTATAAGGTACTTTATCCAATCTCCTCCAACCTGTTTGAATTAAGAGAGGAGAAATTCGACGTACAGATACATCATCCATATGACATCTACAGCAAAGCTTCTTTCTTCAGAGGATTTAATGAAATAAAAGCTCTGCCTGGCATTTTCGCCAAAGGGGGATTGAATTTCGAATACAGCAAACAGGACAAGTTAATACATGCTATTGAGGTTGGAGCACAGTTAAGCGCATTTATCAAAGAAGTTCCGATAATGGCTACTGATGACAACAGGACCGTATTCTTCTCACTTTTTGCAAGTTACAGGTTCGGTGTTGTAATTGATCCCCTGAATCCTGAAACCAATAAATTCTCATATATCTTCAGGAGGAAAAGATCGACTTCAATTTACTGATATCCCGCTTTAATTTGAAAAAAATACTATTTTTGTCATTCGGAATTATTAACCCTTAATGATACAGATATGGCAAAAATTAAAGTAGCTATCAACGGCTTTGGAAGGATAGGTCGTAATGTCTTCAAGATTGCTTTCGAGAGAGATGATATAGAATTTGTTGGTATCAACGATCTTACTGATACTGCAACTCTTGCCCATCTCCTGAAATATGACTCCACACAGGGCAAATATCAGGGCGTTACCTACGATAATGAGAATATTATTGTGAATGGTGATAAAATAAAAGTAACTGCAGAAAAAAATCCTGCAAGCATTCCCTGGGAAGTAACCCCCGATGTGGTTATTGAATCAACCGGCGTTTTTACATCAAAGGAAAGTCCCAAGGGCGGCTACGGAGACCATCTCAAGAATGGAGCAAAGAAAGTGATTCTGACCGTTCCGGCAAAAGACACCATTGATGCCATGATAGTGCTTGGAGTTAACGAAGATCATCTCAAACCCGAGCATCAGTGTGTTTCGAACGCATCATGCACAACTAACTGCCTGGCCCCTGTGGCAAAGGTACTCAATGATAATTTTGGGATCGAAATAGGTTTTATGACCACAATACATTCATATACCAACGACCAGAGAATTCTTGACCTTCCTCATAAGGACCTGAGACGTGCAAGATCTGCAGCCGTTTCCCAGATACCAACCACAACCGGTGCTGCCAAGGCGGTTGGAAAAGTAATTCCCGACCTCAAAGGGAAGCTTGACGGACTTGCTGTAAGGGTTCCAACTCCAACAGGCTCACTCGTCGACCTGGTAGCTGTACTGAAGAAAGAAGCAACAAAGGAGGAGATCAACGCTGCCATGAAAAAAGCTGCTGAAGGACCCATGAAAGGTATCCTTGAATATTGCGAGGATCCTATAGTTTCTGTTGACGTCATCCATACCACAGCCTCATCAATATTCGATTCACTCAGTACCATGGTCAATGGGAAAATGGTGAAGGTATTGTCGTGGTACGACAATGAATGGGGTTATTCCTGCAGGGTCGTTGAACTTATCCCTCTTGTAATGAAATAAAAGAATTATTGATACATAAGGAGACTGTATCAAAAGTGCTTTCAGAGTCTTTGTGAACAGCTTTGTTCTCTTAATGGTTAAGAATAAATTCATCAACCATTAAGGATCGATAAGGATAGACCAGGGTCACGGAGACATATCAGCTTCAGGCACTATATTTTTGATACAGTCTTTTTTTTATTCGTACCGTAAAGCTTCAATCGGGTCAATATTTGCAGCTTTTACCGCCGGTGCATAACCTGATACTACACCTACTATAAAGCACACTGCTATTCCTGTTATTACCCACACCCAGGGAACGACGAAACTTGACCTCAGCATAGAAGAGACAAGATTCCCGATTATTATACCCAGAATTATCCCGAAAAGCCCCCCGAACTGACCAATCAATACCGATTCATACAGAAACTGATACTTTATCATCGAAGGCTTGGCACCAATAGCTTTCCTCACCCCTATTTCCCGCGTCCTTTCAGTGACTGACACAAGCATGATATTCATTAACCCTACAGCAGCCCCGAATAAGGTTACTATGCCTATCAGTGTGGCTGCCAGTGTTACATACTTGAGGTTCTTCATCAGTATATTAATAATAGTATCGCTCTTTACAATATTAAAATCAGATTCATCGCGGGGATTAAGATTGCGCACAGACCGGAAGACTCCTTCAGCCTCTCCTGCCATAACATCAAGATTAACTGGATTAACAGGCATGACAGAAATGGTGAAATTCATTTCAGGCCTTGAAAAATACTGCCTTGCAGCTGATATTGGCATCAGGCACACCTGGTCGTCGTTTACAGCACTGGCTCCTTTGCTTTTAAGAATGCCCGCCACCTTTAGCTTTAATCCTGCAACAGTTACTTCCCTACCGACTGGATCAACACCGGCAGGGAAAATGTCCTTTACAATATCCGACCCCAGAATAACCAGCAGCCTGTTCATCTGAATCTCATCGGAAGAGAAATTCCTCCCTGTTTCAACTTCATAGCCCGACACTGCAAGATAATTTTCATCAACCCCTAACAAACTGATTGTGGGATTGGTCTTTTCAGAGCCATACCTGACAGTTGAAAGGCTTGTTGCACGAAATGAAACCGAAACATATGCAGGCTCCGTAAACCTGGACTTGAATTCCAGGGCTTGCTGATATGTTATCCTGGAATGATTCCTTGTCCTTGTTCTGGAATTCCCCACCTGTACATGCATCCCCCTTGAAGTGATTGTGAACGAGTTCGCTCCCATCATAGTAAACTGAGAAGTAAGGGATGACTTAATTGCGTCGATGGCTGTCAGGATCCCTATCAGCGCCATTATCCCGAAAGCAATTATGCACATGGTGAGGATTGCTCTTACCCTGTTCGACTTTATGGCATTGATTGATATACGAAGATTCTCCTTAAAAATGCTTGCTTTCATTATTCCCGTAATTGTTAATCATTCTTCCATGCCCGGCTATAAATAAAAGAAATAAAATTACACTTAATTTTAATACCGTCAGTCTTAAATGCATAAAAGGCCCGTTGCAGACTTATAAAACAAACTTTTGCTTTTTTCCCAAATTGCGATATTTATTCGCTCCTATCCGAATGCACAGGAGAAGATAAAGCATACAAGAATGTCAGGATCCCTGCCGGATCCTCAAGGCTGTCCTTTCATTTTCTTCCAAAACAGGAGAGCTTTACAAATAGTGCAATATTTAAATAAATTTGCATATATAAATTTTATTAACCCCCGGAGCGAGCTTTGGACACTTGATTACGCAGCAGGCTGCGGGGAATTAAACCATCCCTTCTCGTCCGCCCACGCGGAACAAAAAGGAGGATTAAAAAGAAAACTATGACGCTTAGCGAAAGGACAGGATCATTTGCTGAACTGGGAAAAATATTGCGTGATTCACTTGCAGGCAGACCAACCATGTATTTGTCTAAACTTCAAAACCTGATCAACACCCAGCAATTCAGGAATCCCTGGTTTACGCCTGAGAATGTAAGGACTGCAATAAGTGCAATTGCCGGGGAACTAACAGAGGAAAACATTGAGAAATGGACCGGTATGTATCCTGAACTTGCAAAAACACACGATCCGATTAATGTTGCAGTTGTGATGGCAGGAAACATTCCCCTTGTTGGTTTTCATGATTATCTGTGCGTCCTTATCTCCGGTAACAACCTGCAGGCAAAGGCAAGTTCAAAAGACTCGGAACTTATTGTATTCCTAAATGAGATGCTCTGCAACATCAATCCTGAATTCAGGAATATGGCCAGTTTCAGTGATGGTTTCCTTTCCGGATTTGATGCAGTAATAGCAACCGGAAGCAATAACACATCAAGATATTTTGAATACTATTTTTCAGGATATCCTCATATAATAAGGAAGAACCGTAACAGTGTAGCCATAATTGACGGTACTGAAACCGGCGATGAGCTGAAAAATCTAGGCGGTGATGTCTTTGCTTATTTCGGGCTTGGATGCCGTAACATATCAAAGATCTATATTCCTGAAGAATACGATCTCAACAAAATAACCGCGGAATGGAAGTCCTATTCATACGTCATAAACCACAATAAATATGCTAATAATTATGACTACAATAAGGCTGTTTATCTTATTAATAAAGAAAGGTTTACTGATACCGGATATGTCCTGATGAAAGAAAGTCCTGACTTATCTTCTCCTGTTGCTGTACTATTTTACGAAAAATACAGTTCTATTGAAAAAATTGATGACCTTTTAAAGCAAATGGACCAGGAAATACAGTGCGTATCAGGAAAAGGCCGCGTGCCTTTTGGAAAATCTCAATCGCCACACCTGTGGGATTACGCTGACGGGAGGGACACCCTGGAATTTCTTTTAAAAAAAAAACAACCGGAAATATCATAAAATAAAAAATATTATATTGCACCCGTCGAATTAATAAAGTTATGGTTTACAAATTTGTAGTATTATCCGATGAAGATGAGTCATTTGTAAGGGAGTTCGAGTTCCTTGATTCGCAAACCCTGCTGGATTTTCATAATCTTATTCAGGAAGAGCTTGAATTTGACAAATCACAGATGGCGTCATTCTATCTTGCCACCGACAACTGGGAAAAAGAGGAGGAATTCACCCTTTTTGACATGGGAACCGGGTCATCTACAATGGAGGATGCAGTTCTTGAAGATGTCATTTTCAGAAAGAACCAGAAGTTGCTTTATGTATTTGACTTTTTCAACGACCGGTCCCTGTTTATTGAATTCACCGGTGAAGCAAAAGAAATTGACGGCCGTGAATATCCTGCCTGTGTTAACTCAAAAGGCGTGCCTCCCAAACAGGTCGTCTTCGGAACCAGTTCGCGCAAGCTTTACAACAACATAGTTGTCTCCGATGATGACGAAGAGGATGACGATGATTCAGAAGTGGATGATCTTTTCCTTAATCCGGAAGATGAGGAATCCCTTCCGGATTTTGAAAATATTGACAACCTGAACGAAGAGGACGAATAGCACTTCCGCAGAAGTTCCTGATGAATAATACATTAATAGTGATTCTTGGCCCGACTGGCGTCGGCAAGAGCGAAGTTGCCGTTGCCGTTGCCGGTCATTTTGGAAGCGAGATCATATCGGCCGACTCACGTCAGTTCTACAGGGAGATGAAGATTGGAACAGCTGTACCTTCTGACAGCATGATGAAGGCAATCCAGCACCATTTTGTACAGTTCAAATCAATTAATGAATACTACAGTGCCAGCCTTTTTGAAAGAGATGTCCTTGAATTGCTTCCTTTCCTTTTTGAAAAAAATAAACTTGCAATCATGGCAGGAGGGTCAGGCATGTACATCGATGCAGTATGCAACGGTATAGACGACATTCCCGATACTGAACCTGCCTTAAGGGAAAAATACAACGCCAGATACAGGGAGGAGGGGATCCGAAGCCTGCGCGCCGAGCTGAAGATCCTTGATCCTGAATATTATGCTTCTGTTGATCTCAGGAACCATAAACGCATTATAAGGGCTCTTGAGATCTGTGAGACTACAGGGAAACCTTTCTCTTCATTCCTTACAAGAAAAAAAATAAAAAGAGAATTCCGTATTGTAAAAATCGGTCTTGCACGCAACAGGGCTGAACTCTACGGCCTTATTGACAAAAGGGTTGATGATATGATCGAAAAAGGACTGGAGCAGGAAGCAAAAACACTTTTGGAATACAGAAGCAATAACGCACTTAACAGCGTTGGTTACAAGGAGCTTTTTGAATTCTTCGATGGCAGGATCAGCAGGGAACAGGCTGTTGAATTGATAAAAAGGAACAGCCGCAGGTATGCAAAGCGTCAGATGACATGGTGGGCAAGGGATATGGAAATAAAGTGGTTCCATCCCGAAAAGGTTCAGAATATTATCGGGTATATCGAGGGGATGGTTGGGTCTTGAAGGCTTGAAGGCTTGGGGTATTGAGGTCTTGATGTATTGAGGTCTTATGGTCTTGAAAGATGTTTAAGCTGACGGATAGTTTCTTTTGGATCTGCCGAGCTGAAAACAGCGTTTCCGGCAACAAGCACATCAACGCCTGCCTCAATAAGTTTTCCGGCATTTCCGGTATCCACGCCCCCATCGACCTGGATCATAACATCATAATTTCCATCATCGATCATCTTCCTTAGCTCCCTTATCTTGCCATAACTTCCCTCTATGAACGACTGTCCTCCGAAACCCGGATTCACAGTCATGATCAGAATCATATCAACGTACATAAGGGTATTTGCAAGTAATGAAACGGGAGTGTGCGGATTGAGAGCTACGCCGGCTTTCATGCCAAGATTTCTTATCTCAGTTACAGTGCGCTGCAGGTGGGTACAAGCTTCGAACTGAACGGTAAGTATTTCAGCACCTGCATCGCGGAACCTCGACAGGTACCTGTCTGGTTCTGTTATCATAAGATGCACATCCATAGGTTTTTTTGCATCTTTTCTGACATATTCCAGCACCGGGAATCCGAATGAGATATTAGGCACAAAAACCCCGTCCATAATATCGAGATGGATCCAGTCTGCTTCACTTTCGTTGACCATTTTCACATCTTTTCGCAGATTACCGAAATCTGCCGCTAAAAGGGACGGGGAGACAAGATGATTCATTCTCGGAGGTTTTTGCAAATATAGCTAATAAATTTTGTTCAAGGTTCAAGGTTCAAGGTTTCAGGTTCCTGACCAGACCTGGCAATAGCTAGGGAGGAGAATTGTTTAATGTTTTCTCTATTCTCTATTCTCTATTCTCTATCTCTCCGTCTCTCCGTCT
>JAVEVC010000068.1:0-13903 GCA_034005245.1 Bacteroidales bacterium
TATAAAGTTGAATATCAATTACTAACAAACAACAATTTAAAATAAAATTGTTACTTTTTTATTTTAAATTGTTATATACTGTATATCAGCTTGTTAGTAATATATGTTGTATTTCTGGTGGGGCTACAAATAACTCCTTAGGTTTGTAACTTAAGGGGTTTGTTTTTTAAGCCTGCCTGCTGTGCCTGTTCATGTACTTATCGTGGCTTCCCATAACTGGCTTTAACAACAGGATAAGCAATTCTGATACCTGCAGCCTCGAAAGTTCAAGGAATGAAATACTTAACTTATGCCAGCTAACCGTTTTGCTCCGAATGCATGCTGCCATGCATATGGTCAGGCAGGCATTGTGACTACAGCCGGGTCACTACATAAATGATCGAAAATCACGACCGTTTTTTACTTTTGCAGAATTGCGGAATTACAGGGAAGCATTAAAAGGCGGGAATTCTTTTTTGATAAATCATGGAACTTTCATATTTTCATGCCAAAATCATAAGGCAATGAATTACATCGATTTCATTATTATTATATTACTGGTTTTCGGACTTATGCGCGGCTATTCCGAGGGCCTTGTAAAGGAGCTGGCGTCGCTTCTGGCGTTGATAGTCGGCATATGGGGAGCCATTAAGTTTTCTTCCTTCACCGCGGCGAAGCTCTATGATTATTTCGATATGACAGGCAAATTTGTGGGCATAATAGCATTTCTTTTAACTTTTATAGCAATAGTTATACTTATCCATTTCATTGGCATTCTGGTCGACAAATTTGTGGATTCAATATCCCTGGGTTTCCTTAACAGGTTGTTGGGAGTATTTTTCGGAGTATTTAAAACAGCGCTGATATTAAGCGTTATTTTTGTTGTTCTGAACGCTTTGGATGCAAAACACTCGTTTCTTCCAAAGGAGAAGATTGAACAATCAAAGTTATACAATCCAATTGCCGACATTGCTCCTGCACTGTTCCCAATCATTGGAGAAGGCAATTTTGACAAGAGTTTTGACAGGTTCAAAAAAAAGCCTGAAGAGGTGTTAATATGACCCTCTTTGCTATATTTGCACTTCCTTAAAGGGTAATATTTATGAATTTTATTGAGGAACTGAAATGGCGTGGCATGTTGCATGATATCATGCCGGGTACGGAAGAGCTTTTAAGCGGGGAAGCAACCACAGGCTATATCGGATTTGACCCAACAGCTGATTCCCTGCATATTGGTCATATGGTTCAGGTTATGCTGCTGGTGCATTTTCAGCGTGCCGGCCACATCCCGGTAGCCCTGATAGGTGGAGCCACCGGCATGATCGGGGATCCATCAGGCAGATCAGAAGAGAGGAATCTTCTTGATGAAGCATCTCTGAGGGTGAATGAGGAAGGTATTAGAAAGCAGCTTTCTAGATTTCTCGATTTCAGGCCAGAAACAAAAAACAGGGCTTTGATGGTCAATAATTACGACTGGATGAAGGAATACTCTTTTCTGGGCTTTATCAGGGATATAGGAAAGCATATTACAGTAAACTATATGATGGCCAAGGACTCTGTAAAAAAACGACTTGGTTCTGACGCCAGGGAAGGGATGTCATTCACAGAGTTCTCTTATCAGCTGGTACAGGGTACAGATTTCCTTCATCTGTACAACACTCTGGGATGCAGGCTTCAGATGGGTGGATCAGACCAATGGGGAAATATTGTTACCGGGACCGAACTGATCAGGCGCAAGACCGGAGGCTCGGCATATGCTCTTACATGTCCGCTTATTACCAAGTCGGATGGAATGAAATTCGGGAAAACCGAGTCGGGAAACATATGGCTTGATCCTGAAAAGACTTCACCTTATCAGTTTTACCAGTTCTGGCTGAATGTGTCAGATGAAGATGCGGCCAGGTATATTAAAATCTTCACCCTTCTGCGCCGGGATGAGATTGACGAGCTTGTAAGGGCTCATTTCAATGCCCCTCATGAGCGCATTCTGCAACGGCGCCTTGCTGAGGAAACAACCCTGATGGTTCATTCCCGCGAAGATTTTGAATCAGCGGTTGAAGCATCGCAGATTCTGTTTGGAAAGGGTACCACTGAATCCCTGAAGAAAATTGATGAAAGGACTTTCCTCTCCGTTTTTGAAGGAGTTCCGGTATTTGACATACCTGCCGGTGTTATTGATACAGGATTAAATATTACAGATCTTTGCACAGTACACTCTCAGATTTTTGCATCAAAGGGAGAGTTCAGGCGGCTGATTCAGGGAGGAGGCCTGAGCATCAACAAAATAAAAGTGGAATCGCCCGAAATGACTGTTAACAGCAGCCAGCTTCTCAATAAAAAATACCTGCTTCTTCAGAAAGGGAAGAAGAACTACTTTATCCTACGGGCTGTATAGTGATTACCTGATAAGGTCCACAACCATAATCGAGACATCATCAAAGAGATCCGGGTTGTTATCAGGGATTCCCAGGTTTTCCAGCATACTGATGATGTTTTGCTCAACCGGCTCGTTGTTGCTTATATATCTTATTATCTCTCTTGTACCCAATTCCTCTCCGTCATCTCCTTTTAGCTCTGAAAGCCCGTCGGTATAGCAAACCAGTTTGGAAGTATTTTCCACGGTGATCTTTCTTATTTTGATGTCTGGGATTTCATCGAGCATTCCTATCCCGACGCATGATGAATGGAGGTGTATAATTTCATGGTTTTCAACATCGTACAGAACAGGAGGATTATGTGCTGCGTTAATGTATTCCAGAACTCCGGTATTATTGTCATACCGGGCAATAAACAATGTTATGAATCTTTCCCCGGCAGCATTTGCAACAAGCAGGTAATTGAGCTTGTGTATAAGCTCAGGCAGACCTGTATCATGGCTGAATAGAACCCTTAAGCCTGCCTGAAAATTAGACATCAGCAAAGCAGCAGAAATACCTTTTCCGGATACATCGGCGATACAGAATCCGGTTTTGCTGTCGGAAAGCTTTAAACAGTCATAATAGTCGCCACCTACACTGTAATGTGGATAATAAAATCCACTGACAACCATTTTATCGTTCTTTGGCATTGTCCTGTTTTCGGGAATAAGCATTTGCTGCATTCTGGCCGCAAGTTCAAGCTCCTTTCTGAGGGCTTCCTGTTGCAAGCTTTCGTTGAACAGCCTGATATTCTCAATAGCAACTAATATAATGCTAGAAATGGTCTGAACAAAATTCAGATGTTTCAGCACGGGGCTCATTCCTTCACCCTCTTCTTCAATATCTCCCATAAGCACATAAGCAAGCGGAACATTGTTATTATGTACGGGGATTATTATGTCAACCCCGATAAATACGGGATCATCAGGTCTGAAAACAGTTTCAGTGTATCTCAGAAGGTTCGGGACAATTTCCGGGTTGGAAAGGTCGTGTCCTGGAAATCCGCCGTTAAGGAGGCATTCCCAGATGCCTGAATATTTGAAAATAAGTATTTTGCCAATGCCCAGTTTTCTGCGGAGTATGGATTCGTATTTTGAAAGCAGGATTTCTTTCGGAAGGTTGGCATTGATTGAAAGAGTGATGTCGAGCAGGGCATCCAGCTTGAATTTGGAGATGCTTAATCTGTCAACTTTCCCTTTCCTTTTTCCCATAGCCTGTTTATGATTTTACCCTTTCGATATAGATCCGGTCTCTTGTATCGACTTTTATTTTATCGCCCGTACTAACGAACAGAGGCACCATTATTGTTCCTCCGGTTTCAATCTGCGCGGGTTTAAGAGTGTTTGTAGCCGTGTCTCCCCTTAACCCCGGTTCGGTATATGTGACTTCCATCGTCACAAACTGGGGAAGTTCAACTGAAAGAACAGTCTCGGTATCTGCATGAACAACCACTTCGACGTTCTGTCCTTCCTTCAGAAATTCGGGACTGTCGATAATCTCTTCATTCACATGGATCTGCTCAAATGTTTCAATATGCATAAAATAATACCCTATGTCGTCCTTATAAAGATATTGGTAGGGTCGTCTTTCCACCCTTGCGAGGTTCACTTTGGTACCTGAGGAAAATGTATTATCTAGGATCCTTCCGGTTTTGATGTTTCTAAGTTTTGTCCTGACAAAAGCTGGTCCTTTGCCGGGTTTAACATGCTGAAACTGCACAATTGAACAAAGTTCGCCATTAAACTCAATAACCAGTCCGTTCCTGAAATCAGCTGTACTTGCCATAAATTCTTTAATTCAGTTAATAATCTATTCTTTTCTGTTGATCACTTCCAAAGGATATTTTAATCCCTCGTAATTCACAATTTCGGCTATAAAAGCCCCCACAAATATATCAAAACGTATTCTTACCGGTAAGAAATTTTTATCGGAAGTAAACCAGAATGACACATCTTCTTCTGTTTTAAACAGGCGCCCCGTCTCAGTTACCGGGTTAAATTTGAGGCATCTCATCCTTCCCACTTTAGTCTTGATATCCTCAATGCCAATGAATTTTAACCTTATCGGGTACAATTCATCAGTGAACCATGTCATTATGGTTAACATATCTCCCTGTTTAAGGGTATCGTATGACGGCAGATACTGGTTTCTATAAAAATAAAAGCACGACAAGATATCGTGTATCCCGGGTTGGGTAATATGTACCCCTGTAAGGTCGCTTGTAAGGATTGCGGAATCGGATCTTGTTGTATGGTCGAAGATCACCTCGTTATATTTCCTGTAACGGCCTTCCCTGATGTTACGGATTGAAAATACAGGCAACTCCGTCCTCATGTCAATATAACTCTCATAGATATCCTTTACTTTGAATACTGCATCTGCAACTCCTGTAGTTCTGCCAATAAGTATGGAATGAAGAACCTTTTTTCCCCTGAAAGTATCGGTTTTAAGTTCAAGTGAGGCCACCCCTCCCTGAATAACTCCGTAATGGATTGCATATTCTACTTTTTCACCTGCCTGGTATGCTGAGTGCTGTCCGAAAGTTGAAAACAACCCGATAAGCAACCCAGTAACGATTAAAAGACAGTTCTTCATTATCTTAATTTAAGAATTCATTTAAAGCAAGCAAATTACCTGCCAATGATTCCTTTTTTCGGCTTCGAAGTTATGAAATCTTTGAGATAGAAAGGTTCAAAGTAAGCAACATCTTCAAATTGCTTATTCTCAAATGACACATATGCAGGCTTATACATATTCTTAGCTGAGAGTGTGAACTCCGGAACATACAGTATTTTATTTCTTTTAAGTACCTTCATACATTTTTCAGCTCCATCTCCGAAGAAGAGGAGTGAATATGCTTCATCGATCCATGAAAAGGCATTTTCATCTATGATTTCTGCTGAAATGTCTTTAAGCACTTTACCATCGGATGAGAATACGGAATAATAAACTTCCATCCGTCGTGCATCTATCATCGGAATGAAAATCGTTTCCGCATCTGTGGCATACTCCAACCTTATTGCGTCAGAGATGCCGTGGAACATGGAAAGGGTAGTTTCAACGCTTATCAGGGGTAGTGTTGAGGCATAAGCAATACCTTTGGCAACAGATACTCCGATCCGTAGGCCGGTATATGATCCCGGGCCTTTGCTGACTGCAATGGCGTCAAGATCTCCAACTGTAATCCCTGCCTCAGACAGGACTTCCCTGATATAAACTGTCAGAAGTGAGGCATGCGATCTGGTTTCCCTGCTTTCCTTCAATGCAACAACACCGTCGCTGGTGCATAGGGCAACAGAGCAGACAGGTGATGAAGTTTCAAGGCAAAGTATCATTATTCGTGTAATGGGGGGGGAGTTATTTTAAAGAGAACAGCTCTTCTTTTTTTACTATTTCCACCAGTGTGCTGTCAGATAGTTTTTTGCTGATGGCGCTAAAGGGTGCTGATATTACCCGGTCACCTTCCGAGACACCTGATAATACCTCAATGTAGGAATTATCCTGGATACCCGTTGTAACATCCTTTGCAAGTGCCCGTTCACCATCGGCTATGAATACAAGAGTCCTGATATCCTCTTCGCTGTTTGTGATGATTACCCTGGTGGTATCAGTTCTTGTTGTGACTGATTGTATAGGCACTGCAATTACAGATTCTCTTGTTTCAGTCTGTATATCAACGGTGGTTGACATTCCCGGCCTTAGCGGATTCTTATCACCTTCTTCTGTAAGGTCCTGGTATGATTCAGGAAAAACAAGGATTTTCACATCAAAATTGGTTACCTGGTCTGCTGATACTCCGGTTGTTTTAGCGGAGCTGGCAATTTCAGTAACAACGCCCTTGAATTTTCTGTTAAGATAGGCATCAACCGAGATTATTGCTGTGTCTCCAAGGGTTACTCTTACAATATCATTTTCATTGACTTCGACCTGGGCTTCCATGCTGGAGAGATCTGCAATCCTCATCAGTTCGGTACCTGCCATAAGGTTAGTCCCGGCAACTCGCTCCCCGAGTTCAACAAGAAGCATTGACACCGTGCCTGTCATCGGGGCATAAATTGAAGTTTTTGTAAGGTTTTCATTTGCTTCTTTTAGAGATGCCTCAGCGCTTATTACAGCAAAGCGGGCTGCTTCCACCTCTGCTTTGGCAACAGCAAAGGATGCCTCAGCCTGTTCATATTCCGACTTGGAAATGGTTTGCTCCCTGTAAAGTTGTTCAGTTCTTCTGAATGACAGATCTGTCTGCATGAATTGTGCTTCTGCCTGTCCGAGCCTTGCACGGGCCTGGCTTATTGCAGCCATCGACCTTTCCTTCTGTGAAATATAAACATCGGGTTTGATCCTGAGTAAAAGCTGACCTTTTACCACATCATCGCCCTCCCTTACTGTCAGTTCTACTATTTCACCCGATACGTCAGGGCTTATTTTGACCTCTTTTTCCGGCTGTATTTTGCCGTTTGCCGTAATAGTCTCAACAATTGTCCGTTTTTGGGCATCCTCCACGGCAACTTTCACTGACGGTGGTTTGCCAAACCAGCCGGCTTTTTTCCCGATTACGGCAAAGATTATTAACAGAACCGCAACCGGCACGAGGATCTTCAGTATCTTATTGTTTTTCATGATTTTTAATTCAACTGATATATAATTGGTTATCTAATTACTGGTAAATGTAAGGGCTTATTCGCGATCCGGAATTTTAATGGATTTTACCTGTCATTGAGATGAAGCGGCAAGCCCTTATAAAAATCAAGAACCTTGGTTTTAAATATGAATTCGTATTTTGCCTGGGCCATATCAGACTGGGCATTAAGTAATTGTGTCTTTGAGGCATTATAGTCAACAGGAGTTATCATCCCAACATTAAATTTCTGTTCATTATACCTGAATGACTCTTCAGAGGAAGCAACGGCCTTGAAACTTGCATTATACTTCTTGAGTGCGGCCACAGCATCGGTGTATGCCTGCTGAATGTCTTTGTAAAGTTGCTTTCTTGTGTCCTCAAGGGTATACTGGCTGTTTTCAAGTGCCAGCCGGGAATTGGATATGTTTTTATTTACCTGCCAGCCATTAAGGACCGGTATGCTAAGGGTAAACCCAAGTCCGTAATTCTTGTTATTTTTCAGCTGATCCTTGAATGGCAGAAGGCCTGGCATATCCTCAATGAAGGAATACCTGGTGCCGAAATTATGGCTGAGGGCTATACTTGGACTTCTTGCCCCTCTGGCAATCCTGAGGCCGTATTCACTTGCAGTGAGCTTAAGTTCCGAGCTTTTTATTTCCGGGCGCGATTGAGCAGCAAGGGTGTAAATCTCATCAATGTCTCCTATGATTACAGAATTCTGTTCAACATCTATATCAGGTATTTCGATCTCAAATCCTGCAGGTGTTTCAAGTTCAAGCAACTGGGTCAGATTAAGGTATGAAAGGTCAAGCTGGTTTTGCATTGTTACAAGGCTCACTTCCTCCTGAGCAGCCTGGGCTTCTATCTGAAGGAGGTTACCCCGTGCCACGCTTCCGGCCTCGACAAGCTTTCTGGTCTTATCAATTTGCTGCAATGTGATATCCAGCTGGTTCTGGTTTGCAATCACAAGCTCTCTGTTCAGCAAGATTTGCAGATAGGCAAGAGCCACACTCAATGAAATGTTGTCGCGTATTCGAAGAAGATCCTGTTCACCGGCAAGGAGCTCATACTTATTCCTTTGTATTTCATTCAGGTTCTGAAGCCCGTTAAAAATATTTGTTCTGCCTCCTATGTAGAAGTAATCCGACTGTATTGTCTGGTTGTAAAATGTATAGGTGTTCTGGTCGAGGGCGCGACCGAATGAGTAGTCGTGTGAGGCCTGGCCATTGATGGTTGGCAGGAGGTTAAGCTTTGACTGGTCGAGGGAGTTCTTCTGAACCCTGGTCTGAATAGTCTGCTGCTTGATCTGAATGTTATGATCAATGGCGTATTTTATGCACTCTTCAAGCGACCATGCCTTCTGCTGGGCAAAGGTCAATATAGGTGACACAAAAAGAGAGGCCATGATGAAAACCAGCGTTTTTTTAATCTTGCTTCTCATAATTATTTAAGATCACTGTAAAGACATTTGTCTAAAGAACGGTTTATTTTATCAATGCTGCTTCCGGATCACCGGCAAATCCATTCCGTAAAAAAAATCAGTCCCGAAGTTAATCAATTAGCTTTAAATGGCGCGGCGATCATTTGATTAAATGTTGATTGCGTTTTATTTTATCAATAGTTTTGGCCTCAAAGGTTAAAATAACTAACTTCACAATCTGTTTAAAACAATTAGTTATGCTTCATTACAAGGATATAGGATTAGTAAATTCAAGGGAGCTTTTTAAAGCTGCAGTGAAAGGCGGATATGCAATTCCTGCTTTCAATTTCAACAATCTTGAACAAATGCAGGCAATAATAAGTGCCTGTGTTGAAACAAAATCTCCGGTGATACTGCAGGTATCGAAAGGAGCACGGAAATATGCCAACCAGACTCTTTTGCAGCATCTTGCCAAAGGCGCTGTGGAATATGCAAAGGAACTGGGGTATCCGATTCCGATTGTATTGCACCTCGACCATGGTGACACGTTTGAAACCTGCAAGTCGTGCATTGAAACGGGTTTCTCGTCTGTGATGATCGACGGATCTCATTTCCCGTACGAAGAGAATGTGAAATTGACCAGGCAGGTGGTTGAATATGCCCATCAGTTTGATGTCACTGTTGAAGGAGAACTTGGTGTTCTTGCGGGCATTGAGGATGAAGTCTCGGCAGAGCATTCATCATACACAAGGCCTGAGGAAGTTGAGGATTTTGTAAAGAAGACCGGTGTTGACTCTCTTGCCATATCCATCGGAACCTCTCACGGCGCTTTTAAGTTCAAGGTTGGACCAGGTGAACTGCCTCCTCCTTTGCGGTTTGATATTCTCGAAGAGTGCGAAAGGCGCATTCCGGGTTTCCCGATCGTTCTGCATGGAGCTTCATCAGTACCACAGGATATTGTGGATGAGATAAACAAGTACGGCGGGAAAATGGAAAACACTGCCGGCGTATCGGAAGACCAGTTAAGAAGAGCAGCAGGATCAGCAGTCTGCAAGATCAATATCGACAGCGATGGCCGTCTCGCAATGACAGCAGCAATACGCAAGGTCTTTGTGGAAAAGCCCGGAGAATTTGATCCTCGCAATTACCTGGGACCGGCACGTGAAAAGCTGAAAGATCTGTATAAGCATAAGATCGTTAATGTTTTGGGAAGTGCAGGGAAGGCTTAATTTCAGGCTGAATCCACATTTTTAGAGATTTACTGTTTATGGCCCTTTTACTTTCATTATAAAAGAAGGGCGTACAACTCCGATTGCTGTTTGCAGAAAGCCGGACTCTTCAGGCATGAGACGACACAAAGCGCAGGGATTTGGTTGCCTGTTATACAATGTTATTGCCGGCTAAAGTTTTGAATAACGCAACGTCCTCATAACCTGTCATTTATTGACCAGATTCTATTCTTATGTTAAAAACTAATACGAACTGAAAGCCTGACAGAAGCAGCTTTGCTTAAATTAGAATCCTGATTCATATCATCAATACTTGAGACATATCTCATATAAGGATGAAAGACTGAAAAGGACCAACAGACTTTCGCTGATGCTCAATAATAGGGAAATCAGGGCTTTCGGCATTTACTGCAGCCGCTACAGGGTCAAAAATAAATCGGAATTTCTGCGCGAAACGATCATGAAAGCAATCATCAAGAGATTTGATGAAGAACATCCCACTCTATGGGAAGACACTGAGCCTACTCTTTTCGACCGGAATGGCAATAAATAGTAATTTCTTCCTGAAATTTTAGCCGGATCTGTTTTTTTTACATTATTCTGAACACTTTCCTTCAGTTTTTACGTTTACATATCATGGAAATTCAGGAAATAAACCCTGAAAAAGATTAATGACACGATTAAAAACCTTTTCATCGGGGCCTACAAGAAGGACGCCGGCCATTTATCTTGAGTCGGGACGGATAGTCGTAATAGGGCGGTCCATATCGGAGAATCCCAGTGAAATTTATCGTCCGGCTTACGAATGGATCAAGGAATATTTCAGCAAAAATCACGGCGAGACTTCAGTGGAATTCGGATTTGAATACATCAATACCAGTTCAACTAAATGGATTTATAATATAATCAAAGAGATAGCTGATTCCGCGAATATTCTGAAAAACACAAGCATTATCTGGTATTATGAGAAAGGGGATGAGGATATGTGTGAGCTTGGTTTCATACTCAGTTCTCTTGTGGAATGTCCATTTACTGTTGCTGAGGTGGCAGAGCTGAAGAAAGTTCCGGGGGGTCAGGGACCTGTAATACTCCAAAGACAGGACTTGAAATCTGCCGGTTAATAAGTCCCAAAGGGGTAATCAAACAAAAATTTTCATAATTTTGCAGCGCTGTGTTCAGTATTGACCCATGGTGTAATTGGTAACACGTCGGATTTTGGTTCCGCAGAGTCCTGGTTCGAGCCCAGGTGGGTCAACAATTCGGATTGAGAATCAGTTAAATAACAAATGTTTTGAACTGATTTTGAACTTTCAAAACAAGAAACCCTGCCAAATTTGGTAGGGTTTTGGATTTTAAAGTAAAGTAGTAATTATCTTCTCACCCCGACTGATTAAAACAGGATGCCGTTGTAAATCAATTAATTACAACGGCATTTTTCTTTGTAGTAGAAAAAGTGGTAGAAAAAATAGCCTGAATTTGATATTAACATATAAGAACCTTTCATTGAATTTCGTTTGTTTGTATATTTGATTGGTGAAAATCGATTTAAATAACGGTGCTTTTATCGAAATTGGCGGAGAGTTGGGTAAGTATAACTCTTTGCCTATCGATGTTCTGGTAAAACTTGCTCAGGATTTACAGGAACTCGTGTTTACACTGGCAAGATATGATTTACCATCCAATGAATCCATCAATATAAATAACTTTCGAATCGAACTGGTTGGTTTCACCAAGGGAAGTGCCGTACCAAAATTTGCTTATTCTCCCCGTTCTGAAAACAAAACGGGACTTAATTGGCAGGTACATAGAAACACAATTAATGAAAAATTTGAAAAAATTGTAGAAATTTCAAATACGGGAGATTACAGTAAAATAGTCGAACTATATCCCGAACCTGTTAAGCGCAATCCAATTGTTGAGACCTTATATTCGTTTGTAAATAATTTTGGTACTGCACCAGTCAGTTTTGTTGAATACGATGAGGTTAATGAAAAAATCACTCCTATCTATAAAATTAATCGATTTAAATCAGCAGTAAAGAAAGAGTTAATATCAGAAATAAAAGAGATTGCAGAAACCGTTTCAGAATCGGATGAAGCAGTTGGTAAAATAAAAATTTCGCAACGTGGTGGGAAAACCATCCGTAAAATAATTGATATTTATTCTGGTAAAAAGTTTTCATTGGAATATGCTCCTGATGTTATTGTGACTGAAACAAAAAACTATATATTAAAATACCCACTTCGCTGCCTTTTCGAAAAGGAAGATGATTATTTCGTAATCCAGTCTGAAATGCTTGGAATAATAGGTACAGGATTAACGCAGGATGATGCTGAAAAATCGTTTACTGAGGAATTTGATTTCATTTACAACAGGTTAAAAACATTGGGTGATGACTCACTAACTAATCACAACCGTCTTATTAAGAATATTCTCATCCAGATAATTGACAGTATTGAAGAAAAATGAGCGTTTTAGACCCTAAAAAGACATATAAAAACCTCAAGAAAAAGGGATTTGTTGATTCCATCAATAAGAGTTCCGACCATAAATGGGTGGATTTCTTTTATGATGAAAAATATGTCCTGTCAACCAAAATAAGTCATGGGAATAAGGATATTGATAAGCACCTGATTAAACAAATGTCGTTCCAGTGTAAGTTGGATAAAGCCGATTTTATTGATTTGGTTAACTGTCCTCTCAGCAGGGAAGATTA
This sequence comes from Bacteroidales bacterium, assembly GCA_034005245.1. GTDB lineage: Bacteria > Bacteroidota > Bacteroidia > Bacteroidales > VadinHA17 > LD21. The sequence goes on from JAVEVC010000068.1 coordinate 12,380, forward strand.
TATAAAATTGCTTAACCAAAAAGGATTTCTTGATTGATGCAATTCATCCACGTTCCATTTCTCAGGAGCAATAAGAATTCCTAAGACAACAACGCATCAGTTGTTTATATTTCAACACTCTTATTTTCAATTACAATTAGTATTTTTGATATTCATTCTTTGAGCATCAATGATAATGGTTCGATTTAACACGTTCCAGAATATTTTATGGGATGGTTATATAACTGCATAAGCGTGAGATATTATTAATTGGAATCCATAAATACACTGTATGAGCGAAGACCAGAAACGACTACTACAACAACAATTGTGGAATATTGCCAACACCCTGCGTGGCAAGATGGATGCAGATGAATTCCGGGATTATATTCTCGGCTTCATTTTTTATAAGTATTTGTCGGAAAAGATGGTATTGTATGCCAATGACATCCTGAAAGAAGACAAAGTTAAATATATTGATATACCCGAAGATACTGCAAAAGGAAAGGAATATCTCGAAGCCATTAAAGAAGAATCACTGGAAAAACTTGGTTATTTCCTGAAACCATCAGAACTGTTCAAACAAGTTGCCAAACGTGGTAATGGAAACGGCAAAAACCTCAGCAAATTCATTATCGAAGACATCCAGAAAATCCTCATCAGCATTCAGAACAGTACTATGGGTACAACCAGCGAAGAGGATTTCGACCATCTGTTCGAAGACATGGATTTGAACAGCACAAAACTGGGCAAGACTACTGAACAAAGAAATGAAGTGATTGCTAAAGTGTTGTCACACCTTGATAAAATTGATTTTCAACTGGAACAATCAGAGATTGACGTACTGGGTGATGCATACGAATATTTAATTGGTCAGTTTGCCAGTGGTGCTGGAAAAAAAGCCGGAGAATTTTATACAAATCAACAGGTATCAAAAGTTCTTACCCGCATCGTAACGTTAGGTAAGAAACGCATAAAATCAGCGTATGATCCTACAGTCGGCTCAGGATCGCTTCTTCTCAGGCTTGCAAGAGAATGTGATGTGTTGAAGTTTTATGGTCAGGAACTTAACCGTACAACTTTTAACCTTTGCCGGATGAACATGATCCTTCATGGTGTTCATCACACCAGATTTGATATAAAACTGGAAGATACATTGGAACATCCACAACATGCAAAACTTGATGCAGAAGCAGTTGTGGCAAATCCACCGTTTTCGGCTAAATGGAGCGCAAATCCATTGTTTATGACCGATGACAGGTTCAGCGAATACGGTAAACTTGCGCCATCATCCAAAGCGGATTTTGCGTTTATTCAACACATGCTATACCATCTTGCTGAAAATGGTGTTATGGCTGTTGTCATGCCACATGGAGTGCTTTTCAGGGGGGCAGCCGAGGGACATATCAGAAAATACCTGATTGAAGAGAAAAACTACTTGGACGCAGTAATTGGTCTGCCTGAAAATATCTTTTATGGCACATCCATTCCAACATGCGTTCTGGTATTTAAGAAATGTCGTGAGCATCCTGAAGATATTTTATT
>JAVEVC010000015.1:0-59718 GCA_034005245.1 Bacteroidales bacterium
GATTCTGCAATGCCTGCAAGAGGATCCTTCATATCCTTTTCATATTCGAGGCTGCATCGCCCGGTGTATTTAATCTTGCGCAAGGCTGCGACAACGCTCTGCATATTAATGATTCCGCGTCCTATTTCCACAGTCTTGCCCTCTTTTGAAGCTGCATCCACATCTTTTATGTGAACATCATACAGCCGCCTTCCATAACGCCTGATATCGACGGCAGGATCATCTCCATCGCGCATATTATGGCCTATATCAAGGCAGATGCCCATTCTCGGATCAAGATCTTTTACATGGTTCCAGATGTCGGTGGCGTTCGGGAACAGAGGATTGTCAGGACCATGGTTATGGATAGCCAGCCTGAAATCATATTCTTTCACCTTGCTCTCTGCATATGGAAGCAATTCGTAATCCGGGGCACCGACAATCATCCTGACCCCTGCCTTCCTGGCATATTGAAATGCGAGATCCACGGCATCTTTTGTTTTCATGTAAATTACGCCCAGGGTATATACAGTTATTCCTGCATTACGGAACCTGCCGATAACATCATCAATCTTTTCCTGTGTGCTGTCCATGGGTAAATGAAAATCCTTCAGGGAGAGATCCTTTACCCCGACTTTTTTCATTATTTCAATTGTCTGGTCGATATTAAATTCGCGGAAGGTATAACCAGCCATCCCGACAGAAAACAAGGTTCTGTCTTCTGCCGGTATAGGAGCGTTAGCAGAAGCAGTCGTGGCAGGCATTAATCCTGCTGCAGCAACACCTGCTCCGGTTAGTTTAATAAACTGACGGCGTGTTTTCATAAGCTATATCAAATTTTGATGAATATTCTGTATTTATACATCAGCCACAAAATAAAATAGAGTACTCCAAAGCCACCTAGCGCGCGAAGAAAGTAGTAAACGGCACCGGTGCTGCCTTTCAGTCCTCCCACAAACACATCCGCCACCTGTCCGAAATCAAAAAGATGCGAGGCACAATAGGCAAATATGGCATTCATCCCTATAATTGTAAAGAACAAAAAGCTTTTTTTCAGATCGAGCTTATCAACAAGAAACAGGAACAATGCAAGCAGGAGCATACATATTCCACCTGAGAAAAGCACAAATGAGCTGGTCCATATATGCTTGACAGAGGGATGCCAGATACCCCAGATCTTGCCAAGAATAATGAGTGTCAGCCCGGCAACGATAAGCCAGGTAATCTTTTTGCCTGCCTTAAGACCCGATTGAAGAAGATAGCCGGAAAAGACACCCAGCATTACTGTAGCACCAAAATTGAGGCTGCTTACTATCCATGAATATGTTGTCCCGTCCTGGAATTTCCCCAGGATGAATTTGTCAACAAAAATTGCAAAATTTCCTTCCGGAGTAATTATTCCTGATCCGAAACCCGGAACCGGGACAAACGTAAGAAGGGCCCAATATATGAGCATCAGGACCAGAGTCCCTGCAATCTGCCAGGTAACCCTGCAATAAAGCATTAAAATGGAGGCAATAAGGTAACCACAAGCTATTGCCTGCAATGTATTGCTGAAGAATTTAATTTTGTTCCAGTCGTAATCAAGCAGGTTTCCCTGCACAGCCATGCCGAGGATCCATAGGACAATTAGGCGCTTTAATATGTGGGGCCACATGGCAGCTTTGGAAGGGACTTTTTCAAGCCTCTTCCTGAAGGAAAATGGCATGGCAACACCTACAATGAAAAGGAAGAGCGGCATGATCAGGTCATAAAACCTGAAGCCTGTCCATTCCACATGAGTCAGCTGGCGCGATATGAACCCTGCATCTCCTGAAATAAAAACATTTTCCAGACTCCTGAATACAGCCTCCCCTCCTATGATCCAGAACATATCAAAACCTCGAAGGGCATCAACAGATGCAACACGTCCGGAAACCTGCAGCCCCGGTCTGTCGACCCGAAACTGATCCAAACGGGAATGGAATTCTTTTATCATATGGATAAGTATGATAGATTGGATATCAAACTTAGTTAAAAATATATTTCCCGGCAACAGAATTTTTCTCTGGCAATAACCTGCATGGCTTTTAACCTTTCAGGGTTGACTATCAGGATTAAGTTCCATTTCTTGGTATTTTATGATACTTTTACCAGAAAAATTTTTAATTCATTTACACAATCAGTCTAACAGGATAAAAGATCCTGACATAATTAACTTTAAACCAGGATCAAGAAAAGAGCCACCATGTCGCAAATACTTAATTATGATCACAATTTATTTTCCAGATTGATCACTAAAAAAGCACAATTAATTCTAATCTGATCATTTATGAATACAAGAAAACTAATTGCAGGTACGGAAGTCTTTATTGGAACTATACTCATTACTTTAATTACCTATGGCATGTATCTTAGATTTTTTGTTGGCTCTGAAGAATTTGTAAGATTTGTCAGGGAAGACGGCCCGGTGGAATACTTAACTGCATTTTTCCTGTTTTTCTGCAGTCTTGTATGCCTGTACAGGGTTACTAAATACTGCAAACCCTGGAAGAAACCATGGGTCATTACATGGATCCTGCTGGCAATATTATTCTTTTTCGCGGCGGGTGATGAAATAAGCTGGGGCCAGAGGATCTTTAACATCGAAAGCGGAGACTTTTTTAAGCAACACAACAAACAGTCCGAAACAAACCTTCACAACCTCGTTGTAAAAGGACACAGCCTGAATAAGGTTATTTTTTCAAGGTTCATGTTTGCAGCGTTAATCATCTATTTCATGTTTTCCCGCATCATGACCAGCAAGATCCGCTTTATCCGTAAAATGGTTGTGAAATACCGTATTCCTCTGCCGGAAAAGCATCATATAATTTTAATGGTTGCAGCAACATTAATGATATTGACTCTTCAGATGACAAAAGATAGCGAGCTTCATGAGCTCTCGTTTGCTCTTGTCTTCTTCCTGATTTTCCTTAATCCTGCAGAAATAAATGATGATGGTTCCAGTCAGGATGTTACCCCGTTAAAAAATTGAGCAGGCTTTTTTTCAACAGCATAAATCATGTGCTGTGATGATTCAGCCGTTTAGTGGTTCGGTGTCAGGTAATCCTTACGTATCTGTTACATGCATAAAAAAAGCCAGGCTCCGTGTAATAAAATTAATGGAGCCTGGCTAAAAGATCAGTATTAATCATCTTCTTCTTCAAGATCTTTGAGCATCTCCCGAACTTCATCCGAATTAAACTCATTCACGAATTTGTTCATTCTGTTCCTTGTTCCCATTCCTATTATGGTGAACAGAAGAAGCAATGCTCCCAAAACATACATAACGATCTTTGTGGTATCAGGTTTAGCCTTTAGTGCTCCCGTCAGGCCGTGGTACAGCATATAGAGGGCATAGAGGTTTACGGCCAGTGCCACGATAGAACCCAGAACTGTGCTAATGCCCATAGTAAAGCCGAGGAGAGCGCTTATCGGCATTATAACCATGATTGATGCAACAACACGCACGTTTGCCTCAAAGTCGGTGTTTCCCTTGCAGATTGACGAAATAACCAGCAATATTACTGCACCGATAAACAAACCGATTATTGCGCCTACAATTCCCCAGACCAGAGCCATCGCACCAACAGCCCCGCCCATAAAACCGGCACCTGCTGCACCAAGCCCGATTACACTCCAAAGAAAAGCAAAAATACCTGCCACTGCGCCATAAATAACAGCTTTGATGAGAGGTTCAGTCATGCCTCCTGATATTTTCATCTCAGGAAAATAGGTCTTTGGGCTCAGCAAGGTTTCTTTTGATTCCTTGATGAATGCATTCACATCGAAAGTAGAAGTCTCACTCATAGTAAATTAAATTTTAGGATAAAGGTAAAACTATCATTAAAAGCTAATTACAAAACCAACTATGTTAAGTTAAAGCTTTTTCCGATATTTTTATGATAAATTCGTGAAAAATGATTATCACTCAAGGTATGTGTATCCATATAGTCCTGACCGGTAATTAGATAAGAATTCCTTCCCTTCCTCAACCGTTATGGTTCCGGTTTTCACGGAAGTGGTTACCCATGTTTCCACCGTCCGGACCATTTTTTTAGAGTTATACTGAACATAATCAAGGACTTCAGCTACTGTCTCACCGTCAATAACCTGGTCTATCTTATAGCCGTCCTCATCTACCGATATGTGAACTGCGTTGGTGTCGCCGAAAAGATTGTGAAGGTCACCCAGAATCTCCTGATAGGCTCCCACAAGAAATACTCCGATATAATATGGCTCCTTGCCCTTAAGGGGATGAAGGGGCAGATGATAGGGTGAATTTTTTGTGGATATGAAGTTGTCAATTTTCCCGTCAGAATCGCATGTCATATCCTGGATAGTTGCTGTCCTCGAGGGTTCTTCATTAAGCTTGTGAATCGGCATGATCGGGAAGATCTGGTCGATAGCCCAGGCATCGGGGAGAGATTGAAAAAGGGAGAAATTGCAGAAATACTTGTCCGACAATATCCTCGTGATCTGCCTCAATTCATCAGGAACATGCTTTGTTGTTTTTGTAAGGCTGTAAACCCTTCTGGCTATGGACCAGAAAAGCCTTTCAACCTGGGCTCTGGTTTTAAGATCGATAAGCCCGAGGCTGAAACGGTCAAGAGCCTCTTCCCTTATCTGCTGGGCATCATGCCATGTTTCAAGCATTCGTGGCTGGTTAACGTTATCCCACAGGAGAAACAGCTCCTTTACAAGTTCATGATCGCTCTCTTCAATCTCCTCCTCTTCGTCCCAGGAAGGAAGGGTTGTAGTCTCAAGAACTTCAAATATAAGAACTGAATGATGCGCGGTAAGAGACCTGCCCGATTCGGTTATGATGTTAGGATGAGGAATGTTGTTCTTGTCGCTGGCATCAACAAATGTGCTGATGGAGTCATTCACATATTCCTGGATGGTATAATTGACACTGCTTTCACTGTTTGATGATCCGGTCCCGTCATAATCAACACCCAGTCCTCCTCCGATGTCAACAAACTCTATATTGAAACCCATCTTCCTTATCTGAACATAGAACTGAGAAGCTTCCCTGAGGGCAACCTTGATCCGGCGAATTTTAGTGACCTGGCTGCCAATATGAAAATGAATGAGACGCAGGCAGTCTTTCATCCTGTTTCTTTCGAGATAATCGATAGCTTCGAGAAGTTCGCTCGATGTAAGGCCGAATTTGCTGATATCCCCGCCGGAATCTTCCCATTTACCGCTTCCAATGCTTGCCAGCTTTACCCTGATCCCTATGTTGGGCACCACCTTCAACCTTTTTGCTATAGTGGTCACAAGTTTAAGCTCATTAAGCTTCTCAATAACCAGAAATATCCTCTTTCCCATTTTCTGTGCAAGCAGAGCAAGCTCAATGTAATCTTCATCTCTATATCCGTTACAGATTATAAGCGATTCCGGATCGGTATTTATGGCAATCACGGCATGAAGTTCAGGCTTCGATCCTGCCTCGAGTCCGATATTGAATTTTTTGCCGTGGCTTACAATCTCTTCCACAACAGGCCTCATCTGATTAACCTTGATGGGATATATGATAAAATTTTGTGCCTTGTATCCATACTCCTCAGCTGCCGACCTGAAACAATCAGAGATATTAACTATCCTGTCATCAAGTATATCAGGAAATCTTACAAGAACAGGTGTGGATACATCCGACAAGATCAGTTCATCAAGAAGCTCCTTCAGATCAACTGAAGCGCAATCCCTTAATGGTTTTACTTCTACGTTTCCCTTCTGATTTATCGAGAAATAATTAATACCCCAACCGTTGATGTTGTAAAGTTCTGCCGAGTCTTCAACCCTCCATTTCCTCATTCTTAATCTGTTTTCAAAAGTTATTTTTTCAAATTTTTTGCAATGATATTAAAATAAGTCGTTCAATGGCAAAAAAAAACAACTATCAGCATAATACCTTTATTCTTCTATTCTGCTATTCTGCTATCGTTCCTGGTTTCTGGTTCAAGGTTCCGAGTTCAAGGAACCTTGAACCAGAAACCAGGAACTAGGAACATCCTGTCCGGCGCCCTGGGCCTAGCGCCCAGTACCTGATCCTTCAACCTTTTCAACTTTTTCAACCTTTTTCTATAATTCCAATCCCGGTTTACAAAAAAATAATTGTAGTTAATCTGAATATTATTATGTAACTTGCGCCCCTCTAATTTTAAAACAAAGCAAAATGAACAAAGGAACAGTTAAATTTTTTAATGTATCAAAAGGATTCGGATTCATTAAAGATGCAGATTCAGATAATGAATATTTTGTGCATGCATCAGGCCTGATCGACAAGATCAAGGAGAACGATGAAGTTACATTTGAACTTGCAGAAGGAAAGAAAGGAATTAATGCGGTAAATGTTAAGCTCGCATAGCTTGAATATGACAAATCTAATTTCAGGAGGCTGTTTTACAGCCTCTTTTTTTTTGCAAAGTCCTTAGCGGGATTTCCGGTTTAAACTCAAAATTCCTGCTACTTTAACCGGGGAATCGGGCATTAAGGCAAATCCGGTTCTCACTAAGGACTTCACCGGCATTTAACGAACCTTTCTGTCACTTATTCTTTTCAGCTTTCTTTGCTTTTTTTGCAGCTCGTTTTTCTTTCAGGGTCTTGGCTGCCTGTTTCTTGACTTTGACTTGTTCTTTTGCCTTTTCGTGTGACATGACAATTGTTTTTAATGGTTAGACAACGTATCCAAATATAAAAAAATCATCCTAACAATAAAGATTATTCTCCTGCATTTTTCAAACTGCATTCTGATGCCGCTTTCATATCGAGAAACCAGAACAATTTTCCTGACGCAGGATTAACAAGTGAAGCAGGGAACAACTCCCGCAGGGAATTCTCCTCCAGAATTGCTTTCACTACATGTGCCTTATCCCTCCCTGATATTAGAAAGAAAACTTCACAGGCATTGTTCAGAATGCCTCCGGTCAGTGTTATCCTTTCCTGGCCGCTGACCGGATGGACGGCCCTGGCACATATCTTTCTGGTCCTGAAAAGCCGCTCATTACCAGGGAATATTGAAGCAGTATGCCCATCATTACCCAGACCGAGCAGAATGATGTCAAAAACCGGCAGTTCATTTTCTTTTCCTGTATATTTTTCTACTTCCGTACTGTAACGTGCAACTTCCTGATCGATATCATTTTCTCCCATTATCCTGTGAATATTCTCAGCCGGGAGTTCAACCTTCATAAGGAATGCCCTGAAGGCCATTCCGAAATTGCTTTCAGGGTGATCCGGACCCACCATTCTTTCATCTGCCCAGAAAAAATGGGTGCTATCCCATTTAACTTCTCCCGCAAAATGATCGGCGAGAATACTGAACAACAACAATGGAGTTTTACCTCCTGAAAGAGCTATAGTCAGATTCCTGCCCTGCTTTTTGGTTTCCTTCACCCTGCGTACGAGCTCTATTGACAATGCTTCCGCTGTCTCAAAAGGTGTCTGAAAGATTCTTACTTTTCTTTTCATCATTTTAATTAACTTCTCTTACTTATTCCTCATCCTTCACAACTCCCCTTCTTTCTCCTTTTTGCCCGGCGATTCCAGGGTCTGAATTATGTAACCGCTGACTGCGGTTGGTTTTATTGACTGTAATTTCAACAAAAAAATAATCAGAATGTCTGATCTGCCCGGCGCCCTGAACCTTGTGCTTTCTCCCTACAGTTCACAATACAACTCCTCATCTGCCAGGTTCTTGCATGGATATCTCCACTCATGGCCCCCTCCTTCAATCAGATCGTTCGACTGCTGAGGTCCCCATGTGCCTGCAGGATAACCGTAAACCTTTATTGAACAGTCGTTGTTCCAGGCATTACGAATAGGCTCAAGGAATTTCCATGCTGTTTCCACCTCATCGTCCCTGGAGAACAGCGTTGAATCCCCAAGCATAACATCATAAAGAAGCCTTTCATATGCTGAGGGCACCCTTATATCAGCCAGGTCCTTGTAATGAAAGTCCATATTCACATTTTTTACATTGAATCCGGAGCCAGGTTCCTTCATATCAAACTTCAGCAGTATGCCTTCATCAGGCTGTATCCGTAGAATCAGTTGATTACCTGATAGTTTACCGGCATTTCCAAGAAAGAGGTGATGAGGTGTTGCCTTGAAATAAATAACAACCTCCATCACGCGCGTTGGCAACCTCTTTCCTGTCCTGATATAGAACGGGACACCTCCCCATCTCCAGTTGTTGATAAAAAACTTCATGGCAACGAAGGTTTCAGTTCTTGATTTCTTATCAACGCCCTTTTCCTGCCTGTATCCGGTTATGGATTCCCCTCTTATCCTTGATGCAATGTACTGTCCTCTTATAACCTGGGCTGCAACATTCTCTTCTTTAAGAGGCTGAAGTGACTGAAAAACTTTGAGCACCTCGTTACGTATGGGATCGGCCTCAAGCGACGAAGGTGGTTCCATGGCAACCAGTCCGACTATCTGCAGAAGATGATTCTGAACCATATCCCTCAGCGCGCCTGCAGAATCATAGTAGCTTCCCCTGTTCTCAACTCCGATGTTTTCTGCTGAGGTTATTTCTATGCGATGTATATAATTTCTGTTCCACAGTGGTTCAAATATACCATTGGCAAATCTTGTAACAAGCAGATTCTGTACTGTTTCCTTACCTAAATAATGGTCTATCCTGAAGATCTGCTCTTCCTTCATCATGTCGTGAAGCTTTCTGTTCAGGTTCCTGGCAGATTCCAGGTCATACCCAAAAGGTTTTTCAATTATAAAACGCCTGAATTCCTTCTGGTCTTCACTTAAGCCGGCATTTGAAAGTTTTGTCAGTATGGTTTCATAAATACTCGGAGGAGTCGCCAGGTAGAAGATCACGTTAAGTTCAATGGCGAACCTGCGTGAATGAGCAGTAAGTAGTTTCTTAAGCTTTTTGTAATCAGTTTCTGACGAATAGTCAAATATTTCATAATGAATCTTATGGAGGAATGATGCAATGCTTGATCTATCCCGCTTAATACCTTCAGAAGATACCTCCAGTGCTTCCTGCATCTTTTCCCTGAATTCGCCTGAATTCATTACCGTACGACCAGCTCCAACTATCATATACTTGTCAGGCATCATATTCTGGGTGCTGAGGGAATAAATAGCAGGCATCAGCTTCCTCGAGGTCAGGTCGCCGGTGGCTCCGAAAATAACAAATACAAAACTACCCGGTCTTTCCATAACTGTGATTATTGAACACAGAACAGTAAAAAGACATATTATCCTCCTGCTCTGATTTCAAAATTCCAAAATTACGATTATTTATCAAGGAAATCCTGTAAGCTGAACGGCCTCCGGGAAAGATTTCGGTCACGATACTCACCCGGACTATATCTTCATCCTGAAACAGTAGTTGACCATTCAATGAAAAACTTCTGTGAACTATTTTAACGGAATCGTAATTTCAGATCTTCCGGCTGCAATAAAAGCCTGGCTTTTCCCCAGGACCAACAAATGTCAGAACGAATGAAAAAACTGTAAATCAATCATAAAATCCTATTTTCTGGCTATTAAATAATGTTCATTCTATTATATTTTATTTAATATTTACAGCTTTTATATTTTTATTATTAATTTTTTTCAATTTTTTAACATCATTTTATAAGCATTATTATATATTTGCAACCATATATTAAACATGAAAACTGCCGGTTTTGAAATATCAGTATCATTTTTCAATAGGTTCCTCCGGAATTCCTACTGAGAATGGTATGCGTTATCTGATATATGAAAACCGTTCTCGTGAAACACAGGGAGCGGTTTTTTGCAATATGCCGGCAGTGCTTTCATAAATCAAAAGAAAATGGAAAAAGCCATGATGAGTAAAAGGGGTTTATACCGTGAGGAATTTGAACACGGAAGCTGTGGTATAGGTTTCGTGGCACATCTGAAAGGAAGAAAATCACATTCAATAATATTACAGGGTCTTGACATTCTCAGGAATATGACTCACAGGGGTGCTGAAGGTGCCGATAGCAAAACAGGCGACGGAGCCGGAATTATGATCCAGGTTCCCCGTGATTTTTACCTTATCCAGGGCTATTCGCTTCCACCTGAGGGCCACTTCGGAACAGGGCTTCTGTTCATGCCCCGGGACACTGGCGATGCTGCAAAATGCGAGGAAATACTTCTTAAAATAATAGGGGAAGAAGGAGTGTCATTCATCGGTTTCAGGGAAGTGCCCAGGGACAACTCCGTAATAGGTGATATTGCCAAAGCAGCAGAACCTTATATTAAGCAGATACTGGTAAGTGCCGATATTCCCGGCGATGACCTTGAACGAAAACTATACATAATAAGGAAAAGAGCTGAGAAAGCCATACGTGAATCTGATATCAGCCAGAAGCATTTCTTTTATATGCCGAGTCTTTCAACAAGAGTGCTTGTATACAAAGGCATGCTTACATCGCTGCAGCTTAGTGAGTATTTTACCGATCTCACTGACGAAAGACTGCAGAGCGGATTAGCGCTGGTCCATTCTCGTTTCAGCACAAACACCTTCCCCAGCTGGGATCTGGCACAGCCTTTCAGGGTGCTTGGCCATAACGGCGAAATAAATACAATTAAAGGTAACCGTTTCTGGATGGAAGCCAGAGAGTCGATACTTAAATCGGAAAAACTTGGTGACCTTAAGAAAATATATCCGGTTATCGAACCCGGTAAAAGCGATTCAGCCTCCCTTGACAATGTTCTGGAATTCCTTATGATGAGCGGGAAATCCATTCCATATGCCATGTCTGTTCTGATCCCTGAATCAATAAACCTCAAAAATCCCATTCCTGCTGAACTGAGGGATTTCTACCATTATCATTCTACATTCATGGAACCATGGGATGGACCAGCTTCCCTAATATTTTCCGATGGCAGGTATATTGGAGGAATGCTCGACAGGAACGGATTGCGTCCTTCAAGATACCTGATCACCTTCAACGATATTATTGTTATGGGCTCAGAAACAGGGGTTCAAACGTTCCCACCGGAAGAGATAAAGGAAAAGGGAAGGCTAAAACCCGGCAAGATGCTTCTTGTTGATACACTTGAAGGGAAAGTATACTACGACAGGGAACTTAAGGCAAAACTGGCTTCAGACTTTCCTTACGGAAAATGGATAGACCAGAACATGGTCAAGCTCGAAAAGATCGAGACCGGTCGCATAGTATCGCCCGAAATAGGCGAACAATATAACATTTACAGAACAGCCTTCAACTATTCACTCGAAGATATCGAAAAGATTATAAAGGAGATGGCAGCAACAGGCAAGGAACCGATCGGTTCCATGGGAAATGATGTGCCTGCCATTGTCCTGTCAAAAAAACCCTACCGGCTGTTCAATTATTTCAAGCAGTCATTTGCCCAGGTAACAAACCCACCCATCGATCCCATAAGAGAAGAACTGGTCATGACCCTTTCAGGCTATCTGGGCTCGCTGCAGCAGAACCTTCTTGACGAATCGCCCGATCATGTTAAAATGGTGAGATTCAAAAACCCGGTTATCTCAAATACCTATTTTCAGATTGTCAGGAACCTGAGGTACAAGGGTTTTTCCGCTTCCACCCTTCAGATGCTTTTTGATGCAGATAAGGGAGCTGAAGGACTGCGATTAGCTCTCGACCAGTTATGCCACGAAGCGGAAAAAGCCGTCGACCAGGGAAAAAACTACATAATACTTTCCGATAGGGGCATCAGCGCTTCAAAAGCGCCAATACCTTCACTGATGGCCGTTTCGACCATTCATCACTACCTTATCGACAGGCGGAAGAGGATGCAGATAGACATTGTTGTAGAATCAGCTGAGCCCAGGGAAGTCATGCATTTCGCTCTTTTATTCGGGTACGGAGCCAGCATAATAAATCCCTATATGAGTTTCGCCGTAATTGACAAGCTGGTAAAAGACAAGGCGATCCAGCTCGATTATCAGAAAGCTGAAGAAAATTATGTTAGTTCCATTAACAAGGGCATAATGAAGATCATGTCGAAAATGGGTATAAGCACTCTGAGAAGCTACCGCTCATCCCAGATCTTCGAAGCTATAGGTATACATCCTGAGATCATTGACAAATACTTTAAGGGAACTGTGTCAAGGATTGGCGGCATAGGCCTCGGGGAAATTACCGAGGAGATACTCATTCCCCACAGAAAAGCCTTTATGGAAAAGAAACCGCCCATAATGCTGATTGAAGGCCTGTATTCATACAGGAAACATGGCGAGATACATGCATGGAATCCTGATACCATTTCTCTTCTGCAATGGAGTACCAGGACCGGTGACAGAGAAAAATTCAGAGAATATGTCAGAAAAGCTGATTCAGATACAACCAGTCCCCTTTTCATAAGAGGCCTGCTCAGGACCAGAAAAAATACTCCAATCCCCATTGAGGAAACAGAACCTGCTGAAGCTATTATGAAGCGCTTTGTCACTGGTGCTATGTCATTCGGATCAATAAGCCGTGAGGCACATGAGACACTCGCCATTGCAATGAACCGTATCGGCGGACGGAGCAACACCGGAGAAGGAGGTGAAGACCCTGCCAGGTTCAGGCGGCTTGAAAACGGCGATTCCGTAAGGAGTGCCATCAAGCAGGTTGCCAGCGGCCGCTTTGGCGTTACCACTGAATATCTTGTCAACGCTGATGAGATTCAGATCAAGATCGCCCAGGGTGCAAAACCCGGAGAAGGAGGCCAGCTTCCGGGACATAAAGTCGACATGATAATCGCCAGGACAAGGTACTCGATACCCGGGATCACCCTCATATCTCCTCCTCCTCATCATGATATATATTCCATTGAGGATCTGTCGCAGCTTATTTTCGACCTTAAGAATGTCAATCCCCAGGCTCGCATTAGTGTCAAACTTGTATCTGCAAGCGGAGTGGGAACCATAGCTGCCGGTGTTGCCAAGGCAGGAGCTGATCTTATAACCATAAGCGGATACGAGGGCGGCACAGGTGCAAGTCCCTCATCATCAATAAAACATGCCGGTATACCTCTTGAGCTTGGACTTTCAGAAACACAGCAGGTACTGGTCATGAGTAACCTGAGACGAAAGGTGGTACTTCAGGCTGACGGTCAGCTTAAGACAGGAAGAGATATTCTTATTGCGGCCCTGCTGGGTGCCGAGGAATATGGATTCTCAACCAGCGCTCTTGTTGTGCTCGGATGTGTCATGATGCGCAAATGCCACCTTAATACATGTCCTGTCGGTATTGCAACACAGAATCCTGAGCTCAGGCGTGCTTTTATGGGAAAGGCTGATTACCTGGTAAACTTCTTCAGGTTTCTTGCTGAAGACGTAAGGGAACATCTTGCAGAACTGGGTTACAGGAAAATGGATGAAATAATAGGCCGGGCTGATCTCCTTGAAAGAAATCCGGATGTAAGCCACTGGAAAATAGATCATATTGACCTTTCTGAACTATTGGCAGTGCCTGATGCATCGGAAGAAATACCGCGACGCTGCGTGGAAAAACAAGAAGATAAGATCGGCAGAGTGCTCGACATGGAAATCATTGATATGGCTGACCGGGCTATTAATCACATGGAACCCGTGGAAATACTTCATTCGATAAGAAATACCGACAGGACAACAGGAGCAATGCTCTCGGGAAAAATAGCCAGGCACTACGGATCTGAAGGACTGCCCGATGACACAATTAAATGTAAATTTTACGGCTCAGCAGGACAAAGTTTCGGAGCCTTCCTGGCAAAAGGCGTTGAACTTTTACTGGAAGGAGAGTCCAATGACTATCTTGGCAAGGGATTATCAGGAGGAAGAATAATTTTGATACCTCCAACAGGATCGCTTTTTGATTCAGACAAGAATATAATCACCGGTAACACGGTGCTATATGGAGCTACCAGCGGCGAAGCATTCATTTCAGGTGTTGCAGGGGAAAGGTTTGGCGTGAGAAACAGCGGAGCAATAGCAGTAGTTGAGGGGGTCGGAAACCACTGCTGCGAATATATGACCGGGGGACGCGTTGTGGTCCTGGGAGATACCGGCAGCAATTTTGCCGCAGGAATGAGCGGCGGTATTGCATATGTATTCAATGAGAAGGGCAACTTTGATTACTATTGCAACATGGGCATGGTTGAGCTCTCTCTTGTGGAAGATAACGCTGACATCAGCGAACTTACAGATCTTATTTCAAGGCACTACAGGTATACCGGAAGCAAGAAGGCACAAGTCATACTGGAAGATCCGGAAAAATACCTGCCGATGTTCCTGAAAGTGATACCGTACGACTACAAGAAAGTCCTTCAGGAACAAAAACTGGAGGAACTAAAGAATAAAATTGCGGGCGTTGAACTCGACGTTGAATTTGGAGCGCACTAACGATTTCATTATTTTATTTATTCAATTAAAATAAATGGGCGATATTACCGGATTTCTCAGGATAAAAAGAAAAGAAGCAGGCAACAGACCTGTATTCGAAAGAATTTGTGACTACAGCGAGATTGAACAGATACTTAACAGTGAAGACAGGATGCTACAGGCATCGAGGTGCATGGATTGCGGCATTCCATTCTGCCATTGGAGCTGCCCGGTCGATAATCTGATACCCGAATGGAATGACCTTCTTTATAAAAACGACTGGAAGGCAGCTTATGAGCGACTTAATGCAACCAATAATTTCCCGGAATTCACAGGAAGAATTTGTCCGGCATCATGCGAGCATGCATGTGTGCTAAGCATTAACCGCGAGCCTGTTACCATTCGTGAGAATGAGGTAGCCATAGCTGAAAAGGCTTTTGCCGAGGGGTATGTAAAACCTGTTCCACCCGAGCAGCGCACGGGTAAAAAAGTTGCAGTGATAGGAAGCGGCCCCGCCGGAATGGCTGCCGCCGACCTGCTCAATAAAGCAGGCCATTCAGTTACAATCTTCGAAAAAGACGAACATGCAGGAGGACTGCTAAGATTCGGAATTCCTGATTTTAAACTCACCAAGGCAATTATCGACAGGCGGCTTGACATAATGATAAGGGAGGGCCTGATGCTTAAGACCAGTTGCATGGCTGGAAAAGATATTTCCGCATCGGAAATTGAAGCGCAATTTGATGCTGTTTGCATAGCAATAGGTTCCGGGAAACCGCGCAACCTGAAAGTTGAGGGACGGGATCTGGAAGGTATTAACTTTGCGCTTGACTTTCTAAGCAGTCAGAACAGGGTTAATTCCGGACAACTTCCTTACTCAGAAAACAAGCTGACAGCGGAAAATAAAAGGGTGCTGGTAATAGGAGGCGGTGATACAGGATCCGATTGTGTAGGTACTGCAATAAGGCAAAAGGCTAAAAGCGTTGTTCAGATAGAGATACTCCCGAAGCCGCCTTTGACAAGGACCATCGATAATCCCTGGCCTTTTTTCCAGAAAACGCTTAAAACCACTACATCGCATGAAGAGGGATGCAACAGGTTCTGGAACATATCTACACTGGGATTCAAAGGCAACAACGGGAGGGTTTGCGGCGCCGAAGTTGAAGAGGTGCTCTGGGAAATTAACAACGGAAAATATTCCATGAAACCGGTTGAGGGAACCAGGAAAACAATAGAAGCAGATATGGTCCTACTTGCCCTTGGATTTCTTCATCCGAATATCGAAGGACTGCTGACAGACCTGTCCATAGAACTTGACGGCAGGAATAATATTAAAACGAACGGCCAGTTAACCAGCCGCCATAAAGTATTTGCTGCTGGTGATGCAGTTTCAGGAGCAAGTCTTGTTGTGAATGCCATAGCTTCAGGCCGAAGGGCTGCCCGCGAAATTGACAGTTTCCTGAGAGAATAGTCTTCCGGTATCTTCATGGTAAGCGGTTTGCCGATCATGAGTGACAGCCTGAGATGTTCCGCTCAGACCTTTAAGCCGTCTCAGGCAGGGTTTTCGTATCAGGGATAGATTTACATTGCCTTTGATAAATCATTATTTTCTTATTACAGTAAAACATAGAAATTGCAGGAGTTTTAATTATCTTGTGTCTGAGTTAGCCCATCCACGAACTTAAATCTGATATACTAAGAATAACGACATGAGAATTTCTTTTACAGCCTTTTTTCTGACGCTGGCCGTCTGTGTCCTTTCATCATGTTCAAATAAAGAAGAAAATATATACTACCCCGGTAATCCCCAGCCTCTTGTACAGAATGCTTTTGTAAAGCTGCCACTGGGGGCTATCAGGCCGGAAGGCTGGCTTAAGTCACAGCTGGAAGCGCAGGCAGCAGGCCTCACGGGAAATGTTGACGAGTTCTGGCCTGACCTGGTTAATTCCTCATGGAGGGGAGGAACAGGAGAAGCCTGGGAAAGAGGTCCCTATTATCTTGACGGACTCGTTCCCCTGGCTTATCTTCTCGAAGACCGGCATCTTCTTGAAAAGGTGAAATCATGGATTGAGCCGATACTTGCAAGCAGCCGGGATACGGGCTGGTACGGCCCCGCCCGTAACAATGACAGATGGCCGCTGGCCGTGTCTAACAAGGTCCTGATGCAGTACTTTGAAGCTACAGGAGATAACCGTGCCATCGATGTGCTGAAGAAATATTTCAAATATCTCTACAGTTCCCCACCCGACTGGCCCGATAAGGAATGGAGGGGTGTCAGGGCAATGGAAAATGCCGTAACCGGATACTGGCTCTACAGACATACCTGTGAACCATGGATATTGAGAACAATGCAATCAATTCACGAAAACAGCTATGACTGGACATCGTACTATGAGAAATTCCCATGGGATTCCATCGCCTCAGCTGAAAAAAAGATACCGCTTAACTGGGGCCCTGAAGGCCTTACCGCCCACGTTGTCAATAATGCAATGGCGATTAAATACCCGGGGTTGTGGTATCAGCAATCAGGTGATGAAAGGTTCAGAAAAGCAGTCCTTGCAGGAATTGAGAAATACGACATTAACCATGGCCAGGCGGGAGGAAGGTTTTCAGGTGATGAGCACCTCTCGGGGAAAAGCCCTGACAGGGGAACAGAACTTTGCGCAGTGGTGGAATACATGTTTTCGCTTGGCGAACTGTTCACTATTTTCGGCGACAACAGGCTGGCTGATCGTCTTGAGATGCTGGCTTTTAATGCATTACCAGGCACAACTACTCCCGACATGTGGGCTCACCAGTATGATCAGCAATCAAACCAGGTCCTGGTATCAGCCGCAGAGAGGTCATGGAGTACAAACGGGAAGTATTCAAATATATACGGACTTATGCCAAACTTCGGATGCTGCCTGGCAAATATGCACCAGGGTTGGCCAAAATTCACCCAGAACCTGTGGATGGCTACCAACGACAACGGACTTGCAGCTGTTGCCTACAGCCCGTCAACTGTAAATGCCAAAGTTGGAAAAGACGCTGAAGTAACAATAAGGGAAATAACTGATTATCCTTTCAAGGGTGATATTAAACTGATCATTGGCACAGAAAAACCTGTGAGGTTCCCCTTATACCTAAGAATACCCGGATGGGCTGAATATTCAACGGTAACCTCCGGCAATAAAACAATGCATGGGAAGTCCGGAGAAATCATAAGACTAACAGAAACATGGAGAGATGGAGATATTGTAACCATAAGCCTGCCTATGAAAGTGAGGGCTGAAAAAAGGTACAATAATTCCGTATCATTGCTCAGGGGCCCGTTATACCTGTCATTAAGCATTGACAAAGAATACAGAAGCGTCAGGATAAATTATGACAACTTTAACTGGAAAGGAAGTGTTGACTGGGAGATATACCCCTTAAGCCCATGGAACTATGCCTTGCTTGTTGATGAAAATAACCATGAAAGAGGATTGGAGGTTTCGGAAAATGATCCGGGCAAGTATCCTTTTGCCGATATGGGCGACATGGTATGGTCAGAAGATTCCGGCAGATATATTGTCTGGGAAAGGGATCCCGCACTGGTCATCACCTCAAGAGGCATGCAGGTACCAGGATGGAAGCTCAGTAACAACTCTGCCGACATACCTCCCCTGAGCCCGGTTAAACCCGAAGGAACTCCTGAAATAATACGACTGGTCCCATATGGTTGCACAAGGCTGAGAATAACAGAATTCCCCATGGTTGACCTCTCTCTTATGGAAGATGTTATGAAACCTGGCAACAGCGACAGGTAAAGTCATTCAATGATCCTGAAATCGTACTCTCCTGATTTCAGGTAAAGATTGAGATCTCCTTCCTTTGTTCTGCCGGATTCTATATAGCTGTTATGATTGATATCCTCATTGCTCTCTAAGATCTCTTTTGCTTCTAAACTGAGTGTAGCGGTACTGTTTGCCGGTATTTTGACCCTGTAATGAATCTCCCCATTTTCCCTCTTCCACAAAGATACTATCTCGCCGTAAGGTCCTTCATGCCGGGCTTCGAAATGCTCAAGATCTTTTGCGAACTTCGGTCTGAGTATAACATTTTTAAAACCCGGATTTTCTTCATCAGGGTAAATGCCTCCCAGCGACTTGTACATCCACGCGCTGATTTCGCCAAACATGATATGGTTCAAGGAGATATCCGCTTTGGAATCTACAGTCCAGTTTTCATATAACGTTGTAGCTCCGTTTTTTATCCACCATCCCCATGAAGGGAATGAGTCGCGAGAAGCCAGGGTATAGGCAAGATCATGGTATCCATTTTCACTTAATGCGTTAAGGATAGCCTTTGAGCCAAGAAGTCCGACATCAATCTGATTTTTGTTTTTTCTGACAACATCTGCAAGATTATCCGCTACCTTCACTTTCAGATCTTCAGGTACTACTCCCCAATGCAAAGGAACACACAATTCAGTCTGAAATCCGCTTCCGTAAATCCCGGTCTCCCTGTCAAGATATTTATTGTTAATGGCATCACGAATCTTATCTGCCAGTGCACTGTAATATTCATGATCGTCATTTAGTCCGAATAGTTTTGCAGCTTTTGCAAGTATAAGCGCGTCGGTATAATAATACACCGAAGAAGTAAGCTCTACAGGAGAAACTGACCTTACAGGTATCCAGTCGCCAAGACCCCAGCTGGTTAGTCCGTCAGGACTTTCTCCGTTGATATGGTCAACATATCTTTTTATTCCGTCATAGCACTTCATCAGAAGCCTGGAATCACCATAGAACAGGTAAACATTCCATGGTATAATAGCCAGTGTGCTTGTCCAGTCCGGTCCGTTTGCCCATGTATAGCCCCATCCGCTTGTGGGAATAATTGCTGGAAGGACTCCGTTTGGCTGCTGTTCGTCAAGATGGTCATCCATCCACTTGTTGTAAACCGTTACAGCGTCAAAGTTGTATAATCCTGTTTCAATTGCAATATGGGCATCACCTGTCCAACCGTTCTTTTCACGCTGTGGACAATCAGTGGGATATCCGTGGAGATTCGACAGATATGAATTGTTTGCAGCTTCCCATATCCTGTTCAGCAAAGGATTTGAAGATGTAACCGAACCAATGGCAGGAACGTCGCTATGAACAAAATAACCCCTTAGACTCGCCGGGGTAAGCTTAACAGGCTTGTCTGCAGTAACTTCAACATATTGAAATCCTTTATAATTAAAGCGTGGCATAAAGAACTGGTTTTTCCTGCCAGATAGTATCAGGATATCTGTCTGGAAAGGATCCTTGTCATCCGTGGGACGATAATGCACATCAATGTTTGACTGGTCGGCGAGGCCTTTTTCATTAAGGCGCTCTGCATGTTTCATCCTTACAACTGTACCGCCTGGGCCGGTTACTTCAAGGCTGCTTACCCCTGCTATATTCCTGCCCAGGTCGAATAACCATGTGAGCGGCCCAACCTGTTTTGCCAAAATTGGCTCAATCTCAGCTGTTATCCTGATGGGATGCATGGCCTGAGCAACAATGTTCCGCGATGGCGCTGCAACGGGTATGGCATCTGTCCATCCTGAATCGTCAAATCCTGCCATATTCCATCCTGGCTGTTCAAGCCTGGCATCATAGTGTTCTCCGGTATATATACTATTAAAAATCAAAGGGCCTGAAGATGTTTTCCAGTTACTGTTGCTTGAGATACAGGCAAAGGAACCATCATCTGATGTCAGGCGCAGATCAAGACAGAACATTGGCCTGGATCTCCATGGAGCTTCATCAAAATACCATACAGCCGTTGACTGGTGATTATACCACCCATTCCCGAGCAGTATCCCTATGACGTTTTCCCCTTCTTCAAGCAAATCCGTAACATCGTGCGTTATATACAGGGTGCGCCGGTCGAATCTTGTATAGGCCGGTTCAAGCATGCTGTTGCCAACCTTCTTCCCGTTTACATAAAGTTCATAGAGTCCTGCAACAGCAACATAGATCCTGGCAGAATTCACTCTGCCGGCAATGCTGAATGTTTTCCTGAAATACGGGGCGTATTTAACATCGATATCACGCGAATCGCTTATCCAGGCACCTTGCCAGTTCTTTACATCCATCATTCCTGTTTCAAATGATGCAATCCGCGACATGGGCGACAGCTTGCCCCGCTCGTCCCATATGGCGACTGCCCAAAAGTACCTTGTAAAAGGTTCAAGTGGGGAACCTTTATATTCTGCGAGGTTCAGTCCTGATTTTATCTTGCCGCTATCCCATGCGTTGCCTTTTCCTGCTGCTACTGATGCAGAATCAGTGCCCGCAATAATCCTGAATGCACTCTGGGCAGCACCCATGGCACCGCCGGCCATCTGCCAGGAGAGAAGTGGATTCTTCGAATCAATCCCCAGAGGATTAACAAGATGTTCGCACTTCAGGCTGGCCGGATAGAAATCAGTTTCATTTCTTGAACATCCAGCACAAACAATTAGCACTGTTATTAATACAAGTCCGCCATGGCTGATTGCGATTTTTTTTATCATGATGTCAGAATATTTGCAGTTATAATTCTAATTCACCGGTCTTATCCATCAACCAAATCCTCTCCTTATCTGTAAGAGAAGGTGCAAGCTTAGAATAAACTTCAGAATGGTATAAATTCAGCCACTCAATTTCCTTCGGTTCCAAAAGTGAAGCATCAATCAGCTTCTTATCGATATAGCATAACGAAACTGTATCAAATCTGAGAAAACTGCCGAATTCCGTTTCCTCATCCTCGTAGCAAAGAATCAGGTTCTCTGTCCTGATGCCATACTCACCTTCCCTGTAAATGGCAGGTTCATTTGATGAGAGCATCCCGGGTTCAATTACGGTTTTATTATCAGCGGGGCTTATACTCTGGGGGCCTTCGTGTACGTTGAGGCAGTATCCCACACCGTGGCCTGTGCCATGCGAGTAATTCATTCCTGAACCCCACATTGCCCTCCTTGCCAGTAAATCGAGCTGATAGCCCCTGGTTCCGTCAGGAAATTTTGCAAGGGCAAGGTTTATATGGCCTTTAAGCACAAGGGTGAAGTCCTTTTTCTGCTTCGGGTCGGGATCCCCGACAGCTATTGTCCTGGTAAGGTCAGTGGTTCCTCCCATATATTGCCCCCCTGAATCGATAAGCAGAATACCCTTTTCCGTTATTCTGTCACCGCGACCTTCAAAAGGCTGATAATGAGGCAGTGCACTGTTTGGCCCAAAGGCAGCTATTGTCGGGAAGGAAGGTCCGAGAAAATCTTCCTGCCGTAATCTCTCTTCAAGGAGCCTTTCAGCAAGAACCGATTCATAAAGGGGTATCCGTGAAATATTCTGTTCAAGCCAGTAGAAAAACCTGGTTACGGCCGCTCCGTCCCTTACCATTACCCTGCAGATGTTTTCTATCTCTGTCTTGTTCTTTATTGCCTTTAGACGGCATGGAATTGTAATATCTTCAACTATGGCCGCATTGGAGGCAACTGTCCTGTACATCGAGACCGGTATGGCGGAAGGATTAAGAAGCGCTGTTGATCCCTGAGTTACATAAGATATTACAGGCTCGGCTTCTTCATAAGGCAGTACAACAATGCCAAGGGAGTCAAATTCAGCTGCGATCTTTTCAGGGATTTTTTCTTCATCGATAAACAAGAGCAGCTGATCCGTCCCAATCAGGGCAAACGACAAAAGAACAGGGCTGAATTCAACGTCATACCCCCTTATATTAAGGATCCACATTATTTCATCAGGAGCTGTAATAATATGATAATTTGCTCCTTTAATCTTCATCTGATCCCTTATCTCATTTATTTTCCATGAACTTTCCTTACCGCTGAATTCAAGCGGATGGCCAAAGGCTGTTGATGACGGCAGTGCGGGACGGTCATCCCATATTTCCGTTATAAGATCGCAGTCGGTTATTATCGAAACCTTCCTGGCCTTAAGCCTGCTCTCCAGATTACGGAATCTGCTGACGGGAAAGATCCTGCCGTCAAGAGCTACTGTACCGCCCTCCCCCACTGTTCTCCAAAGGAAATCAATATAGTCATTCCGCTGATACAAAACAGGCCTGACGAACTCAAAACCAGAGCCGGCAAGCTGCCTTTCTGCCTGGAGAAAATATCTTGAATCGGTCCATAAGCCCGCAAAAGAATCTGTAATAACTGCTGTTGCGGCCGATCCTGTAAAACCTGTAAGCCATTTAATAATATTCCAATGGTCAGGAATATACTCTCCCATATGAGGATCAGATAAAGGTATAATATAAGCATCGACCTTTTTCCTTCTCATAAGAGACCTCAGGGCTGCCAGTCTTTCAGTGCCGGCATTCATAAGCTTTTAACCTCATTAACAAGATTTTGAAGGCTTGTTTTTGCATCACCGAAAAGCATTCTTGTCTTGCTGTTGAAGAACAGCAAATTCTCAATTGCAGCATATCCTTTACCCATACCTCTTTTCATCACAATGACGTTCTTCGCATCCCTGGCTTTGACTACCGGCATTCCATATATGGGGCTTGAAGGATCGTCTTCAGCAGCAGGATTGACAACGTCATTGGCACCGATGACAACAAGAACATCGGTATTGGGGAGATCAGGATTAATCTCGTCGCTCTCAAAAAGCTGCTCATAAGGCACGTCGGCTTCAGCAAGAAGAACATTCATATGACCGGGCATCCTTCCGGCAACAGGGTGGATAGCATATTTAACCTCTACTCCTTTTTCGTCGAGCAGCTTGTCGAGTTCATGGCATATATGCTGTGCCTGTGCAACAGCAAGTCCATAACCAGGTACAATTACAACTTTTTTTGAATAACTGAGCAGTATGGCTGCATCTGATACCGTTATCTCTTTAATGCTTCCGGCCACATTCTGGCTTTGCTGACCGGTTCCTCCGAAAACACCTATGATAACATTAAGCAGTGACCTGTTCATTGCCCTGCACATCAGTATAGTAAGTATGGTTCCGGCTGAACCCACAAGGATACCACCGGTAAGCATGGCCTGGTTATTATAAAGAAAGCCTCCCATGGCGGCTGCCACTCCTGTGAAAGAATTGAGAAGTGAAATTACAACCGGCATATCGGCCCCTCCAATCGGCATCACAAAGAGGACACCGTATATGACTGCCACTGCGAATATACCATAAATGTAACCCTGAAGTTCGGATGAAGACTGAACATCCCTGGTCATGATAAAAGCAATCGATGCCAGCAAAAGTGCCAGAATGCCCAGGTTAACATATTTCATGGCCCTGATCCTCATATCTCCTATCCATCCGTCAAGTTTTCCGAATGCTATCATACTGCCAGCCCACGAAACTGTTCCGATTATTAGCCCTAAAAGTATAGCCAGAACCTGGCCATTTGCCATGCCGGTACGTTCAACAAGCTCCTTGCTTATATGAGGAAATTCCATAATCGATATAAGGGCTGCAGCTGCCCCGCCCATACCATTGAAAAATGAAACAAGCTGAGGCATGGCTGTCATCCTGACCTTCCTGGCAATGATCCATCCTATAACTGTGCCAATAACTATTGCTGCTGTTATCAATCCTGTATTCCTGACAGGCTCTCCATCTTTTTCATGCAGTAGAATTGTAGCAAGAACTGCCAGTATCATGCCCGTTGCCGCAAGAAAGTTACCCCTGCGCGCAGTAAGAGGATGACTGAGCATCTTTAATCCAATTATAAAAAGCACCGAGGTCAATACATAAGTTATCTCCAGGATTGAGATCCCATACGGGAACTGAGATATTCCATTCATGTTTTAATAAAATTTTATATTGCTACCAGTAAACTACTTCTTTTTCTTAAACATCTCAAGCATTCTGTCAGTTACCACGAAACCACCGACAACATTCAGGGTTCCCAGTACCACAGCCAGAAAACCCAGCACCATGGCTCCTGTGGTGGTGGCGTGACCCATCACTATTATGGCGCCAATCAGAACAACTCCATGTATTGCATTGGCTCCCGACATCAACGGCGTATGAAGGATGGCCGGAACGTGACTGATAACTTCAATGCCCAGAAATACTGACAGTATTACAATAAAAACAGCCTCTCTGTGCTGGAGGAAGAACTCAAGAATCTTTTCCATATGATTTCCTATATTATACTAAGCTTTATCATCTAATTCCTTTGTGATACTTTGTGTAAACCTTTGATTCCTTTGTGGTCCAAATTGTTAACCACGAAGGCTCACAAAGGGCATCACCAAGGAACACAAAGGGATGCAGCATATTTATTTAATTTATGATTTAATAAGATTAAGCATCTGTTTTATCCTGTCACTGACATATTCATACTTATGAACTGCCGTGGTTTCCCTTATGATTTCATCCTGAAAATTAAAAGAAAGGGACCCATCACTATTGGTCATTATCTTAAGCAGGTTTATTATATTGTTACCAAACAATTTGCTTGCGTCTGATGACATCTCGCCGGGATAATCGGATTTTCCGGCAATCCTTACACCGTTGACCAATACTGTTTCCCCATCTCTGGTCAGCTCACAGTTTCCACCTGTAGAAGCTGCAAGATCAATGATAACAGTCCCTGGCTTCATCGACAACACCGTCTCCTTCCCTATCAATACCGGGGCCTTCCTGCCGGGAATCTGTGCAGTCGCAATCACCACATCCGAACTTATTGCATGCTTATGAATAAGATCAGCCTGCTTCTTCTGGTACTCTTCCGTCTGTTCCACAGCATAACCTCCGGCACGTTCATCTTCCCTGGAACCTTCAACTTCAATGAACCTGCCGCCAAGGCTTTTAACTTCTTCCTTCACGGCTGATCTCACGTCAAAGACCTCAACTACAGCTCCCAGTTTTCTGGCTATGGAGAGCGCCTGCAGGCCTGCCACGCCTGCTCCGAGTATCAGTACCCGGGCAGGCTTTATGGTTCCTGCCGCGGTCATGAACATAGGAAAAAACCTGGGCAGCATCGAAGCGGCATCCAGTACGGCCTTATAACCTGCAACCGTGGCCATGGATGACAGAACATCCATTGACTGGGCCCTGGTGATTCGCGGGATAAGATCAAGTCCCAGTACGCTAAGGCCTTTGGCCCTTGCTACCTCCAGGCTTTTGAAATTACCGGCAGGATTAAGGACAGAACATAGTGCCTTGCCTTCGCTGCACAATTGCAGGTCTTTTCCAGAGATTAAATTAACTGTAATAAGAAGTCCTGCTTTGTCAATAACATCATTTCTCGGCATGATCCTCGCTCCTGCTTTAACATACTCTTCGTCCTTAGCAAAAGCCCCTTCCCCTGCTCCTGATTCTACTATTACTTCCATGCCCAGCCTGCCAAGCTGAGCGGCTTCCTGGGGAAGAATGGCCACTCTCTTTTCCTGATCGCATTCCTTAAGTATCCCGGCTATCATATTATTTCCTGTTTAAAGCATTATAGTTTCTGTAATGAGATGGCAAATATATTATTCCATTTATAATTTCTTTTATTATGCCCTGTTAAATATTAAAAATGCGTTTCCCTTCATATCATGGCTCATGAATTCCATTCCGGTGTTAGTGATCCCGCCAGGTCAGGATAGCTTTTGAAGGCCTTCGGTGGCTTTCATGAATCCTTCAGACTGTTGTAATTGCGTCTACCTGATCCAATAACAATCACATTGTGGATAATCCTTCGGAAAGAAATCTGTATTTGATAAAGATTATCTGGAGCCTCTTCCGGGGGTCCATTTTGATCTTCCTCCCGTTTCGGCAACGAAGCGCATAGCCTCCCTGTGGCAAATAAGCTGTGATTCCAGAAGCATTTCCGGAGTCAGGAAGGCTGGTTTCCCTTCACTGTTTACGCCCGAGAACCCATGACTGGGAGATTCCACCACAACACTTAGTGCACCGCAGTGAAGATTCAGGGCTGTGTCAAAATTATACGAGCTTTGAGGTGCCCTCTTTGGATTGGATTCAGCTACCGGGTCGTTTGTTTGTTGCAGGCCATTAAGGGCAAGACCTGTGTGCACATATTTAAAAAGCGTATCAAATGCATTGTTCAGTGCAGTCTCTGCAAAGGGCCGGTGCATAAGCATATATACGGCACCAGTATGCATGTTCAGTATCAGGTCGGGACGCTCACGTTCCGCCAGGTCGAAAACAGCCTGGGTTTCAGGCTGTCGTTCACCAAGGAAGTCGTCATGCTGTATGTTCACTCCTGCATCATTCGGATACCCTCCCGGGAAACCCGGAACGTTGAAATCGGCAGGAATGTGTTCCTTTACCTGGGGCCATCCGGTAAGAGTGCCATCAGGCTTGCCCCCTGTGTTCAAATACTCAATCACAATATAACTGGTGTCTCTGTAAGGCGCCATGCGCAATGGGATCCTTTCCCTGCCATCGGGATTGACAATCGGGACCAGTATCAGCCGGTCCAGGTCCTCTGCTATTCTTTGGATGTCAGGCCATTCCCTGCCTCGTAGATCGCGGCCTGTTTCTATAACCGATATAAGGTTCACCGTTCCTGCAATTCCTTCCAGTTCACCTCCATGAACGGCTGACATTCCCATATAAACTGTTTTCTCATGATCAGGGCCCCTGTATGCCCTCACATTACCAAAGCCTATCGATCCTGAAAATGTTGTTGTACCGATGCCCTGCCTGGGATTACCATAAGCTACTGCATATATTGGACGACCTCCTGCGGATGTTCCAATGATCTCGAGCTGCCCCTTGCGAACATTGTTCTTCAGAAAGTCAGCAACCTCATCAACTGTTGTCAGCCAGAATGAAGGAATGTCTTTACGCTCCTGCAGGTACTCCTCAGGTATTTCAAAGACAAAATCAGGACTGCTGCCGGCTTTTTCCTTCTTATGGTCGGATTTACAGGCGGATGTAATCAGTATTACAGCTGCAACAAAAAAGAGTTTAGTTTTCATCGATATAGAAGTATTAATTATTGCCTTTATCATCATTTATCAAAGAAATGCCTGATCCAGAAACTATTGTTTTCGTTTCGCAGGCTCATAGCCTTTGGCCCGCCCCATCCGTGGCGTTGTCCCGGATAGAGCATGAACGAGAAATATTTAATCTCATCCTGAAGCCTTGATATAAGCTGGATAGTGTTCTGCAGATGCACATTATCATCGAGATCCCCATGTGTTAAATGGAGCTTTCCCTTGAGGTTCCCCGCCCATTTCAAAGCGGAGCCCCTGTCATAACCGTCAGGATTTTCCCCGGGAGTGTCCATGTAGCGTTCTGTATAAATATTGTCATACAGCCTGAAATCTGTTACAGGTGATCCGGCAATACCGTGTGTCCAGAAAGCAGAACCCTTTGTAAGCGCAAGGCAGGTCATGTATCCTCCATATGAGCTTCCGGCAATACCCATCCTTGAACCATCCACATATGGCTTTTCCAGGAGCCATCTGACTGCGTCGGTATAATCGAGTATTTCCCATGAGCCAAGGGCTCTGTGCAGGTAATCAAGACCCTTTTTCCCAAAATGACCGGACCCCCTGTGATCTACCTTGAAAGTAATTATCCCGTTGGATGAATACCACGAAGGAGTAGGATCCTGCCAGCTGTTACCGGTAATATTTTTTGAATCAGGCCCTCCATAAATTGTAAAAACTACAGGGTATTTGCGAGATGGATCGAAATTTACCGGAAATGTTATCATTGCAGGCATCTCAAACAAGCCATCTGAGGTTTTGATCCTTGCCAGCTCATATCTTGAATGCTTGTCGGGTTCATATTCAGGCTGCTCAAAACTGTGGATCTCCTTTATTATTCTTCCTCTCTTATCGAGGGCAATAATTGATCCGGGTGTTGTAATGTTATTCCAGGAATCTATAAAATAACTTCCTTTCTGTGAAATACTAACCTCGTGAACACCCGGCCCTTTTGTAACCTGAAGCAGGCGGCTGCCATCAAGGTTAATCCTGAATAAATGATTATCTGTTGATTCAGGGCCTGTTCCTGTAAAATATATCATGCCGCCTTCCTCATCAACTTTCACAACTTCATTTACCCTCCAGTCAAATCGGGTAACGGGGTATGGCTCCTTACCTTCCCATCCGCATAAATAAAGGTTTTCCCAATCACTTTTGCTACTTCTCAGTATGAAGCCTTTACCGTTGCGCATAACATATACGTCCTCAAAAAACTGAACCCAGGTCTTCCTGCTTTCCCTGTAAATCTCCTTATAATTTCCTGTTTCAGGATCAGCCAGTATTATCTGCAAATTATCCTGGTCGCGGTTGAGTACCTGAACAGCCAGTTTACTGCCGTCAGGCTTCCAGAAGGGCCAGGCTATATACTGATCTATTCTGCAGTCGGTCTTTACCCAGGTTATTCGGCCGGATGAGATATCAGCCATACCCATTCTTACCTTTGGATTGGGATCCCCAGCCTTGGGATAGGGCACCTGTTCCAATAAACCATGCAGGTCATCTGCTTCTTCAAGCCTGTTAAGTGTAAACAGGGGCACATCAGTTTCATCTGTCCTTAGAAAAGCTATTTTCCTGCTATCAGGAGACCACCAGAATGCAGAATATTCGCTTGCCCTTCCTAAAATCTCCTCCATATATACCCAGGAAGCATACCCGTTATATATTCTGTCTGTAGCATCGAAGGTAAGCCGGAATTCCCTGTAAGTAAGCAGGTCAAGGAAATAGAGATCCTTTGCTGCGGTGTAGGCGATCTTAGTACCGTCAGGAGAAAACTGCACGTTGGTTTCAATGTCATCATCGAAGGTAAGCCTTCGGGGTTCTCCCATTCCTTTTCTGGTAAGGAAAAGATCATTGCCGGTGATAACGACAGCTGATTCCCTGTCGGGACTCAGAACAGCTTTGTAACCAATGGGAAAGTTACCGGGCAGCATTTCCGAAACAATCTCACTCTCTTTCTTCTCCGGTTGAATTACAACCGCCTTTCCCGATCGTATGTCAACGCTTTTATGCACAGGCAGCCTGTCGTTTCCATACTGCCTGATAATATAATGTGAATCATCGGTCCATCCCGTAATTTCAATTTCTTTACCGGATTTTATCGGTCTTTGAGCTGCAGAGTCTATGCTGACATGAAACAAAACAGGAAAAATACAGATACAAAAAGTAATAATTCTTTTATTCATGATTGTTCTATTTGAAAATAACCAGGTCTGGCACAGAGAACAAAAATAAATAAAATACGATACGATCTCTTCTGCTGCTATTACAATATACATATGTGGAAAACCGAAAATTGCGTGATACTCTTTTATGCCTGATGTGAATCCGGGAGGGTACTTATTTAAAATCAGTATAAAATATTGTTATTTTTATAACATTGTTATTTTTATAACACAAACTATTATATATTTGCATAAATATTTATCCTTTTGTTTTCATAAAAATGTTCAGGTGTTAAAGAATTGTTGCCGGCATAAATGCAGTGGAAGGTTTGCAGATTTTAGCAATTATTCTGGAAATATGTTGTAACGTGCTGAAATCATTTGATTTATACGTATGAAGTCTGCCGGCAACAATTTCTTGCAAAATAAGACAAGGGTCATGGAAAAGACGGGAAGAAAAGAATAATTTTAGAAAGGCATTTTTTAGAACAACCATAATAAACTATAAGCATGTCGAAAATCGGATCATTGGCGGATCTAAAGAAGAAACGCGATGAAATAAAAGGCAACATGGCGGCCTCGCTGAAGTCAGCAGGTACCGGAGGCCTTGTTCAGGTTAAAGTTGCTATGGCAACATGCGGTATTGCATCAGGAGCAAGACCGGTTATGGAATATTTTGTTGAGCAGCTTCAAAGGCGCAATATTGATGCTGTTGTTGCTCAAACAGGCTGTATGGGGTACTGCTATGCTGAACCTACTATAGAGGTCAAGCTCCCTGACAGAGAACCGGTCGTTTTTGGCTACGTCGACCTGAAAAGGGCTGATCAGATAATTGAGAAATACATCAAGACAGGGGAACTGGTCGATGGCATCATACCTGTGAATTACGAAACCATTGATTCAAAAGAGTAGGAGGATAAGATATGTCAAAATACAGCATCCATCTTATGGTCTGTGGCGGTAACAGCTGTCATTTTTCCGACAGCGATGCCATCATATGTAATTTAAGGGATGAACTCGAAGCACGTGGATTGTCTGAATCGGTACAGGTGATTCTTACAGGATGCTATGGTTTCTGCGACAAGGGCCCTGTGGTCAAAGTATTGCCCGGCAATACATTTTATGTAGGGGTTAAGCCTGAAGATGCACAGGAAATTATTGATGAGCATGTTGTGAAAGGCAGGAAAGTTGAAAGACTTCTTTATCATGACCCGTCAACTAAAGAGGCTGTTGAAGACCCGGAAAAACTTGGATTCCTGAAAAAACAGCTCAGGATAGTTTTGAGGAACTGTGGCTTCATCAACCCCGAAAACATTGATGAATACATTGCAAGGGATGGCTATATGGCCCTTGGAAAGGCTCTTGCCGAGATGACTCCCGACCAGGTCGTAAAGCTTGTAAAAGATTCGGGCCAGCGCGGAAGAGGAGGAGCAGGTTTCCCGACCGGATTAAAATGGGAGATCGCAGCCCGTAACAAGAGTGATGAAAAATACGTGGTTTGTAATGCCGATGAAGGTGACCCCGGAGCATTCATGGACAGATCAGTTCTCGAAGGTGATCCCCACTCAGTAATCGAAGCCATGGCAATATGCGGCTATAGCATAGGAGCTTCAAATGGGCTTATTTATGTCCGCGCTGAATATCCCATGGCTATCCACAGGCTGAAAATAGCTATCAGACAAGCACATGAATATGGACTCCTGGGTAATAATATACTCGGATCCGGTTTCAGTTTCGATGTTGAATTACGCTACGGGGCAGGTGCCTTTGTCTGCGGCGAAGAAACTGCACTTATTCACTCAATGGAAGGCCTGCGCGGAGAGCCTACAATAAAACCGCCATTCCCGGCTGAAGCAGGTTTCAAAGGCAAGCCGACCAATGTCAACAATGTTGAAACTCTTGCAGCAATACCTGTAATAATCCTGAAAGGAGCAGAATGGTACAGTAAGATCGGGACAGAAAAATCAAAAGGGACCAAGGTTTTTGCCCTTGCCGGGAAAATCAATAACGTGGGCCTTATTGAAGTACCCATGGGAACAACTCTCAGGGAAGTGATCTTTGAGATCGGAGGAGGAATCAGGAACGGCAAAAAATTCAAGGCTGTTCAGACAGGCGGTCCCTCAGGCGGGTGTCTTACCGAAAAACACCTCGACCTTCCCATTGATTTTGATAATCTCATTGCAGCAGGTTCCATGATGGGATCCGGGGGAATGATTGTTATGGATGAAGATAACTGCATGGTTTCAGTTGCCAAATATTTCCTCGACTTTACCGTGGAAGAATCATGCGGTAAATGTGCACCCTGCAGGATCGGCAATAAAAGGCTTAATGAATTGCTCGGGCAGATCTGCGACGGGAAAGGGACCCTGTCCGATCTTGACAGACTGAGAAATATGGCCAACGTCATTAAGGATACATCTCTTTGCGGACTCGGGCAGTCGTCACCTAACCCGGTGCTTTCAACGCTCGATAATTTCATGGATGAATATTTATCCCATGTAAAGGACAAGAAATGCCCGGCAGGTGTATGTAAAAACCTGATGGAATATGTCATTGATCCTGAAAACTGCGTGGGTTGTACTGCATGTGCAAGAGTTTGCCCGGTAAACGCTATCTCGGGCGAAAGAAAAGAGATACATCATATCAATCCGGCAATCTGCATCAAATGCGGTGCCTGTAAGGAGAAGTGCAAGTTTGACGCAATATTTATCAGATAATCGGCGAATTAATGGAAACAATTAAGCTTACTATAGATAATAAAACAATTGAGGTACCAAAAGGTACTACAATACTAAAAGCAGCAAAAGAACTGGGCATCGAGATCCCGACACTGTGCTACATGGATTTGCAAGGACTTAATATTGAAAACAAACCCGGGGGATGCCGCATCTGTGTTGCTGAAATAGAGGGAAGACGCAACCTGGCGCCCACCTGCTCTACCAACTGCGAGGAGGGCATGGTTGTAAAAACCCATACCACAAGAGTACTCAATGCACGCCGGACAGTCATGGAATTTATCCTTTCTGATCATCCTAAAGATTGCCTTGTCTGTGCAAAATCAGGCAACTGCGAACTGCAAAGCATGGCTCACAGGCTAGGCATAAGAGATATCCCCGGTGCAGAATATGCTGCAATGTCGACATACAAAAAAGATACTTCTCCGTCAATTGTGAGAGATCTTGACAAATGCATCATGTGCCGCAGATGCGAAACTATGTGCAATGTTGTACAGACAGTTGGTGCGCTGTCGGCTGTTAACAGAGGATTCATGGCAGCAGTTGCTCCGGCATTTGAACAGAATCTTGAGCATTCCACATGTACATATTGCGGACAGTGTGTCGCCGTATGCCCAACCGGCGCCCTTACTGAAGTTGACCACACCCCGGATGTATTAAGGGCACTTGCAGATCCAAAAAAGACAGTCATCGTACAAACTGCACCTGCAGTAAGAGCTGCTCTTGGCGAACTTTTCGACATGGAGCCCGGCACCCTTGTAACCGGGAAAATGGTTACAGCACTCAGAGCCCTGGGCTTCGATTACATCTTCGATACTGATTTTGCCGCGGACCTTACAATAATGGAGGAAGGCACAGAATTACTCGACAGGCTGAACAGACACCTTAACGGAGACAAGACAGCACGTCTGCCCATCCTTACTTCATGCTGCCCAGGCTGGGTTAACTTCTTTGAAGAGTATTTCCCTGATCTTAAGGATATACCCTCCACATCAAAGTCACCCCAACAGATGTTCGGGGCAATAGCAAAATCATATTTTGCCGAGAAAATTGGCATCAGCAGGAACGATCTTGTTGTAGTGTCAATAATGCCATGCCTGGCAAAAAAATATGAATGCCAGCGCGATGAATTCTCCACTGACAATAACCGGGATGTTGATTTCTCACTATCCACCAGAGAGCTTGCCGCTTTCATTAAACAAGCCAATATCGATCTTAAGACTCTTGAAGAAGGAGAATTTGACGCCCCGTTAGGCGAATCAACAGGTGCGGGTGTTATTTTTGGTGCTACAGGTGGCGTTATCGAGGCCGCAGTACGCACAGCCTATGAACTGCAGACGGGCAAAAAGCTGAGCAGGCTCGATTTCACGGAACTGAGGGGCCTTGAAGGAGTACGCGAAGCAACCATCGACTTTGACGGATTGCCACTGAATATAGGTATTGCCCACGGGCTGGGCAATGCAAGAAAGCTTCTTGACGATGTGAGATCAGGCAAGTCGCAGTTCCATGCCATAGAAGTTATGGCCTGCCCGGGAGGATGCATAGGAGGAGGAGGCCAGCCTCTTCACCATGGAAACTCTGAGATACTCAAGGCAAGAGCTGCTGCCATTTACAGGGAAGACGCCAATAAGCCTGTCAGGAAATCCCATGAAAATCCTTATATAATTAAGCTCTATAAGGAATTCCTTGGCAAACCAAACAGTGAGAAAGCACATCATCTGCTTCACACAAAATATTTTGACAAAAAGAAAAAGATAATAGTTAAACATTAACATTGCACCGGAAGGTCAAAAATAAAATTCACCGCTATGTCCAGTATAAAAATAGAGTTGAGACAGGAGGATGTCGTAAAAATAAAAGAGATCTGCGCTTCATTTAAAAATGATCCACAGGAACTTATAAATGTACTTCACGGATGTCAGGAGCATTTCGGTTATCTTCCTGCGGAAGTACAGGAAGTGATTTCAGCAGAGCTTGGTGTCCCTGTAGCCAAAATTTACGGAGTAGTGACATTCTATTCATTTTTCACAATGACCCCTAAGGGAAAGTATCCCATCAGCATTTGCATGGGTACCGCCTGCTATGTCCGCGGTGCTGAAAAAGTGCTGGATGAGTTTAAAAAGGAACTCGGATTACAGGTTGGCCAAACCACAAAGGACGGGAAGTTCTCCCTGTCAAGTCTGAGATGCGTGGGAGCATGCGGACTTGCCCCCGTCGTGCTGATAGGAGATAAAACCTACGGACGGGTGGCTCCCGATGACGTAAGAAACATTCTTAAGGAGTACGAATAAGTGACGACGCTTATCATCTGACCGGGGAAAAAGGATCTTTATGATCCTTTTTTTTGTTTGGTACCACAGCCGACTGATTTGAAATTAATTCCCTACCTTTATTACTGCATAAAATCTCTAAGTGATGAAAACATTTAAGATCATACCATTAATATGTTTTGCACTACTCCTCCTCAGCCAGAGCAATAACCTGACAGGCCAGGGAACCGACTGCAAAGTCATGCTACCCGGAATCTCCGGAAAATACTCCGGGGGATGCAAAAAAGGATTAGCCCATGGCACGGGAACTGCCCAGGGAATGGATACTTATGTCGGGAAATTCAGGAGGGGATTGCCTGACGGAACAGGAACATACACATGGGCTGATGGTTCCTATTATGAAGGT
This sequence comes from Bacteroidales bacterium, assembly GCA_034005245.1. Classification (GTDB taxonomy): domain Bacteria; phylum Bacteroidota; class Bacteroidia; order Bacteroidales; family VadinHA17; genus LD21. The sequence goes on from JAVEVC010000015.1 coordinate 34,795, forward strand.
CAGTGGAAAGGAGGCAAAAGGGAAGGCAAAGGCGTTATGGTAACCGGAGAATCAACACAGACAGGATACTGGAAAGCTGATAAATACGTAGGGGAAAAAATTGTTGCTCCCTATGAAATTGTAAGATCAGAATCTGTAGTCAGGCATACCATCATGAGAACAAACAGGGCTAATAACGACATCAGGATTAAACTTATGAGAGGAGGCATTGAAAATTCAGGATTATCTGACCTTACATTTGCCTATACAAGCGGAAATGAATATAAGCTGGGCGTAAGCACCGGCCTGCAGAATGTCAGCTTCCCCGTTTACCTGAAAATAAAATTCCGTGCCTGGAATCATTTTCATACGGTGCAGTATGATGTCATCTTCGAATGCAACATCAATGAGCCTGCCCCATGGGATATAAGTATAAGTTACTGAGCGGGAACCGTCCATCAACAGGCTGAGACCCACCTAACGACGCAGGTTCTGTTTTTTACCCGACTTGTCCTTTTTTTCCGGTGCAAAGTTGTGTTTCCGATACCTGAAGAAATATTCCTTCTGGCGTTTCTTATCTTCCGGTTTGCGGGCGACATAAATCCTTTCTCCATCATACGGATTAATGCCTGTATAATATATCAACGTGGAAAGTGTCATGGGGGTAGGAGTAAAATCCTGTACCTGTTCAGGCTTCAGGCCAAGTTCCTTCAGCTCATCAGCAAGCTCTCCCATCTCCCTGTCAGATGACCCGGGAAGCGATGAAATAAAATAGGGAACTATCTGGTATTTCACAGCCATGGAATCAATAACCTTATCGAAGTGCTGCTTAAAAATCCTGAAAAGAGAAAAAGGAGGTTTCCGTATGAGCTTTAGCACCCTTGGGGAAGTGTGTTCAGGGGCCACTTTCAGCCTGCCTGAAATATGATTCACTATGAGTTCCCGAAGATATTCCATTTCCTCCCTGCCGGCATGCCTGTTCCATTCGCGGAATAAAAGATCGTACCTGACCCCGCTGCTGACAAATGCCTTCTTTATTCCGGGAAGGGTATTAACTTTCCTGTACAGATCCGTCAGCACCTTGTGGCTTGTATCAAGATTCCTGCATACATCAGGCCAGATGCAAGAAGGGCGCGAACATGCCCTGCATTGAATTAAATCCCTGCCTTTCATCATATACATGTTTGCCGACGGTCCTCCCATGTCTGAAATATAGCCCTTGAAATCCGGAAGTCTTTTTATCTTTTCTATCTCATCTATGATGGACTCTTCTGACCTGCTGATGATCTGTTTTCCCTGGTGAGCCGCTATGGCACAAAAACTGCATCCCCCAAAACAGCCTCTGTGTGTGTTCACTGAGAACTTAATCATCTCGTAAGCGGGGATCAAGCCTTTATTTCTGTACTTAGGATGCGGCATGTACATATATGGAAGATCAAATGTTCGGTCAGCTTCTTCCTGTTCCGGCGGATCACAGGGAGGATTTACAATAACAAGGCTCTCTCCTGACGGCTCAATAAGCCTTCCGGCTCTGATTTTATTAGATTCTCGTTCAAATGCAACAAAGTTCTCAGAAAACTTTTTTTTATCCTCCAGGCATTCTTCATATGAATGCAGGATAATATCCTTCCATTCATTCCGGGGAGGAAGTTCATCCCTCCCAACCGATATTACTGTCTGCGGCAGGGTGGTAATTGAGCTGAACGGAACTCCCTTTTTCATGAGCCGTATAATTTCACGTAATGGTTTTTCAGCCATCCCGTAAATGATCATATCAGCGCCGCTGATTGTAAGGATTGAAGGCAGCAGTTTGTCCTGCCAGTAATCGTAATGTGTCAGCCGGCGCATCGAAGCTTCAATACCACCGGCAATAACGGGAACATCTGGAAAAAGCTTCCTGAGTATCTTAGTATAAACGATTGTGGGATAATCAGGCCTGAAACCTGATTTTCCACCCGGGGTATATGCATCATCAGAACGAAGCCGTCGTGCAGCAGTGTAATGATTCACCATGGAATCCATGTTTCCGGCTGTAACTCCGAAAAAATATCCCGCCTTGCCGAGCTTCCTGAAATCCCTGAGATCATCCTTCCAGTTAGGCTGCGGTATCACAGCCACACGTAAACCCTCATCTTCAATGACCCTGGCAATAACTGCCCCCCCGAACGATGGATGATCAACATACGCATCGCCCGTAAAAATGATCACATCAGGTTGATCCCACCCCAGGGAATCAACATCCTTTTTTGTAACCGGCAGCCATCCCTTCTCCAATTTGCATTAATTTTTCAGTTCACGAAATTACACAAATTTACTATCTTGCTCTATTAAAATAACGTCTGTCAAATCATCGCTGTTTGACTTAAATGAGTTCAGAGAAAAATCACTGCGTTTATATGTTGCAAAGAAAGATTTCAATATTACTTGCAGGTTCTATCCTGGTATTAACATGCGGATTGAGGGCCGAAGCGCAGACAGTTATGAGCAGGCCTAAGGTAGGCCTTGCCCTTAGCGGAGGAGGATCCCTTGGCATGGCACACATCGGGGTGCTGAAAGTAATGGAGGAGGCCGGGCTGCGTCCGGATATGATATCGGGAGTAAGCATGGGAAGCATAATTGGAGGAATGTATTCCATCGGTTACAGCCCCGACAGCCTGTACAGTATCTTAAAGAATACCGACTGGAATCTGATTCTTTCAAACAATATATCCGAGAACAAGGTCATATTCCCTGAAAAATACAATTTCGACAACAGCGCCATGTCGCTGCCAATCGCCTCCAAGAAGATCAGGCTTCCTTCCGGGTTGATCAACGGGCAGCAGATAGAAAGCATGCTCAGCTATTATGCATGGCCGTCAGCGCGCATAAGCGAATTCTCAAAACTGCCTATCCCGTTTATTTGTCTTGCAACAGATATCAGGACAATAGGGATAGTTGATTTCACTCATGGCTATCTCCCTGATGCAATGAGGGCCAGCATGGCTGTTCCCTCAATATTCACCCCGGTGGTGATGGATACAGCCGTTCTGATTGACGGCGGTCTTCTGAGAAATATTGCAATAGGCGAGCTTAAAGATATGGGTGCCGACATTATCATAGGTTCATATACCGGTTTCCATCCCTACAGTGCTGACGAGCTTGAGTCAATGACAGGCATCCTCAAACAGATTGGCTTTCTCAACAGCGTAAATGATTATAGTGAACAGAAGAAGATGGCCAATGTGGTTATTGAACCATATCTTAAAGGTTTCTCCTCAACCGTATTCTCCAATGTTGACTCTATTGTTCAGAGAGGATACAAAGCTGCACTGCCTTTCAGGGATTACTTCGCAAAGATTGCAGACTCCCTTGATAATATCGGACCACAGCCGGCACTCAATAACCTTCTCGGCAGAGAAAGTTATAAAATAAGCAGGATAGATATTACCGGAAACGATGTATATTCCGACGAACAGATAGCAGGAGTGCTAGACATAAGTCCTGGGGATCTGATCGACAAGGATATGATAAAGGAAAAGATTGAGCTGCTTTACGGCAGGGCATGGTTTGAAAAGGTAAAATACCGCCTGATCCCGGAAAACGACTCGCTTGTACTTAACATTGAGTGTGTTGAACGGCCAAATACCATACTCTACGGCTCCGTTCACTACGACAATACCCTGGGACCGGGCATCATGCTGAACCTGTCGTCGAGAAATTTCCTTGGAACACGGAATACAACTGATATTAATTCTTATATTTCTGAGTTCTACAGAATAAGACTGAAAAACACCCTGTTCATTGATAAAAATCAGAAATTCGGACTGACCGCCAGCCTGTTTGCAGACAATACTATGATCCCTGTCATAACTCTCCGCGACGAGATGGGACAAATTCACAGGAGGAATTTCAGCCTGGGTGCGTCACTTGACAAAACTGTGGGATTGAACAACATGATGAGCCTCTCGGTGAAATTTGAGAGCCTAGATCACATACCAAAATATATATCAAGTACCGGACTCGAAAGGATTACATACAATCATTGGACAGCCGAATATCTTTACCAGTTAAACACACTTGACAATAAACATTTCCCAAATACAGGCAATATTTCACATCTGCTCCTTGGAACCTCGAAACTGTTTTCAGGAGACGTAAAAACGTCGAAATATAACAAAACCTATAGCCAGGAATATCCTGAGGATTTCCTCTTCAAAAGAGCCTACAACATTTCCGGAAGTTTCAGGCACTACATACCTGCCGGAAGGAACTCCACCCTGTCGCTGAGCGCCTCAGGACTTATCACTTTTACAGAAGATTCCGTAGTGTCGCCGAACGATTACTTCTACCTGGGGGGAATAACCTCCACAACAGCCCGTTCATTGCCCATGACAGGATTCCATCCCAATGAAATCATCACCGACAAACTTGCCTGTCTCGGCGTTGACGCTGACATTGAAATTGCCGGCAATCTTTATCTTTCGATAATGACGGATATAGCCGTTGCACATGAAACAGGAACAGACACTAAGCTTTCATACCTGGCCGGTTACGGTGCGGGAGCAGGCTATATGTCGGTTGTAGGACCAGTGAAAATAGGCGTCATGTACGGATTGAGCAGCACCAGAAGATATCTTAACCGGATCAAGGGCTACATAAGCCTGGGATATTCATTTTAAAAAGACGGCTGTAACAGGATCTTTAATTACCATTATTTCCAGGATCTGCCGGTTTAAATAAAGAACGGCCTGATTGTTGATTAAATAATCAGGGTACGGCAGTTGTCATGAAATAATTCAGGTCGGTAACAATTAATGGATACAAATAAGATCATAAAGCAGCATAAAAGCATTTGCAGGCTTGTTTCTGAAAAAAGAGTAAAACAAAGCCTTGATATCCTGAAAGATATGCTCTCTATGTCTGTCAGGGGAGACCTTCATGATGAATATGGAAACCTCATCCTGACCTATCGCAATATGCTATCATATACCATTGAAGGGATAGAAGACCCTGAAAGGAACAATGTACATACACGGCTTATCCAATCTATACTGACACTCGCCGACCGGGCCAGAGAGGACATATTGTCACATAATTCCGGATGGCACACATACTGGATCAAGCAACAAATGGAAAAGGAGCAGAAGCTTACCGGCAAGACCATTATAGAAAATGTCGACGATCTGATGTTCAAATCGGAACTTGATGAATGGCTTAAGCTGAGCACTGAAATAAACCCTGATCCCGAAGGAGAAATATTCATTAAGCACAAACAGCTTATCAGGAACATCTTTAACCATCTGTGGCTGACCGACTATTACGGGGAGGCTGAAGCCAGCCTCATTGACATCATACTGAATTCAGGAAAATTCAGGTGGCATGAATCGGGTATCTTTACTACCGCAATAACACTGAGCTCTCTGCGTACCTGGCAGGCCGGAAAGCTTCTCCAGCTGCTGAGGATATATGAATCTGGCCAGGAGCAGGTCTATGAAAGGGCTCTATCAGGCCTTGTGCTGAATTTATATTACTATAATGGGAGGATACTGCTTTACCCCGAGCTGCTTTCCCCGCTGGAAAAAATAGCCGGAGATAAAAAATTCCGCGAGCGATGCATGATCATAGTTCTTCAGATGATACGATCGCGTGAAACGGAGGATTTGAGCAGGAAGCTTCACGAAGAAATACTTCCGAAAGTAGCAAAGATGAGGCCGAGGATCGAGGAGAAGCTTGATCTTGATAACATTTTGCCGAAGGACAAGTACGACGAAAAAAATCCTGACTGGTCAGAAATGTTCGGGGAATCAGAGGAGATTTTCAAAACCATGGAAGAGCTCACAAAACTTCAGATGGAGGGTGCTGACGTCTATATGTCGGCATTTGCAAACCTGAAACATTTTGACTTTTTCAGGGATTTCCAGAACTGGTTCATGCCATTTTATCCTGACCATGAAGTTGTAAATGAAATCTTCCGCGACGAGATCCTGGGGCCGGGAACAAACGAGCTTGCTGAAGCTTTATATAAGACACCCTTCATTTGCAACTCAGACAAATACTCCCTTCTTCTGAACCTTAAATATCTTCCGTCAAATCAGAAATCCATGATGCTGAAGGTCTTCAGGATGGAGCTCGAAGGCCTGCGCCAGCTTGACGACAATATGAATTTGACCGATCCGTACAGAAATTTCAGGGTCAATATCACGCAGTATGTTCAGGATCTATACAGGTTTTTCAAGCTGTCGCCCTACCGGAAAGAGTTTGAGGATCTGTTTTCAGCCAGGCCCGACATTCACAACTCGGAATTTTTCAGGATAACATGCAATACACCGGAGGCTGAGGCTGGCCTCGCAGATTATTTTTTCAGCAAGAATTACTTCGCTGATGCACTTACAATCTTCATGAAGCAGGCAGACAAAGAACCTGAAAATGCTCAGCTTTACGAAAAAATCGGTTATTGCCATCAGAAAGCCGGGAACTATGAGGAGGCTCTGCGGTACTACAGGATGGCTGAACTCATTGACAGGAAAGTCTGGACAGTAAAAAAGATAGGCTTATGCCTGAGACGTCTGGGACGCTATGAAGAAGCTCTTGATCAGTATCAGCAGGCTGGGGTGATGGAACCTGATAACATACACACTGTCATAATGACAGCTCATTGCTATCTGGATCTTAAACTATATGAAGATGCTATGAAACATTATTTCAGGGCAGAATATAATGATCCGGGTAATCTGATGATCTTAAGACCTATCGCTTACTGTTATTTTGCGCTTGGCAGGTTCGAAGAATCGGAAAAATATTATGAAAGGCTTTCATCAGGGAAGCTAAACGCTCACGATTACATCAACAAGGGTCATCTTTCACTTTGCCGCGGCAACAAAAAGGATGCGGTTGAATTCTACAAACTGAGCATGTCGGATGAGAAGATGACAACAGACCAGTTTTTAATGATCTTCTCTGAAGATCAGCCTCTTCTGATATCACTGGGAGTAGATCCCGACGATATTCCCATACTGCTTGATTACTTATTGTTCAGTATCACCTGAAGGAATGGTATCTTTATCACGTAAAGGACGGCTTGACGGCGGGAGGGCCGGATTGTAATCCGTTTCCCTGCTTTTCCATGGATGCCTACTTCCTGATTTGAAGTGAGTTGTGTCATTCATCATTGCCTTCCTGTTCTGTTTCATCATCTCCAGGCGACGTTTATCCATTTCTTTCAGCTTGTCAAGCTGCTCCCTCGTAAGAACTGCATCAAGCTCCTTCCTCATAGCCTTAAAGCTTGAGTCAATTTCCTTTCTTATCCTGGAATGCAGCTCGGCTCCGGCCCGTGCATGCTTATCAAGGATCTGGTCAATTTTCTCCTTCTGGTCATCATCGGGCTCTATTATTCTGTACAGCCCCTCCCTGAAATGGTCAGCAGAAAAGTATGTCCTTACAGGTTCCAGCTTCCTGAGTCTCAAACGGGATGAGGTAAGAAATCCGATCAATAACCCAAGTACCAGGCTTATAATGACAAGCAATATTATCTTTGTTTTCATACGAAAATAATATTATTATATGATTGTAAATTAAGCGGTTCGTATGGAACCTTCATCATTTTCATTTTCTTATTTTGTAAAATTCTACATGAAGGTTTCATATGATGCTTATTTCCCTGTTAAAAGACTAATGATGCTCTCATCGTAGGTATTGCTTAATCCGAGCAGGGAGTTAAGCGAGAACGATCCTTCAGAAAGCACTATGGAGACAAAAAGTATTAATATTGCAGCAATGCCTCCAATGGCTATTCGATAAAAAATAGTCCGGATACTGCCTGCAATCTCATTATCATTATCATTATCATTCAGGGCTATCAAGCCGGTTGCAGTAACCGCATCCAGCACCCTGCCGACAAAATCATCGCTGAAACTGAATGAGACTCCTTCAGCCTGCAGCCTATTGCTGGCTTCTGCCGGGTCCGCATTACTATCCAGCGAATTCACAATCAATTCTTTTAATTCAGAATTCTCCATTTCTTCTATAGTTTTTTCAGAATTTCCTTAAGCTGGGATTGTGCTCTTGCCAGTCTTGACAAGACTGTTCCAACCGGTAGATTAAGCATTTCAGCCGTCTCTTTTGTGGAATATCCCTGGAGCATTCTCATGGTTACTACTATACGATATTTAGAGCTCAGGCTCATTAAAGCCCTTGACACGGTTTCAAATGCATCTCTTTTTCTTTCATTATCATGGTCAGCTATTTCAAGGTGCGGCATTTCCGAATTGTCTTTTCTGGCAAATACCGACAGAAATCTTTTTCTTCTTTTTATTTCATTCAATGTAAGGTTTACAGCTATTTTCTGAATGTATGCCGGAAGCTTTGAATCTCCCCTGAAATCCTGCAGCGACCTGTAAAGCTTAACAAAAACATCCTGCCCAACATCTTCAGCATCTGCCGTATTCCCGAGCATTCCCTTAACTGTTTTGGCTACCATCCCCTGATTCCTTCTTACTATTTCACCGAACGCAAGCTTGTCGCCATCAAGAGATGCTCTGACAAGCTCATTTTCATCCTTATCCCTGTACGATTCGCCGATCATACCTTTATGGTATAGACAATTATTTTGTGATTAATATTCCCTGGCACAGTGATTTTTTCCTTTAACGGGATTTCGACTCAAAAACTGGCAGGCAGGTCTTCATCTCATGTAATCCTCAGGTGTTTTCCGGATCTCCCGTTTTGCCTGATCGTCCATTTCCTGAAAAGCTTCTTCCACGTTAAGAAGTTCTATTTCATAATCATTATTGTACCTTATAAGATAAAGCTTTTCGTTTTCAAATCCGTTAACAAGGTAATTTCTCCTGAATACAAATCGCGTCTGCAGAAGGTCAGGGTTATGAATTTCAGGATGCACCAGAAAATCTTTGCCGTGTATTGCCAGACCGCTGATGAAGTAGTAGGCTATGTCATATCCTGACCATGCAAAGCTGTTTTCCGAAGGCTCGGTATAGAATAATTTTCTGAAGTCGGAATTGAATTGTTTCACATCATCACTTTCAGCGTCTATCCAGTAAGGTGTATAAACCATCAGGTTAAGATCAAAGAAGTATTTCGGGTCAAGATTTTCGAGATTTCTCATATAGGGATAACCAAAAATCTTAATGTCAAATCTTCTAAGAAGTGAATGGATATCCATCAGTGTTTCGCTCATCAGGGGCGGTTCTTCCGAAGCTATAATAACTATATTGCCTTTTTTGTCGGACAGGGATCTTGAAAGCCTCAGTGCCGAATCCCTTCCGTGAAGCGACCTGCTGTAGAAGGTCAGTTCCTTGTAATCAAGTTTTCCTTCAACTATCCTGTCTGCCAGCTCAGTCATCAGGTATTTTCTCAGCCTGGTAAGCTCTGCGTAACCTTCCATCAGGGTGTCAGAGTGTATAACAATGATGTTATGATCGGGGTATTCAGCAACTTTTGCGGCTATGGCTCTGTGAGTAATGTCAAGTGATGATCCTGCCATAAACAGATACGGATTTCCTGTAAGGAGGGAATTGTCGATAAGCGGTACCGGTGAGACAACAGGGATATCTCTTTCAGTGGAGAACCTCGATATAACCGCAAGATCGGAGGAGTGGACCGGTCCTATTATTAGATCCATGTTGTCAAGTTGTCCTGATCTTATGAGACCTGACACCCTCGAAGTATCTCCCTTAATATCATATGTATGAATATTTAAGTCGATGCCCAGCGAAGACAGGGTATCAGCAGCCAGAAGGATCCCTTCGTACATTTCCAGGAAACTCAGGGTCCCGGGATAGATCCAGTTATCAGGACGGTTCAGCACCCGCAGAGTTTTCTTTCCTCCCTGGAGTGTTACCGAATCAGTCTCATATCTGCGGGCATTTTCCTCAATATAGAAAGGAAGCAAAACAGCTACATTAAGGGATCCGCTCAGATTGGACACGGGAGTGAACTCTTCCGGTTCCGGCAGTAATAAATGGAGGGTATCTGAAATGCAGGAGGTTGTATCCGTTATTTCCTGTTCAGTCTCCTCTTCAAGTAATTCCTCTGCAGTTCCCGGAACAATTAAGTAGTCACCAACCTGCGGAAACCGTATGCCTTTGTTCAATCTTCTTAGTTCTCTTACGGTTATTCCATATCTGGCAGCTATTGATGCCATTGATTCCCCGTATGCCACCTTATGGTATTTCGGGCCGGGCACATAGACTGGCTTTTCCTCCGCAACAGGAGGCTCTTTCTTTTTGGGAATTGCAATTTCCGAGCCTTCAGGGATCTTGCTTATATCAATCCCGGGATTGCTGGAAATAATCCTGTCTGCAGGAATTCCATAAAGCCTTGACAATTGAAAAACTGTTTCCCTGGGTTTTAGAATATGATAGATATACTTCGACTCATCGCGGGAGGGAGGATGATACGGCTGTGCCTGGACTGGCTGTGGCACACTGACTTTACTCACTTCAATCTTTAGCCTTGTCCCTTCCTTTAATACAGTGCCCGCGTCAGGATTATCACGCAGAAGCTCCCCTGTGGTAATTCCGTATGCCCTGGAAATTGAATAGACTGTCTCTCCCTTCCTGACAGAGTGAATATAGTATGGGATACCTGAAATGACTGCCTTCTCTGTTGACCGCTCCACAGCAACCTGTGAAAGAATAATGCCGCAACTTGAAAATGTCGCAAGGAACAACAGTATCAGTACCTGTAGTCTCTGAATATACATGATCGAATTTGCTGTCTCTTTTTTCTCCCCAAATGTATCAAGAATAATCCAAATTTTTACCGTGTGACTTAACACTGCCTTGAATTACAACAGAGATCCAAAGGATTTAAGGAATTCTGAGCAATTTTTTTCAATGCGCCTGGAAATACCTTTTATATCAGCCTTAATGAAAATTTCGCCCGTTATTTTCTCATACAGCTCAATGTATCTTTCGGAAACTTCATTTACAAATTCATCATCCATCTCAGGTATTGCCTGGCCTTCCTTTCCCTGGAAATTATTTGCCATGAGCCATTCCCTAACAAATTCCTTCGACAACTGTTTCTGGGGCAAGTTGTTGCTGAATCTGGTTTCATATTCATCAGCGTAAAAATACCTTGATGAGTCGGGAGTGTTTATTTCATCTATCAGATAAATCTCACCGTCTTTAGTGCCAAATTCATATTTTGTATCCACGAGTATCAACCCATGGCTGGCGGCTATTTCCGAGCCGCGGTTAAATATTTCCATTGCATATTTTTCAAGAAGGAGATACTCATTCTCGGGTATCAGTCCTTTCATGATTATCTCTTCCCTGGTAATATCTTCATCGTGGGCTCCGTGGGCAGCTTTTGTCGTAGGAGTTATTATGGGCCGGGGAAAGCGTTGATGTTCTTTCATGCCTTCAGGCAGCGTGATGCCGAACATCTCACGCGAGCCGGCTTTATAGGAGCGCCACAGGCTTCCTGTTAGATAAGCCCTGACTATCATCTCTACCGGATAGGGTTTGCAGATATGCCCAAATGTTACATTCGGATCCGGTGTGGCAATCTTCCAGTTGGGAACTATATCCTTGGTAGCATCAAGGAACCTCGATGCTATCTGATTAAGCACCTGCCCCTTGTAAGGTATTCCCTTTGGCATGACAACGTCAAAGGCAGATATCCTGTCGGAAACTACCATCAGGAGGTATTTGTCACTGATATTGTAAACATCTCTTACCTTGCCCTTGTAGATGCCCCTCTGTCCGGGAAAAGAATAATTGGTACTTAAAACTGTTGCTGGCATATTTATATACTATATAATCATTAAGCGGTTATTCCATTATCCACTTCATCATGAAATGTTTTTCCCATTCTCTGCCACGGTCTCCTGTCAGACTGACCATTAATTTTCTAATCCCTGCCCTTTCGGTCATCCGGTGATTTGCCATTTTCTTCCTGCTCATAAGCTTTAACGATCATTTTGACCAGGTGATGTCTGACTATATCCCGTTCATCAAACCTTATTATTGATATTCCCTCAATATTTGTCAGGATCTTCATTGCCTGGAGGAGGCCTGATTCGCTTTTTCTGGGCAGGTCAATCTGGGTGCTGTCGCCAGTCATAATGAACTTGGAGTTAACTCCCATCCTTGTCAGGAACATTTTAAGCTGGCTTATTGTAGCATTCTGAGCCTCGTCAAGTATTACGAATGCGTTCTCGAGGGTCCTTCCTCTCATGAATGCAAGCGGGGCTATCTGAACAGTGCCGTCTTCCAGCCATGTCTCAAGCTTCTTGAAGGGCAGCATGTCATGCAGTGCATCATACAGGGGCTGGAGATAGGGATCAAGCTTTTCCTTCATATCGCCCGGAAGGAATCCAAGCCTCTCTCCTGCCTCAACAGCCGGCCGGGTAAGGATTATCTTCTTAACCTCCCTTTCTCTCAGGGCTCTGACTGCCAACGCTATTGACGTATATGTTTTACCGGTTCCAGCAGGTCCTTCCGCTATTATTAGATCATTGACCTTATACTCGCTTGCCAGCAGAAGCTGGTTGACCGTTCTTGCCCTGACAGGCTTCCCGCTTGTCCCAAATACAATAACATCCTCAAATTCACCGCTTGAAGCTGACTTCATGTGTTCGGGATCAAAAAAGTACTTTTCAATATCCCTTTCATCAATTCTTTGAAATTTGTGATAGTAATCAAGCAGTTCATTGAACTTTTCGGCAAAAAGAGTTATTTCCTTCTCCTCCCCCATACATTTGATCTCATTGCCGCGGGAAACGATCTTTATTTTTGGGAATAAACTGCGAATTTTTTCAAGAAGGGTGTTATTTACGCCGAAGAGGCTTACCGGATCTATGTCTTCGAGAAAAATTATTATCTCAGTCATTAAGTTCTTTCAAAATTTTATTTAAATCACTAATCCGGCAGTAATAAATAGTAATAACCTTAAGAGCTTGCTCCTGACTCTTGATCACGCATCAAGCTGCGGGGAATTAAACTATCCCTTCCCTTCTGCCGAAGCGGATCGCGAAGGAGGATTAAAACCATTACCATCAACGTTCTGTAAAAAATGGCCCCATGATAACCGCAAAGTAAGTTTAATTTTCTATAGAAGATTATCTTTGTCATAAGTTTTTTAAGGATGCGGGTTATTACAATTACAAGTGAATGGCAGTCTAATGATTTTTATAATGGGATTATAAAAGGAAGGCTATGCACTCTTTGTCCCGGAGCAACGATAATCGACAATGCCTCCGGAATTCCGGTATTCAATATAGCCCATGCATCATTTGTCATAAGGAACACCTATGCAAGTTATCCACCCGGGTCAATCCACATAATCTGTGTTCATTCCGAAGCCAACAGCAACAGGTCGCACCTTATTGTACGCTCAAAGGATCACTATTTTATAGGGGCAGATAACGGGATCTTCAGTCTGATACTCAACTCTGAACCCGATGAAATAGTCAGGATAGCGTATGCCGGCTCTGACAGCGAACTTGAGATATTTGCCAGGGCCGCTGCCGACCTGCATTCGGGCAAAAAAATGTCACAGATAGGCACAGGCATCAGAGCAACCGCTGAAAGGATTCCGCTGCGTGCCACCATTGACAGGGATGTCATTGCCGGCAGCGTAATTTTTATTGATTCTTATGGCAATGCAATTTCCAACATAACCAGGGAAGTTTTCCATCGGGTCTTTGAAGGGAAAAGGTACAGGATACTTATACACAGCAATTCAAATTACACTGAACAAATATCAGAAAAATACAGTGACGTGCCTGTAGGCGACCTGCTGGCAAGATTCAATAACCTCGACCTCCTCGAAATCGCCATAAACGGTGCAAACATATCGGAACTGCTAAGCATTGACATAGGCTCAGTGGTCAGGGTGGATATGACAGATAAAAGCAGTCCTCCTGACCGTTTATTCTAAAGAAATTAATATGAACGATAAGAAAAAAAGCTGCGAGGAGTTTAACAGGCTTCTTGAAATAATGGATGAACTAAGGAACAAATGCCCTTGGGACAGGAAGCAAACAAATGACACTCTTCGCAAGCTCACCATAGAGGAGACTTTTGAACTCGCCGATGCCATAATATCAGGCGATAATGACGGAATAAGGAATGAGCTGGGAGACCTTATGCTTCATATTGTCTTTTATGCAAAGATCGCTTCGGAGAACAATCTTTTCTCCATGGCGGAAGTCTTGAAGGGAATAAATGAAAAACTGATATACAGGCATCCTCATGTATTTGATAATGTAAAAGTTTCCGGATCACGCGAGGTTGAAAGGAACTGGGAACACCTGAAGCTGAATGAGAACAATGGATATAAGCCTGTTCTTTCGGGAGTGCCTTCATCCCTTCCTGCAGTAATAAAGGCCAACAGGATTCAGGAAAAGGTCAGGGGTGTGGGTTTTGACTGGGAAAAGCGCGAACAGGTCTGGGACAAGGTGACAGAGGAAATCACTGAACTGAAAAAGGAAATTGATGATCATAATCACGATGCTATAGAATCAGAGCTTGGGGATGTCCTTTTTTCCATTGTGAATGCATCGCGCCTTTATAATATTGATCCGGAAGCAGCCCTTGAGAAGACCAACAGGAAATTCATCAAACGTTTTAATTACCTCGAAAAGGAAACTCTTTCAAAGGGCATTTCACTTCACGACATGAGCCTTGATGAAATGAATGTAATCTGGGAAAAGGCCAAGAAACAAGATAAAGATCCTGAGAGGCAGCATCAGCCAAAGCGGTAGCTCAGCATCTGGTATATAATTTTCGCTGCAACAAAATCCGGCGCCCTGTTAACCGCGGAAGGGCAGAGCTCCACAACGTCAAAGCCCACCACGTTCCTCATCCTGATCACGTTTCTCAGGAAATGGATCAGATCATAGTAAGGCGGTCCTCCCGGTTCAGGTGTACCCGTGGAGGGCATAAGTGACGGATCGAATACATCCAGATCGATGGTTATATAAACGTCCCCCGTTAATTTTTCAATTGCTTTTGAGTATAATGACCTGTCATAGCATAGCTCATGGGCAAAAAAGATCCGGTCTCTTTCAACAAATGGAAGCTCTTCAGCTGACATGCTGCGTATCCCTACCTGAACAACCGGGACCATCTCCCGTATGCGGGCCATGACACAGGCATGGTTCAGGGATGAACCCTCATATTCCTGCCTCAGATCGGAATGGGCATCAAGCTGGAGCACGGTAAGATCATGGTAATTCTCTGCAAATGCCTTTACTGAGCCTATGCTCACTGTGTGATTGCCTCCGATGATCACGGGAAATTTCCTGTCAGCAAGCAGGGAACTGGTCGTCCTCATTACTTTGTTTACCAGGTTCTCAGGCGAGCTCTTCTCTGTCAGCGGTTCCAGAGTATGTATGCCTGCAAGGTGAGCCTGTGAATCTGTTTCAATATCATAGAACTCAAGATTAACAGAAGCTTCAAGGATCGCTTCCGGACCCCTGTCCGCTCCTTTCATCCATGTGCTTGTTTCATCGTAGGGCACAGGAACTACTATGATCTTCGATGAAAGATAATCATATACTACTTCACTGCCTCCAAAATTCATCTGAGAGGAATTTTTTTGATTATTTCTTTGCTTTAGGCGGGGATGCAGCTTTTTGCTTTTTTGTTTCTGCAGTTTTTTCTTCCTGGATCTTTTCGCCCGGTCCTGCCTCTTCTGCCGGCTTTTCAGGTTCTTCCTTAACAAGCATGCCCTTTTTCTGAAGGATATTATACCATTGTATTATTTTCTTAATATCGCTGACATATACTTTTTCCTTCGAGTATTCCGGGACCAGCTCTTCAAAATACTTCTTCAGAGCTTCTGCATCTGACTTGCCGTCGATGGATTCCTTTCCTTCTTCCCTGTCATAAATACGGTCGAATATTTTTCCCAGGGGCAGGTCCTCGTCCTGGGTGAAGACTGTGATTTCATCAAGGGAGCTTATTCTGGATGAGCTGAATGCATTGGTCCTCTTTCCTGTTTCAAGGTGTTCGACTATCATGGAGTTCTTCCCCTGTGCAAGGAACCTGAACAGGCCCGGCTGACCTGATATTGCAATAATATCTTTTAATATCATACTAATTGTTTTTTAGAAAATTCATAACACAATTCAATTTTTCATTCAGGTTTTCTGAACATTGCGAATGATCATCAAACCAGATTTCTTTCCTTCTTAATCCTTTCGTAAGCCTCATTGACTTTCTTGAATTTATCCTCAGCTGTTTTCCTGAATTCTTCTCCAAGATGGCTTACCTTGTCAGGATGATATTTCTTAGCCATCTTTCTGTAAGCTTTTTTAACCTCGTCGTCTGTTGCTGTTGGTTCTATTTCAAGGATCTTGTATGAAGAATCTGTTTCAGGTATGAACATGTTCCTGATTGACTGAAAGTCGGCGGTTGAAATCCTGAGATAGCCCGCCATTCGTTCAATGGTCTCAACCTCAAGCGGGTGAATATTATTATCGGCCTGGGATATATTAAAAAGCAGATGGATTAACTGAAGGCGCGACGAATAGTCCATCTGGCGGCTAATCTGTTCGCACACATCCTTTACGGGGATATTCTGTTTGAGTATGTCCTTCAGCATCATAACTGCCTCAGCTGAAGCAGTTCGGCCAAATTGCCTTATGAAGAACTGCTTTACATATTCAAGTTCCGATTTCAGCACTTTCCCGTCAGCTTTCATCATTGCAGCCACAAGTACAAGAAGGCTCATTCCAAAGTCGCCCTGGGTGGTCCTTTCAACGCCGGGTCTGTAGGTTGTGGTCTGGATGGTTGTATTATCCACCATCGAGCCGACAAGAAATCCCAGGAGTGCCCCTATCGGACCTCCCATAACCCAGCCCAGACCGCCACCTATCCATTTTCCAAAATTTCCCATGTCTTAATCATTTAATCCTATCTGTCTGAGCAAATCCTTATGTATTCTCAGGACAGGTGGTATTATCATGTCGTCCTCAGAGTTGTATATTATATAGTCCGAGTTTTTTACCTTATCGTCATCATCCATCTGGTTCCTTATTCTGTCCATGACCTGTTCCCTGGTAAGCTGATTTCCCTTAACGATCCTGTCTATTCTCTGATCCAGTGGTGCAACAACGGTAAGAACTTTGTCAACAATTTCATATGCACCGCTCTCGAACAGGATGGCCGCTTCCATAATAACATAAGGTGCAGCCTGCATATCGGCCCATTGTAAGAAATTCTGAAATACCAGCGGGTGGATAAGTGCATTTACCCTGCCAAGAAGCTCATCATCATTGAAAATCAATTTTGCAAGTTCTGCCCTGTCGAGGTTTCCGCTAAGATAAAGGTCTCTGCCTGCGATGGCATTTATTTCTGATCTTACTGAAAGATCGTTGTTCATTATTGCCTTTGCTTCAGGATCTGAATAAAAAACAGGTATCCCCAGTACATTGAACACTTTGCATACTGAGGATTTACCGCTTCCTATCCCTCCGGTCACTCCCAGCCTTAGCCGTGGCTTGCCTGCTCCCTTCATCTGGTCTTTTTTTCAATCAGGAAATCCACCGTCGAGGGGGTGAACCTCAGAGAAGTTACAAAATCCGGTACATTAATTATCTCCAGGAGCAGCTTATTTGCCGTGACAATGTCGGTTTTCCGCATATCAAGTATGACTTCAAAAGGTATGTTTTCGATTTTCTTGTAATCACTAACTGCCACAAGGCATTTGACATTAACCTCGTCGGGGAAGATTTTAATGTCTATTGAATCAGGCTTGTTTATTATTTTAACCGGGACCTTCAGCCTTGCTTCAGTAAACTGTTCCACAGGTATAGTGACAGAAACCTTTCTTTCAGACAGGTCGTAAAGATTGGCATTTTCAAGCGACAAATTCTTCCTTAGAGTCTCATTAACACCAGTGAGCCTTCTCTTCCTGGTCTTAACTCCTTTTACAGTATCAACTATATGTCTTGGTCCGGTAATTGTGATACTGTCGGGTTCTGAAGCAATGCTCCCTTTCACGAAATACTGTCTGGCGGTATTAACTTCAACATCAGGAATGACCCTCACTTTCCTGGAAACGATCCTGTCAAATGTAAAGTACAGGGTATCCGGCTGTATTGATGTTATCTGGCATTCAGCCTTCAGCTGATTGGTGAGATTTTTGATGAGGCCTGATGTGATCACGTAATAGCTCAGGGCGCTGCTGCCCGGAACTCTCCTGTAGTTTATGCCGGAGATATCAACGACAACCGGCGTCTTGGTGCCGTAAACCTTAAGCTTCATGATGGAATAACCCGGACCTTTCAGGTAAAGCGTAAGTTTAGACGGCAGATCTTCAACAAGTACTCTGTCTTTTGGAATGTTAGCATAACGAACCGGGTATTTTATGTCGGTTTCAATCTCCTTCTCAAGTGAATTAAGAAACCACAGCACAAAAGAAAGGAACAGGAAAAAGACAAAAACCAATATGTCTTTGTCGATGCCCTCTGTTCCTTTTTTAGAAAGGTTGCCCAGCAATATGGATCGTTGCCCTTTCACAAAAGAATAACGGCTTTCAGTTACTTCTGCTCGATGTCGGTCGGATCTTTGAGAAGGGCATTCTTATCCACCCTTAACTTTACATCCCCGCCTACCTCAAGCATAACATATGTGTCTTTTACCTCATGTATTCTACCGTATATTCCGCCAGTGGTAACTACTTTATCGCCCTTTTTCAGGGAGGTTCTGTAATTGCTCATCTCTTTCTGCTTTTTCATCTGAGGTCTTATCATAAAAAAGTAGAAAACAACAAAAACGAGCAAAAGAGGTAAGAATGTCACCATTGCATTGCCCTGACCGGAGGATCCTCCTGCAGGCTGCGCCATTAAAAGTAAGTAAGCAAAATTGGTCATCACAAGAATTATTAAGTGTTATTATTGTTTAAAACTTCAGCTGTCACTTTTAAGATCACTACAGGCGTGCCTGCATTTGATCTGACAGTAACTGTTTTTGTCTGAATGCCGTTCCTGCCTGCCGTGTTGAATACAACTTCAACCATTCCATTTTTCCCGGGGGGAACTGGTTTTTTGTCATATTTGGGAACTGTGCATCCACAGCTTGCTGATACCGACTCTATTACAAGACTGCCTTCTCCGGTATTACTGAATGAAAATAAGCAGGCTACCTTTTCACCCTCTTTAACCTTTCCAAAGTCGTGTTCATATTCACGAAAGCTGATCTCTGCCTTTCCATTTTCAAGTTCTGTTAAAATATCACCATCCCGTCTGTTATCGGTTACCTGATTACAGGCCCCGGCAGTGAGCAAGAAAAAAGACATTAACATCATTTTATTAATCTTCATTGTTTTTCTCTTTTATTCATCGCTGCTTACAGGTTCAATCTCGCCAACCAGCCCTCTTCCGTATTTGTTAAAAATACCTTTCCCCCTCATCTCTTTTACTATATTATCGAGGATTCCGTTGACAAATGTACTGCTTTTTGAAGTACAATAGTATTTTGCTATTTCAATATACTCATTGAGAGTAACCTTAACGGGTATTTCAGGGAATTCAATTATTTCCGTTATTGCAAGCTGCATAACAAGGATGTCCATGAGAGCTATTCGCTCAACCTCCCAGTTTGCAGTGTTATTATCAATAAGATCAGAGCATTGCTTTGAACGAATAATTGCTTTTCTGAACAGTATTTTTACAAAATCTTCATCCTCGCTGTTTTTGAACAATGGCATCAGTTCGGTCTTTTCATCAGAGGATTCCCTGAATTTCTTAAGGGTTTTTTCGATCATCATTATAACATAATCCATATCGTCATTCCAGTAGATGCTCTGCTCTTCCAGGTTTGACTGAAGGTCTTCGGATGAAGGAATAAGCTCTGTTACAAGTTTTATGACAAAGCGCTTGTCCGCTGAATAATCATGTTTCTCCGATTTCAGATAGGCAGAATATTCGCTCCAGGCTATCATTTTATTATAGAGGAGTCTTGGTATATGACTGTAGTTAGTCCAGGAAAGCTTTTGGGATTTTATGTATCCGTTAAATGAATTGTTATTCCTGAGCTGTGCAATCAGCATGTTGTTAATAAAACGTGTTACCGGATTTAGGTCCTCGTATGTTGGGATCTTCTTCTGCAATGCCAGGTTAATTTTTTCTGAGGCAACATCAGAAATATCCAGAATAAGCTGAAGGATAAGATGATAAAGTTCGTAAGTTTTTGTAATGCTGAACATCAGTTCAGTTTCACCGCGTTTAAGATCGTCATCCTCTCTGCGGTTGAATGCATACAGTGCCATAAGGGCCTTTATGCGTAATAATCTTCTGCTAATCATAAATAAAGAACCTCAGAATTCCGCTGCAAAAATACTCTTTTTCGCTTACCGTCAAAACATAATGCCATTTTTAAGGCACATTAACGATACAGGTCATTGTTTTGAAAAAAATATTCTTACATTTGACAATCAAAACTATACCTAACCTTAATTGAGCTGATGATGGAAGAAGAAGCCGGAATAAAAGAAATATCAGATGTCAATGATGAAAAGAACTCCAAGGAAGAGATCTTCACAAAGGTGGTAAGAGCTGGAAAAAGGACCTATTTTTTTGATGTGAAAGCAACAAGAAAAGAGGATTACTACCTGACCATAACTGAGAGTAAAAAAAGGATGGGGAAAGATGGGAAGGCTTTTTATGAAAAACACAAAATTTTTCTTTATAAGGAGGATTTTGATAAATTCATTGACGGGTTGAAAATTGCTGTAGATTATATTGGGAACGGGCAAACTGAATTGAAATCAACTCCTGTCCGGAAAGGCCCTGAGGAAGAACACCAGGAAGAGCAGGTTATTTCATCAACCGAATTCACCGATATAGAATTCGACGACCTGGGCAAAAAATAAAGAAGCTTTTATAAGGATGCCTGATTATATTTTAGCGTCGCTTGCTGTAGTCCTTTTGCTTCTCGGGATAATAGGATGCCTCGTTCCTGTCCTTCCGGGCCCTCCAATGAGTTTCCTCGGATTAATCCTTCTGCACTTCACCAAATTCGCCGATTTTTCTTCTACACTGCTCATAACACTTGCTGTTGTGACAATTGTTGTCACACTGCTGGATTATGTCGTTCCTGTCTGGGGCACAAAAAAATTCGGTGGATCAAAATACGGCATCAGGGGTGCTACTGTAGGGCTTATTATCGGCCTTTTTCTTGGTCCCCTGGGCATAATTGCCGGCCCCTTCATAGGGGCATTTGTTGGGGAACTTATTTTTAAGGATGACATCAGATATGCCCTGAGGGCAGGATTCGGAAGCCTTCTTGGTTTTCTTACAGGCATTGGCCTGAAACTGGCAGCATCATTTGTTATGACATTCTACTTTGTAAAAGAATGGATAAGGTAGGGTTCCGGGTTTCAGGTCTGTTGTGTTAACTGCTAAGAGCCCAGAGTTGCCACCATAACGGCTTTGATTGTATGGAGCCGGTTTTCTGCCTCATCAAATACTATGGAATGATGTGATTCGAAGACATCTTCAGTAACCTCCAGCCCGTCAAGTCCGAATTTCCTGTAGATTTCCTCACCCACAACGGTTTCCCTGTTATGAAATGCCGGAAGGCAGTGGAGAAACTTAACGCCGGGATTTCCGGTTTTCTCAACGACCTCCATATTGACCTGGTATGGTTTCATTATTTTTATCCTTTCCTCCCACGCTGAATCAGGTTCACCCATCGACACCCATACATCGGTATAAAGAAAATCAACACCTGCAACGGCCTCATCAACATCTTCAGTGATATTTATCTTCGCTCCTGTAACCGAAGCTATCTCCCTGCAGGTCGTGGTCAGCTCCCTGCCCTGCTGGAAGACCCTGGGAGCGGCTGTTCTGAAATCCATTCCCATCTTGGCGGCTCCTACCATCAATGAATTACCCATATTATATCTTCCATCCCCGAGGTAACAGAAGGAGATCCTGTTCAGGGGCTTATCAGAGTGCTCAATCATTGTCATAAGATCTGCCAGCACCTGTGTCGGGTGAAATTCATTTGTAAGACCGTTCCAAACAGGCACGCCTGCATATGCAGCAAGCTCTTCAACTATGGACTGCCCATAACCCCTGTATTCAATGCCGTCATAGAGCCGCCCGAGAACCCTTGCTGTATCCTTCATCGATTCCTTGTGTCCTATCTGGGATCCTGAGGGCCCGAGATAAGTAACATGAGCACCCTGGTCAAGAGCAGCAACTTCAAATGCACACCTTGTCCGGGTTGACGTTTTATCAAATATAAGCGCGATATTTTTGCCGGTCAGCCTTGGCCGCTCGGTACCTGAATATTTAGCTTCCTTTAATGAGAATGAAAGGTCAAGCAGGTATTTTATCTCACCCGGAGTAAAATCGAGGAGCTTGAGAAAATTTCTGTTGCGTAGATTGAATGACATATGACGATTATATATTAAGGTTTAAAGTTCCAAGTTCCTGGTTCCAGGTTTGTCCGCTGTAGTTTAAGCAGAGGCGGATTCAAAGATTAAAATTACACAGTCCGAAAGCAAAAAGATCAGTGATTCATAATAAAGTCAGTTAACAAAAGTACACAGGAAAAAATTAAATGCAAATCAGTCTTCATATTCCATTGTGATTTTTGAGCCGTATTTTTTATCGGCCAGTTTGAAGGCTTCAGTAATGACGCTCATCTTCCCGCCTCCCTTCAGGAAATTGAGGCAGGCTTGTATCTTGGGCGCCATGCTGCCGCTGGCAAAATGACCTTCGTTAAGGTATTTAAGGGCATCCTTGTAGTCAAGAAACTCCTTTATCTCCTGACCTGGTTTCTTATAGTTGATATAGATATAGGGAACATCCGTCAGTATGTAGAACTCGTCAGCGCCTATCGAGCTTGCAAGGAGAGCAGATGCAAGATCCTTGTCAATAACCGCCTCGGCAGGCCTTACATCACCTTTTTCGTCGATATATACCGGCACTCCCCCTCCTCCGGCAGAAATGACTATGTTCCCTTCAAGTGCAAGATCGCGGATTATAATGTCGTTCATTACGCTTACCGGAGCAGGAGACGGAACCACTCTTCTGTAGCCTCCAAGCTGCTTCATGTCTTCCCTGAAGACCCATCCCTTGCTCGACGAAAGTTTCCCGGCCTGTTCCAGGGAATAGATCTTCCCTATCCTTTTCTGCGGATCGCTGAAGGCAGGGTCGTCTTTATCGACAACTATTGATGTCACTATGCATATGACATTCTTTTTGATGCCGTGCCTGTTCAGAACATTCCTGAACATCCTCTCAATCATATAACCAATGCCGCCCTGTGTATCGGCAACACATATATCGACAGACATCTGAGCTATGTTGTACATCTGCTCACCGGCATCATTGCGCATCAGGATGTTGCCAACCTGCGGTCCGTTACCATGAGTGATCACCAGATCGTATCCTTCATTGATCAGAAAAATAAGATTTTCAAGTGTCTGATAAGTGTTATCCTCCTGTTCCTCAATTGTTCCAATCTGGTCGCCCCGCAACAGGGCGTTGCCTCCAAGTGCTACTACAGCCAGTTTTTTCTTGATATTTGTCATTTTGTGAAAATCATGTTAAATCAAATATTCAGGAAACATATCATTAGAGCACCAATGGAAATGACTGCAAATCTAATAAAAGGCATTGAACAAGAAATGAAGCGTATGGCTATTTTTTTCAGGTAATTCCTGGTACCATGATACTCCTGCCGGCATATGCCCAAATGGCTGAAAACGGAATCCTGACAGCATTTTAATTAGCCTGATGAACTTAAAAAGCAAACAGGAATAAGGTTATTTTTCAAAGGTTTGCTATCCGCCTGACTGGTAATAGACTGACCCATTCATTTAACCAATTATTTTACAAGCAATTAATTGGGACAACAATATTCTTTTTAATATCCGGTTTTTATTAGGATTCATAATTCACATATATTTCAGATTAAGAAAAAAAAATCATTATTTTTAAGCCGGTCATTTTCCATACCATTGATAAAACTCAGATATACCCTGGTTGCCACACTGATCTGCACGCTTGCAATCTTTTCCTGCAAGAATTCCGGAGGCAGGTTCCCTAAACAGGGCGAGATCCATTATTCTGTTGAATACAGGGGAAAAATAACGCAGATGCCGAAAGAGCTCATGCCAAAATCGCTGGTTGTATCGTTCAAAAATGACAACATCCTGTATGAACTTATCTCGCCTTTCGGAAATTCAGGCATCGCAAATCTTGCCAATCCGTCCAAAGAGATATACGATACCTACCTGAGCATGTTCACCATAAAGTATTTCTATTCGTCTGATCCCGGGGAGTTCTATCCCGGATTTGAAGCCATGGATGGAATAGAAATACACAAGAAGCCCGAAACTGCTGTTATTTGCGGGTTTAAATGCAAAAAGGCTGAAGTTACCCTTCCTTCCGACAGGAGCAAGACCTACGACATCTGGTACACACATGAAATACCTGTAAAGAATCCCAATGTATCGACTCCTTTCAGACAGATCGATGGAGTCCTTATGAGTTTCTTTTTCGTTATAGGCAACTCCGAATTCCATTTTGTTGCGGAGAATGTTTACAAGGCAGATTTCCCGGACAAAACCTTTGAAAGAAAGGAAAAATATGTAAGGGTATCACGGGAAGATATAAACAAGTTTATCTACAAAATGGTCAACCTCTAGATTCTTCTGTTTCTCCCGCTCATGCCTCACTGTATGACCCGACCTTTAAGGTGACTTAAGCCACGCAACATGTTGCATCAAAGTTTTAGCCTCTCATATTCCGGCTTGTTCAAAATTATTACCTTTGGGGTGCCTTTAACCGGCAGTAGAAGCAGAGCCTTTAACTGCAGATGGAATCAGATGAAAACAAACTCAAATGAAGAAAGAGAAGGAAGGTAAAGACGCTAAAAGAAAAAGCAAATCAAAATCCAAACCTTTTTTTACCGACGAAAGGATAAAATTTATTTTTGGGATTTTGATCACAGGCTTTGCATTTTATCTGTTTCT
>JAVEVC010000069.1:0-13777 GCA_034005245.1 Bacteroidales bacterium
CTTCGCAAAGAGGGGTGCCTCCAGAAGGTACATTATCTCTGTGTTCACATCATCTGGTCTTGCCGCAGCAGTTACGACCGAGGCCATCCTGCTACATCCCGTGACTTCTGGCCAGCTGTCACATGCTTTGTTAGTGGCGTCCCCTGACTCCGGGCTTCAGCCCGGCGGGTGGGTGAGGGCGGACTCCTCTCTTTATCTGTAGGTTACTGTAACCTGGTGCTTTCCGCTTCTTCCGATCTCTGCTACTGCATAAACACTTACTTCAACTTTTTCGGTAATAGCTTTGACCGTTCTGCCGTCAACTGAAAAGTTTCTCAGACGGCTGTTCTGAGGCAACAATACCCTGATGATATATGATTCCGGATCACCTGAAACTGTCAACCGGATCCTCTTTTCATCAGGCTCGTGCCTGAAAGAATAACTCACATATTTCCCTGAAGCAGGATATCCCACGGAAATGGAAACATTATCTTTTCCGGCGGCAAGCCACCTGGGAGACAATTCCACTGAACGCAGCAACTTATCTTTGTCAACCACTCCTGCAAGGCCTTCTATCAGGGCGCTCATAACAGCAGCCTGTCCCCAGTTATCAGGAATCCCCTCATCCACAGTGCCATCGGGTTTGTAAGCCACAGGCAGATCACCATTGTGCTTTCTGACAAGTTCAAGCATGCGATCGAGTATATCAACTCCGTATGCTTCAAATCCATGCTGAAGTGCTGCCTTGGCCAGCTCTCCCCCGACAATGGTATTGACTCCCCCGTTCATGTAAGAGCCCGGTTCGTAATCAGCAAAATGCGGTTTTACTGGCGGATAAATGCCAAACCACTCGCTGAATGAATTCATTTCGTTCCTGTCTTTCAGATCGCGGTATGTTTTGATTATCGATGCTGCCATTTCCCGGGTGGGAACACCGCGGTTTATGTCGTACGGATTTGATAAACTCAGTGTATTTTTCTGGTCCATTTTCAGATACCCCGGCATCGGGTCATCTTCAATAAAATGTGCGTAATATTTCCCATTCCAGCAGGTATTGTTCATCCTTATCCGGAAGATAGCGGCCTGTTTTTCCCATATTGCTGATTTATCCTCCCGGCCAAGCGATCTGTACATTGCTGAGAGCTGTTTGCATGCGGCAAACATACCGCTGTTGTCGCCATGCATGATGCCCATCGGAGTTGTTTCGTCAATGTCGAAGATGCCTTTCTGCACATCATAACCCCGCCGTGTATACTCTTCCCTGTCAGACGGCAGCTGCATGAAATCCCAGGTGTCGAGGGTGTAGCCTCTTTTTACCAGCTGGTGCTTTCGAGACCAGCGTAAGGGATCGCTCATTGAGTAGTACAATCCTTCCTCAAGACCGCCGATCCATCGTTTTATGTATTCATTGTCGCCGGCTGCCTGCCAGATATGATAAGCGCCCTCAACCATCAGGTATTCGAGGTCAGCTTCCACCGGCAGCCTGTGCATCTGAAGCTTTTCAGCCGGGAAGATCTGCCAGTATCGCTTTTCAAAAATATTCATCCGGTGACTCAGTTCATCATCTATTGGATAATAATAATCAAAGTATAATCCCTCGTCCGTCTGCGTTTCCATGTAGAATTCCCAGAAGCTTGAGATGTCTTCCTCGAAATACTTCATCGCTTTCATAACATGAACATGATCCCTGATCCAGGGAACGAACTGAGATCTTTGCCTGCCTCCCAGTTCCACATCCATGACAAATCCGGAATTCAGCAGCAGAGATTTTGTGGCATCAAATAATTCCCTGTATTGTCCTGCACCTTCTCCAAATTCAGTTGACTGCTGGGGAAAGGCTGGCAAGCAAAAACAGGCCGCGATTAAAAGCATCAGTAATGTTTTCATGTTGCTAGTTTATAAGAATTATTCCCACAATCATAAAGTTATCAATGAAATAAAGATAAATTAAATTATCGGGTTTTCGATATCCTTATGGTTCTGGAAAACCAATGTCTTGAAAATTTTCTGAATTTACAGTGAACTGATATGCAGGGATTTAAATCACAGATCGACCGCTAAGGATTTAATTTCAATCTGACATCAGGGAAGTTGTAAAACGACCTTTTTAAAAATAATTCTTCTTTGAGGGATTACTTTTTCCAGATTGAATGAAGAACAACTGAACTTTTAGAAATCAGGATTGTTTTTTAAGGAACTGTGCGTTTATAACAAACTCAAATCCTAAGGAATATGAAAGCTAAATTATTAGTTCAAGTGCTTATCCTTCCTGTTATGGTCACAATATTTTCGGCCTGTTCAAAGGAAGATGATCCTGAACCAGGAAATGAAACTCCGGCACCTTCGAAGGTTGAATTTTTGAAGGTGAACGATACTCTTGACCTCACCGACGATTCCCTGGTTGTACAACTGAAATTTGACCGGCTGGCCAGTGTAGATGGACAGATTTCCGTAAGGTTTACAGGCGATGCAGTGCATGGTCTGGATTTTACAACCCGGCCTCAGTCTACCAACGGCATTATCACTCTGGCGCTTCTCAAAGAGGCCCCAATGGTGGAGTTTACGGTTTTTCGTACCGGACCACTTCAGGCTGAAAGAACTCTTAATCTGGTTCTTGAAAATCCCACTGAAGGATTTGAACTGGGAACTCGCCATGAGTCCACTGTAATGCTTAAAAAACATCCAGATCAGGATGTTACTGTTGATTTTGCAGAAGAAATGATAAATATTACAGAATCCGTATCAGATGGTTTTGAAATAATACTGAACCTTATCGGATCACTTCTTCATACAGAAAATGTGTTGATTGAAGTAACAAGTTCTCAGGATTTCATCTATGGAACTCATTTTCTCACTGATCCCGTCGCCGTTCAGAATGAATTGATCCTTGACGCCATTCCCGGAGCGGATACCGTGTCATTCAAAATTATTCCTGTTGATGATAATTTAGTGCTGGGCTCTTATGAAGTGATGTTCAGTCTGCATTCCACGACCGGCCAGCTGAAGAAAGGGACAAACACAGAGTTCGTAGTCCGGATAGAAGAGGACGATAATAACCAGGTTGAGGTTCATACAATTGCTGAACTGAGAAACATGTTCAATGAATTTGAGGGTGAATTCTGGCTGGGCCTGGATTACTTCATCGAGGGTGTAATTACCTCAGGAAGCAATGTGGCCAATAATAAAACTGCCTATATTCAGGACAATACAGGAGGTATCATGCTAATGTTCACCGTACAGAATTATTTAAAGCTGGGCGACAAAGTGAGGATTAATCTGGAGGGAGGTACCGGAACCACCATTAATGACCAGAAAGCCATTATTGACATTCATGACATGCTTGGAATTAAACTTGCCCAGAATCAGGTTGTTATCCCTGAAGTTGTGACGCCTGAACAAGTTGGGTCAGGTGAATATGAAGGGATGCGTGTCAGGATAGACGATGCTTATTTTCCCGAAGCTGACGGGACCAATGTTTTTGCGGGAAGCTGGGTAATAAAACAGGGCGATTCATCGGCAGCTGTAGCAACATATCAATGGGCTCCTTTCAGCAATTACGTTCTTCCTGAAGGCAATGTGTCAGTTATAGGTATCGTCGGCGACTGGGGAAGAATCATGCCCCAGGTATACAGTCATGATATTATCAGGTGATATTCTGAACATACTATCACCCACCCCCCGGCTCCGGACTTCAGCCCGGGGCTCTAATTAAGGATAACCCAGTTATCAATACTGCCACTCGTGAGAAATGTTTCCCCATTGCATTGCAACGGATCGGAATCACGTGCTTCCCTGGTGATTATAAAATTATCTCTTGAAGGAACTCCTCTGGATACATAATTTGCAAAGACGTCATCCTTCAGTGTTTCAAACCAGGAGATAAGCTGCATTCCTGATGGAGTATTAACCCATGCAGCAATATCAAAACTTGTTGCGTATTGTTGCAGGTCAGCATAATACATTTTGGCGTACCCAATCAGATCACCCGCACTAACCTTTTTCCCGGTTGCGATATCCGCGGAGGCCAGATCACAATGGTATAAAATATAAACAAATGCGGGCTGATCATCAGGCTTTATTTCTATTTGTTTGTTTGTCAGTCCGGTACTGGCTCCGTGCCCGTCATTCAACACCGAGATAATGGTGCCATCTACGGGCGAATAGACCTCAACGTTATTGTTCTGCCGGAAATCAACGTAAGGATTGTAATAATGTTTCATGCTTCTGCATGATTCGGATCCGTCTGTGAAACTATGCCCGAAACCCGACCGGAATTTTGAGATCTTCTCTATTTTGGATAGTTGAGTAAAGTCTGTCTCAGCGAACCTGGGAATTCCATTTGCTGAAATATCATATTTAGCGCACTCGCCTTTTGTCCCGAGCAAAATACCTTCCAGCATTGTTTCACCGCTTAAGCCGGTAATTATAAAGGGACCTGAGAAGCTCTGCCTGTCTCCGGAAAAAGTCAGCTGACTGGTAAATGTTTCTGATCCTGAAGTAGTGGCTGTTAAGGTCAATGTGTTATCTTTAACTTCGCCTGTGCCATTTTGCAGGATATCAGACTGCAGAGTGAAAGTAACACTGAGTCCGGTTTGCACGATAGTCATATCCATGTTCTGAATATTTATGCAATAGGTCCCCGAGAAATCTTCAGTTTTACGCTCACATCCGTTTAAAAGGAAAGTCATTGCAAAAACCAGAACAGAAATCTTTATGTAATTTACAAACTTCATAATTTATTGCTCGGTTTTTTAAAGTAACGTAAGTCCTGCATAGTAAAATTATGTGATATTTTTATTGTTAATAAAATAACGGTTAGTTGGTAGTAATTATTTTATATACAATTTATTAAAAAATATTTTCCATGGGTCTGTAACAGAAGAAAAACTAAAACAAAAAGAATCCATAAAAATCCTGAAGATAGACTTATTAGAACTTTTTGTCCTGAAGATGATTTTATCAGGGATTCACATGCGATGATCTTTGCACAGCATGCAAAAAATTAATCCTGGTCAGTGAAGTTGAAAGTGGAAATGTTGTCCTGAGGAACAATAAAACCTCAAAATCAAAAGCAGGTTAATTGCTTTGAATTGCGTAGAATTGCCATATTCCGGTGCCCGGTATGATGTTATGATTGGTTGTAAAAGAACGGAATTGTTAAAAATTGAAAAATAATATGATCAAAAAGAATCTTAATAAGTTCATATCATAATGAATATCCTGTCGCCCAAAGGTTAATTCACTTGATGACCGGATTTACAATTTGTTTGAGTAAATTCAATGATTGATATTTAAAATAAAGGGCGAATTCAAATCTTAATCATTCCATGGCCGATCCAAACTCAGAATCTTCAAAAAAAAGACGGGGATACCGCAGCAGCCGCCGGACATTTATCAGGCAGGCAACTGCAGCATCTCTTGCCGTTTCGGGAGCTGGACTTCCTTATCTCAATACAGAGAATAGCAACCCGGGTATTCCGGGCGACGAAATTCCATGGTACAGGCGGATCACGCGATGGGGACAGACAAATATCACGGAAAAAGATCCTCCGGCTTATGATATCAGCTGGTGGCGGAACCATTGGAAAAGAACCGGAACACAGGGTGTGATTATTAATGCAGGGGGCATCATAGCTTATTATCCGACGAAGATCCCTTTTCATTACATGTCAGAATATCTCGGTGGACGTGATCTCTTTGGAGATTTATGTAATGCAGCCCATGAAGACGGACTTGTGGTTTTTGCCCGTATGGATTCAAACAGGGCCCATGAGGATCTATACAGAGCACACCCCGGCTGGTTTGCTGTTGATGCTGACGGAAAACCATACAGGGCGGCTGATCTTTATATAACATGCGTAAACAGTCCGTATTATAATGAACATATCCCTTCAATCCTGACGGAAATTGCTGTCAGGTATCATCCGGAAGGATTTACCGATAACAGCTGGAGCGGACTGGGCCGCGATTCAGTATGCTATTGTGATAATTGTAAAAAAAGCTTCAGGGAAAAAACCGGAAATGAGATCCCGCTGAAAAAGAACTGGGATGACCCGGTATACAGACAATGGATAAGGTGGAATTATGACAGGAGACTTGAAATATGGGATCTGAATAACCGCACCACCAAAGCTGCGGGAGGTCCTGATTGCATCTGGGCCGGCATGAACAGCGGTTCTGTAAGCAGTCAGGCAAAAAACTTCAGGGATTACAGAGAGATATGCCGGCGTGCCGATATTATCATGCTCGATCATCAGTCGCGGAGCGATTCAACAGGATTCCAGGAGCTGTCAGATGTGGGAAAGCGTATTCACGGGATCCTGGGTTGGGAGAAATTAATTCCTGACAGTATGGCAATGTATCAGGCCGGAAGACCAACTTTCAGAGTATCATCCAAGCCTGTGCATGAAGCAAGGATGTGGATGACAGAAGGATTTGCCGGAGGAATTCAGCCCTGGTGGCATCATATTTCCGCATATCATGAAGACAGGCGGATGTATCATACGGCAGAACCTGTTTACCAGTGGTACGGCAAAAATGAAAAGTATCTTATTAACCGGTCACCTGTAGGTACTGTTGGTGTTGTCTGGTCACAGGAGAATACCGATTTCTATGGCCGCGATCGGGCTGATCTGCTTGTCGATGCTCCCTGGAACGGGATCATACAGGCACTGATAAGAGCTAGGATCCCATATCTGCCTGTTCATGCTGACCATATAGAACGGGATGCATCCGTACTCAGCCTGCTTGTTCTGCCGAATCTGGGAAGCATGACGAAATCGCAGATAGCAGCTGTAAGAAAGTTTGCTGAGAATGGAGGCGATTTGTTTGCTACAGGCGAAAGCAGTCTCTATGATGAAGCCGGTGGAGTACTGAATGATTATGCATTAAGCGACCTTTTCGGGGCTCATATCTTACCAGGGAATAAATCTTCATTTGACCGCACTTTACACACCTATTTGCGGATCTATCCACAGCTGAGAAGCCAGGTGTACGGACCCATAACAGGCAAAGAACCACCTGTTGAAGGATCCAGGCATCCTGTGCTGAAAGGATTTGAGCTTACCGACATTCTTCCGTTTGGCGGTAACCTCAACCCTCTGGAAGTTGATAGAGATTCTTCAGTCATCATGACATTCATACCCGATTTCCCCATTTATCCCCCTGAGACAGCATGGATGCGGGTACCGGAAACAAAAATTCCGGGACTGATAACAAGGGAATTTTCAAATGGCAGCAGAATCGTTTTCATGCCAGCAGACCTCGACAGGCAATTTGCCCGCTATAATCTGCCTGATCATGGTGATCTAATAAGGAATATAATACTCTGGGCTTCAAAAGACAACATTCCTCTCAAGGTTGAAGGCCCGGGTCTGATTGATTGCAGTCTTTATCATCAGCAGGGAAGACTGATACTCCACCTTGTCAATCTTACAAGTGCAGGATCATGGCGGACTCCCGTTCATGAATTTATACCGGTTGGACCTTTTACCGTCAGGGTAAAATTAACTGATGATGTAAAAGGTGAAAATCCTGATCTCCTGGTTGCAGGTAAGAATATAAAGGCTGAAGTCAGTGAGGGATGGAGTATTTTTCCCATAGCTTCAATCAAGGATCATGAAGTTGTAGTTCTGACCTGAGAGCAGTTAGTTTTTCATTTCAGGCAATATGAGACTAAAAAGGATATCAAAATCGTATTTTTATGGTTTGTGCACGAAAACAAACACTTAACTTTAATAATTCACAAACTTCGTGTATTTGTGAAATCCTTTGAGCCCTCGAGGTTAAAGATTTATAAACCACAAAGTTCACTAAGGCAATCACTAAGTAACACAAAGGAATACAGTAAATTATAGATATTTATGAAATAAACAGATTAAAAAATTGAACATGAAAAGATACATTTTACTGGTTTCAGCTCTCTCCGTAATAATTCTTATGTGGAGCTGCAAGGCGAAAATTAAAGGGTATGATAACCTGAAACCTGGTGAAAATATCAGGCTTAACCAGCTGGGCTATTTGCCAGGAGAAGTGAAAAGAGTGGTTGTTGTAAACTCCGGATCTTCAGATTTTAAAATTGTTGATACAACAGGAAATCCTGTATTCTCAGGTAAGCTTGACGACAGGGGAGTCTGGGACCTGTCAAAGGAAAGGGTAAAGATCGCAGACTTCAGTACTTTTGATAAAACCGGAACATATTCCGTGTACGTAGAAGATCTGGGCATATCATATCCTTTTGAAATAAGCAGCAATATTTATGATGACGTTTTCAGGGCTTCGCTGAAGGCTTTTTATATTCAACGTATGTCAACACCCATCGAGGAGAAATACGCCGGAAAATTCTCCCGTGCGCCGGGTCATCCCGACATGGACTGCAAATTTTATCCTTCGTCAGGTAGAAGGGGAGGTTCAATGCCATCGCCGGGGGGGTGGTACGATGCCGGAGACTACAATAAATACATTGTCAATGCCGGATATACAGTCAGCATGCTTCTTTCTCTGTATGAGAACTTTCCTGATGCGGCTCGTGATGATATGAACATCCCGGAGAGCGGAAATAATATTAGTGATCTGCTTGATGAGATAAAGTGGGAACTCGATTGGGCGGAAACGATGCAGGATAAAGACGGCGGGATCTTCTTTAAACTGACTTCCAAAAGGTTCTCGGCATTCATCAAGCCTCATGAAGACACACTTGCAAGATATGTTGTAGGCAAATCAACTTCTTCGGCACTTAATTTTGCAGCCATATTCTCGCAGGCCAGCCGGGTCTGGAAAGAAACTGATTCCGGTTTATCAGAGAGATATCTTGCTTCTGCAAAAAGAGCATGGGACTGGGCAATCAGGAATCCATCGGTAGTCTACAGAAATCCCCCTGATATCTCAACCGGAGCATACAGCCACAGGGATTTCACAGGAGATTTTTTCTGGGCAGCAGCAGAGCTTTTTGTGACTACAGGAGAACAGGTTTACAAGAAGTATCTTGAGTCAAATCCTGTTGATTTTACATTTGTTTCAGGGGAGAACTGGTGGACCTATCTGAAAAATATGGGTTATTATGCCCTTATTCTGCCCGGAAGCAAACTGGAAGCATCTGAAAAGGAATTATACACGAAAGCCATCCTTGCTGACGCCGACAGGCTGATTGACGACCTGGAAGAATGCCCGTATCGTCAGCCCTTGAGTTCTTTTGTATGGGGGTCGAACAGCGATATTCTTGATCTGGCAATCATTTTTGCCAATGCCCTCCGGATAAGCGGAGAGAAAAAGTATCTCGATGCAGCCATTGAAACCACCGATTACATTTTTGGCAAAAATGCTACGGGCTATTCCTTTGTGACCGGTTACGGATCAAAGCCGGTAATGAATCCTCATTTCAGGTTAGCTGCATCAGACGATATCCCGGAACCTATTCCCGGATGGGTTGCAGGCGGACCAAACGCAAATCTTAACGACGAGAAAAGTGATTTCAATCCCAACGGTGTCACTTACTCCTCGCGGGAACCGGCTCAGTGCTACATGGACCTTACCGAAAGCTATGCCTCAAACGAGATTGCCATCAACTGGAATGCCCCGTTGGCTTATATTACAGGATTTCTCGCATCTTATTCAGCAAAGACCAGATAAAAACAGTTATTTTAAAAGAATCCCTTATGGAAAATAAATATACAGCAGACTTTCAACGCTACAAGTCAATGAAATATAATCGCTGCGGGAAAAGCGGTTTGCTTCTTCCCGCAATATCTCTTGGCCTGTGGCATAATTTCGGATTTAATGATGATTTCAGGAACTGCAGGGAAATAATCAGAACTGCCTTTGACAGGGGTATAACCTGTTTTGATCTTGCAAACAATTACGGTCCCCCTCCCGGATCGGCAGAAGCCGTTTTCGGCTCCATTCTGAGAAAAGACTTTTCTCCGTACAGGGACGAGATGATCATAACATCCAAAGCCGGTTACCTGATGTGGGACGGCCCATATGGTGAGTGGGGATCGCGCAAATACCTTATTGCAAGCCTTGATCAGAGTCTGAAGCGCATGAAGCTTGAATATGTTGACATATTCTACTCTCATCGCCCCGATCCCGACACCCCGCTTGAAGAAACAATGATGGCGCTTGATCATATCGTAAAAAGCGGGAAAGCATTATATGCCGGGATCTCGAATTATCCTCCGGAAATAACAGGCAGGGCTTTGCAGATCCTGAAAGATCTTGGAACGCCATGTCTTGTTCATCAGTCGAGATATTCAATGCTCGACAGGGTAGTTGAGAACGGACTTCTTGAGATACTTGAGAAGAATGGAGTGGGATTTGTTGCATTTTCGCCTCTGGCCCAGGGTGTTCTTTCCGACAGGTATCTGAAGGGTATTCCGGCAGACTCGCGTGCTGCAAAAGCCTATTTTCTGAAACCGGAATCCATTACGCCGGAAGTACTTGCCGGTGTTACACGGCTTAATGAGCTAGCCCTGGAGAGAGGCCAGACCCTAGCCCAGATGGCAACAGCATGGTTGCTCAAAGATCCCCGGGTGACTTCAGTACTTGTGGGAGTAAGCTCCGCCAGACAATTGATTGATAATACAGAAACCTTGAAAAACACCGCGTTTGCAGATGAGGAGCTGAAAAAAATCGAATCCATAATTAAAACTGTCACTTTCCGGCCCCGCGGGTAAGAAGGTACTAATGAAATAGTTGAAATATTAAAATATCACCTTAGGCACTGTCTTCCCCGCAATACAATCATCATGAAACTTCTGATGGGGAGTTAAATGAGTTAAAACTAAAGATCTCAATGCCTGTGTAAGGTCACTTCTGCTCACGATAATAGGTGATATCCATCTTTTCAAGCAGGGGTAAATGCTTTTCAAGTCTGCTCATGAAATCATCCCGGTCCTGGACCTCTGCAGGCGACCATCCGCGCTCTGCTATTGACAGCAATCTCGGGAAGAGCTGCCTGTCGACCAGTTCCGGCTCACGGTCAATGGTATTTCTTATATAATCGAGTGACTGAAATGTACGGGAGCAGTCGAGCATGAGACCTCTCCACCCGAAACGCGGCCAGTCAAGAATCTCAACACCTGGTATATGGCCCGGTGCATTTGCAGTTGCTGATAGCTGGCGTAATGTTTGTATAGCATAATAGACGCCTGCATCCGAACCGCCGGAAATATCAATTCTTTTCCGGCCTGTTTTCAGTTTATACCCTTCGCGATGAAGGGCGCTGTCGATTGTTAAGAATATCCCACGCCTGTGTCTGCCGGTATTCGGCTCACTGGTCAGTTCCAGTTGTCCGGCTGCTATCTCGGCTGTTTCTTCAAGTCCTTCCTTAAAGAAAATCTTTACATCTTCAGTAAGAATAAAATTACCATTAATATGTTTTATCTCAACAGGCCGGGGGATAATGCTGACCGGGCCTGCTTTGTCGCCAGAAGTCCTGGTAAGGCAGCCTGGCGACTGGAAAATCGCACCGAGCAGTATCACTGCCAGTGCTGTATTAAATGTCTTGTTCATAGTATTCAGGCATTAGGTTCCTTAAAAATCATTGTTATCACGCTCAGAACAGTTGAAAGCGAATGCTAATAAATAATCAGAAAAGGAAACATGAAGTATTTACTGAAAATCATCTTTTACTGATTCATTTCAGATCCCGGATGATCACTCTGTCTTTGTATAGTTTTAATTCCAGCTTTTGTTTTTCCTTCCACTTCAGTTTGCGGATGAATGCTTTTGGGATTGTCACGGCATAGCTTGAACCTCCTGCTTTGGTAAGCTTGCGGATATTTTCTTCTTCCAGTTTGTTGCGAGCCATTTTTATAGATTTTAACGGTTTGTAATTAAGACCCTGAAGGCCATGAAATTCATTAAAGCGGTGCGACGTGGTTATTATGTAATTAATTACTGAATTAATTATATAGTAAATTACGTAATTAATTATGGAAACTCAAAAAAAAGTTGATATTCAGTAGTTTGCCGCAGAAATTTCATGGGTGATGCCGGATTTGCGCAATAACTTTCCTGCTTGTTCAAGCCCATCTGTCTGGCTCTTTATGTTGAACATATTATGATATTTTTATTTGTGTATGGTATTGTCAGGTATAATCTATTTATGCAGCACAGATTATTAATTTGTATTATTCACTTGAACAAGCTGCCACGATGGAGCTATTAAGAAATAAGTTTGCTTCCACCCCGATCGTGGTAAATCTTTTAAACTTTAAGCTAATGCACATTTTTTTTATTGTTCAGGCAGTGAATTATTTTTTTTTTACATTTAAAGATGAGAAAATTACTCCTGTTTATTTTCTGCTCGTGCTTTATTCCCTTGAATATTAACGCTGGTTCACTTCAGGAGCTTTTAAAAATTTTTGATAACATCAAAGCCCGGCGTACAATCATTCAAAACACGTCAACTGCCTTCCTTTTAACTTCCAGGCAGCTTGAATCATTTAATATATCAGAAGAACAAGACATAAAGGTTATTAATCAGCTGGCGCCGGTCCGGGAATCAGACCTGATAACAGCAGAGGTGTTGATCAGAATGCCGGAAGGTACGGTTCTGCCTGTTCTGAAAAAGGATGGGGATTGGGTTCAGGTCAGGCTTCCTGACTTTAGGAACGGATGGATTCACGAGGATGATGTCAGGCAAATATTTGATGAAGAAGATAAGAGGGCTAAGAATCGAGGAACCGGCTCTGATGAATATTACGAGACCAGGTTGCTGGCTGAAAATTTTTTCCTGAAGTTTAATGAAGCTTTTCAGGAAACGGGGCAGCTCATCAGCGTTTTTGAGAAGAAGTATCAATCCCTATCTTCCTCAGAGCAGCGTAACGCAGATAAACTGGTTGAAGGGCTTAACAAGGAACGCGAAATCATAAATCTGGCCAGGGCTTACGTCAACCATTACCATGAAAAACTTCCGCCATTGCAGATAATTCAGTCCGGAAAAACAAGCAGGTCAAAAACAATCGGCTATGATGGTACAGCAACAGTGAGGTTTGGGTCAGCAGTATATGAATCCGGCAGACAAATTTCGGAAACAACCAGTGACATAAGCCTTTCAGGAAACATTGTATTCAATCCTCAATCAAGGCTTTCATTACAGATGAACCATTCCAAGGATGTAATAAGGACACCCTATACATCAAGCAATGTCGGTGCAACCTACTATCATGAAGCTTCAGGGGGAACTCGTTTGAATACATCGATTAGTTACCAGGATTACGGGGACATAATGGCAAGCCGGAACAGTTACAGAAATGTGGGAGCGGGGATGAGTGTTGAACATGCCCTGAAAGAAAACATAAGGATTCAGGGAGATGTTCAGGCACAGTCAAAAAAATATTATGACACTGAAGATGGCAATGACCTGCAGGGAGTACAATTCAATACCTTCCTTGATTACAACGGTAAGAAAGCCCTGTTTAATGCAGGGATCCGCGGCAGGCTTCAGTCAAGCGAGAAAGCCTTCCTTGACTACAGCAGGATTATTCCTAATATCAGATTCACTTATAAAACTGCTCAGAACAATTGGTCGGTGTATGGAGAGGCAGAGCAAATGGCCTACGGGACAGCCGGGCAGGCTAATGATTTTAACCGTATAAGGTTGGACCTTGAAGCCAGTAACCGGGGGAAACGGACTCAAATCACCGCGATCAATAAGTCCTTTCCCAACAACGAACGCTTTAACAATCTTAAGATCAAAATACTTGCTCAGAAGATCCAACGATCTGAAGGACGCAACGGACGATCGACAGGTTATCTTGAGTATACTTTTCACACAAGCGATTCAAGCGTTTCAGGT
>JAVEVC010000070.1:0-13544 GCA_034005245.1 Bacteroidales bacterium
AAAGCAAAACACCTGATCCTTACCATTATTTTGTAATAATCGGCAGTTTCAGAAATCCTGAAAATGCAAAAAAACACCAGTCACTTGTAGGTGCAGACGGATTTAAGTCGGAAGTGCTTAAAAACGAAGCTGGTCTCTACAGAGTCTCAGTGATGGGAACCGACGACCTCATTGTCGCCAGGGAAGAAATTGGCCGGATAAGGGACCAGTTTCCGGAATACTCAGATACATGGCTCCTTATACAAAAGTTCTGAAGAGCTGATTCCCGGAATATTCATGTTTCTCTGATCTGACAAGCAGAGTCCTGTACATTATCCAGCAGGGGAATCCTGCATACGAAAACAGTATCATAATATGATTGTAAATTTTGTGATTCGTTTGACTGCTTTTCAGCATGAACGAAGCCTCCATAATTTGGATTTTTTGATGTCACAAAAATGAGGGAAAAGGGATTCTAATGTACTGGATCGGATTCAAGATTGATAGTCCCTTCCAGCTAGCATAGTTTTTATAAACTCATCAGGATTTAAAATCCAATACCTGAATACAGATATAAGACTCCTGCAGACTTCCCTGAAGTTTGTCGGTGATCTCTCAGACTATTTCTTTCTGATCATGGGAATTAACGAATAAAATCGTTCCCAGGTCATCATAACCGCTGAGGATAACATCTCCGTTATGTTTAAGACCTTCAGTGCGGAAACCGATCATAACGAGAGCAGCTGAGGCCGATTTTTCATTTATAAGCTTTTTGGATGTCATCCCGGGCTTTTCTATTATGATCTCTATATTTTTTTCAGTGATGGGCAACCGACCGCTTTTAACCAGTTCGGATGTTTTGCCGGAAGTCTCCTCAAAATTCTCAGGTTTGCAGACCTGGAATATTTTGATATTTGTCTTTTTCCAGTCGGGGTGACCGGCAATAATAAAGCTCAGTAGAATTATCAGGCTTGAATTCTCCGCATCTTCAAAATTGATCCAGACATGAATGCCATTTCTGAAAAGCATTTCTTTCCTGCTTGTAGCAAGAAGGCAAATATCAAAGTCACCGGATTTTATTAACCTTATGTTCTCAATTATCTCATTAAGGTTCACAGGATCTTCCTTGTCATATTCAAAGATGACCATATTGTTTTCCATTCCTGATATACCTGGTATCTGAATTGACTGGGCGATTGCTGATGTATAGGACGGAGATATTATTGTATCAACAAAAACATGGTTATGGGTAGTGTCATAGATCTCAATGAGTTTGGCGAGTTCCTCAGCTGCCTGCTTGCTTGTGGTCCTGGAATAGTAACCCTCAATACGGTGAAGATAGGTCCCGAATCCGTAGCTGTACGAGATCCAGTTCAATAACCTGAAAGCCATTGCCCTCTTGAAGGAATCCTTGGAAATGCAAATGGCACTCGGCCTCCATTCCTTTAACTTCTTCTTGCTTCCTGATTTCTGAAGATAAACCTGAAGATTACGGTTGATCTGAAAAAGGGCATTTGCAAAAAGAGACTCCAGTCCATGCCGTTCCTTGTGGTAAAAATTTATATACAAATATATAGCGGCCATGGCAATAATTGCAGCTATTGCATAGGGTGTATTTATCTTAAACATTACCCACACCGCAATTAATGCTCCTGCAAGGGAGAAATACCATCGCGACCTGAATGAAGGACGGTATGACGGGGATGAACCAAAGTGGTTAAGGAAAGAGATCACACAAAGAGATCCGTAGGTTACCATGAAAAACATGGAGATAATTTCCGCAACTGCATTTATGCTTCCCAGTGCAACAAAAAAGAATGCGATTACAATTGTAACGAGTGAGGCATTAACCGGTTCATCATCAGAATGCCTTCCGAAAGAGAGCCATTTGTTGATTTTGGTTGAAGGAAATGATTCATCAAGTGCAAGAGCCTGCAAAGTACGCGGTGCTACCAATACCGAGCCAATAGCCGCAGATATCGTCGAAGAAGCAAGCCCCAGAGGTATGATAATTGCTCCACCTATGGCTATCTTCGACATTATAAGCTGATTATTGAGCAGGTCTTCGGGACTTGCTGAAATTGTAAGCTTATAGATAACCAGAAGATAGACTATCATACCAGTTAATGTTGCCAGTGTCGTTCCCAGGGGTATTGCTTTTGCCGGATTCTTCAGATCGCCGGAAAGCCCTACTCCGGCTGTCATTCCGGTGAATGCAGGAAACACGATGGCAAAAACAACAAAGAAATCTTTAAGGTTTCTCAATTCTCCGGATGGAATTCTTGTGCCATTCAGAACCTGAAAATCAGTTTTTCCGGCGAAAAAGAGGAGTAATGAAAGAAACAGAATCCCGGCTACAGCATAAAGAGCTTTAACACCCAGATTAGCACCTTTGCGAAGTATTGAAAATGCAAGCAGGGCCATTACAGGCATACTGATCGCCTGCCTTGGAAGGACTATTTGCAGCGATTCCGAAAAAAAATTGAAAATAAACTCAAAAGATTCCGTAAATGCGATTACATAAAATGCAACGCTAATAGCTTGAGAAAGATACAGTGCCGTGCCGATAGTCGCTCCAATATTCAGCCCAAATGACCTTGATATAATGAAATATTCACCACCGCCTTCAACCCTTTTGTTGGTAGCCAGTTCCGATAAAGCCAGAGCAGTAGGGATTGTGAGTGAATGCCCCAGCAATATTATCAGGAAACAACCCCAGAAACCTACTGTTCCTACTGCATAGCCAAATCTTAAAAAAAGTATTGCACCTAAAATGGTAGAAATAGCTGTGATGTAGACGGGTGCTGTGCCAAACCTGCCTTTTTTTGTTCCGGATTCCATCAGCTTAAATTATTTCAACCGGGGATAATTTTTAAGTTAGGTGACATCAGTCACATACTATTACATGTTATCCCGGCAAATAAGCAAACAATATATAAATTTTTCTTATGATAAAGATAAATTTACCTAAATTGGAAATTCGATTTTGATATACTCGGGAGCGTTACCTGATGATGTCTCAAAATTTAGAATGCAAATACATATTACATTGTATTCCGATAAAACTAAAGCTTAATGAAAACAAACATTTTGTCAATTTATGCCAGGTTTGCCATCTTACTTCTTATCACTGCAGGAGGGTGCAAACAGCCAGCCGATAGCAATGTCAGGCAGGAAAAACTTCAGGTCTTTGAACTTCAGTCATCGGCACAAATAGATGAAACGGGTGAAGAAATATCAGTACCTGATTACAGGTCAAAGGTTTATTGGTTCCCGGTCAGGATTCCCTCAACCGTTCTTACAGGGCTTGTGTCAAACGGCATTTATCCCGATCCGTATTCGGGCATGAACAACATGCTTATTCCCGATGCTTCTGATGATTTCAACAAGCAATATGATCTTGAAAAATACAGTTACCTGCCCGGTGAGCCTAATCCCTGGAAAAAACCTTACTGGTACCGTACAGTTTTTGATGTGCCTGGTAGTGATAAAGATCGAAGCTTTCAGCTGATTTTCAAGGGTATAAATTACAGGGCAGCAGTATGGGTTAACGGGAACCAGGTTGCTGATTCCACACAGATGGCAGGCATGTTTGCCCAGCATAATCTGGATGTAAGCAGGTTTATTAAGGCCGGGGAGAAAAACGCTTTGGCTGTAAAAATATATCCTCTAGATTATCCTGGCTTGCCTGACAAGGAACAGCTTGTAGCCCTTGGCGATTTTTACCTCAACGGAGGCCCTACGGGCGACATCGGAAAAAATGTCACAATGGTGTGCTCAGTAGGATGGGACTGGGTGCCCCCGGTAAGAGACAGGAACATGGGTATATGGCTTCCGGTATACCTGCGGACAACAGGTCATGTTACTATCGGGAACGCGAGAGTAATAACCGAACTGGTCAACGAACCTGACACCTCAGAGGCGAAACTTTCTTTGAGCCTCAACCTTTTTAATCACGGTAATTCAAATGAAAATGGCAGATTATCGGTGAGTATAATCCCCGAAAACTTTACAGGAAAATCTTTTCAGTTTGTAAAGGACGTTGTGGTTGAGAAAGGCAAGTCAAATGAGGTGGCACTGAATTCCGAAAACACCCCGGAATTAGTTCTTGAGAACCCTGCTGTCTGGTGGCCCAACGGCTACGGCAAACCGAATCTCTACCGGCTGAGGCTCCAGTACATGAACGATTCGGGAATTTCCGATGATACAACCTTCCTTTTTGGTGTAAGGACAGTATCAACAAAAGCTTTGGAGGTTAATGGTACCTGGAGGCGCGATTTTTATGTCAACGGGAAACGGATCCATCTTACGGGTGGAGCATGGGTGCCCGATTTCATGATGAACCGCGACTCACTGAGATATGATCATGAACTCCGGCTTTGCCGCAACTCCAATATTAACCTGGTGAGGATTTGGGGTGG
This sequence comes from Bacteroidales bacterium, assembly GCA_034005245.1. Lineage (GTDB taxonomy): Bacteria > Bacteroidota > Bacteroidia > Bacteroidales > VadinHA17 > LD21. The sequence continues at coordinate 4,401 of JAVEVC010000070.1, forward strand.
AGGAGTTACCCCCTGCGATGAATTCTTTGATGCCGCCGACAGGTACGGATTGCTTGTCTGGTCTGATTTCTGGGTAACCGGCGACACACAGGGCGAATTTAAAGGATCACCCGACTGGCCGCTCGAGGGAGAGATATTCAAAAGAAATGTTATCAGTACAATATTGCGTATCCGCAATCACCCCAGCCTGCTGCTTTGGACCGGAGGTAATGAAGGTCATGCTAGAAAGGAACTCTATGATTTCATGCGAAACAGCATAATCAGTTTTGATGGCACCAGACCATTTATCCCAAGTTCTTCAGGATTTGCCAGGCTTCCGGAAGGATGGCCCGGCTCATGGCCCGATAACCTGCCTGCAGGAGTATACAGCGGAGGACCATACACCTGGAGAGATCCGAAAGATTACTATGCCAGGGCAATTGCCGGAAGAGACTGGGTTTTTAAAGATGAGACCGGACTTCCATCCATGCCTCCCTACAATATTCTGCCCAGAATAATCCCTGACCTTGTCTGGGACAAAACAAAGCCATTCCCTTTGAACAATACATGGGGTTATCATGATGCAGCCACCGGCAACGGCCGATGGGACCTGTACTATGAAGAAATGGTAAAGAGATACGGAGAGCCCTTAAGCATGGAGGATTTCTGCGATAAAATGCAGCTTATGAATGCAGCCGGATACCAGGGCATTTTTGAAGCAGCGGGCCACAAGCTGAATGATATCGGAGGGGTAATGCTCTGGAAGCTCAATGCAGCATTCCCAAGCGTTGTATGGCAGGTCTATGACTGGTACCTCCAGACCAATGCCGGATACTATTTCATGCAGAACGCCTGTGAACCTGTTCACATCCAGCTGAACCTCATAAATCATAAAGTGACTGTGCTGAACAGGACATACAGGGAAGTGCCTTCACTGACAGCCCTGGTTGATGTTTATGATCTGGCTTCAAACAAGCTTTTCAGCGAATCAACTGAGGTAACGCTTGCACCTTCTGATGTAAGAGAGATAGTATCTGTTGATCAGGCATTGTCATCGGCCAGGGGTGTTTCATTTGTTATTCTTAGCCTGAAAGATGCTTCGGGCAACGTGATTTCTCACAACGCCTACTGGATAGCTCCGGACGATGATTACAAATCTTTGAAGGAAATGGAACAGGGCACTGTTACTGCAAGCGTAACTGAGGTATCAAAGACCGGTACTGACATGAAATGGAAGATCAGAGTTGAAAACAATTCTGACAAGATCGCCTTTTTCATAAGACCCCAGTTGATGGCAAATGACCAGGAAATATTGCCGTCATTCTGGTCAGGAAGCTATTTCAGCCTGGCGCCCGGCGAGAGATCAGATGTTTCCGTAACCTGTCCTGAAGCCTCACTGGCAAATTCTCAGCCGGTTCTTAAGATCTCAGGATGGAATGTAAAGGCACGGATATTATCTTTGTCTAATTAAAATTTTCAGGAGACTGATATGCTGACTGCACTTGCAAATGCTTTAATTTACACTGGGACAGAAATAGTAAAAGAAAAAACTGTTCTTTTTGAAGAGGGAAAAATAAAAGGAATTGTTGACAATGATAATATACCTTCAGGGGCGGTTGTAAGGGACTGTAATGGTTTTTTCATTGCCCCGGGGCTTATAGACCTGCAAATAGCAGGAGGAGGAGGTTACCTTTTTTCGGCCGATCCATCGCCTGAATCCCTGAATGCTATTGCTGAAAGTATTGTTAGCAGTGGGACTACAGGATTCCTTCTTGCAGTTCCGACTGATACTCCGCAAGTTTACAGGGAAGTTATCAGGATAATTAAGTCAAACACTCATCCTGCTGTTCTTGGACTTCATCTGGAGGGTCCGTATATAAGCCATGCCAGAAGGGGGGCACATAATAGAAACCTTATTAAAATACCCGAGCCCGATGAGCTGAGTTCTCTTCTTGATGAGGCCGAGGGCACAATAAAGCTGATGACTGTTGCTCCCGAAGTATGCAACCCGGAAGTGATCAGAATCCTCAGGGACCATAATGTTGTTATCTCAGCCGGGCACAGCAATGCCACCTTTGAAGAAGCTATCAAAGGTTTTGAATGGGGTATTCAGTCGGTTACCCACCTCTTTAACGGGATGTCGCAGTTGCACCACCGCGATCCTGGCCTGCCCGGAGCTGCTTTTGCATCCGAAAATGTGATGGCTGCAATAATAGCCGACGGAATACATGTTCATTTTCAGACTGTTGCAATGGCCAAGAAGCTTTTGAAAGAGAGGCTTTTTCTTGTAAGCGATGCTGTTGAGGAAAACAGGTTCGGCGGAAATAATATGCATGTCAGAAAAAAGGACCGTTTTACTCTGCCTGACGGCACTCTTTCAGGATCGGTCCTTAGCATGATGAAGGCAGTGCAGAATTGCATTGACTATGCAGGCATTGATACAGACGAAGCCCTCAGGATGGCTTCGTTATATCCTGCACGCCTGATGCAGCTTAATGACAGGGGATTGATAAAAGCCGGATACAGGGCCGACCTGATAGTGTTTAACGGCGAGTTTGCAGTAGAATCGGTGTACATAAGCGGGAAACAGATAAAATAACCGGATTTGAAAATATTTCCTTAATTGAATTGTTCCAAAATGAAAAACAGAACCATAGCTTTAGTTCTCATGGCAGGTCTTGCATTTTCGTGCAGGAATGCAGGTAATGAAGGCAGGATTCATGCTCCGTCAGATCTGGATGATATTACAGAAACATCATTCAACAGCGCCGGAGATAAATACATCCGGGAACAGGGTGCGATTATCAGGGGAGACACAACGGTCAGGGATCTTGCCCTGGTGTTTACAGGCGATGAATTTGCTGACGGGGCGCAATTCATTGCCGGAACCCTCAAGGAACATGGGATAAATGCTTCTTTTTTTCTTACGGGCAATTTTTACAGGAATAAGGAATTCACAGGGGCCCTTAAAGAACTATATAAAAACGGCAACTATCTCGGAGCGCATTCCGACAGGCATCTTCTTTATTGTGACTGGATTAATCGCGACAGCCTGCTGGTGACCAGGCAGGACTTCCTGGAGGATCTGGAAAACAATTACTCGGAAATGGAAAAGCTAGGGATAAAAAAGAAAGAAGCCTTGTTCTTTCTTCCCCCGTATGAATGGTACAATGATTCAATCTCAAAATGGACCGGTGAAGCCGGCCTGCGTCTTGTCAATTTTTCGCCCGGCACAAGGAGCAATGCCGATTATACATATCCGGAAATGAGTGACAAATATGTTGACAGCAAAACAATCCATAAATCAATTCTGGATTATGAGAAGGAATCATCTACCGGGCTGAATGGCTTTATTCTGCTTGTTCACATTGGGACTCATCCGGGACGGACTGACAAATATTACCATTTTCTTCCTGAGCTTATAAGGGAGTTGAAAAGCCGGGGTTACCGTTTTGTAAGGATAGATGACCTTCTTAATTAGCTTTAAATCTTTAAAAAATAAAACTATATGGCTGTTCTGGGCATTGATATCGGAGGTACAAAACTTGCTGCATCGCTTTTTTCAGAGGAGGGTGATGTTATTGGTAACAAATCATATTCTCTTGGAGGAAGAAAGGGTTCGGAAGCAGGAAAGCTTGTTGCCCGGATCATTCAGGAAATGATTGAAGCAGCTGAAAAAAAAGACAGGAAGGTAAGGGCTGTGGGAGTTTCTGTTCCGGGAATCAGTTTCACGAATAAAGGAACGGTTTGGGCTCCAAACATTTCAGGTTGGGATAATTATCCCCTGCTCGAAGAAGTCAGGAATGTTACGGGTGATATTCCGGTTACAATTGACAGCGACAGGGCATGCTACATTCTTGGGGAAGTATGGCAGGGCAATGCCCGGGGATGCAGGGATGCTGTCTTTCTGGCGGTTGGCACAGGCATAGGTGCCGGAATACTTATTGACGGACGTATACTTCGAGGCAGCGATGATATTGCAGGAAGCATAGGCTGGATGGCTCTTAGCAAACCTTACTATGATCATTATGCTGGTTGCGGATGCTTTGAATATCATGCTTCCGGAGAAGGTATCGGGAAAGTGGCAAGGCAATATCTCAGGGAGCAAAAAGGCTGCAGCGGAGAACTTTCGACGAAGAATCTTCAGAATATCACATCATATGATGTTTTCAATGCCTTTGCAAAGAATGATCCGCTGGCGGTAAGGATTATAAATGAGTGTATTGAATACTGGGGAATGGCAGTGGCCAACCTTATCAGCATTTTTAATCCTGAAAAGATTATCTTTGGCGGTGGCATTTTCGGTCCGGCCAGGTCACTGATACCTTCAATAGGCAAGGAAGCTGCCAAATGGGCACAGCCAGTGAGCATGAAACGTGTGACTCTTGATATTTCAGCTCTTGGAGGCGAAGCAGGTGTATATGGCGCCGGATATCTTGCACTGAAAAACATTATCTGAAATGGCAGCATTACACGCAGGGACATATAATAAGAAAATTGTTTTCTGGGCAGCATGTCTGGGAATACTTTTATTCGGAATAGCACTCATAACGCTTGGTTCCATTACTCCCGACCTGAGAGAAAAGCTTGATCTAAGTGACATTGAGGCAGGGACTCTTTTCTCCATTCTTCCTTTCGGCATACTTACAGGATCCTTGCTTTTCGGGCCTGTTGTTGATAAATCGGGCTACAGGATCCTTCTTTCGCTATCGTGCCTCCTGCTTTTTGCCGGTTTTGAGGGCGTGGCATTTTCTTCATCGCAGGGACTGCTTAAAATTTTCATTTTTTTCATTGGCCTTGGCGGAGGAGCTGTTAACGGAGCAACAAATGCCCTGGTATCAGATATAAGCGATAAGGATAAAGCAGCCAACCTGAGTCTCCTGGGGGTATTCTTCGGGATAGGTGCACTCGGTATGCCCCTGTTACTCGGATTGCTCCGGGCAAAATACAGCTTTGAAACTATTCTTGCAGCAGTGGGCATTCTTACCCTGGTAACTGCTCTCCTTTTTCTGTTTATAAAGCTGCCACCGCCCAAGCAGTCGCAGGGATTCCCCCTCAAAAGAAGCATCTCCCTCATTAAAGACAACGTTTTGATCCTTATTGCTTTCTATCTCTTTTTCCAAAGCAGTTTTGAAGGTATACTAAATAACTGGACAACAACTTTCCTGATCAATAACATGTCAGTTCCGCAGAGCAGTGCTCTGTATGGATTGTCACTGTTTGTGGCAGGAATGGTGGTGATGAGACTCCTCCTGGGAAGCCTCTTCAGGTCTTCCACAACATTAAAGATCATGATAATATCGTTTGCATTAGTATTCATCGGACTTATACTTCTTAAAGCAGGTATATCATTCTATGCTGCCGTCGCAGGTCTTTTCCTTCTCGGGGCAGGTCTTGCAGGAGGTTTTCCAATAATGCTCGGCCTGGTGGGGGAACGATTCAGTGATCTCTCAGGAACCGCTTTCAGCATAGTAATGGCTGTCGGACTGCTTGGCAACATGCTTGTAAACTACGGAATGGGTTTTATTGCACAGAACTATGGGATCAGTCACCTCATCACCGTTGCATCTGCCGAACTGGTGATTATGATAGTACTGTTCTTTATTATATTGAACAAATCAGGAAAATTTACTAAATAAAACGAATCATTAAAAACTGTTGAAGATGTTAGCAAAACAATGGATTGAAAATGCCCGTGGCGTAATGAGCCGCATAGAAGAGACACAGATGGACAATATCAGAAAGGCAGCGGAAGTGATGGCTGATACCATCGAATGCGGCAGGTGGGTACATACATTCGGATGTGGCCATGCTACTTTACCTATTGAAGAAATGTACCCCAGAATAGGAGGATTTGTTGGATTTCATCCGATGATCGAACTGCCACTTACATTTTTCACAAGGATCACAGGGGAGATGGGAGTCCATCAGTTTGTATTCCTCGAGAGGGTGGAAGGTTACGGGATCGAAATAATGAAGGGTTACGATTTTGACAAGAGAGACATAATGTGGCTCTTTTCTCATTCCGGTATAAACAATGTAAACATTGATGTTGCGCTTGAAGCTAAGAAAAAGGGCATGAAGGTTGTTGTTTTCGGATCTGCAGCAGAAGCCAAAGGCAAGAAAACCAGGCACTCTTGCGGCAAGACAATTTTTGAGCTGGCCGACATAGTCGTTGACACTTGTGCTCCTCTTGGCGATGCCTCTGTAACGCTGAAGAACCACAAAGACAAGATCGGCCCTGTTTCCACTATGGCCTTTATCACCTGTGTATGGATGACAATTACGACCGTTGCCGAGATATTGGCCGATCGCGGGGTGAAACTCTACATCCATCCTTCACATAATGTGCCGGGCGATGGCACTGCACGTGAACGGCTTGATGAAGCTCTTGCAGAATACAAGAGAAGAATCAGCGGCGTTTAGCGCCCTGCCTGATGTACGACCCGCTGAGGGAATGGTATCTCAATACCTTCCCTGTCGAACGCTATTTTCAGACGCTTGCGAAGTTCCCCGGTTACTTCCCACTGTCTCAAGGGCTTGGTTTCCCCGAGGATCTTGATTATTATTGCAGAGTCTGCAAAGTCATTTATTCTTAAGAACTTCGGAGGACTGAGGATCATGTCCTTAAAAGCAGGATCCTCAGCAAGTTGCTCTCCTGTTTTGTCTATGACATTAATAACATGATCGAGGTTAGTGTCATAGCCTACTCCAATCTCCAGATTAACCCTTGCAAAATCTTTGGATTGGTTTGAAACCAATGTAATTGACCCATGATTGATATGATGGACTGTCCCGTCCAGATCCCTCAGGGTTGTTTTTCGCAGACTGATATCCTGCACCAGGCCGCTTGTTCCGTCAATAGTTACGACATCACCTATCCTGTATTGATTTTCCAGTATCATAAACAGGCCGGTTATTACGTCCTTGATAAGATACTGACCTCCGAATCCGACAGCCACCCCGACTATTCCGGCTCCTGCAAGGATAGGCCCTATTTTGATGCCTGCTTCCTGCAGTATCATCATTAATGCCACTATCACCAGGATTATGCGCAGTGCTCCGTTGAATATATGTATCAGGGTGTCTTCGCGTTTCTTTTCAGCTTCTTCAGACATCATTTCATCCCTGACAACTGCAATCCTTACTGTTCGAATAATTATTCTGCTTAGTATCACGTTAAGCAGGTAGGCAACAACCGCAATAACCACAATCTTTATTCCATTCGATAGTAACCATGGCATGATCTTTTCAGACATAATGTTGAGTTTCTCCTGCATTTTCTTCTTATTTTAGGAACCGGATGCAAGATAAAAAAAATAGAGCTGACTGAAATACAGTAATAATTATTATCTACAGAACATATTACAGGCACTTTATTTATATTCGCATGCTTTAAATCAGTTTCAGAACCCAATAACCATTCCCGTTCTCATAAAACTGTTATCCCATGGTACCAAAAGACTTGATGCACAAATTTCTAAACTATATAAATCTTGAGAGTGAGGTTGATGATTTCACAAAAACGCATGCTATCATAGAGAAAGATCTGGTTTTTAAGGGTACGAATCTCTGGATACTGGTGTTTGCCATTATTGTTGCATCAGTTGGGCTTAACATGAATTCCACTGCAGTCATTATTGGTGCCATGCTCATTTCACCCCTCATGGGTCCGATAAACGGGATGGGTTACAGCATTGCAACCTATAACTTCCCGCTTTTCAGAAAAGCCATCAAGAATTTTACTTTCGCGGTGGTTGCAAGTCTGCTTGCGTCAACCGCTTATTTTGCAATGAGCCCGATATCGACTGCCCACTCGGAGCTGCTTGCAAGGACCAGCCCTACAATCTACGACGTGCTGATTGCCTTATTCGGAGGGTTGGCAGGAATAGTGGCAATAAGTTCAAAACAGAAAGGGAATGTGATCCCGGGAGTTGCTATAGCCACAGCCCTTATGCCTCCCTTATGCACGGCAGGTTATGGTCTGGCTACGGGCCAGTTTGAATACTTCTTCGGTGCTATTTATTTGTTCACGATTAATACAGTGTTCATTGCCATTTCTGCCGTGGTTGTTTGCCAGGTCCTTAAATTCCCCATAATAACACTCGTTGACAATGCGCAGAAAAAGAGGGTTAACAGATGGATTTCAGTTGTAATATCGCTTGTTTTAATACCCAGCATTTATTTCGGGTATAACCTTGTTCAGAAAGAGCGGTTTAATGAAAACGCATCAAAGTATATAAATAATATAGGTTATATGCAAGGCAATCTTCTCCTGAAGCATGAAATCAACCCAAATACTAAAACAATCACCCTTGTATACGGAGGCACACGTCTTACTGAACCCCAAAAGGAGGAAATAAGAAGAAGAAGTTCTGACTTTTCACTGAAAGAAGCAGAGATCGAATTTCAGCAGGGATTATCATTTGATGAATTTGCTGCCAGAACAAGTGAAGTTGACAAGCTTAAACTGGAAATCAGTCATTTGTCTGATTTGCTGAAAGAAAAAGAATTGCAGATTGACAGCCTGAATTCAAGTCATTTTATGGGAAAGGTTTTGCTGGATGAGATAAGGACATTATACCCCGGAATAGTCGGTTGTTACTATGCAAATTCATATCAGTATACAGAAACGGATCAAGTCCGGGAATGGATAAGAGTAATAGTTTTTAAAACCAATGGGAAGTTCCCTGGGACCAGCGACAGGGAAAAGATTTCAAACTGGCTCAGGATGAGACTTGGTACTGATAATGTGAAAGTTTTCTATGAGAATTAGTTCTGCTGGTGATTGTTGTCTGCAATAAGCCTTGGCGATCAAATTCCGGCCTGCAGAACAGGGTACCTGGATCCTTTGAAGCAACCAGCGGAAACAATAAAATTAATACAGGAACATGAATAAGCAGGGTCCTCTTCGGCTAATGCATTTCAATCTCGCACGTTCCGAGACCGCCCCTGAAATAGTTGAACTGAACATTGGGATGATCTGCAAGTAACGACATCGGGACACTGCTATCGGGGATCCTCTTGCTTATCATCAAGGCTGTGAGCCTTTGTCCGAAAGCATTATCATGAGTTCCGGCGTGCCAGATTGATACTTTTTCGGCTTTCCATGTCTGCACCGGACCTACTGTTATTGCTTTCACAGGGATGCCTGTCACAACACCC
>JAVEVC010000016.1:0-54854 GCA_034005245.1 Bacteroidales bacterium
GCAATTCCGGCAAGCTCTACTGTCTGTGGATCAAGATGTTTGAATTTTCCCATAGTTATAATGGATTAAAAGATTGAACCATATATCAAACCGGTAATTGTAGCCATTATGACCACAAGGCTCACATAAACAACAGTTTTCTGAGTTCCGATAACGCCCCTTATTACCAGCATATTTGGCAATGAAAGTGATGGACCTGCAAGCAGTAGTGCTAGAGCTGGACCCTTACCCATTCCTGAAGCAATAAGTCCCTGGAGAATTGGTACCTCAGTAAGGGTAGCGAAATACATGAATGCTCCCACGATTGATGCAAAGAAATTAGAAAACACTGAATTGCCACCAACCAGAGCCGATATCCACTCATTGGGAATTATCCCCGCAATGGCCTTCCCATCATGGGTTGACCCCAGAAGAAAACCGGCAGTAACCACCCCGATGGCAAGCAGCGGGAGTATCTGTTTTGCAAAATCCCATGTTGCCAGTGTCCATGCTCTGTTTTCTTCATCCACTTTGTCGAGGATCGTGATAACACTTAATGCAATTATTCCGACAAGCATTGGCACAAGAGGCCTCAATTTATCACTTTCAATAAGATTATTTGAAAGAATAACTGAGGCTACAGTAACAATGAAAGCACCAAGCACCCAATGCCACTTGATCTTAAGGATTTTAATAAGAGAATACCCCATTACAAGACTGAAGAAGCCTGTAATCCACCATCTATAATGCCATAAATAGTACCACGTACTTGAGGTATCTCCCTCTCCGGGTTTACCCCAGTTGGCAAAGACAAGGATAAGAACCAGGGTAAAAAAGTGCAATGATGTCTGCCACATCGGCCTTTTTTCAGGAAGAGGAGTAATATTCATCTGCTCTTCTCTTTTTGCCTTTTCCTCTTTACGAAAGACCAGTGACATTGACAATCCGATAATAATACTGAAAGCTACTGCGCCAATAATTCTTGCCACACCCAGTTCAAAACCAAGAATACGTGCAGTAAGAATAATTGCCAGAATATTAATGGCAGGTCCGGAATAAAGAAACGCAATCGCGGGTCCCAGTCCAGCACCTCTTTTATGAATGCTTGAAAATAAAGGAAGGATAGTGCATGAACATACTGCAAGTATTGTTCCTGAAACGGAGGCTACGGTATAAGCTACCCATTTCTTTGCCTGTGCTCCGAAATATTTCAGTACCGAAGCCTGACTGACGAAAACTGAAATAACTCCTGCGATAAAGAAAGCCGGCAGGAGACAGAGAATAACATGTTCCTGAGCATACCATTTTACAAGATCAAGTGTTGCAGCAATAGCAGTATTGAACCTGACACTCTCTATAGGTAAAAAGAAAGCAAATGCAAAAACTGCCGCAATCCAGAACAGTATTTTTAATTCTTTTTTAAGTTCCATGTTAATTTGAAAATTAGATAATGAGAAAATTTGAAAATTGTAATGATGTTATTTCGTGAAATAACGAAACGAGATATTAAAAAAACTACAAATAAACCCGAACTATATAATAAATCCCGACAGCAATGAAAAGGAGGGCTATTATCCGTCTGAACCAGAGCTCAAATGTTTTAACCTTGTCATAAACGGCGCCAATCCCTGAAACTGTATATGCAAGTACCCATGCTATGATTATCACCGGAATTCCCGTTGCTAACGCAAAGATGACCGGGAGGTAAAGTCCTGAGGCACTTGAAACAGTTAAAGGCACAAGCATCCCGAAATAAAGTACCCCGCTGTACGGGCAGAACGCAAGGGCAAAAAGCAGACCAAGGAGTAAGGCATCAAGATACCCCCATTTCTTTTTATCCTGCATCCCTGATGTAAGGCGGTTAAATCCCGGGAATTTTATTTTGATTATATCGAGCATAATTAACCCTATTATAATCAATAGCGGACCAACAATCTTTTCACCATAGCGTTGAAAGAAACCCCCGAATTTCAGCTGGTCTGCTCCGAGGAAAATTATCAAAGCGATTGCAGTATAGGTGAGTGCCCTGCCAAGAGTATAAACCAGACCATTAATGAATACCCTGTTGCGGTTTTCGATGTCTTTACTTATAAACCCGATAGCAGTTATGTTTGTAGCCAACGGACAAGGACTTATGGCAGTCATAAGACCCAGCAGCAATGCAGTTAGCCACGTCATTGTGCTGTTATCCAATAGATTTGTCAGAAATTCCATTTAGCTACTGAGCAAGCAGACCGTCAACCTTCTCGTTGATTATCTCCCTGAATTTTTCGGGTCTGACAACTGCGTACATGAAACCTTCGTTGGTAAGATTGATCTTCTTATCACCTTTTACGATAAGCAGGGTCTGCCCTGAGACACCGAGTTTTTCTGCGAGATGTTTATTGACAGCTTCTTCAAGGTTAACTGACTGAAATGTTATCAATCCCTTGTTAAACAGGTCAGGATATAGTGTCTGAAGATTCTCCTTCGCCTTTGCCTCTATCGTGTTGCACGTCACACATCGGGCAGTGAAATGAAAATAATAAGCTTCAATTTTATCGGAGTTGCTGTCCGAAGATTCTTCCTGTTTAGCTGACTGCTGTGAGTTGCATGCAATAAACGGTACTAGCATCAGCATTGCAATAATCAATCTGAATTTATTCATGGCTTATTAGTTACTGGTTTTGAATGAGAATTTCTTTTACCTTATTCACCGTTGGAACCTGACCGCTGAGAACGACCTTCCCGTTAATAACAAGTCCTGGCGTACGCATTACCCTGTACTCCATTATCTTTACTATATCTTCAACCTTGTCAATTGATGCATCGATTCCGGTTTCAGCAACTGCCTCACGGGTAACTTTTTCAAGCGTTTTGCATTTGGGACAACCGGTACCCAGAATCTTTATTTCCATAATTTTAGTGTTTTAAATATTTTAATGCACGGGCTATTTCTTCAAGGCTTCAGAACTTTCACACATTATATTTGCAGGGTCGTTTTCATTCAGAAAATCTTCAAATAATCTTTTAGCCTTATCCCAGTTTCCCCTGTTGATACAATATTTTATATACGGAGGATTGATCTCTCCCTGAATCAGTCCCGAATATTTTAACTCCTTCAGATGTTGTGACAGGGTAGACCTTCCAACAGGAAGTTCATCGACCAGGTCACCGCTGTAACAGCAGGAATCCATTTTAGCCAGTTTTTGAATTATATAAACCCTTACCGGATGGCTAAGTGCTTTTGAGATCCTTGCAATCTCAACTGCATTTTCAGGAAGTTTGACTTTCGTTGTCACTTTGAAGAAATTTATTTTTATATTTCGCAAATATACGAAATGATATATTAATTTTGCAGTGATATAAGAAATTTTTAATTATGAGCGGGAATCAGATCAGGATACTGATACTTTGTACCGGTAACAGCTGCCGTAGCCAGATGGCATACGGTTTCCTGCAAAGTTTTAATGACAGGATAAATGTCTTTTCAGCGGGTACAGAGCCTGCGAAACAGATAAATCAGAAAGCCGTAATGGTAATGAAAGAAGCGGGAATTGATATCAGTCACCAGAAACCCATGCTTGTTGACCATTACCTCCATGATGAATGGGATTATGTAATAACCGTATGTGATCATGCAAAGGAGACCTGCCCGTTATTCCAGGGGAAAGTAAAAAACAGGCTTCACCTAGGTTTCGAAGATCCTTCAAATGCCACAGGTTCGGAAGAATTAATCATGAATGAATTCAGGCGGATCAGGGATAGCATAAAAGACACATTTTATAAATTCTACATTAATGAGCTTAAACCAATATTATGAAATCAGAAGATCTAAAAAGTATCGTTAAGGAAAAATATGGGAAAATTGCAGAGCAGAATGGTTCCGAAGGATCGTGTTGTAGCAGTTCATCCTGTTGCGGATCTGAAGTTGATAATGCAGTATTCAGTGAGAATTATGAATCGAAAGACGGATACAATCCCGAGGCAGACCTCAACCTTGGATGCGGGATCCCTACTGATTTTGCAAATATAAAAAAAGGCAATCATGTACTTGATCTTGGCAGCGGTGCCGGGAATGATTGCTTTGTTGCCAGAGCACTGGTAGGTGAAAGTGGAAAGGTAACCGGTCTGGATATGACAGAACCAATGATTAAAAAAGCCAGGGAAAACTGCAGCAAGATGAATTTTAAGAATGTGGAGTTTGTGCTGGGGGATATCGAAAATTTGCCTTTTGAAAATGACCGGTTTGATGTGGTCATTTCAAATTGTGTGCTGAACCTTATACCGGACAAGTCAAAAGCTTTCAATGAAGTTTTCCGTGTACTTAATCCCGGAGGTCGTTTCTGCGTTTCAGATGTTGTTATCAAGGGAAATCTGTCCGAAAAAATGAAAAAAGATGCTGAAATGTATGTTGGATGTGTTTCAGGGGCAATTGAAATGAGTGAATATCTTGGAATAATAAAACAGAATGGGTTCCATGATATACGGGTGCATAAACAAAAAGAAATATCATTGCCTTATGAACTCCTGACTAAATACCTGACCAGTGATGAGTTAGGGTTATTCGGGAATGGGAAAGCTGGCATCTACAGCATCACGGTATCGGGTTGCAAGTAATAAATAACCGCGAGTATGCTTTCAACAAAACGATTAAAGTTTCCTGACCGCTATCTTACTCTGTGGATATTCCTTGCAATGTTTATTGGTGTGATTGCAGGATGGTTAAGTCCGAATATTGCAAAATTCTGGAACAGTCTGTCATCAGGAACAACGAACATCCCCATTGCACTTGGATTAATCATAATGATGTACCCACCCCTTGCTAAAGTGAAGTATGAAGAATTGGGTGATGTTTTCAGGAATACAAAGGTTCTGGGATTGTCATTGGTGCAAAACTGGATAATCGGCCCCGTGTTGATGTTCGTTCTGGCGATCATCTTCCTCCGGTTCAATGTAGACTATATGTATGGACTTATCCTTATTGGCCTGGCACGATGCATTGCGATGGTTATTGTATGGAATGAACTGGCAAAAGGCGATAATGAATATGCTGCAGGACTGGTTGCATTTAACTCTATTTTTCAGGTCTTGTTCTTCTCGGTGTATGCTTATCTGTTCATTGCAATACTGCCAGCATGGTTCGGACTTCCGACAAATGAAACAGTCGCGCAGATAACCATAGGTCAGATAGCAAAGAGTGTATTTATCTATCTGGGAGTTCCATTTATTGCGGGTTTCCTGACCAGATATATTCTTATTTGTGTAAAAGATAAAAACTGGTATAACACTAAGTTTATACCCAGAATCAGTCCATTAACTCTGATAGCACTGTTATTTACAATCATCGTAATGTTTTCATTGAAAGGGGAATACATCATAAAAATCCCTTTGGACGTTGTTCGTATCGCCATACCTTTGGTTATTTACTTTCTGGTGATGTTCATAATATCATTTTTTATGAGCAAAAGAATTGGGGCAAACTATGAACAATCTACAACGCTTTCTTTTACTGCTGCCAGTAATAATTTTGAATTGGCAATTGCAGTTGCAATAGCAGTGTTTGGTATAAATTCAGGGGAAGCATTTGCAGCGGTGATTGGTCCGCTTGTCGAAGTTCCTGTGATGATAGGTCTGGTAAATGTGGCCCTGGTATTTAAGAAAAATTTTTTTCAGGCTTAAATTTTCAAATGTCAGAATTATGAATTTTGAGAGGTCATAATAGACCTCTTTTTTTAATAATTCGGCAATCTTCTATCACCTGAAGGGAAGTTTAAAAAATTGCTAAAGCCTTGACCATTTCTGGCCAGTCTGGAGTTCATCAATATAAGTCACATGACAACAGATATTTAAAACCGGTGGGAGGTGGTCAATTAACTCTGGCGTATAGTGGTCATGGTAAACGGCTTTTGCACCTAAACACGCAGTTTTGCCAGGCTTTTCCTTTTAAATTATCACCCAACGAAATCTGCAAAGGCAATTCCCTCTATCGCTACAAAGAAATCATGGATTCACAAAATGAAAAAATGGTTGCCTTGAGTTTAGTTAAACCACCTAGCTTTATAAACATGCATGCCGGGAAATGAAAGTCGTCCGGAAGGATTGGAAAATTCAACATGGTAAGTCCACCAGCTTTCTTCGGGTACGGTAAAAACAAAGCGTCCATCACTATTCCGGTTGATGCTTTTTATGTTTTCGGCATCGGGGAAGCCGTCAATTTTGCTGAACTGCTTACTCTCTGTACTAAAAATCCATACGCCGGTGTGTTCCGTTACAAAAAGATGCTTCCCGTCAGGGGCCATTTGCAGATCGTGCCCGCTGATTCCGGGGATTTTCCACTCTCCCTGAAGCAAAAGCATATCGTTGTCCGTTTTGTATTCGCGCAAAACATCGTACCCTAAAGCAAATAGTGAGTTTTTTGAAGTATCCCAAACCACTCCGTGTGCTGAATACAGACTGTCGGAAAATAACAAAACCGGCGGAGTGGCTATTTCATACAACATGAGCCTGTTTCCGTCTTTTGCGGTGGAAGCTGCTGCTACAAGTTTGTTGTCAGGCAAAATTTCAATGGAATGTGCGTTGGGAACTTCAGCGTAGAAAAGGATTTCCTTATTTTCTTTGTTGATTATTGCCACTGCGCCCGATGAAGATGAAACCATGATCTGTCTGCCGTCGTTAATTGCTTTGCAATCGTCAACAGTATTAAACCTTTCTGGTTTGAAATGACCGGGAAGATCGTTTGCAATATGTGCATCCCAGCTCCAGATAATTTCCGGAATGGTATCGTTTGATTTTGCAGCTTTTGCAATAAGAACTTTGCTGTCGCCGCAAACCAAGATCAGATCTTCGTAATTTTTCCCATTTTGGTTGTTACACGACATAAAACCGAATAAACAAATTAATGAAATCAGGACAGACAGCAATTTTCTATTGACAAGTACAGCTTTATTAATCTTTTCCGGATTATTTTTTGTAAAAAGTTCTGTATACATTTTCACAGCTTATTATAATGATTAACTCCGGCTGCTATTTATAAAACTTTTTTCAATGATGCATAAGTGAAGATGAAAATGACACACTTTTATGAACAAACTCATGCCAGGTTAACTCATGCAGAGATTCTGAAAACAAAATCTTCCATCTATCAGTAGCAATTAAAGTAAACATTTTAGCTTAACTTAATGTCCGGATAAACGGAGAAGAAACTAATTCAATATATTGGAATTAATGTGAATTCCTTATCATAAGGATAATACTAACCGGACTATGATACATCGCTTTAAATAGTTGATCATAAAGATTATAAGTCTTGATTATTCAAATCTTAATTCAATGAAGAATATTGATAGGAGAAGTTTTATAAGAAATACGGCAACTGCTTCAACATTTGCAATAATTGCTCCATCACTTGTCATTCCGGCAAAAGATGTTGGCGAACAGGTAGAAAAATGGCAGAGGATGATGAAAGATCCTGCATATGAAATGCTTAATGGAAAACCTGACCTTGACAGGATTCTGGGATTGTTTCCCAGACCGCAAGGGAAACCGGCAATTGATCCCAGGGTGATACAGGCAAACGTTAAAAAGCTGAAGACAGTCCCTGAGATCAATACCGGGCATCCGTATCTTGATTTATCTATAAAAACGGGCCTGGCTCATATCGATGCCACTTTTCAGGGTGATCATCCGAAATATGGAGTGGGAGTTTATAGCCAGGTTGAACATGATGGATTTCCACCAACTATTATTGCTGCAGTTGACGCATTATCTGCCTGGGGTGTAAATGTTCGTGCTTCCCGGCTTTTTAACTACTGGTTGACTAATTTTGTTAAAGATGATGGCACATTCGATTATTATGGACCATCCATCAGCGAGTACGGGCAGTTGTTGCATACAGCAACAACCCTGGAAGAAAGAGCTGGTGGCAGAGGATGGCTGAATGAAGGATTGCCAAAGCTCAACCTGATTGCAGAATACCTGTTACGATTAATATCATCGGCATCTAAAGAAAATGGGCTTATTTCGGGTGTTCCCGAGGCTGATACCCGTGACCAGGTCGATATTTATTTTCATAATAATGGCTGGATCGTAAAAGGACTAGAGCGGTGGATTAATTTATGTGAAAAGACAAGATATGCTCCATCCACTTCTGTCGGGATCTTCATGAAGGCTGCCCAGAAACTGAAGGCAGATACACTGACTGCGATCAGGAAAACCTGGCCTGACGATCCATGTGATTGGTGGCTTCCTGTTCAATTGGGTGAACTTGTACGGCCACGCTATGTTACAGAAACCCGGGAAGCCAGTTATACAAATTATCGTTATTGGCTTGAACTATTATCAAGCGGGATACTACCATCCGATCTGGCCAACCGTCTGGTCAATGCTCGTTTGAATGGTGGGGGACAATTCTGCGGTGCAACACGTTTTATGGATTGGCTTGACGACTGGCCTTTAACTGAATATTTGTATGGCCTGTGGACACTGGGAAGGAAAGATGATTTTCTGTTGAGTTTATACGGTCATATTGCTTATTCTCAGTGCGAAGGCCATCTGACAGCTTATGAGCAAATGAGCTTTCCCGGTGATCCCCAGGGAAGCAGGCGGGCTGACTATTGCCTTCCATGCCAGCTTGTTGCAGCCAGAGCAGGACGATTGATCAATAAATCTTAAGCTTTATGAATTATATCGGTTTATAATTAGCAATAGTGTGAATTCCTATCAGTAGAGGAACAACTTATTTAAGGAATTTATAGTTTGTTAACATTCAAAGGTGGTGATACTATTCCGTTTTTCCTATTTTTGTTTGCAAAGCTATTAACATAACCTACCATGAAACGCAGAGAAATAATTAAAACATTGTCAGCTATACCTGTTGCAGGAGGTATAATGTCCATCGAGCCGCTAGTATCAACAGTAAATCCGAAGAAACCTGTTAATGATGCAGGACTTCTGTCCAATCCGGAAGCGGGAGCTCTGGCTCTGGGACCTCAGATATACCAGTCTATAGGTGTGGAACCAGTGATAAACTGCAGGGGGACCTTTACCGCAATCGGTGGTTCGATTGAACTGCCTGAAGTCCGCAAGGCGGTTGATTATGCATCACAGAACTATGTTCATATTGATGAATTAGCCATGGCAGTAGGCAAGAGGCTGGCTGCAATTACCGGAGCTGAATGGGGGATGGTATCTTCAGGCTGCGCTGCAGGTATGAAACATGTTACTGTAGCATGCATTACGGATGGCGATCCTGAAAAGCTGGTAAGGGTTCCTGATCTTACAGGCTTCACAAAGACAGAAGTGGTAGTCCCCCGCTACTCAAGGAATCAGTATGACCACGCAATAAAAAATGCCGGCGTAAAATTGATCACTGTAGAAACAATGGAAGAGTTTAAGAATGCAATAAACTCACGTACTGCAATGATATATCTTTTTTCTGCGCCACGGGATTACGATAACGGACCCTTATCAATAGATAATGTGGCAGCTGTTGCCAGGGAAAAAAACATACCCATACTGGTAGATGCAGCTGCTGAAATTCTTACTGTCCCGAATATTCACTTGAAAAGAGGCGCAACAATAGTTGCATATAGTGGTGGAAAGGCAATAAAGGGCCCTCAGTGTGCAGGGCTTCTTCTTGGCAATAAAGACCTGTTGTTCTCAGCCTGGCAGGCGAGTTCACCTCACCATGGCCCCGGAAGGGATAACAAGGTTGGGAAGGAAGAACATATCGGGATGCTTGCGGCTGTTGAAACATGGGTCAGAAGAAATCATCCGGAAGAGGAAAAGACCTGGATATCATGGCTGGAGTATATTTCGAAAAAAGTAACCACAATAAGCGGTGTAACTACAAAGATTACGGAACCACAGGGTGTCGACAACCGAAGTGCCCGTTTATCCATATCATGGGATCCGGAAGTTCTTAATATCACCGGAGAGGAAGTCGCTGAGGATCTGGCCAATAATAAGCCAAGGATCGCACTGAACGGACGGACCAATCCAAGGGAAGGCGTTGCCTCCCTCTCCATCAGCGCCCATATGATGCAACCCGGGGATGAAAAGGTTGTTGCCGACCGGATCTACAGGATACTGGCTCAGAAACGTGGAAAGAAAACTGTTGTAATTGAACCTCCCGCTGCTAACCTGACCGGTAACTGGGATGTATCCATAGAATACTATTCAGGCAACGGTGAACATAAGCTTTTCCTTGAAAAACAGGAAGGTAACGATTTAAAAGGCATCCACAAAAGCACATTCTCAGATCTCGACATTGCCGGAAGAATTGAAGGGAAAAAGGTCAGGCTTCAGAGCTATTACCGCGAGGATGCCGAATCAATACCTTTCACCTTTGACGGAGTGATGGATGGAGAGTCTTTTTCCGGAGTTTTGTATCTCGGGGAATATCGCTCTGCCAATTTCATTGCAAAAAGATCGGAATACAGGCAAAGACCCTTTAATAATATATCAGTGCCCTCCTACGGAGGAAAGAAAAGCGATTCATGGTAGCACTGGCCGGATCGGCCTGGATATTCCTTAATAGCTGGCTTTAACGAATTAGCCATCTTGTCTTAGAGCAGTCCTCCGGATTACAAATCCGGAGGACTTGAACTTACCTGGCAGGTCATACCTTTATCTTCATATTCCCTTCAGGGAAAAATAATTATTTATTTATCAATTATTGTTCTGGTTTCCTTACCACAATCAAAGGATTACACAAGGGGGGCACATAGGACAATGTCAGAAATTATTTCCATATCCCCTATGGGGAAAAATAATTATTTATTTTTCAATTATCTACAATACCTTAACCGCCGCTAAGCGGTATCATATTATTCGGTAATCCTCAATATTTGCACGTAGGCCTATGGTTTCAATATCTTCATTGCTACCTGGTACCAGTTACGATAAAGATTTACCCATAGGGCATTTGGTACTGTAGAAAAAGATGTTATCCAAAAATCCACTACCTCGTTGAGGTTAAGGAGAGAAAGACCATAACAATTGTTAGTCAATACCGATATTAAAGTTAATTTTTTCTTGCCGGCGATGCCCTCAAGCGGACGAAATTTCCACCGATTTTATCATTCCCGACACGAATGCTAAATATCTGCAGCCTTTTTTTTCCTGAAAAACGGAAAATTACTGCAGCGTT
This sequence comes from Bacteroidales bacterium, assembly GCA_034005245.1. Lineage (GTDB taxonomy): Bacteria > Bacteroidota > Bacteroidia > Bacteroidales > VadinHA17 > LD21. The sequence goes on from JAVEVC010000016.1 coordinate 11,111, forward strand.
TCAGCGGTTGTCTGCGTATAGTAATTGTGTACTAAACCAGGAAATAACAATTATTAACAGATATTCGTATGAAAAAAAATGTAACATTTATCTTGGCGGGCCTGACAGCTGTTATTCTTGCCGGCTCATGTTCAAAAAATGACAATACTGAGCCAGATCTTACGCCTGAAAGCATTTCACTTACTGCAGAAGCGCCACAGGCCATAAAGAGCAGTAATGATTTCGGTGTTCAGCTTTTCACAAAGGTTGCTGAAGAAGAAAACAAGAATCTTATGCTTTCACCTCTCAGCGCAAGCACAGCCCTGACAATGTTGTTGAACGGCTGTGGTGGTGATACCTATTCCCAATTACAGGGAACACTTGAATATCCTGATGGAATGACTATTGACAACATCAACAAAGCCTATAAAAGCCTCATTGGCCAGTTGCTGAATGCTGATCCGAAAGTGAAACTGGCACTTGCAAATGCAATCTTCTACCGTGACGGATTCAATGTCAAAGCACCATTCCTTGCCACAATGAGCAATGACTACGCGGCCGCGGTTGACGGGCTGGACTTCAATTCACCGTCAGCACTTGTTACAATCAACAAGTGGGCAAGCGACAATACAAATGGCAGGATACCCGAGGTGCTGAAAGCAATAGACGATAATGCAGTCATGTTTATTATGAATGCCCTTTATTTCAATGGCGACTGGAGCTATCAGTTCGATAAATCAAAGACACAGGAGCGGCCTTTTTACCCCGATGGCGGCAGTTCTGTAAATGTCAGCACCATGAACGGCGAAGTGGGCTCGAAGGTTGTTTTCGGCGACGACTTCAAAGCTATTGAAATGCCATATGGACGGACCAACTTCACAATGGTGGTAATAGTCCCGGATGAGACTTTGAGCTCTTTTTATCCATCTTTAACACATCAGTTGTGGGATCAGCTTACAGGTGATCTCGATGGGATAACTGAATTTGGAAGCAGAATAGTCTTCATGCCAAAATTCAGGTTCTCTTATGAGAAAATTCTGAATGACCAGTTGAAGAGTATGGGAATGGTTGATGCATTCATTCCGTTCCAGGCAAATCTCGAAGGGATCTCCGACCAGTCGATATTCGTCAGCTTTGTGAAGCAGAACACATTCGTTGAGGTTGATGAGGAAGGTACGGAAGCTGCGGCGGTGACAACAATAGGTGTAGAACTTACAAGTGTCGGTCCTCAGCAGTTTATTATCGACAAGTCGTTCATATTCGCTATACGCGAACGGACAACAAATACATTGCTGTTCATCGGGCAGGTTGTCAGTCCTGAGGATTGATCCCCATGCCTCAGGGGATTCGTTAGAGTTCAGGGAATGCCAGACACTGCCGATGAATATCGATTACCGGATCACTTTAACAAATAAATCATTAAATCATTTTAGCAAGATGAAAACTCATATAAGAACAATAATCGCCCTGCTTGTTCTGGCCGCATTTCTGCCAGGCTGTATGGACAAGACTGTGGAAAGAATAACCTACCAGGCAAACGTACCCGTATACATGGGTTTCAATGAATTCCGAAGCAGTTTCAGCAAAGGTGAACCAACTGAGATCTCAGCTCCGGGAAAGATCTATTTCAAGGATGATTATCTTTTTGTTAACGAGGTGGGAAAAGGAATACATGTGATCAATAACTCCGATCCTGCAAATCCACAAAAGATTGGTTTCTACGAAATCATTGGCAATGTAGATATGGCGATAAGGGGAAATATACTTTTTGCCGACAGCTACATCGACCTTGTCGCGATCGATATATCCGACATTGAAAATCCGGTCGAGATCAGCAGGATTGAGAACATCTTTCCTGAGGTCGTGCCTGAAGGTGACAAATGGTTTCCCTATGCCATGGTCGACAAGTCGAAGGGTGTAATAATAGACTGGGAAGTAAAGTCAGTTACTGAAGAGCATGAACCAGGAAGCAGCTGGGGTGGATGGATATACAGGGAGAAGTTGACATTGATGGCAGCCGCTGATGGCGCAGCCAGCTGGTCTGCTGGTGCTGGAACTGCAGGTTCTATGGCAAGATTCATGCTGAACGACAGGTACCTTCATCTTATCGCACATCCCTGGATGCTGAAAACTGTTGATATTGAAAAGGCGGCTGGCATGAGCATAGTAGACAGTATAAATGTTTCGCGGGATATGGAAACAATTTTCCTGCTTGGAAGCAAAATGTTTATCGGGACAACTACAGGAATGCTGATATTTGATGTCACAGATGCAACAAATCCCAGATATGTGTCAAGTTATGACCATATAACTTCATGTGATCCGGTGGTGGCTGACGGGGACTATGCGTATGTGACGCTCCGTACTGGCACCCGATGCGCCAACGGACAGAACCTGCTTGAGGTTATTGACATATCCTCAATCGAAAATCCCTACCTTGTAAAGTCATATCCGATGTATAATCCCCACGGACTGGGGATTGACGGCAATCTCCTGTTTATCTGTGATGGTTCGGCAGGACTTAAAATATTCGACAGATCGGATCCTCTTGACATCATAAACAAAAAGCTGGCGCATTATCCGGATTTCTTTGCCTTTGATGTAATACCCATTGATGGTGTGTTAATGCTTATTGGAGAAGACGGAATATCACAGTATAGTTATTCCGATCCTGATAACATTGTTCAGATAAGCCAGATTCCGATAACCGGTGAAGGAAAGTAAAGTATGACCAGAACAAAGATCACAGCGGCCATTGCCCAGGTTACCCGTTTTAACCCGATTGAACTGCAATTCGGTTTTATATTCAGGTAATGCAGAAATATGAACAAACAAGTCATAAAACCATCCGAATTAAGTTATTTTGATGAGGCTTAATCCGGATGCCAGGAATGAGAAGGAGTGAGGAAGATGAACGTGCAATACCAGACCCTGAACTTTTCAGGCGTTGTTCGGAAGGAGAGTCCCGCGCACAGGAACTTCTCTACAAACGATATTTCTCATTCGCAATGTCTGTATGTATGAGGTACTCAAGAGACAAATATGAGGCCATGGAGATTATCAACGACAGTTATATGAAGGTATTGCGCAGTATTCGGGAATTCGACAGTTCGAAATCATTCAGATCGTGGTATGGCAGGATCCTGATCAATTCTGCTGTTGACAATTACCGAAGGAACATGAAGCATTTATCACATCAGCAAATAAGCAGCGAGATGGAGGCGAATGAGGAGCAGGAACCCACCATAACCGCAGAACTGTCGGCCAATGAGATACTCTCCCTGTTCAACAGGCTGCCTGATAATTACAGGATTACTTTCAACCTGTACGAGATCGAGGGGTATTCTCATGAGGAAATAGGGCAGATGCTTGAAATAAGCCCTTCCACCTCAAGATCAAATCTTGCCAGGGCAAAGAAGATGCTGCGTGAACTATATATAAGGAATTTTAACCCTGATGACAGGATTGATGGAGCAGTTTGACGACATATTCAGGGAAAATGTAAGGAAGGCTTTCAGCAATTACAACGCCGATCACCTTGCCGATGAAGGATGGAATTCATTTTTAAGGCAAAAAAGAGGCCGGAAAAGGTTTGTTGCCATGATACCATTTTGGGCAAGAGCAGCCGCCGTTTTGCTGTTAATCGGTCTGGGTGGGTTAATTACTTACAGGATTTCTACCCGGCAGAATGTTCAGGAGATCATATCAGGCACTGAAACTGCTTTAAATACTGTTGAAGAACAACCTGCCAGGATTGAAACCTCCAAAGCAGAAACGCCTTTAGTTGAACCGGCGGCAGAGTCTGTCAGGAACCAAAGACCGGCTGTGAAAAGGATAGAAGAAGGCAGGCAATCATTTACAGAGCAGGTTTTATTGTCAGAAGCAGATCTGCAGGAAGATAACAGAATTATTTCTGATGGAACCCCTGAAAACAGGCCTCTGAAACCATATATCGTTCCTGTTATCTCCGTTGCAGAGGCTGTGGACGAATTATTCAAGGAAATAATACCTGAAGATCTGATAACAGCAAGCCTCATATCTGAAGACCTTTTGCCTGAGAAAATGACGCCTGGCCCGGAAAAGCCTTCCAGGGAGTCAATGCTTATGGCAGGTATGTCAGGGTTGATTGCACAGAGTGAAGGGACAACTTCTCCGGCCTCAGGATTATCAATGGGTTTTTTTCTTGACCAGGAACTCACCAGGAAGATCTCTGTCCGACCAGGCCTGGCACTTACCGTACAGTCGATCGGACTGGAAAATGGCAGGAGTCACCCTATCAGTGCAGACCTGACTCCACTTAGTGACGGAACAAGCGGTGTCCCATACTCATACGATGGTCAGTTGAGCATGGTAACCTTGGAACTGCCGCTGAATATAGTTTTCAGGATCATTGAAGGGGACCGTTCCGGATTTTATGTATCCGCAGGTGCCTCGTCTATGATCTATATGAACCAGAATCTCAAAGCTGATATCGTTAATGCATATACAAAGCAAAGTTACAGCACCGCAACAGGCATGTATTCATCCGAAACGCATTACTCAACTGTAGAAGTCGAAAAAAATTACAGCGCATTCAGCCGTACAGACTTTTTTGGCCTGGCAAATTTGTCGGCCGGATACTCCTTCCCTTACAGCAAAACCGGCACCATGCTGATTGAACCGTTCGTACAATTACCCGTTAACAACCTCACCAGCCTTAACCTTAAGATAAGGTACGCCGGAGTCTCCATGAAACTGAGGTTCGGAAATCAGGAACAGGAAAGATAATTGGCCCTAACTCAATACCTCATTTTGACTTTCAATCAGATTGCCATCTTCTGATCTTTATATGTTTACATTAAACTGATCATGCACTCCCTTAAAGAATGATCGCGCGTTTATACCCAGGAACCTGTTCCTGTATCCCCCTTCCTGGATAAATAATGAAGGAATATTAAGCTCAGCAATCATTTTGCCATTTAGATAAAAATCTTTTGCAGAAAGAATCCATGTTCCTGTCGGATCACCTTTTGCCGTATCAAGTCCAAGTGCAACGATCAGGAAATCCGGATTAAATCTTTCGATAAAATGAAGGGCTTTTTTCAGAGTCTTTCGATACTCTTCTCCCGAGATTTCCTCTTTCAACGGGAGATTATGGTTATATCCCAATCCTTTGTTTTTTCCTGTCTCATCCCTGAATCCTGAGAAATAGGGATATGCGAAAGATGGGTCGCCATGTATTGAAATGGTCAAAACGTCAGCTCTTTCATAGAAAATCTGCTGCTGCCCGTTGCCATGGTGATAATCAACATCAAGTATTGCGACAGATCCGTATTTGCTTAAAAAGTTTGCAGCAATGGCTGCATTATTGAAATAGCAAAAGCCTCCAAATACAGATCGCTCAGCATGATGGCCAGGTGGACGGGTCAGTACATAGGCAGCCTTATTGCCTGATAAAATGGAATCGGCAGCTGACAGGGAGCAGTTGACACCCCACAAGGCTGCCAGATAAGCATTTCTGTTTAGAGGCGTAAAGGTGTCAATACAATAATAGCCGGCTCTTACGCTAAGAACTTTCGGAGGTTTTGCAACATTCCGTACCGGGAATACATAGGGATAAACTGATTTCCCCGGTTCCATGTTCCGGCAAACAGTCTTAAAGTAATTCAAATACCCTTTATCATGAGTTTCAAGTATATATTTTTCAGGATATTCTGAAACTTTATTTTCAAACATGATATTCAGCCTGGAGAGCTCTGTTAAGATGCTTTTTACCCTCACTGGAGATTCAACATACCCGACTTCCCTGACATGATGTATCTCATGTCGCGCGTTAACAAACAGCTGGATCTTAAAATCCGTGGTTTTTGTCAGTACAGTTTTATCAATGTGGTCATTCCTGTAATATATTGGTGATCTCAAGCTGACCGGATTATCAACTACGCTTTCAACCACCATGTTTATGTATTCCGGGGGACATAATTCGTGGTATTTTCGTTCCAGGATTCCACGATAGATCCTTTTCAATTCAACAGCGGATAATGGCCGGCCTGAACCAAGGTCATCGTACACCATATAGGGAGGACAGTCGTCTTCTTGTTTTACAGGGGTTTCGTACCTGGTGTTGACTATGGGATAAGCTCCATAGCGTTCATAGAATGCCAGCCTTTTTTCGTTCTGTCTGATAACGGTAAGATCACGGCATAGTGCAGGATCGTCAGGCAGTGCTTCAAAAAATATTCCGATTGAGCCAAGGGAGGAAGCTTCTTCCCTGAGCTTTTCATAAATTGAACCGCCAACCCCTGAGGTTGGCCTTTTCGGATTAACTGAAAGCAGGTCAAGGTAACAGATTTTCAGGTCTGACATATACATCATTATGGCAAAACCCCTTATGTTTCCCCTGAAGTCATCTGCGACGATAAGAAAAGTGTAGGATTGTGTTTTAATGGGATTGACCATGTGGTCAGAAATATCTTCAATGAATCTGTCGCGCAGAGCCGGGAATTGTTCATTAATAATGAGTTTTATCTTTTCCAGAATCTGTTTGTTGCCTTCAAGGAACGGATTGGTTATTTTGCGGATTCGAAACATATTGGTAGAGTTTAGCAGCCTTAATTGTCAGAACAATTCCAAGACTTTGAATTTAGCTTATTAATCTTCCTGCTCCAAAAAAGACTGACAGAATATTGTAACAGTATAACAGATCCCATGCTTATAATAGGGAAAATTCATCGTGCATAGTGTCATACCCTTTTTGGTTTTTATAGTAATTGTTGAAATAGGTATTCTCCCTGGAATGTATATTAAATTAAATTGGTTGGTAAGGGTATAATTGCTATTTTCATGAAACGGTATCGATACAAAAGTTTTACGTTTAACCTCCATGCTCATGGTCATTCCTGGAAAGAGAAATATTACGATTTTTGGCCGGGAGCTGATTGATGAAAAATCTATCGGACAAATCATAAGGTGCATTACATCCGAAGACGATATTGCAGTTATTAATGCAGATGCCCATTACGGCTACGGTCATCCCATAGGCGGAGCCGTTGCCTATAAGGATAAGATATCTTTATCAGGGGTAGGCTTTGACATTGCCTGCGGCAACTATGCAGTGAGAACTGAAATTCCTGCCAGGGAAATTGATATTTCAGGAATAATGGATGAGATTTTCAGGAGGATTTCTTTTGGAATAGGCCGGCCAAACAATGAACCTGTTGACCACCAGGTACTGGATAAAATACGGGATGCTGATTTCATGCCACAAAGGAAATTATATAAGCTTGCCAGGGAGCAGCTGGGAACTGTTGGCAGCGGTAATCATTTTGTCGATCTGTTTACAGATGAAAATGGTTTGCTGTGGATAGGCGTTCATTTTGGTTCAAGAGGCTTCGGATTCAAGACAGCAAATGGCTTTATCGCATTGTCCCGGGGATTAACTTTCGATACCCGGGTCAGGGAAGGCAGTATGGATGCTCCACCCATCATTTTTCAGGCAGATTCTGAACTTGGTCAGTCGTATATACAGGCTATGAATCTGGCAGGTAAATATGCCTGCGCCGGCAGAGAACTGGTAGTTAAGAAAGTCCTTGAAATTCTTGATAATCCACAAGTAACTTATGAAGTTCATAATAACCATAATTTTGCCTGGAGAGAGGAGCATTTTGGTGAGAAATACTGGGTTGTAAGAAAAGGCTGTACCCCGGCTTTCCCGAATCAGAAAGGTTTTATCGGAGCTGATATGGCAGGAGTTTCTGTTATTGTTGAGGGAGTTGACAGTGAGACGTCCAGAAAGGCTCTTTATACAACTGTACACGGAGCTGGCAGAATAATGTCAAGAACCCGGTCAGCCGGCAGGAAGAAATGGATCAGGGACAGGAACGGGGTAAGAAGGCAAAAAATAATCTCAAAGGGCGAAGTTGATTATGATGAAGTGAAAAAGAAAATGGCAAACCGGAAAATTGAACTGAGGGGAGGCGATGCAGACGAGGCTCCCGAATGCTACAAGGACCTTGATGAAGTGTTGAAACATCAGGGCGATACTATACGGATCCTGTTCAGACTGCATCCGATAGGGGTGGCAATGGCAGGCTCGGAAACATTTGATCCATATAAGGACTAAGTGAATATTTCAGACAATAGGTTTTTCCTCTGGGGAAGCAATATTTATCTATATTAATAATTCTGTATCATGAAATACACTTGCATCATCATTGCAGGGTTAATGCTTAATCTGCAATGCATTATCTCTGCCGACTGGCCTGTATTGAAAAAATACGACCAGGAACATACCTACAAGATTGCCCTTCCTGTAGGAGGAATAGGAACAGGTACCATTTCTCTGGGAGGAAGGGGAAATCTGCAGGACTGGGAGATAATGAACCAGCCGGCAAAAGGCTTCAATCCTGCAACAGGAAGGCAAAACTCGGCATTTTTCGCACTTTATACAGAGTCAGGAGGGAGGAAAGACCTGCGTATCCTGGAAGGACCCGTACCATTTTACATGTATGAAGGCTCTTCAGGTGCTATAGCCGCGAACCATGGATTGCCAAGGTTCAGTGAAGTGTCGTTTGATGCTGCCTATCCGTTCGGGCAGGTTAACCTTTCCACTCATCAGATTCCGGTGGAGGTGAGTATAAAAGCTTTCAACCCCCTTATCCCGGGAAATGTTGATGACAGCAGTATACCCATGGCAGTCATTGATTTTGAACTATCGAACAAATCGGATATGGAAATTTCATTCAGCATATGCGGCACCATGCTTAATTTCATCGGCCTTAATGAAACAGTCAAACCCATTGGTAAAAACAGGAACTCTTACAGGGTTTCAGATGGCTTCAAGGGTTTATTTTTCAATTCCGAGGGCGGTGACCAAAGCATTGATCAGTGGGGTGAGATGGTTATGGCAAGTCCTTCCGAAGGCCAGTATACCTATAGAACATCATGGAACCCGATACGCTGGGGGTCTTCGTTGCTCGACTTCTGGGACGATCTTTCAGATGACGGGAAACTGGAAAACAGGATCGATACCCTTACAAATATGCCTGTAGGCTCCCTGGCGGTAAGCAATGTTTTGCCCCCTTCCGGCAAAAAAATGGTAAGGTTCATCATATCCTGGTATTTTCCCAACCGTACAGCCTGGTCAACCAAGCCTTTAAGAAATTATTATGCAACAAAATACGACGGTGCCTGGGATGTGCTGCTTAAGAGTATTCCCCGTCTCGGTTATCTTGAAGATAAGACTGCAGAATTTGTTGATGCATTTTGCAGCAGTGATCTTCCGGATGTGGTAAAGGAAGCGGCCCTTTTTAATATCAGCACTCTCAGAACGCAAACTTGTTTCAGATTATCGGATGGCAATTTCTATGCATGGGAAGGCTGCAACGACAGATCGGGTTGCTGCTTCGGATCGTGTACGCACGTTTGGAACTACGAGACTGCAATAGCCTTCCTGTTTGGTGATCTTGCAAGAAACATGCGCCTGACAGAATTTGATCGTGCAACAGGAGAAGATGGTGTTATGAGCTTCAGGGTCAGTCTTCCTGCAGAAAGGATCCGGGATTTCGGGAAGGTTGCTGCAGATGGCCAGATGGGATGCATAATAAAAATGTACAGGGAATGGCAGTTGTCAGGCGACAATGAATTTCTGAGAACCCTTTACCCCAAAGTCAGAAGCGCTCTAAGCTATGCATGGATCAAAGGAGGCTGGGATGCCAACCAGGACGGGGTGATGGAAGGAGTTCAGCACAACACCATGGATGTGGAATACTACGGACCAAATCCGCAGATGACTGTCTGGTATCTGGGGGCATTGCGTGCAATGGAAGAGATGGCTGAATTCATGAAGGATAAGGAAATGGCTGTGAAATGCAGGAATCTGTTCATAACAGGAAGCAGATGGACCGATGAGAACCTTTTCAACGGAGAGTATTACATCCATCGGATCATTGTGCCTGCAAAAGAAGATATCCCTGCAGAGCAGCTGGTAGGCATGGGATCGGAAGATTATGGCAACCCTGATTACCAGCTTGGTGATGGATGTCTTGTTGATCAGCTGGTAGGTCAGTATATGGCTCATGTTTGCGGACTGGGATACCTGCTAAAGAAGGAAAATGTTGGAAAAACTCTAAATAGTATAATGAAATATAATTACAGGGACGACCTTTCAGATCATTTCAACTGTTTCCGAAGCTATGCGCTTGGCAATGAATCAGCCCTGCTTATGGCTGCCTATCCACGGACGAGACCTGTAAACCCATTCCCTTATTTTACAGAAGTGATGACCGGATTTGAATACACTGCTGCAATAGGGATGCTTTATGAAGGACAGAATGAAGAAGGATTGAAGTGTATCTCCAATATCCGCGAACGTTACGATGGAAGGAAAAGAAGCCCCTTCAATGAAGCTGAGTGCGGACATCATTATGGCAGGGCTATGGCTAGCTGGTCGGCTGTGCCGGCATTGTCGGGATTCCAGTATTCAGGTGTGTCAGGAGAAATAAAATTCACGGATAAGCCCGGAAGATATTTCTGGTCAAATGGTCATTCTTATGGGATGGCAGAGATTTCTGCATCCGGCAATAACAGGGTACTGACACTTCAAGTACTAAATGGCAGGCTATTCGTCTCGAAAATAACCCTTAACGGTCATGGCTCAATCATAATACGTAAAGGGAAAATCCTTCAGTCCGGCAGCAGGGAGACTTTTAGTAATTTTATAAAAACTTACCCTTCCAAAGGATAAAATCCGAGTGTCCTCAGGGCAGCAGGTGTTTGTTTTTAATTTTATGCTTGTAATCCTGATCTCACTATTTCAGACGTATGTACTTTTCCGTATGATGCTTATTAATCAGATTCCAAGCTTCATCCACAGGCCAGGTTTGAATAAGGGTATCGTTACGCACTTGCATAAGGATACGCGTTGTTTTACCAACCAGTTCCTTTGTGGAATGGTACAGGACTTTCTCTTCAAACCGGTTTCCGTTGAGTATATATGCACCTCCTCCGAAATTGTCAAATGACAGGGTGTCGCGTTCAAAACGACCGGCAAAACTGAAATTTTCATCTGAGAAAATCTTGATTTGTCCTCCCTTGTAACCGGAAGGGAATATCGGAACATTTGCATTCGTGGCATATACCAGCTGCCATGCTCCCTTGAGCGGTGATTTCCTGTCCTGTGAACAGCCTCCGATCATAAGGGCAGCAATAATCAGGAAAAGGATATTCTTCTTCATACTTCAGGGTTTTGGTTTTCCTTACTGGAATGATCTGTATATCAAATTTCCGATTTGTTTTGACTGAAGTCAAGTGTTTATTCAAAATAATTGCATTTTCCAGGCATTAAACTTGCCTGATACTGCCCCGGAATAATTAAGATTTTTTAACTATTTTATTATGAATGGTATGAGTATTTTTGAAAACAGGTGTTCCTGCAAGATCATAGGAGGTTAAAAGGCAATTTTTCAAAACTTGGCAGGAACACCTTCTTAATTACAAATGAAAGTTCAGTGGTTTAGATCGTGGTCTGATTTTAAAGCCGGTACCTTATAAATGATTGTCATGGCGGCCTTATCTTAATGGCCAATTAACAGGCTGAAGATTAAGTTAAAAAAGGTACCGGCTTTTTCATTTATTTTTAGCATCTGTTTTTAATCTTCCCATAATTGTCAGCTGCATAACAGAATCTGACGGCAATAATTTACACAATTTCTGACCTCTTTAACTGCATCTGACCACGGCTTAATATCATATTCCAACTCAATGTCGCAGTAGATTGGCCACTTATTATCCCGGATAAGCTTCAAAACATCCGCAATCGGTACCTCGCCCTGTCCCCATACCTGATTGGTATTGGGAGGATCGGTGCCTGGCCCGGTCTTGTCCTTAAGATGTACGCTGAATATCCTGTCGTGATATTTTTCGATAATGGTATTTGGATGTATGCCTGTTGAGCCGAAGAAATGACCAGCATCGAAGTTCATCATGACGGCAGGTGATGCGCTTAGAAAAGGATCATAGCTGAAACCGGGAGTTGCAAACTGCATATGGTTGTGAAATACTGCGTACATTCCGTGCTTTTCCGCAACAGGGCCAAGCTTCCTTACAGGTTCCTCTCCAACTTCCTCGCACACGCCCATTGCTCCAAGCGCTTTGGCTGACTTAAAAGCATAATCTATCTCTTCATCTGACCAGCGGGATGGAGAAAATTTAACAATATGGATACTTATTCCGGCTCTGTCGAACATCCCTTTAACCTCTGCGAGTTTTGATGCAGGAAGTGTCAGTCTCCATTCCTTAAGATCTCTGGTGTACTTTTCAATGCCTGCTTTTTGCTCTTCCGTAAGTTCAGGACCAGATGATCCTGAAGATGGTCTTGCCGCACCTGTCATGGGATTCTGAGGAACCCCCAGGTAGTTCTCCAGATCACCACTCATAAGCTCAATTGAACTGACACCTGTATCTTTGCAATACTTTATTATATTTTCGATTCCCCCCGGCATGCTTCTCCAGCTGTAAGTAATTGCCCCTATCTGGACTCCTCCGAAATTGGAATCCAATCCTGGTTTTGATTTGACTACCCTGCCTGTTTTGCCGGTACAGGAAAAAGACATTGGCATCATGGTCAATGCAGCAATTCCTGCTGTTGTGCCTAAAAACTTCCTCCGAGAGATGTGATGACTGTAACTGTTCCTTTTCATACGAAAATAATATTATTATATGATTGTAAAATAAGTGGTTAGTATGGAGACTTCATTATTTTCATTTCCTATTGTCGAGCTTTAAGCGGGATGAAGATTTCATTTGTTTTTTTGATCGTCTTTCACGTTTAACTTCGAGAGACGAGTATGTGTGATTTAATTTGCCATAGCTTGATGCGAAATCAAGAGTCCGGAGCTTGTCCCGGGATTTAACACCATTTATTAAAATGCAGGATTAGATATACCGGTGGCATTTTAATATCTGTCCGTGACAAAAAATGCCTGTGTCTATCTCATAAATTATTAAATTTATAACCAGTTAATTTTTTCCTGTACTACCTGTTATGAAAAAATTCTTAGCAGGTTTCGTTGAGAGTTCATTTTTATAACCCCCGGCTATTCAAAGGCAATCATAACCGGTCATATAAAAATACTTAAAAGTATGAAGATAAAACTTACGGGAATGAAATAAAATGTCACATTTCTCAGACCAGCATCGAAAAAATATCATCTAACCAAAAAAATAACCTGATGAAGCCTAAAACCAGCATTATTCTCGGATCTATGATGTTCCTTCAGTATTACATATGGGGATCATGGTATGTTACAATGGGGACATTTATGACAAAGATTCTGAATTCCACCGGGATTCAGATCGGGGCAGCTTACAGTGCCCTTGCCATTGCCACAATGATATCTCCTTTCTTTATCGGAATGGTTGCCGACCGTTTCTTTGCTGCACAGCGAGTGATGGGAGTACTTCATATTGTGGGAGGAGTGCTCCTCTTTCTTGCAGCCAGGGTTACCTCAAACGGGCCCTTTTACTGGATTATACTTCTCTACTCACTTGCTTATATGCCAACAATTGCTTTGTCAAACAGTGTAGCTTTCAGGCAGATGAGCGATCCCGGTAAACAATTCCCGCTTGTAAGGGTTTTTGGTACCGTGGGATGGGTTGTGTCGGGTTTTATGATAGCACTTCTGGGTATCGAACAGACTCCCTCAACCTTCTACATGGCTGCTGTTGTCTCTATAGCTCTTGGATTATACAGCTTTGTATTGCCTGATACACCTCCGTTGGCAACATCACCTTCCTCAGCAAAATCATTGATGGGTGTTGATGCATTCATCCTTTTCAGGGACAAGCCTTACCTTATATTCTTTATAGCTGCGATATTTGTCTGCATTCCTCTGTCTTTTTATTTTGGTTTCGCAAATCTTTACCTTAACCAGTCAGGGATGCAGAATGCTGCCGGTAAGATGGTTTTGGGACAGATCTCAGAAGCTCTTTTCATCCTGGCTATTCCCTTCCTTTTTAACAGAATAGGTGTGAAAAAAATGCTCCTGATAGGCATGACAGCATGGATCCTTCGCTACCTGTGCTTTGCATTCGGAAACATGCAGGCAAATGTATGGATGCTTTATGCAGGTATCATTCTCCATGGTGTATGCTACGATTTCTTCTTTGTTACAGGCTATATGTACACCGAGAAGAAATCAAATGAAAGAATAAAAAATGCAGCTCAGGGTTTATTCACCTTTGTCACATATGGGCTTGGAATGTTCATAGGAACATGGGTTTCCGGATTTGTGACGAGCTATTATTCTGTCAATCAGGCATACCAGTGGCCTAAGATCTGGTTTGTTCCGGCTTACATAGCCGTTGCAGTTCTGATATGCTTTATCTTCTTCTTTAAGGAAAAGAAAGATATAAGGATCGTGGAGTGAGGGTGTCATAAAATTAGGTGAGGAGATCATAATATTCATCAATAATTATAAACAGCAATGATTGTAACCTGTGTTCATGTTCATGTTAAGCCAGATGCAGTTGAAAGTTTTATCAGGTTGACTATTGATAACTGCAGAAGTTCAGTGCAGGAACCCGGCAACCTGCGTTTCGATCTGCTTCAGCAGTCTGATGATCCCTGCCGCTTCATTATCTACGAAGCTTATGAATCTGAAAAAGCTGCTGCGGCACATAAGACAACATCACATTACCTGGAATGGCGCGATGGTGTTAATGATCTTATGAATGAAGCCCGCCAGGGAGTCCGTTATAACATAATTGAACCGTCTGATAAGAATAAATGGTAGTACCTTTCAATTTTTCACGCCTTCCCCAGATCTATTTCGGGATCGGGAAATTTGACCTTCTCCCTGGCATGATAGAAAGGTTCGGTAAGAGGGTAGTTTTGCTTACCGGGAAAAGCTCATTTCTCTCTTCCCATAGTGGTGCCGCTTTACTTGAGAAGCTGGAATGCAATAAAATCACCTGTCATCATGTAATTGTAGATGAAGAGCCCACTCCGGAAATCATCGATTCAGTGACTGCCAGGCTTAAGAACTTTCATCCCGATGTTGTTGTCGGAATAGGAGGGGGGAGTGTTATAGATGCAGGAAAAGCGGTTTCTGCAATGTCAGGCAAGAATATGCCGGTTATTGATTTTATCGAGGGGGTTGGAACAAAGGAGCATCCCGGTACAAAGATCCCATATATTGCAGTCCCTACAACTTCAGGAACTGGCAGTGAGGCAACAAAGAATGCAGTGATCACAAGGACGGGAAGAAATGGATTTAAAAAGTCCCTGCGGCACGATAACCTCGTGCCCGACTTAGCTATCGTCGATCCTCTCCTTACGCTTTCCTGCTCTCCAGAAATAACGGCGGCATCAGGTATGGATTGTTTCACACAGCTTGCTGAAGCATTTCTTTCTGAAAAAGCGTGCGAATATACCGACTCCCTTGCATGGGAAGGACTCAAGGCGGTTGAAGCATCACTGATTCAGTGTTATCACCATGGTGACGACCAGCGGGCAAGAGCCGGTATGTCATTTGCTGCCCTTACATCGGGGATATGCCTCGCAAATGCCGGACTGGGTGCAGTGCATGGATTTGCTTCATCAATCGGCGGCATGTTCAGCATTCCCCATGGAGCGTTATGTGGTACCCTTATGGCTCCGGCAAACGAAATTACAGTGATGCATCTGAGGAAGAACAAGAAAAATACTGCGGCACTGAACAAGTACGCTATGCTTGGCAGGCTCTTCATTAAGGCCGAAGGGAGATCTGACAATTATTACATCGACAGGTTTATTGACTATCTCAATGAAATCACCGTAATCCTTGATCTGCCGCGCTTGGGTGCGTCGGGTATAAATGAAAAAAACCTGTCTGAAATATGCCGGAAGACCGAGATTAAAAATAATCCCGCAAAACTCAGTCAGGAAGAACTGGCAGATATTTTACGCTGCCGTCTGTAACTGTTGATAGGGAACATTGAGTTTCACTTTTAATAAAATGTGCAAGCGCAGAGCCTGGTTCAGGTTTTATGAAGAGCTGAATGATTTCCTGCCTGTGGCAAGGAAAAAAGTTGCATTTCCTTACCCGATCAGCACCAACCAGTCTGTAAAAGACGCTGTTGAGGCTATCGGCGTTCCCCATACTGAAATCGACATGATACTTGTAAACGGCTCACCGGTTGATTTTTCCTACAGGCTTGCTGACGAGGACCATGTATCTGTATATCCTCAGTTTGAAAGCCTTGATATCACAGGTGTGACGTCATTAAGGCCAAAGCCATTGAGGGACACTAAGTTCATTCCCGATGTTCATCTGGGGAAACTGGCAAAATATCTGAGGCTATGCGGTTTTGACACCACAGTGAATACGTCTCTGAACGATGCTGAACTGACTGACAGAGCTGTTGCAGAAAAAAGAATAATCCTGACCCGCGACAGGGGCCTGCTAAAGAACAGGAAGGTAACCCATGGTTTCTGCATCAGATCGCAAATGCCGAAAAAGCAGCTTGAGGAAGTGTTCAGGCGTTTTAACCTCAAAAATTCTTTGCGTCCTTTTACGCGTTGCATGGAATGCAATTCACTGCTGGTTGCTGTTGAAAAAAATTCTGTTTCAGACCGGCTTCAGTCCGGAACCAGGCTCTTTTTTGATCATTTTAAAGAATGTCAGGGCTGCGGCAGGATTTATTGGGAAGGTTCCCACTACGAACGTCTGATGAAGCTTATAAATGATGTTGTCTGCCTTGCCGGAAGTGCTGAGGAAACTTAAACGGGGAAACGGGAATTTAAATTTAAGAAAATATACTCTATTACCGTCAACTGATTTTTGATATCTGTAACCATATCACATACAATTATAAACCAAATACAATCTCTTATGAAAACAAAGACTGTCTGCACACTTATCCCGGTTGTTCTCCTTCTGTTAATTATTTCACAACCGGCAATGGCCCAGCTTCCCAAAGAAACCGAAGCTCAAAAAGCCGAGCGAATGAAATGGTGGACGGAAGCCCGTTTCGGGATGTTCATTCACTGGGGCTTGTACGCTATGCCCGCAAGGCATGAATGGGTAAAGAACAGGGAAAGACTTACAAATGAGCAATATCAGAAATACTTTGAGCACTTTAACCCCGACCTGTATGATCCTGCCGAATGGGCAAAGATAGCCAAGAAAGCGGGAATGAAATATGTTGTTCTGACCGCAAAACATCATGAAGGATTTTGTTTATGGGATTCAAAATATACTGATTACAAATCCACCAACACTCCGATAGGAAAGGATCTGATTAAGGAGTTTGTGGAAGCTTTCAGGGCAGAAGGCCTGAAAGTTGGATTCTATTATTCACTTATTGACTGGCACCATCCCGATTATACTATAGACAGGAACCATCCTCTCCGCCAGGAAAAAGATGAAGATTATGAAGCGCTTAACAGAGGCAAAGACATGAACCGGTACAGGGAGTACATGAAGAACCAGGTGAGGGAATTACTCACAAACTACGGGAGGATAAGCATCATGTGGTTTGATTATTCGTTTCCCGGAAAGAACGGCAAAGGTCGTTCAGACTGGGATTCGGAGGGTCTTCTTAAGCTGGCGCGATCGCTTCAGCCGGGTATTATAGTTGATGACCGTCTCGATTTACGCGATGTGGATGGCGGATGGGACTTTACGACCCCAGAGCAGGTCAAGGTGGCTAAATGGCCGGAGGTCAACGGCAAAAAGATACCGTGGGAAACCTGCCAGACATTTTCAGGATCATGGGGCTACTACAGGGATGAATACACATGGAAAAGTCCGGCACAGTTGACAGAGCTTCTTGCAGAGTCGGTGAGCAAGGGTGGAAATGTGCTTCTCAACGTAGGGCCAACTGCCCGGGGAACTTTTGATGACAGGGCTAAGGAAAGACTTGAAGCCATGGGTGAATGGATGAGGCTTAACAGTCGCTCCATTTACTGTTGCACTGAAGCTCCTGCCAGTTTTAAGGCGCCGTCCAACACAATCCTTACATTCAATCCGGCAGTAAATTGTCTATATGTTCACCTGCTTGCGTACCCTATGGGCAGCCTCACCCTGCCTGATCTGGGTGACAAAATAAAGTATGTACAGTTCCTTCATGATGCTTCCGAAATACGGTTCGCTTCAGGAAAAGATGAACAGCAGAACGCTGTTATCCTGCAATTGCCAATACAGAAACCACCTGTGGAGATTCCTGTACTGGAAGTCTTCCTTAAATAGAATGGTCTGGATATTCGGAACCCCGGGAAAGAGTTTTTCTGTCCCGGGATTCCTCTTGTATTTTCAAAGTTCGATCACCAGGACGGTGTCCGTCTCATCCATTATTCCTTCAGGAAGGGTTACTGTTATTCCGAAAGCATCCTGTTTGAACTTAAGCTTTGCTCCTGTTATGAAGGATGAAATGTTTCTGACTTTTTTTCCGAAATCCGGGATTAAAAGGTTATTGTCTTCAGCATTAAGTATATGAACAAAAACCTTATTGCCTTTCTGGGTTGTTACACCCCATGATCTCGGTGAAATAGGTCCACCTCTTGTTCCATAGATTGTCTCTGCGTATTTCTCCGTCCATTTTCCTATTTCCTTCAATGTGTTGAGAAATTCAGGCTGGATCTTTCCATCAGGCATTGGTCCGACATTAAGAAGGAAATTTGAATTATACCCGGCCGATCTGACAAGGTATTGTATCAGGTTTCTGGTGGATTTGTAGTTCTTGTCCTGAAGGTTGAAGCCCCAGGAGTTATTCATGGTTTCGCAGGTTTCGAACGGCAATTTTCCCACTTCCTGTTCTCCGCTGAAACCAGTGGTATTGTGACCAGGCAGATCTTTCTCGAACATCTGGAAATCTTCTCCCTCAAATGGTGCAAGATGATGATTGTTACCGACAAGGCAGGCTGGCTGTAAATCATGAATAAGCTTGTAAGTCCTGCCAAGCCTCCAGTCAGCGTCTTTTTTATCCCAGATGCCGTCGAACCAGATTCCTCCAATCTCGCCATAGCCGGTAAGGAGTTCCCGGAGTTGCCCGTCCATATAATCGAGATATTTGTACCAGTCTCCTGATTCGGGTCTGCCTGATGCATTACCTGTTCTTCCTCTGGGAAAGTAATTCTCCTGGTACCAGTCGAGGTGAGAATGATAGAAAAAGAGCTTAATACCCTCTTTCCTGCATTCTTCAGCAAGCATTTTGATAACATCCCTGCCATAGGGGGTACGGTCAGCAATATCCCAGTCACTAAGCCTGGAGTCCCACATGGCAAACCCATCGTGGTGCTTGCTGGTAATAGTAATGTATTTCATGCCTGCAGCCTTTGCAGCAGCAACCCATTCTTTGGGATTATAGGAAACAGGATTGAAGAAGGAAGGAAGTTTCTGATATGATATCTTATCTATTCCCTGATTGTTCATTACCCATTCTCCGTCACCCAGGATGCTATACACTCCCCAGTGTATGAACATTCCAAACCGGGCATCCTGAAACCATTCCCTTGCCTTTAGATTCTCAGGGGAGGGGATGTAGGGAGATTGAGAGTTTGCAAGGATTGAAATCAGCAGGACTGCCGGAATTAATATTTTGCGCTTCATATTGTTCATATTATTTATTAAAATGTCTGCTACTTTATTCTCAGCTGCTTTAAAAGCCAGGCATAGCTCATTTCCATCTGTTCCGGGAAGGTCCAGTGTCCCGTCTCGAGATAGAGATGGAGATCTTTAGGCGCATTTATCACATTATAAGCGGAATACATTGAAGTTGGGGGGCATGTGATATCATTGTATCCCCAGGTGTAGTATCCTGGTACTGTTATCCGGCGGGCGAAGTTCACAACATCATAATATGCAAGAGTTTCGACTTCACCTGGCTTTGGTGCCCGGTTGCGGAAATAGTGGGGCCATCCTCCGGCCCTGTTGTTAAGGTAGCCCGAGTAATCGCAAAGCGCAGGATATTGAGGAGCAAGGTATTTTATCCTCTTGTCAAGGCCGGCGGTTATTATCGACAGAGCTCCTCCCTGACTGCCTCCAGTTACTGCAATATCATTCCCGTTGAATTCAGGAAGGGTATAGATAAAGTCGACTGCCCTTACGCAGGCCAGATAGACTCTTTTGTAATAGAAGGTTTCCCGGTTGTCCATACGAATTTCCCAGTATGTCGACAAAGCTCCGGCCATCAGGTTATTATAAACCTGGGGATCGAGAATGACAGGAATTCCGTGAATGCCTATTTCAAAAGTAATGACACCCAGCCCGGCATTACGGGCATCCCCTGAATATGGTCTTATGCCGGCTCCGGGAACCCGCAGTATTGCAGGATATTTCCCGGGTTTTTTAGGCATGGCCAGTATGCCATAGATCCTCGATCCGTAGGCTTCATTCTGAAAGCTTACATGATATACATTAGCATCGGCTGTACATCTTTCAGGCATAAGAGTTATCTGAGCATCGAGGCTTATTTTCCTGGCTTCAGCAATAGCGTTGTTCCAGAAAGCGTCGAAATCTGATGGATTCTTTACTGTTGGCGCAATTTTGCCAGGTTCAAAACCTGCTGTCGCAAGGCCTTCATATCTTCTTCCGTCAGCAACTGCCCATACTCTGATCCTGTAAAAACCCGGCACCTTCATTGTGCCTCTAAGCTCTGTCTTGCCGTTTTTGAGTATCACTCCCTCTTTTTTGATATCGGGAAGCATCTCAGGCCCCATCTCATAATCAATGACTGCATTGTCAACAAGGTTACCGTTTCTCAGGACCTGAACCGTGAATTTTGCTTCTTCATTTACTTTATAGGTCCAGTCCTTATGATCGGGGGAAACAATGACTTTAATCAAAGGTGAACCTGGCTGTCCGTAAATTACTGATGTAAATAGCATCAGCATCACAAACGGGAATAGACTCTTTAATGTATTTTTTCTCATGGTATAAAAATTAGAAGTGTATTAATGAATTTAAGAATAATCAATTAACCGGTCTGACCAGATATTGGCTGCAATCCTGAAAGATTGCCGGCCAGTATCATTTGATCAAACAGGAGTTGTATGATCATTCAGGATCATTTGCGTGATTTGAATCTTTCAGTAACTAGCGCAGGCCATTTCAGATCAAGGTCCTCCAGGGCTTTGAGGACGATGTCACCCGTGAAATATAGCTTCTGCCAGTTTTTGTCGGAAGGCACGATGTTCCATGGTATTTTATTGCACTTGTTTATTATCTTTTCGTAAACATCGAGATAGTCATCATATTTTTCACGTGTATCCCAGTCACCGTCCTTGTGTTTCCAGTGCTTCTCCTTCAGCTCTATCCTTTCCATCAGCCGTTCCTTCTGGGTTTCTTTTGATACATGCATGAAAAATTTAAGGATCTTAGTACCATTATGTTCCAGTAACTGCTCAAAATCATTTATGAGCTGATAACGCTGTTCAATGACCTCGGCAGGGATGAACTTTTCAACTGATGGAACAAGAATGTCCTCGTAATGAGACCTGATAAATATCTGAAGTTCTCCTTTGCGGGGTACAACCTGGTGGACTCTCCATAGGAAATCATGTGCATATTCTGTTTCGGTAGGTTTTTTAAAGCTGTGGATCCTTACACCTATCGGATTGCAGTATTTAAGCATTCCTCTTGTAAGACCGTCTTTGCCGGAGGCATCTGTGCCCTGCAGTACAATGAGGAGGCTGTGTTTATTCTGTGCGAACATTTTATACTGAAGTTCCCCGAGTTTTTTCAGGATCTTTTTAGTCTTTTCTTCAGTTTCCTTTTTATCCCATTCCTTGTTGAATGTCGGATAATCACTCAATTTTATTTTCATGTTTTTTAGTAATGGTTTCGTTCATTCTGAACTTAATTTACTCAAAATTCCCGACCGAAAGTTGATCAACATTGGTAAGGAAAGGCAAGAATTGTCTGTACAGGCAGTACCCGGAGTCTGTTGCCCGGAGCCTTAAATCCTTCATTTCAGCGCGGTTTCAAGTGCATTAAGTATTGGCTGTACAGATATTCTTTCTCCGACAGCTCCCATCATCCATTGCTGGGGAGTCAGCCTTCCCTGTTTGAATATCCTGTCTGTTTCTGCAGCAAAATTCTTATTTTTCATATATTCCTCAATCTGGAACTGGATCACATGTCCGTAGGAATAATACGGCAGGTAAAGTGGAGAATTTACCATATGGGAATAAATTGCAAGTATTGGCGAGTCGCTTGTGCCAAAGACCGGTGCGAAATACTTGTTCCAGGTTTCAACGGCTATTGACGTAACGCTTTCCTTAAGCTGTGCAGGAGTGGCTTCGGGATTGTTGTACAGCCATTTCCACATTTTCATGTCGACCATTCCGACACCCATTATTTCCATAAGTGACCAGGCGGCATCAAAGACATCCATTTCTTCTTTTTCAGGATTGTTATCCTTCATGCCCAGTAGCATCAGGTCGCGTTTCTGGAACAGGAAAGCCAATGCTTCAGTGAATGCTGTGTTTGGCACACCAGACATCATATAGTGATCAACATCGTACAGGGATATAGTCTGCTCAACATTATGGCCGAACTCATGAACGGCAATGTTGTATCCCTT
This sequence comes from Bacteroidales bacterium, assembly GCA_034005245.1. Taxonomy (GTDB): domain Bacteria; phylum Bacteroidota; class Bacteroidia; order Bacteroidales; family VadinHA17; genus LD21. Next base: position 33,632 of record JAVEVC010000016.1, read on the forward strand.
GTAGTCCATTCCGTTTTCCTGGATTCGTGTGCGTAGATGCGATACAGAACCTTTCATGGCTGCTCCCCAGGCATGTCCTGATCCCCTGGCGGGATCAACCACTATTTTTTCAGCCAGGTATTTTGCCCTTTCCGGGCTCCATCCCAGTTTTGTAAGGATCACGGGCATTCCTGCCTTAAAGGCCGAAGGATCAGGATAGAGTTTTGATGTCTTTGATGTCAGCAGATCTTCCGGTATAGTGCTTCTTGTCTTAAAACCATCGTACCATATGTCATAAGGTCTCAGATCCCTGCCCAGCCTTGTCTTTATTAATTCGCCAAGCCTGGCCAGCTGTGGAGAACTCAGATAGGAATCAAATAACGCCTCTACCTCTTCCTGAGAAACCTCCATGTTCTGGGAAAAATTTCTTAGAATGGCGGTATTCATTTCAGGATTATAAGGGTCAGCTGCCTTAAGTGCTTTGAATGTATTCACTATATGGGCATAGCGTGTATCAGGTTCCGGAGATAAATCTACCGCTGATCCGCCTTTGGTGACTTTATTGGAAAATGGATCCCATTCATAGCCGGGATTATTGATTACGGCTTCAGGAATATCCTGGTTGATAATGCGTTCCATGACTTTGTAGATCATCTCCTGTTTTTCAGGACCTTTCTCCCGGTCAGCGTAGTTAGCTTTCAACTCATCACGAAGGTTCCAGTGGGATAGAAGCAGCATATCGTCAGGGAAGATCTGCCGGCCGTCTTCGGTGCGAAGATGCCCCATATGTATGTTATATTCTGCGATATACATATCAGAATTACCTGTAGCTTCAGTGATCTTCTGGTTAATCTCTGCAGGTACGCGGGAAACAAAAAAATCCCCGAGTCGCGCCATGGCCCATTCAAGCCGGTTCCATCCCTGCCCCAGTTTCTCCTTTTCCTCGAGAGAGAAATATGGAAAGTTGAGAGCAATGACAAAAGCTATCTTATTATTGTACAGATCATCAGACAAATGAGATCCCACGGAATAATTGCCGAACATGCGGTCTATTTCATCTATCTCACCCACTGCTTCATCAAGGACTTTTCTCAGGTCAAGGGTCATCTCAACACTGTTCCCGCTTATCGATTCAAAGTAACTGCTTACTTTATGAAATACCCTCTCCCTCTGTGCAGGATCGGAAATGTAGTATTTCTTCACGAACTCTGTAAATTGAGCAGGTGTGCCATCCTCTTCTCTCCAGAGTGAAGCGGCATGCTTTATTCCCTTTTCCAGCATAACCGGGTTGACTTCCTCCGCTGACGATCTGATGCCATCAATTGCCTTACTGATGACAGATTCATCTATAAAACCGGCAGCAGGTCCGGCCTCTTTTTTTGCCTGAGGCGAAGAACATGCTGCGACTACCAAAAAGACCAGCAACATAATTTTTTTCATTTGGTTAATGTTTTTGTTTACTTCCTGTTATACCTGACAGCAGCCGGATTAAATCATTTAATTTTCGGACAAATAATTCAATTTCCGTTGAGGTCAGTCTGTATTACTTTTAATTAACAAATTGATCAGCATAGTATTTTGCAGTGAGTTTCTCACCGGTCGACCTTGTGATCATTTCATCCCAGTCGTACTTTGCTCCGACAGAAAAAACCATCTTTTTCAGGTAGTCGCCCACAGCCTTTTCGCCTGTAAAAGATCTTTTTTCAGTTATATTAGTGGCAATATGATGGTGATACTGGGCTGCAAGCAGGTCTCCCAGGAGATAATTGTGATAGTAACAGGGATAAAGAGCCACATGGACCTTTGCAGCCCAGTCGGGCATATCCCTGTTTTCAGGTTTTCTGATCATCTGGTATTTTTCCACCATGTTCCACCACAGCTGGTTAAGGTCCTGGTCAGGGTTCTGGTACATATATTTTTCAAACCAGTACATTACCTGAGCCCACCTGCTGAATACAATTTTAGAAAGGCTGAGCGCTTTCCTGCTTTCCCCTGAGATTTTTTGACATTCTTCCTCAGTGATTATTCCCATATCTTTCATCCATTCAGGATCTGTAGCGAGTTGTCCAAAGAGGTTCGCTATGGCCTCAGTGGTAAAGGAATGAGCCTCTTCCCTGAGGGTGAAGGGAAGATCCCTGCTGGTGTAGAAAGAATAAACACCATGTCCCAGTTCGTGGAGGATAGTGTTCATCCAATAGGAGTCAGGCCTTATGTTGTTCAGCGTTCTTACATCCCCTGAGCGGTCAATGTCGGTACAGAAAGCATGCTGATTTTTCCCGGGTTTTTCGTAGAGGTCACTCTTTTCAAGAATTGCATCAACATTAAGGCCTATCCCGTCATAAAATGATGAAACAAGCCTCACAGGATCCTGGTCCTTATAATATTTGTCAAAATCAACGGAATAAATTTCCGGAGCCTCCTGGAAAAACCTGTTCTGGTAATGCCACGGCTGAAGTTCTCCGGGTTTTATTTTGTAATGATTGGCAAGATAGGCATCAATGTCTTCTTTTGTCTTTTTGAAAGTGTCCCTTGTAAGATCATCAAGTTCCTTGAAGATCGCATCAACCTCATCAGGATCAAGGCCTGAAAGCCTGAGCCTCATGTCGTGAAAATCCTTGAATCCCAGTTTCCCGGCAATGATATTCCTGTGTTTTACAAGTTCTGTTATTTCATCAGCTACCAGCGGGCCTATCATTTTATGACCCTCCCATGCTGCTTTCAGTTCGCTGTCGCGCGTTGAATTCCTGAGGATATCCTCGATCTGATTGTCAGACAGTTCCTTGCCATTAACCTTTGCCCTGAAATTTGAATATTTCCTGCTTAGTTCCGTTTCCATCCTGATCTGCCCGGCAATAAGATCGTGATCGACCTGTGATCCGAGATATGCCCTGAAAAGGATGTCAAGCTGTCGGGAAAGAAGAGAATCCCTTATCAGTCCTGATTCTTTTATTTCGCGTAGTTCTTTAAAAGCAGAAGTGTCGGCATAGATCTCCCTGTAACTAAGGGAGGCCTTTTCACTTTTCGCCCAGTCATCATCACTGCCTGAGATGTTGGCATTCCAGTCGGCAAGTGCAGACTCCCTGTAAAGCGGGATAGCTTTCTTTTCGTATTCAGTTATGAATTTCCGGAGCCTGTTTTCCATATCTGCCTGTCTTGAGGTGCATGACAATAACGAGGCTGTGATTACTGCCAATACGATCAATCTATTCATATATCAAGTTTTGACAAGCCTAAGATAGTAAAAAGATAAGAACAGTTTCAGTTAGATTTTTCTATTCGAGGCTCCCGACAGTTTTTTCAACCGCCCTGAGTATCTCGCACGATTTAACCAGTTCCTTCATTGTTGTATGGTCAGGGTATAAAGGTCTGTCAATATCCAGGAATTCCACATATTTTCTGATAACATCCTTTGCAGTCTGAACTCCGGTCCCGAATGAATACTCCTCTTTTCTGAAATCGAGAGCCTGGGCAGCTGCCATGAATTCAATGCCAAGGATGCCATAGGCACAGTCAAGTATCTGATTGTTCTTTATGGCAGTGTTCATGCCCATGGAAACAAAATCCTCCTGGTCTGCTGCGGCTGGTATTGATTGTATCGATGCCGGCATTGAAAGTATCCTCTGCTCAACAATAAGAGTATCGGCAGTGTACTGGCTGAGCATCATTCCGGAGAACATCCCTGCTCCTTTTGTAAGGAAATCAGGCAAGCCAACACTCAGGGCAACATTGTTAAGCCGGTTCATCCTTCTTTCAGAAAGAACGCTAACCATTGTAATGCACGCACCTGCCATGTCCATTGGTACTGAAACGGGCGAACCCTGGAAATTTGCCCCTGACAGCTGAAGGTTTTTTTCGGGGAAGAATATCGGATTATCCCCAACACCGTTCAGCTCCGTTTCAACCTGTGATCTGGCATAGCTGAGCATATCATGAGCTGATCCGATTACCTGGGGCGTGGAACGCATTGAATAAGCATCCTGAACTTTTGATTTGATCCGTCCTTCCTTCAGGTCGCCTCCGGTGATGCATTTGTTAATGGCATTTGCGCTTCTTACTGCCCCTTTAAATCCCCTTGCTTCATGCAGAAGCGGAGTATAAGGCTTCATATTTGCCTTGAGGGCTTCAAGCGACATTGAGGCTGCAATTTCAGCCTGCTTGAGCCAGTTATTTGCATCAACAAGCCAGATAGCGCTCATGGCTGTCAGCATGTTAGATCCATTTATTGCAGCCAGGCCGTCACGAGCCTGCAGGCCCGGAACCATTATCCCCGCTCTTTTCATTGCTTCAGCTCCGTCAAGGAGTTCTCCCTCATAGTATGCCTTTCCTTCCCCTAGAAGAAGAAGGGCAATCTGCGACATGGGAGCAAGGTCACCCGACGCGCCAACAGATCCTTTCTGACATACATACGGTGTCAAACCTTTATTTAACATATCAACAAGGGTGTCGGTTATCTCGATCCTGTTGCCTGAATTCCCGTGTGCATGAACATTTATCCTGCCCAGCATGGCACCCCTGACAATTTCAACCGGAGCAGGATCCCCAATCCCTGCAGCATGATTATATACCAGGTATCTCTGGAAATCCTTTATCTGATTATCGTTAAGTACAATTTCAGAAAACTCTCCAATACCTGTGTTTACACCATACATTATTTCATGGGCGACTATTTTTTTCTCAAGCATGGCACGGCATTCATTGATCCTTTTCCTTGCATCAGGATGAAGTTCTACTTTCTGACCGTAACGCGCTACATTTACTACATCATTGATATTAAGATTATTGCCTGTGATTATTAGTGTTTCCATTGGATGTGTTTTATAATTTCATATTTAAGGATTAATTTTCCTTTTCTGGCAAGCGGGATAGCTTTGCATCTGGAGGCGGTTATAAGAAATGCATTCTGCCGTTTCATTGCAAAAAGTGATACATAAAACCATTCCGGATTTAACAAATCGAAATCTCACTTACTAGAATAGAGTAAATTGCAATGATTATTCCTGAGGGATATAAATTATATCAATATCCCGGTGATTTTCAGCAGAGACCTGAACGGTTTATCTTAATTTTGTATTCAAGAATCCAGTTATACTGCATGTATGGAATTTGTACGTCAAAATTAAGATAATTTTTAACTTTATAAAAAATATATGTTCCTATGATATATAGGAATGCCATAAACGAATGGAAAAATAAACATCAAAAAAATTCCATGAATAATTATCTTGAAGCATTCAGGCCAGTTTTAGTGGTAATATTACTGGTATTAGCCACAACCTCTTGTTTTAACAAAAAAGGGGAACATACAAGCGGTATCAACATTGCGGAAGAATTACCTGAGCCGGGCATTCTTTTCAACGGGAAATCTCTCACGGGATGGGAGATAACAAATTTTGGTCCTCAGGGTCCGGTTTTTGTCTCAGGCAATGAAATTATACTTGGTATGGGGGATGGTTGTACAGGGATAACCTGGACCGGTGATTTTCCTGAAACGGATTACGAGGTGTCACTTGAGGCAAAAAGGGTGGAGGGTAATGATTTCTTTTGCGGAATGACTTTCCCGGCACGAAAGGATCCATGCACCCTTATTGTTGGAGGATGGGGCGGAACAGTTGTCGGATTGAGTTGCATAGATGGCATGGATGCCTCGGAAAATGAGACCACTTCAATCAGAAAATTCGATAATGACAGATGGTACGCTGTCCGGCTGAGCGTAAGGGACGACAGCATAAAAGCCTGGATTGACAGTGAGTTGGTTGTAAGCATTGCAATTGCCGGCAAAAAATTGTCTGTTCGTCCTGAAGTTGAACTTTCCAGGCCGTTCGGTGTTTCTTCCTGGAGAACAAAAGCAGCATTGAAGAACATAAGGCTGGTCAGATTATAAAAGGCACAAGGCAGTGTAAGTTGCGGGTTCGATGTTCAAAGTTCAAGGTAAATCCACTTTGAACCTTGAACCAGGAACCAGGAACCAGAAAAGCCTTTGAACCTTGAACTTGGAACCTTGAACAGAAATATATTTATGAAAAACCTGTTATTGCTTTATCTCACGGTGGCAACCCTGATGTCATGCAAGACTAACGAGTTGTATATAAATGTTCTGCAGCCTGCACCAGTAACAATGCCGCAGGCCATCAAAAAAATAGGGATCATCGACCGCAGCATCCCTACCGATGAAACAAAACTGGCCGATATTATCGACAGGGCAGTTACTCTGGAGAGTGCCGACCTCGACAAGGACGGCGCTAAGGAGAGCATTAAGGGACTCAGGGAGGAGTTGCTTAATAACCAGAGATTTACTGATGTAAAGCTAATTGACAATACCGAATTCAGAGCTTCCAGGATCGGCTTTCTTCCTCCGCCTCTTTCCTGGGATATTGTTACCAGGCTCTGTACTGAAGCAGGTTCCGATGCACTTTTTGCCCTGGAGCGCTTTGATACCGACACAAGGATAGATTTCTCAGGAGGTGATTCCGGAATGGGGATAAAAATCGGAAACCTTCCTGTACTTAAAACAGCGGTAACCATGGAAGTGATAGTGAAAACAGGTTGGCGGATCTACTATCCAACAGAGAATAAAATACTTGAGGAGTTCAGTTTCGCTGAATCAATTGTTTATGATGGAAGAGGTATTAATCCCGTGGCCGCCCTGGAAGGCCTCCTGAACCGGAAAGAAGCCGTTAAAGAGGTAAGCAGGATGGCTGGAAATAAATATGCCATGAGAATACTGCCATTCAGACTAGATGTTACCCGCGATTATTACGTAAAGGGAACTGATAATTTCAAAATAGCCAGGAGAAAAGCCCAGATGGGCAAGTGGGATGAAGCAGCAACACTCTGGGAAAAGGAGACTGACAATCCGAAAAGTAAGATTGCAGGCAGGGCCGTTTATAATATGGCTATAATCAATGAAATAAATGGCAGACTCGATGATGCTCTCGGATGGACGCAAAAAGCATGGGAGGATTATAATATAAAACGTGCCCTTAAATATGCAAGAATCCTTAAAGGAAGAAAATATGACAACGAATTGCTGAAACTTCAGGAAGATCAATAACCAGTATATTAAAGGATCTTTCATTCCAGATCACCTGAACCATATTGATTTTACGACGATAATTCATATTTTTATTGAATTAATCCTGTAAAATTAACCAACCTTAAAAATCAGAATCATGAAATCAGCATTATTGTATCTTTCAGTGTTCTTAATAGCTTTATTACTGGGTTCCTGCAAAGCCGGGACAAAGCAGCAGCCACTTCCGGTGAAAACAGACATCACGGAATTTCTCGGGCAATGGACAATAGATATTGAAGGTGGCGGTGTGGGATGGCTTGAGGTCAGGCAGGAGGATAACTACCTTGATGCTGACGTTCTCTGGGGAGGCGGCAGCGTATTGCCCGTTTCGTCGGTCTTCAATGCAAAGGATCATATTCTTATGATACAACGGTCAAACGACGTGGTGAGGAAGGTAGATGAAAAGGGAAATCCGGTGAAAATTCAAATTGTCACAAACTGGATGGAAATAGTCAGGACAGGGGATAACAAGATAAATGGTATTTTACTTTCACCCCGTTCAAATGGGTTAAGTGTTGATACAACTACGTTTACTGGGACAAAGCTGCCCGATGTTCAGTCCCCTCCTGATCTTACCAGCCTGAAATTCGGGGAACCTGTTAGTCTCTTTAATGGAAAGGATCTTGCCGGATGGAGGCTTATAAATGAAAATCAGGTTAACGGATTTAAAGCCGTTGACGGTTCCCTGGTAAACGACCCGGTTCAGAAAGAAGGAGAACCTCATTTAAGCTACGGAAACCTGAGAACCGAGCAGGAATTTGAAGACTTTAACCTGAAACTCGAGGTCAATATCCCTGAGGGCAGTAACAGCGGCGTTTACCTGAGGGGAATGTATGAGATCCAGGTGATGGATTCCTATAAGAAAGAGCTCGATCCACATAATATGGGAGCTGTCTACAGCCGTATAAAACCTGTGGTATCTGCTGAAAAACCGGCAGGCCAATGGCAATCTCTCGACATAACTCTATTTAACAGATATGTCACGGTAATTCTTAATGGCACAAAAATAATCGACAACCAGCCGATATACGGACCAACAGGCGGTGCAATGAAATCCGACGTATTTGCACCGGGTCCCATTTACCTCCAGGGAGATCATGGAAAAGTAGCTTACAGAAATATGGTATTGACCCCGATTATAAAATAAAAGACTGCTAAATACAATAAAACTATCCCTTTTTCCCTGAAAAGGAAGAAGAGTGAAAATATTTTCATAAATTTCATCCATAGATAATTAATTTGTCAAGGTCAGATGAAACCACTCATGGTTGTAAATTTATATTAATAGCACGTTTGTGTTTAAAATCAATCAACAGGGTTTCATTTTAAATTTTTTAAAAGATGAAAAGTGGAAACAAAACATCACGCCGGGAGTTCCTGACGAAAACCGGAATGGCCGCTGCCGGTATAACAATCGGGGCATCAGCACCCTTAAGCGCTTCTAATTTTAAAAGAGTGCCAGGGGCTAACGATAAAATAAACATGGGTTTTATTGGTGTGGGAAACCGGGGTTCCCAGCTTCTGAAACTCTTTATGGACCAGCCTGATATAAGGGTTGCTGCTCTTTGCGACGTATACGAACCTTATTTGTTACGCGACAGAAACAGGGTCGCCAAACGATATCTGGAATTGATGCCCGGGCAAATACCCATGATGGGAGAGAAGTTCCCTGAAAAGCCATTACTTTATAAGGATTATCGTAAATTATTGGAAAACAAGGATATTGATGCAGTGTGTGTGGCTACCCCTGATCACTGGCACGCTTTACAGGTCATTGATGCCATTGGTGCCGGGAAAGATGTGTTCGTTGAAAAACCCCTTACAAATACCCTTGTGGAAGGAAGGAAGATGGTAGAGGCTCAGAAAAGAAGCGACAAGGTAGTGGCTGTCGGCCTTAATCGTCGTGGTAATGTTGTTTATCAGAAACTGGCCAGGGAAATACCCGAAGGCAAAATTGGCAAAATATCCGTCGGAAGGGCTGCCAGAATAAGCAATATGGCCCCGGATGGAATAGGAAAACTGAAACCTGAATCCCCACCGAAGGATTTTGACTGGGATATGTGGCTGGGTCCCAGGGAATATAGACCTTACCAGTATAATATTGCCCCTTACATGTTCAGATGGTGGAGCCATTATTCCAGTCAGATGGGAAACTGGGGTGTACATTTTATGGATGCAATTAGGTGGATGATGGGTGAAACAGCCCCGGTTTCAATCACAGCCCATGGCGGCAAGTTTATAATTGACCATGACGCTGATATCCCTGATACCATGGAAGTTATCTTTGAGTTTGCATCAAAGAGAATGATTACTTTTTCAATATTTGAAGCCACAGGAGGGGAAGTGTTTCCTTATGGTGAACTGGAATTGAGGGGAACAAAGGGAAATGTATATGTCAACGAAAGGGGTTACCGGATTTTCCCTGCAACCCGCGGGCAGTTCCAGAAATGGGATAAACTGGTTGAAGAAGAGGAGTTTAAAAATCCAAGCACTTTACTTGATGACGGCAGCAGCGCCGACAGTACTTCAGGCCTTATACGCAACTTCATTGACTGTATCAGGACTCGCAGGGAGCCTTACTGCACCCTTGAGGAAGGCCATCGTTCAACTTCCTTTGCCCACCTGGCAAACATTGCGATTGCAACGCAGGAACGATTAACCTGGAATCCTGAAAAGGAACTGTTCACCAACAGTGAAGCAGCCAACCGACTTCTTCAGTATGAATACAGGAAACCCTGGAAGCTTTGATTCAGTGGATTAAGCAAGAACTTTGCGCTGCAGGTCGCATGATTTTAAATAACAATTATTCAGTAAGATTAAATCAATACAAATGATCCAAAACCGCAGGGATTTCATAACCAGGCTTGCTGCCGGCACTGCACTGCTGGCTGCACCTTTCGAATTAATAGTTTCAGGTTGTTCCTCACCTCCTCCACGGACCATCAGGATACGGAAGGTAGGCTCTAATTTTGAAAGAGAACCACTTATAAGGCCTTTTGGGTTCAAAGGCGGATATATGACTGAAATATGGCAGTCAGCTTCATACCTCGAAAGCGATTCAGGCCTTCATTCCATAGGGATATGCACCCAAAGCGTGCTGTGGTCTGATGCAAAAGTTTTTGCCAACCACTCAGAAAGCGGGGGCAATGCACTTATGTACGCAATGACCGAAAGGGCAATGCAGATAATAAACGGGCAGAGCTTTACCAGTCCTGTCGAAATACTGGATCCGCTTTATGAAGAGGTCTATGAGTACGGCAGGAAGGTAACCTCAAATCCGGAACTGAGAAAAACATTTGCACTCAACGCCCTCGTAGGCGTTGATAATGCTGCATGGCTTCTTTATGCAAAGGAGAATAATATCACAACATTTGACGGATTGATACCCACAAAATATAAACCTGCACTCTCGGACCATCACGATAAGGTTGCCGGAATTCCCCTTATGGCATATACCATTCCGGTAAATGAGATAAAGGCTGCCACAGATGAAGGTTACTTTTTTATGAAGATAAAAATAGGCCAGCCAGGGACGCAGGAAGAAATGCTGGAAAAAGACAAGGCCAGACTGACTGAAATACACAAAGCAATCGGTAATGTAAAGACCGGCTATACCAAAACAGGGAAACTTCCTTATTATTTTGATGCGAATGGCAGGTATGAGAAGAAGGAGACTCTTCTCAGGCTGCTTGATCATGCAAAAACCATAGGAGCATTTGATCAGATAGCGATCATTGAAGAACCATTCGCTGAAGAGGTTGAAATAGATGTGAGTGATATCCCTGTCCGTCTTGCCGCTGATGAAAGCGCTCATACTGTTGATGATGCTGAAAAACGAATGCAGATGGGCTATAAAGCAGTTGCCTTGAAAGCAATAGCAAAAACCCTCAGCATGACCATGAAGATAGCTCAATCAGCCTATGAGCATAATATTCCGTGCTTTTGTGCCGATCTGACTGTCAATCCATTACTGGTCGACTGGAATAAGAATGTTGCAGCCCGGCTTGCATCATTTCCAGGTATTGGCAACATGGGCCTTGTGGAGAGCAATGGTCATCAGAATTACCTGAACTGGAATGCAATGATGGGATATCACCCCCGTAAGGACGCACCATGGATACATGTTAAAAACGGTGTCTATGAACTTAACAACGAGTTCTACAGAACCGGAGGAGGCATTTTTGATCCGGTTCCCCACTATGAGGAAATGTTCCTTTCAGAAAAGAAATGATCAACGCGACATGGGCTTTATCTCCCAGTCATCGGTCCTGAACGATGATGCAGGCAGGCCTTCAATGTTGAACAGGTCGCCGATAATGTAATCCTGAAAGGCATATCTTACTGCAACAGGTTCATTTACCGCAGGAGAGAACAATGTCACACCATTGCCGGCTATAAAAGCTATAGCAGGGAAAAACCTCTTTCCCGAACCGGAAACTTCAAAAGAGGTTAGTTCCTTCCCGAATGAAGTCAATCCGTTGGGGGCATTGTCAAATATTAGTCTGACCTGGTTCCCTTCAACCTTCATCTCCTTCAGGACAGGTCCTTCACAGGCAAATCCTTTCATTCCGTATGTCTTTGCAAGTGCAAGGTATGCAAGCCTGTCACCAGCTGCTTTTTTATTCGCGGGATGGATACAATCCTTTTCACCGGTGTCCATGATGCACGCCATTCCGAAGTTTGGAATGGCAGTTGAAGCTTTTAGCTGAGCTTCCCTGAGATATGCTGAATTCAATCCTGAAGAACCATAGTCAAACGGAGCGATCTGTACATAATACATCGGAAATTCGCCGACACCCCATTCAGATCTCCAGTTTTGTGCAAGGCCCGGCATGAGTTTTTGATATTCTGCAGGCTCGTTCCTGTTCGATTCGCCCTGGTACCAGATGGCACCGCGAATACCAAATCCGGCAATAGGTTTAACCATTCCATTGAACAGGACAGTGGGAGTCTGCGGCGAAAGGTTTTCCTGCTTTATGGTTTTATCCGGAAGTTTTACCCAGTCGAAATTCCCTAAACCTGCCTCACTGATCCATGGTTCAATCCTTGTCCCTCCCCAGGCTGTGCAGATTAGGCCAACTGGCACGTTTAACGCCCTGTTAAGCATAAGCCCGAAAAAATAGGCAGTAGCACTGAACTGTGATGCACTTTCAGGATTACATGATTGCCAGCTTCCTGCAAAATCATCCACAGGGGCAAGACTTGTTAGCCGGGGAACTGTTATAAGCCTTATCTTATCATTGGTTGAGGTGGCAATAAATTCATTTGATCCGGTAACAGGCTGATTAAAATATCCTTTCAGTGGCATTTCCATGTTCGACTGGCCTGAACATACCCATACCTCACCAATCATGACATTTCTCAATGTGATTGTTTTGCCCTGGCTGACCACTACTGTGAAAGGTCCACCAGCTCCGGGAGTTGCCACATTAAGTTTCCAGCGGCCATCAGCTCCGGCACGGGTTGAATAGCTTCTTTTATTCCAGGATGTCTTTACCGTTACTGTGCTGTTAGCTGAAGCAGTACCCCAGATGGCAGCATTCGTTTGCTGCTGCAATACCATGTTGTCACTGAATATGGATGGCAGTTTGACTTCAGCCTGAAGGAGCAGGGTGTTTGATGCCAGGAAAACCAGCATTAAAACCAGGTGCATGAATGTTCTTTTCATCTTTTTGATTATTTTGGTATTTAAAAAAGTGAATTTAACAGTTTTCCTCCAAAGATTAATTGTTGGAAACAATTAATTGACCGCTAAAATTTCACCTGAACATAAAAAACAAATCAATGAAAGGTAAAACCAGGGTGCAGGGATTCTCATGTATTTCCCCTTTCCTTTTATTCATGTTTCTCTTTCTGAACTGCTGCGATACTTCCGCTAGAAGAACCCAGATCCTCTGGGATAGCTATGGCGTGCCTCACATATTTGGAAAAGATACCCGTGAAATGTACTATGCATTCGGCTGGGCACAGATGCGTTGCCATGCCAATCTTATCCTGAAACTCTATGCTGAGGCAAGGGGAAGGGCTTCGGAATATTTTGGAATAAAATACCTTGATTCTGATATAAAGATGCTCAGCTTTGACATGCCTCAGATAGCTGAGAATTCCATTCAGAAGTACAGCGGCGAATACAGGTCTTACCTTGAAGCGTTTTCCACGGGAATGAATGATTATGCCGCAAAACATCCTGATGAGATCGGGGAGGAAATGAAACAGATCCTTCCTGTTACTCCGGCAGATATTATAGCTCATACAATGAGGGTTTTATGCTTTGAGTTTCTGGCAGGCGAAGATATTCAGGCTGTTAAGAGACTGGTAACCCCGGGTTCAAATGCGGTGGCAATAAGCCCGTCCAGATCAGCCTCAGGTAAAGCAATGCTTCTTACAAATCCGCATCTTCTGTGGAATGATTTCTTTACCTGGTTCGAAGCCCACCTTAACTCTGAAGAAGAGTGCAGTGCCTACGGCATTGCGCTTGTGGGAATGCCCAATCTTTCAATGGCATTTAACAGGCACCTCGGATGGGCCCATACCGTCAATCCTGTTGATGGCAGCGACAGGTATGAGATCATTCAGAAAGGAGATGGATATATGTATGATAATGAGATAACGCCTTTTGAGATTAAAACCGTCGGAATAAAAGTCAGGAATGATGACGGATCATTAAGTGAAAGATTTATAAATATCAGATACACTGTACACGGACCGGTAATGGGTGAAAAAGGCGGTAAAGCCTTTGCGGTGAGAATTGCCGGAATGAACAATGACCGGTTGTTTGAACAGTACCACAAAATGTCAGTGGCAAAAGATATTGGTGAATTTGAATCAGCTCTGAGAATGCTTCAGAACCCAATGTTCAATGTTATTTATGCAGATAAGGAAGGTAATATAATGTATCTGTACACCAGCAACCTTCCAAAGCGTAACGGGGGCGACTTCTACTTCTGGAAAGGTACCATTGACGGCTCCCGGCCTGATTATATCTGGAACGGGCTGCATACGTACGATGAAATGCCAAAGGTGATTAATCCGGCTTCAGGATTTGTTCAGAACTGCAACGATCCTCCATGGACCTGCACATTTCCTCAGGTTCTTGATCCTGCAAGCTATCCTCCTTACCTGTCACCACGGGGAATGTCCCTCAGACCACAGAGAGCTGTCAGAATGATTCTGGATGAACCTTCCATTTCTTTTGATCAGATGATCGACATAAAGCATAATACCCGTATGGAGGCTGCCGACAGGTTCCTGGATGACCTGCTGAAGGCAGCCGCGAAATACCCCGGGATCGCACCTGCCAGATCAGCAGAGGTCCTTGAGAAATGGGACAGGAATACAGATGCAGACAGCAGGGGAGCTGTCCTTTTCGCCGTGTGGTGGAACAAAATAAACAGCAACATGTTCTCGAAGCGATGGGATCCTCAGGATCCGCTGTCAACTCCTGATGGTTTAAAGGATGAGGAGAAGGCCGTCAGGCTTCTGGCTGAGTCAGCTGCGGAAGTGGAAGAGAAGTATGGATCGGTTGACGTTCCATGGGGAGATGTATACAGGTTAAGGATAAACGGGCTTGATTATCCTGCAAATGGAGGCCCTGACAGTTATGGGATTTTCAGGACTCTTTATTTTATTGACGATCAGGATAACAAAAAGAAAGCTATTGCCGGTGAAACTTATGTGGCCATCATTGAATTCGGCGATAAAATCAGGGCAAGCCTTTTACTCGGTTATGGCAATGCTACCCAGAAGGGCATGAACCGTTATGCAGATCAGTTGAAAATGATGTCTGAAAAGAAATTGAGACCGGCATTGCTTGGGAGAAAGGAGATATTAAACGACCTCCAAGAAAGAGAGACATTTTGAAGCAGTAAGCTTTGCCATGCTGAATGAACTGACAGGATAAAGATTTTGAGCTTTTTATATGCAACAATTTAATAAATCATTAGGAGGACTATGACAGGGAAAGTTGGCTTCAGCCTTTTCATTATTCTCTTTTTGACCTGTGCATGCGGTGGCAAAAGAGTAACGGTGATATCACTTCTCACAGAGATGAGCTCTCGGGAAATGCTTGCGTATTTTCCGGAGAAAAATTACAGGCTTCTGCAGTCAAGCAGTTACAACAGGGCTTCTGTGAGCATGGAAAAGGAAGGATGGTATGCAAACATGGATATGTCGCATTTTATAAGAGTGGAAGAAGTTTCCGGCAGGCGTGAATTCGTCATGCTTGACGCTGATGGCCCCGGAGCTGTTGTGAGATGGTGGATGACCTTTTACAAGGCACAGGACGGAATCATCAGGATATACTTGGATCACAGTGATGTTCCGCTTATCCAGGGTTCTCCTGATCAGCTTTTAAGCGGGAATATTCTTTGCGGTCCTCCTATGGCTGTATCGCTTCAGGCCGGAGCACCACTGGGAGAAGAAGGACGTGACTATGATCATAACCTTTATCTTCCAATCCCCTTTTCTGAACACTGTAAAATAACATACGAATGTGATTCTTTAAGGCTTCTCTACGATTATGAAGGAACCCCGGTCCCTGAAGGTTATTACTGGCCTGATGTCTTCTATAACATCTGCTGGCGGTCATATTCAGAGGGCACTCGTGTGGAATCCCTTTCCATGGAAGAACTGGAGAAGGCAGGAAATGTGATTGAAAAAACAGGGGCAATGCTGACCGGTCAAACCACAAAGCCGGATGAAACTCGTTATTGTGAAAAACTAATACTCCCGGGTGATTCTCTGTCAATTAATATTCCGGCTGAATATTCTGCCGTCAAAAAGCTTGAGGTTGAGCTTGAAGCAGGGAACATACCGCAGGCACTTCGCTCAACAGTATTGAAGGCAACATTTGATGGTCATATGACAGTATGGACACCGGTTGGGGAGTTCTTCGGTTCAGGTTATGATCCGGGCACACATCAGACATGGATGAATCGCTGCGATGAGAATGGATTAATGGAATCATTCTGGGTAATGCCATTTCAGGACAGTTGTGATATCATCTTGATAAATTACGGCAAAGAACCGGTTTATGTAAAATTCTCAGCCGGGTTCTCCCCATTTAAATGGAATTCCAGGTCGATGTATTTCGGTTCATCATGGCACGAATATTCAGGAATAAGAACCAGGGATGCCGATGGCCGCCATTTTGACCTGAATTTTGTAAATATTGCCGGAAAGGGATTATATGCAGGAGACCAGGTGACACTTTTCAATAATACTTATCACTGGTGGGGGGAAGGTGATGAGAAGATATTTGTTGACGGTGAGTCCTTTCCGTCAAGCTTCGGTACAGGATCAGAAGATTACTACGGCTACTCTTTTGCAAGGAAGGAATCCTTCTCCCATCCGTTTCTGTCTCAACCGGTTGGTGAGGGAAATACTTCCTGGGGAGTTACTGTCAACATGAGGCACCGTTCACTGGATGCGATACCGTTTCATTCATCGATCAGTTCCAATATTGAATTGTGGCATTGGGCAGATATCATTATGAATTATGCACTTACAACATATTACTATGTTATGATGCCATGTTTAGTGAATATAGCCCCTGATAAAGAAGGTGTCAGGAGACCTGTATCAGTTACCAAAGACGATTTTACCAGAAACCTTGAATCTTCCGGTGTCTGAATCCGGACAAGCGTATATGTTTAGCCCGGTTTATTTTATGTGATTGCCAGTATTTGTTCTTTCACATTGTCTGGTTCAAAGATCTTTTTCCAGTCTTCTTTTATGAATTCTCTCAATCCTCTCTGAAGGGCCTTATTGGCAGCATCGGAGAAAACAGCACCTGGCAGTTCATTGAAAAGTACCGCCATCTGAATTCTCAGGTGCCCGAGAAGAAAATCTCTTGCTGCGTCGGCAGGAACGCCTCTCCTGATAACTTCTTCAAGTCCTTCTCGTATAACGAATACGCAGGTCGATGCAAGCGTTTCCACTAGCGCAGGTTCCAACAGGCCCATCTGTTCAACTGTTATCCTGTGAGCTCTTGATACAGGTGCGTAAAATGTCCTCGCCAGTTTTTCACCAACAGGGTAGTCATCTTCTTCACCTTTCATAAGGGAGCATACTATAGCCTGTTTTGCCGCCATACCTCCGAAATGATCCTTCATTGACTCCATGTCGGGCTCCCAGTTGAATATTGAGGGATGAGAGGGATGAGTTACAAAATATGATATATCATCTCTCATAAAAAGCTTTCCTGCAAGAGCTGCAGCAGGATCCAGAGTGACTGCAATTGCCCGGGATTTCATCATGGGTATGAACAATGACGACACCTTTTCAAGCGCAACATCGGGTACAGCAAGTATCATAATGTCGGTAAAGGGTACGCATAGTTCCGGTTCAGAAACTGTTATGCCCATATCCCTCAGCTTGTCCCTGCCATTTTCGCTGATCTCAAGATATGACATTTCATATTCCGAATCCTTAAGGTTACGGGTCAGCCGGAGTCCCATTTTACCTCCCGCTCCCGCCAGTGTGACTTTTAACATAACTGTTATTGTAAATCGGTTTCTAAAGAAAATTATTCATTGTAATTATTTTCCCTGTTTGAGCTGATTCATAGCATGCCCAGACCAGCCTTACTGTTTCAAGATTGTCTTCTCCCGTATTTTCAGCTTTTCCAATGCCAAGCATGTCATCAAGTATGTTCCGGTTAACATGGATCCCCGATTCGTGGTTTACTATGTAATCAGGATCAGCCCAATGATAAGAAGGGAAGGTTACTGTTTCAGATTCAGTGCCTTTTCTCGTAGTGGTCCTTATTTCAAAGCCAGGACCCAGGCTGACAGAGCCTTCTTCTCCTTCCACAAGTATATGAAGAGTTGAAAATGAGTCATGTTCTACAACAGAAGCATAAGAGAGCTCTGTATAGACAGGCATGCCGTTATTCATTTCCATCAGCGCCACTGCAACATCTTCCCCCTTTATGTCTTTTCTGACGGCTTTTGTTCTGCACCACAGTTCCCTGCATTCGCCGAAGAGGAATCTTATAACATCAAAAACGTGCGAGCCCATGTCAGTGAGTATGAAATGATCGAGATCTCTGAGGAACGGCTGGTTTTCAAATACGGGAAATCCTGAAAGGAATGATACGCGTGCCTTGAAGGGTTTACCTATTACTCCTGAATCAATGATCTGCCTGAACCTGCGCACGGGAGCCTGCCACCTGTAATTCTCATGAATATAGAATCTTGCACCTGCATCAGCACACATTCTGACCATCCTTTTTGCTGTTATAAAATCGGGCGCCATGGGTTTCTGGCAGATGATGTTCTTAATTCCATTATTAACTGCAAGTTCCACGAAATGAGAATGAGTATCTACATCAGTAATAATATCCACAAAATCAATCTTCTCATTGAGGAAAAGCTCCTTTGCACTGTCATAAATCCGCGGTACGTTAAAATACCCGGCAATCTTCTCAGCCTTTGATCTTGTCCTGTTGTAAACTGCAACAAGTTCGATTCCGTCAAGCTCGCTCCAGGCACCTATCTGGAATCTGGACCAGAATCCGCAGCCAAGTACTGCAAATCTTAATTTATACATAATCAGGCTTTTATGCTAAATGGTATGAATGTTATCTGTTATCAGGTTATTATGGTATTAAGCTTTAATAATTCATTTACTTTGTGACACTTTGTGTAAACCTTTGAGTCCATCGTGGTTAACTGTTTTTAACTGTATTAAACACAAAGGCCTCTAAGGCCATCACCAAGGAACACAAAGGGATACAGTAAAATATCGATATTTATGAATTATACAGATTAGATCAATTAATTAATGATTTCAGATATTCAATGCTTTCTTCTGCCCATCTTTCTTCCTTAAGAACGGTATCTTCAATTTCGTTCCCGGGAGGAGTCCATAATTCAAGAATGGCACTGTTACAATGATCTGAAGCTGATAATTTTTCAATTAGAGCCTTAATTTTCAGCATGCCTTTCCCCGCAGGTGTTCCTTCGATTACAAGACCCATTTTATGTGAAACCCTTCTGATGGTAAAATCTTTTATATGAAGATTAAATGTATAAGGAAGCAGGATCTCCGACACTGTTTCAAATCCTTCACCGGCACCCATGGAATTGACTGAATCAAGGCATATTCCAACCAGCTCGCTGCCGGTGGAAAGAACCATTTCTTCAAATTCCCTTGCCTTGAATCTGTCATGATTCTCTATGGCAAGTCTGATATTTCTCCTGGTAAATTCCGGTAGTAGTTCTTTGAGAATTGATATTACAGTTTGAAGATCCGGTTCGTATCCCTTTGCATCTATGACCATCCGGAGCAACGGGGAGCCAAGGATAACTGCTGCTTCAAGACATTTCATTGTATGCCCGGTATCAAGTCTTCTGGAGCCCATTTCCAGCGATACACCCTTGCATCTGGCATAATTCCTTAGATCATAAAGCTCTTTATGCGGAAGATCTTCAAGAGGCATATTATCGGCTATCTGAAGGATTCGAAGGCCGTAGCCGGCCGTTTTATCAACAAGATCGCCTGGAGATAATGGGTTCACCGGCGTGAATCCCGGTACCCCCGTAGCCCAGGTGAATGTGTATGAGCTTAATCCTAAAGTCATTCTATTTTCCAGGGAGATTAAAACCTCTGGAAGCATCATCCAAAACCAGGATCCAATCATTTCCCCTTCCCTTATCAGGCGGGGTGAATGTCATTTTTTTAATATCGGTCAGGGTCTCAATAAGTATAGGTTCCCCGGTTCTGGGATCATACCACCAGGCGTTCACTGCGGTTCCAATCCTTCCAATCTCAATTTCAGCACTGAAGCCTGTCGGGAAATAAATAAGGGCATAGCCGTCACCTCTGGTTGCAACTATATAATCCGTTTCGGGGATATAGGATGGAGTCAGCAGTGACTGGTCAGGGATTCTTGACAGAAAAGGGCGTGACTCCAGTAGTCTTCGGGCATGTACCAGATCACCTGCACCCGGAAGGTCAAGAACATCGTACCAGTTGTTTCTGACAAGACCGACAGCCTCTCTTTCCGGCGTCTTCATCTGCCATATAGGATGGCAGCCATAGGTATGTCCGAATGCTCCGCTGAAAAGGTTCCAGTAAAGGGCCTGCCTGATATCAGCTTCGTCAAACCATCCAAGCACTTCGGGATTCCATCCAACCGGATGATCTTCGTATCTTGGTTCTCCGTCAAAACACGGCTTTGGGGGAACGAGATTAAAATCCCTTACAACCAGGCCCTTGTATATGGCGTAGCTTCGCTGGCCATGGCCTGTCTGGCACATATTGAAATCAAGCCATCCGCTTTCATGGAACCATTTCGATGAGCTATGCTCTCCCCATGGATGGAATGTCATCAGGTGATTCCCGTCTGCCGATTTGATACCTTCCCCGAGTGCATCCCAAATTGGCTTGTTTTCTCCACCGCCATCGCGGTCACCACCGTTAATCCATATTATGTTGGGGTAGTCCTTATAGCGATTTCCTATCCACTGGCCATATTTGAAGGCATTCTCCTTGTTGAATATTACCGGTCCCTTACCCCATTTTCTGTCAACCTTGTCACCCCATGTGGGAAGCAAGCCTATGTACATTCCTTTTTCTCCGGCTTTTTTTATTACCCAGTCGACATGTTCAAAATAAAGCTCATTAGGTTTCAGCGGGTCATTATTAATAAGCGGCTTGTTACCCTCGGCGTTCGGGGTGTTCAATCCGTCAAGCTCGGCCAGGGCTACAGCCTGAATGACAGTGAAGCCTTTGGCACGCCGGTTTTCAAGATACCTTTCCGTTTCATCCTTGTTGAGGCGATGAAAAAGCTCCCAGCCTGTATCTCCCAGATAAAAGAAGGGGGTGCCATCTTCATGAATAATAAAACGCTGGTTTTCCGATATCTTCAGCTTTCCGTGGGAAAAATCAACGGAAGGTCCTTGCCAGATGTCTGCCTGTGAATATGCAAGCAGAATGCTCAGAGACAGTGTAATTCCTAAACTTGTGATTTTTTTCATTGCGTGGTTAAAATTATAGTGGTTGGTGTCAGGCGAATTTTGAATAGACTATCAGCACGAGCCCGATAAGATAAAAAACAAACATAAGGGATAGGAGCAGGTTGGTTCCTTTAGGAGCTCCCCTGAACTCCTTCCATAAGAAAATACCCCATAAAGCGGCAACAACAGGTGCGGCGTTACTTAATCCGTA
>JAVEVC010000016.1:54954-56754 GCA_034005245.1 Bacteroidales bacterium
CGTTCCAATATTCCAGATGAATCCGCCGATTGCTGAAGAGAGGAGGTATTTAGGATCAGCCTGGCTTAAGTCGGGAATAAAACTGCGGCCCTGATTCCCGAAACTTCCAAAGGTAAATGCCATTAACAGGGCAAAGATCACAATGCCAAGAGTGTAATCCCAGTAGAAAAGTTCAAAGCGCCATTTTGTTCCGATAAGATTACGTGTGTTCTGCCACGATCCCCAGCAAATCATTGCAATGACACATAGAAAAACAGCAAGCGCATAATCCTGTACAAGTACCATTTCAGTTGGTTTTTTTGGTTAAAAGGTCTAAAGGAATTCTAAAATTAACTATCTTTTATCATTCCCTCAATAAAAGTAAGAGAAAAAGACGGCAGAAGCAAAGGATAACCCGATTTAGTTGTTTCTCGTATCCCGGTAGAGGACACAATGCTTCCTGAATATTTATGGCTTTCATCGCTTAACTGTGAAATTATTAACAGGTCTTTGCAAAAATCCATTCTCGCCTTTTTTGTACTGGAAGTGAAATTCATCAGCATGATTTTAAGTTTTCCGCTCTTGACCATGACCAGTGCATCAACCATTAACGGATTGTCACTTTCGCTGGCCATTATGCGGAAGGATTTGTTTTCCAGAAAGAACTTAAAAACATTAAATACCGGGAATATTGCTCCGCATTCAGCATGAGAAGCCTCCGGCCAGCGTGCCGGATGATCCCCCTGAATGATTCCTCTTTCACCGGCTGTCTCAAAAAAGGTTATGCCTTTTGCACCTGATTCACAAAGATATTTAAGACTGCCGGCTGACCAGCATGCCCCGAAAATTGACATAAGTCTGGGATCAACCTGCGGGGGTACACCCTGGCCGCCATATGGAATTTCATAGCTTTCAAGGTTCGCATTGAAACGCCTGCGAAGAGTTACAGGAGAAATCCATACACCTTTTGTGCCGGCGAATCTGACACAGCTCTTCACTGTATATTCCTGTCCCTTGAGGTTTTCGACAAGGGTCTTGTTGTCGGAGGCATGCTCCTGGGGATGAATGGAGTAGGACAGGTAATCGATCTCGCCTGTTGCAGGCCTGTTCCTGTTCAGCTCTGCAAAACCGGCATTTGTGCCACAGGCAATCTTTGCGTCCTTAAATGAGGCCCTGAGCAAGGGGACCACTTTGGAAGCCAGATCAACAGGAGTTGCAGGTCTGGTTTTATGAAGAATGGTTATAAGAGAAACCGATGCCCTTGCATGTGAAAAGAAATCTGTCATTTCATGGCATTGTCTTGTCGGTTCATCACCAAAAAAGAGAGCAAGCTCAAGGGCATACCCAAGCTTTCCGGCTTCATTTATTGCAGCTTCTGCTGCTTCCTTCCAAGTATCAGAATGTAAATGTACATCAACCCGGTAATGATCAAACCTGAGGGTTTTGAGTATGCTTATTTCATTATCGGTAAGCTGCTCAGGCCTGGTGGACCTGCTGATTCCTACGGCCGGTAATTCCAGCATCTCTCCCGGAGGGATATTGATATTTATTATGTCGTTTGCCTCATAATGAAAATCCGGAACTTTTCCTGCCTGGAAAGTTACTTTCTGAAACAGATCTTCTCCCTTGCTTAATGTTACAGGGAAAGGCTTACCGAGGGGAGTGCTGTAAGTTTTATAAGAGGCATCTGTCCAGTTACGCTGGTCCTCTGTCTCAAAAGCATCTCCGGTAAAATCTAACCTGCATTTAATAACACCGTTATCCCATTGCATCGACTTTATATCTGTGAATAGCTGATGCGGACTAATATAACATAGAAAG
>JAVEVC010000114.1:0-2814 GCA_034005245.1 Bacteroidales bacterium
CGGCTTCCCTGGCCGGTGGAAAGAGGCATCATCACCGGACATTTTGGCTTGCAGCCACATCCGGTATTAAAGAATGTGACAGAGGACAATATTGGAATTGAGATTACATCTAGCGGTGGCTCCAAGGCTAAGGCAGTATTCAACGGGAAAGTTGTAAGGGTTTTTGCAATTTCGGGTGCCAATATGGCTGTTATCATAAGACATGGCAAATACCTGACAGTTTACCAGAACCTGGTGAACGTTGCAGTAAAGGCGGAAGATGATGTTGAAATAGGCCAGTCACTGGGTGATGTATATGTTGATAATGGAAACGGAGGAAAGGCCGTGCTGAAATTTATGGTGTACGAGGAAAAGAAAAAACTTGACCCGGAGCAGTGGCTTACAAAAAAATGACTAAATTTTGCAACAAATAAATTCCCTGTCAGTTAAAAATTGTGATAGGGATTCAGGAATGGAAAGCATTACGATAAATTCAGACGTAGAAAAATTGCGCGTTGTAGAAACGCTGGTGGATACATTGTCAAAGAAACTGGGTATCTCGGATGAGGTATATGGAAAAATACTTATCTCAACAGTGGAGGCGGTCAACAATGCCATACTTCACGGTAACAAAGGTAATGCTGAAAAAATGGTAACAGTAGACTTTACTGCTGACGGAAACCTGTTTGAAGTATCTGTTACGGATGAAGGAGAAGGATTTGAATACGATAATATACCGGACCCTACTGATCCGGCAAACATAGAGAACCTGCATGGAAGAGGAGTATTTATTATGAGAAGCCTTGCTGATACAATTGAGTATAATGAAAGCGGGAACCAGGTGACTATGAGATTTAAGTACTAATGAGTTGAGGATAAGCTTTCATTACGATATTGAAAGATTCAGGCTGCGGGACAGCAGGATAATTAAGAAAATAGGTTCAAGAATTGTCAGTGATGCCGGTATGAAAACCGGCATTGTTGATGTCATAATAACAAGTGACGAGAAGGTTTATGAAATAAACAGCGAATTTCTCGGACATGATTATTATACTGATATTATTACATTTAATTACAATAGAGGAAGCATCCTGAACGGGGAGATATACATAAGCGAACCAAGGGTAAGGGAAAATGCCGGGAAATTTAACACTGACTTCAAAACAGAGATGAGAAGGGTTATTTTTCATGGATTCCTCCATCTTTGCGGATATGATGACAGTACAGCAGGTGAGAAGAAGAAAATGTCAGAAATGGAAGAGTTGTATCTGGACCTATCATATGCCGAATGAACTTCAAATATGATATAATTGTAGTCGGCGGGGGCCACGCCGGATGTGAGGCTGCCCATATTGCCGCTGTAATGGGAGCAAAGACGCTGCTTATTACAATGGACATGACTAAGCTTGCACAGATGTCATGCAACCCGGCCATGGGAGGAATTGCTAAGGGTCAGATAATCAGAGAAATAGATGCGCTTGGAGGAGTCAGTGCGATAGTAACTGACAGAACCATGATTCAATTCAGAATGCTGAACCGGAGCAAGGGTCCTGCAATGTGGAGTCCCAGGGCGCAATGTGACCGAATGCTGTTCAGTCGTGAGTGGAGAAAAATCCTGGAAAACACAGATAACCTGAATATATGGCAGGAGCAGGCATGCCGTCTGATCATAGAGAAAGACAGGGTAAAAGGAGTAGGAACAACTTTTGGAACTGAGTTCCTGGCAGATGCAATTATACTGACGAACGGGACATTTCTTAACGGATTAATGCATGTTGGGTTCAGCACAATGCCGGGAGGGAGGTCAGGAGATCCGGAATCTCAGGGACTAAGTGAGCAATTAAGGGAGCTGGGCTTTGAGGTGGAAAGGCTGAAGACAGGAACCAGCGCCAGGGTAGACGGCAGGAGCGTTGATTTTTCTGCATTGACTGAGCAAAGAGGTGATGGTGACGGAAGATGTTTTTCGTACATGCATGACCGGATCATTATTAAGGACGAAAGGAGCTGTTATATAACGCATACAAATGAGAAGGCTCACGATGTGCTGAGAAAGGGACTTGAATTTTCACCGTTATATACAGGAAGGATAAAGGGACGTGGTCCCAGGTATTGTCCAAGCGTGGAAGACAAAATAGTGACGTTTGCCGGAAAAGAGTCACATCAACTGTTCCTTGAACCGGAGGGATGGGAGACGAATGAGTACTACATAAATGGTTTCGCGAGCAGCCTGAAGCTGGAAACACAGCTTGAGGCGCTAAAGCAGATCAGGGGTCTGGAAAACATAGAAATATACAGGCCGGGGTATGCAATTGAATATGATTTCTTTCAACCAACCCAGTTAAGACACACATTAGAGACAAAAAGGATTCCGGGACTATACTTTGCTGGTCAGATAAACGGCACCACCGGGTATGAGGAGGCTGCTGCACAGGGGGTGATGGCAGGTATCAATGCAGTTCTTAAGATCAGAAAGGAAAAGCCTTTCATACTGAAGAGAGACGAGGCATATATTGGTGTACTGATAGATGACCTGGTCACAAAGGGGGTGGATGAGCCTTATCGTATGTTTACCTCAAGGGCAGAATACAGAATATTGCTGCGGCAGGATAACGCCGATGAAAGACTGACGCAAAAGGCAAAAGGTCTGGGTACGGTTACAGAGGAAAGAGTTGACAGGATGCGGATAAAATATGAGATGGTTAATGAGATAGTGGGATTTTTGAAAAATAGCAGTATTTCGCCATCTGGTATAAATGGTTTCCTGGAGGAGAGAGGCACAGCGACAATAAAACAGAAAATTAAAGCCGTGGGTCTTGCTAGCAGGCCCCAGGTGGA
>JAVEVC010000017.1:0-41840 GCA_034005245.1 Bacteroidales bacterium
ATTAGTAATAATAAAAATCTGAATTATGAAAAAATCAATTTTTACACTTTTTTTTATGTCAATAATGGCAGCCTTGTTTGCTCAGGCTCAATCATATGATATTGTTATAAGGGGCGGACATGTGATCGATCCTAAGAACAATATCAATGAGCCGATGGATGTTGCTGTCAGGGATGGAAAGATAGCAATGGTAGCAAAAAAAATAGATCCTGCTGGAGCAGTGCAGGTGGTCAATGCTGAGGGCTTTTACGTAACTCCCGGGCTTATTGATATGCATGTCCATGTTTTTCAGGGTACTAATCTTGATCAGACCTATATGAACGGTCCGAATTCGGTGACTCCCGACGGTTTTACTTTCAGGGTAGGCGTTACAACCGTGGTTGATGCAGGATGTGCAGGATGGCGGACATTTCCTGATTTTAAAAGACAGACCATAGACAGATCACAAACAAGGGTATTGGCATTACTGAATATCGTTGGAGAAGGAATGCGCGGCGGTCCATTCGAACAGAATCTTAAAGACATGGATGCCAGGCTTACAGGTGAGTTTGCAAAAAGGAATTCGGAAGACATAGTCGGTATTAAACTTGCTCATTTTAACGGCCCTGACTGGACACCTACCGACAGATCAGTCGAGGCAGGTAAAATAGCCGATATGCCTGTTATGATAGATTTCGGCGGCAGCAATCCGCCTCTTTCCATAGAAGATTTGTTTTTGAAACATCTCCGTCCGGGCGATATATATACCCATTGCTTTGCACAGCTTGGAAACAGCAGGGAATCGATAGTCGATCCCCAGACAGGGAAGGTTAAGCCTTTTGTTGTAGAAGCAGTAAAGAGAGGTCTAATCCTTGACGTGGGTTACGGCGGAATCAGTTTCGCATATTCACAGGCCATTCCTGCTATCAAAAGTGGCTTATATCCTCAGGCAATAAGCACTGACCTGCATATCGGAAGCATGAACGGAGCCATGAAAGATCAACTTACCACAATGTCGAAATTCCTCGCCATGGGGATGGACCTTCAGAGTGTTATAAATGCAAGCACATGGAAACCTGCACAGGTAATAAAAAGGGAAGAACTGGGCCACCTTTCGGTTGGATCTGAAGCTGATATTGCCATACTTAACCTCAGAAAAGGAAATTTCGGATTGTTCGACTATACAGGATACAAACTTGAAACTGACAAAAAACTTGAATGCGAAATGACCATCAGGGCAGGAAGGATAGTATACGATCTGAATGGAATAGCAAATCCGGTTATTGTCCAAAACCGAAGATCACGCAGGTAAATGCTTTTACCGGCATGAAGTATTTCAAAACAATGAATTTATCATTAATATTGAAACAAAATAATTTAATCTTTATCATTTATTAATATTTATTAATTATTAATCATAATCATAATAAAAAAAATCATGAAAACAGAAAGAAGATCAGCTCTTAAGAAAATGTTTGCCTCAATTGCAGGCCTGGCAGGTATAGGACTGGCCGTTAACGCTAAAACCAAAGTTGCCGAAGAAAAGGAAGTAGGCAGCTTAACAACTTTTCAGAATGCTCCGTTATTCACCGGCCACACAAAATACGGAAATCTGGTTTTTGTAGCCGGTAAAGGTGCCCATGTTGCTCCTTTTGACATTAAGAATCATACTGAAATAGTACTCAAGGCTCTTGAGGACGAACTTATAAAAGCAGGTTCCTCAATGGAAAAAGTACTGAAAGTAAATGTATACCTCGATAAAATTGAAGATTACCAGGGGATGAATGAAGCTTACAGAGGCCGTTTCGGAAGCAAGCCTCCCGTGCGTACAACGGTTGCTGTTGCCAAGGGTGGTGTTCCCGGCGATTCACTGGTTGAAATGGATTGCATTGCGTATATTTAAGACCCGAATTCGCAATGAAAAGAAGAAATGCAATTAAGAATTTAACAATTTTGCCGGTTGCAGGAGCTGTAGTAGGAAGCGCTATTCCGTTTGGATCAGTAATGGCTTCCACTGCAGCTTGTACCCGCGCAAAGCGTGACCTTTTCAAGGAACTTGGACTGAGAACATTTATTAATGCAGCAGGTACCTATACGGCAATGACTGCTTCCGTGATGCCTGATGAGGTAAAACAGGCATGGCTGGCTGCATCTGAAGAATTTGCTCTTCTCGATGAGGTACAGGATAAGGTTGGCGAAAAGATTGCAGCTATGTGCCACGCAGAAGCTGCCACCGTAACAGCCGGATGCTATTCAGCCCTGGTGCTTGGCATGGCAGGCGTGTTGACAGGAAATGATCCTAAAAAAGCCGGCCGGCTGCCCGACCTTACAGGCATGAAATCTGAGGTTATAACACAAAAATCACATAATCAAGGTTATGTTCACGCCCTTACTCTTACCGGCATTAAGTTGATTGAGGTCGAAACCGTGCAGGATGTCGAAAATGCTATCAACGAAAAAACTGCGATGATGTGGTTCCTCAATTATGCAGGTCCTGATGGTAAGATCAAAGATGAGGAATGGGTGGCACTTGGCAAGAAGCATAATATACCTACAATGAATGATATGGCTGCAGATGTTCCGCCTGTTGAAAACCTCTGGAAATACAACGATATGGGATTTGACCTGGTTTGCATATCCGGAGGGAAAGGCTTATGCGGCCCGCAAAGTGCGGGAATCCTTATGGGAAAAAAGGATCTCATTTCAGCTGCCCGTTTAAGTGCCCCTCCCCGCTCTATTACTATCGGACGTGGCATGAAGGTCAACAAGGAAGAAATAATAGCAATGTATGTCGCTCTTGAAAGATACATCAACAAAGATCACGACAAGGAATGGAAAGAGTGGGAAAACAGGATTGCTATCATTGAGAGTTCTGCAAAGCAAATTGACGGAGTTACTACCACGGTTACAGTCCCTCCTGTTGCGAATCACACTCCTTCACTTAATATCTCATGGGATATAAATAAAGTGAAAATTACACGGGATGAATTTCAGGAAAAACTGCGCAGGGGAAATCCCTCGATAGAGGTTATGGGCGGAAGAGAGAACAGCGTTAATCTGACCGTATTCATGCTGAAGCCCGGACAGGACAAGATCGTGGCCGCACGTATCCAGGAGGAGCTGAAAAACGCAACAGCTTGAAGGTATAACATTTAATAAACATTTTTTAAATAATGAAAATCAGGCATTTATCATTGATTTGTGCTTTCCTGCTCTTTTCGGGTCTGACACATTCTCAAACTTATAGTGTAGTAATAAAAGGGGGACATGTAATAGACCCCGCCAACAATATCAACGAGCCGATGGACATCGGCATCATTGATGACAAAATTGCCAGGGTGGCAAAGAATATCAGCGAGAATGAAGGGAAAAAAGTAATTAGAGCCACGGGAATGTATGTAACTCCCGGATTAATCGATATGCATGTTCATGTGTATTACGGGACGAAAATGGACCAAAGCCTGATGAACGGCCCCAGCTCAGTGCAACCTGATGCTTTTTCATTCCGTGCAGGAGTAACAACCTTTGTCGATGTAGGAAGCTCAGGATGGAGATCATTCCCTGTTTTCAAGCACCAGACAATCGATAATTCCCAGACAAGGGTGCTTGCTTTTCTTAACATAGCCGCTGAAGGAATGCGCGGTGGACCTTTTGAACAAACCACTCTTGATATGGATCCCAGAAGGACAGCCGAATGTGCAAAAAAATATCCATCAGAAATTGTAGGAATAAAGCTCGCACATTATAATGGTCATGAATGGGGCCCTACTGATAGTACAGTAAGAGCAGGAGTACTGGCTGACATTCCTGTTATGATCGATTTCGGATCAGCCACTCCCCCGCTTTCACTCGAGGAATTGTTTATGAAACACCTTCGTCCCGGAGACATTTTTACCCATGCATATGCCTATTTCCCTGAATCAAGGGAGTCGGTGATAGATGAAAACGGGAAAGTCAAACCTTTTGTCTTTGAAGCTCAAAAAAGGGGAATAAAATTCGACGTAGGGCACGGTGGAGGATCATTCCGCTGGAAGGTGGCAATACCTTCAATAAAACAGGGATTCATTGCTGAGGCAATAAGTTCCGACCTGCATACAGGCAGTATGAACAGCGGAATGAAGGATATGACCAACCTGATGTCAAAATTCCTTGCAATGGGGCTTACTGTTCAGGATGTCATTCTCAGGTCAACCTGGCTTCCGGCACAGATCATTAAAAGACCCGATCTTGGGAACCTCTCTGCAGGCTCCTGTGCTGATGTAGCAGTGTTCAGCATCAGCGAAGGAGATTACGGATTCATCGATATAAGTAGCGAAAAACTTAAGGGAAACAAAAAGCTTGTCGCCGAACTTACGGTAAGAGCTGGCAGGGTGGTATGGGATCTTAATGGCCTTGCAGCTTCTGTGGTACATTAGTTAATATTAGTTATCTGTAACCTCTGGGATATACCCTAAGGACATATAGGAGACTTCAGTTATTAAATTGCCTGACATTGTTGAAAAGTAAACTAAAACGCTTTTCAATGAATGTATTATAGGTCCTGGCCCTGCGGGAATTAGGGGGAACAGGGAAAACGATGAATAACTTATAAAACCAGGAACATTATTTCCTGTGGAGGATTTTAGTTCTTAATCACATGCATTAAGAGCCTCCCTGTGTTAACCCTTAAATACAAGGGCTTAAATATAGATTCTTTGCTGACAGGACCACAGATTAAGATTGAATTTTAAATCAGCGAGGCTGTTAATTGATATGATGAGCTCCCATAACCGGCATCTCTGAATGCCGGTGTTTTTCGTGTAATGATTTCAGATATTCACCTATTGGTTCCTTAACAATAAACTCTTAAAACCTCCCTCCAAATGAAGAAATTACATGTCGGAAATGCTAAGAATTCTGATCATTTAGTGTCGCTTCGATTAAAATATGATCACCCTGGCAATTTTAAGGCTTCGATTTTCAGATCGATGCTTTTATTGGTTTGTATATTCTACTTACCTTCTGCTACTGCATCTGAGCCGCAAAGCGGACTTAACGACATACGGATCGAGCGGCATAAAGCAGTGCCCATGAGTGATGGCGTGATACTGTATGCTGATATTTACAGACCTGCTGCTTCTGGCCGTTATCCTACCATTGTTACCAGGACTCCCTATGGCGTACAGCGCGATGGAGTACATGAAATGATGGTGAAATTTGCAAGGCACGGATATGCTGTTGTAGTTCAGGATGTCAGGGGAAGGTATGAAAGCGAGGGCAAATGGGAACCCTTCCGTGATGAGGCAAAGGATGGCTACGAAACTATTGAATGGGCAGCACAGCAGTCATTTTCCAACGGCAGGGTGGCAACCCAGGGCGGCAGCTACCTTGGACACAATCAATGGGCTGTAGCTACATCAAACCCTCCCCATCTCGTGGCAGCATTCCCTTCTCTGGCATCTACAAATATTTATGCCAATTGGCTTACCATGGGAGGGGCTTTCAGGCTGAGCTTTAACTATGGCTGGGGAGTTGTAAGGATGCCTGATCGCATAATGCTCCCACAATACTGGCACACAGAGAAATATATGCCTGAGAACCTTAAGTATGATAATGTGCTTATGCATCTGCCTTTGAATGACATGGACCTCGCATTTGAGGGATCGCCTGTACGGCATTATCGAGACTGGCTTGAACATGAAAGTTACGACAAATACTGGAAATCCATTAGTGATGAAGAACGCTTCAACAAGGTAGCAGTGCCAGTCTATACTCTCGGGGGCTGGTTTGATATCTTCCTGATGGGCACCATTAACGGATACGTTGGTGTTAAGAATCATGGAGCTACTCCGGAAGCAAAAGCAGGCACGAAGATGATAATAGGTCCCTGGGGACATGGCCCAACGCAATCATTCGGGGGTATCGATTTCACTCCTTCGGCTTACATTGATATGTTTGACCTTCAGCTGCGCTTTTATGATTATCACCTGAAAGGCATCAAAAACGGTCTGGACTTCGAGAAACCGATACAACTTTTCTACATGGGAATAAATAAATGGCGCAGTGAATCAGACTGGCCTGTTCCCGGAACGGAATACAGGGAACTATATATTACAGGTAAGGGATCAGCAAATTCTGTCCGTGGAAATGGTGAGCTATCATTTGTGAAACCTGCTAATAGCGGAAAGGATATCTACCGTTACGATCCCCTTAATCCAGTTCCTACAACAGGGGGCAACAATTGCTGCGGTACGCCTACTATTGCCGGGCCCGCCGATCAGAGGCCTCTTGAAAGAAGGGAAGATATGCTTGTTTATACCAGTGATTATCTGACTGAGCCCGTCACTATTGCAGGTCCTGTAAGAATGAAATTGTTCGCTTCCACTGACGGCCGGGATACCGACTGGATGATAAAACTGACCGATGTTTCCCCTGACGGTTATTCAATGCCCGTTGCTGAAGGTATTTTAAGGGCAAGGTTCAGGGAAGGACTTGACAAGATGAAGCTGCTGACCCCAAATCAGGTATACAGTTACGATATTGAACTAACATCGACCGCAAATGTGTTTTTGCCTGGGCACAGGATAAGGATTGACATAACCTCAAGCAATTTCCCGCAGTTTGACAGGAACCCCAACACGGGAGAACCTCTGGGGACCAGCTCCGTAACTAGAGTAGCCACTCAAACAGTGTATCATGGGGGCCAGAATGCCACCTGCATTATACTTCCTTTGGTGAAAGCACTTGAAGAATAATGTTTGCCCGGAACGATTGATAAAACCGATTGCAGCCACAGCCATACCCGCATAGGCACGATAGAAATACAGAACAATTAATTTTTAAAGTTCAATAAAAACAAAAGATCAGCTTTGAATTTCTGTTGTTTCAGGCTGATCTTTTGTTGTTTTAAGATCCTTTTTTTGTTAGTGTAAAGCGGCTCTAAAGGATTAGACTACAGACAAACTGCCACAAGCACTTTAATAATCTGGCTGCCATATCAGGTATAGATTATCATCTCCCTTTCGGCGTCCCAGCCCATGCCTTTAACATACATCGTATACAAGCCCGGTTCAGAGAATCCGTCCCATACCACTTCATGCTTTCCGGGCTCAAGTCCGTCAGCCTTCAGCCTCCATACCACATCACCGTATTTATTCTTAATATCCACATAGACATCGCTTGTTTCAGGAACATTTACTTCCATAACGATTCCGTCGGCTGAATCGGAGCCTAGTGCCTTGATGGACGGCTTTCCGTTGTAAGCTACCTTCCTGGTTTTCCATGCTGAGTAGTCGAATGGCTCATTTACCAGATGAAACTGATCTTCATCCAGACCATCATAATTTCTTCTCAGGTAGAGAGTAACAAGAGGGGTTCTTTTTAATGTGTCGAGGTTAACTTTTGTTGCACGGCCATTCTCCCAAAGATATACGGGGATATCATAAGGATCAAGCACATCAGAAACTCCACGCTCAATTCCGATATGGAAGAGCCCGAAGTTACCCGGTTCATGTCCGGCAAGCCAGTGGGAAATAATATCAACTCTGAAGGCATCCTTCCCGAAAATGATATTATTGCTCATGTAATCAGCAGGTTTCCCGTTATGAGGTCCGCCTGAAAATCCATCCCCGTCACGGCCGTAAATTCCCTCGACTATGTTAATCCCGGTTGGGGTAACGCTGTAAGAGTCGATCATTCTCTGTATCCACTGTTCCATAAACAGTCCTCCTCCATATGGTGGCCGGTCCATTTTACTTGCCCACCTTGGCATACCCTCCTGCAAATGCCTCTGCTGAAGTTCGTTTATCTTTTCAAGATAATCTTCATGGAAGAACTTGTGATAGCGTTGGTCATAAGTCTTGAATACATTATAATGACCGCCGCAAAACTGATGGAATTTTCTTGCAGTAATGCCCTGGAGGTTTTTAACGGATGCCGTTATACCCATCTGGTGGGCTTTGAATTTGGCCATGTTAATGAGGAAAGTGTCAGGAGCTGTCATCGGTGCCATGAAACCAACTTCCTTGAATATTACTCCGTTATTCACTTTGTGAAAAATAATATCGCCCTCCGGGAGATTCCAGAAATCCTTGGAAGAAAGATCTCTTAGGTCAAAGTTGTTTCTTTGTGCCATAGCCGTCCAGCCATTTCTTTCCCACATCTGGGGACATGCACATTCCCTCAGGTAAAACTCCTGGGGCCCAATGTTCTTAACTGACCGTAGGAATCCCTCAATAAAATTCGTGTCTGTTGTGATCCCAAGGTTTGCAGACGGATCTTTGGGATCAATCCTGCTGCATGTCCAGTTCGGCTTACAGGTTATTTTTGTTGAGTTAGGGAAACCCCTTCCTCTTTTGGTTTTTACAAACATTTCGCCTGCAAGCTTGTATGCGGCATCATGAATCGCCTGGTTATTTGTCTTTTGGTCAACCGAGGTAAGATTAATAAATACAGCTTCAGGATGTTCCTTGATAAAAGGATGAAGGTCAAAACCTGTTTCCCGTCCTGAACCCGGAGCAGCGAGTGCATCATAAGCCGGACCTACCAGTCCTGCCAGACTTGCTGCTGAAGAAACTCTTAAAAAATCGCGCCTTTTCATTAATGTCTATGGAATATTAAGTTTTAAATAACTGTTTTAACTACTATTTCTCTCTTATTACTTTAACAAACTAATGCAATAATTGTTCCAATAAAGGAACATCTTCTGATTGATGTCAGGTTGCAAGAGGTTGTCCTTCCGGATATCTTATTTTTCTTTTCGGTCCTTTATAGTCATTTCTCTTTGCAGTGAATTGTGCACGTATGTATTCACCAAGGTATATGCCGCCTGTGATAGTATTACCTGAAAGCTTACCCGAAAATATAAATGGAACATTATCAGCTATCATCCGTTCTGAACTACTCAGCTTTACTTCATCCCCTTCAATGGTACCAACCATTTCCCGGAGTGAAAAATCTCCTTTGTGGGATCCCTGTATCCAGTTGCCATCCTGTTCAATAAAGAATGTATGCTGGCTTTTGCTGCTATAAAATTCAATCTCTACTGCCCACCGTCCGCTTATATCAGCAACAGGGGGAGTCATTTCCTTTGGTTTCGGATACTTCTTTGAAAGTAATTCATGAACTCTGTCAGCCACAATTTTGTCGTTTCCTGGCTGCATTTGTCCTGAAGTAATGCGCAGTGAAGTAGTGCCATCCTGTTCGCTGTTACCGCTATGAACGGCTATTCGTGGCTGAGTGGTTGCAAGCATCTCTGCAATTTCCGGACCCGTTATATTGAATTTCAAAGGATCCCACGAAACTATGAGCACGGGACTCCTGTTATTAAGCCCGACAGGTTCTCTTATAGTTGCAGTAATTCCTTTTATTGTTGATACCTTTTTGGAGATATTATCCAGATATGTCATCCATGTCCTGTATTTTTCAACATGATCTCTTTTAACCCACGCTTCGACTGCGGCGAGCATTCCAAGCATTTCTTCCTTCCCAACCTTGTTATCCCTTCCGGTACCATGATGGGGTGAACTGGCCTGCCATGCCGACATCAGAATGTCTTTTCTTCCAAGCAGCAATCCGGCACATTGCGGCCCGCAAATTGCCTTTCCCCCGCTGTAGGCAACAACATCCGCACCAGCCTGGAGATGGACATTGGGTATTGTCAGGTCTTCAGCAGCAGCATCAACAAGGAAAGGCACATTTTTTTGTTTTGCCAGTGCGGCAATTTTGTCTATGGCAAAATTACCTCCCGGTTCCGTGTCGCGTCCGGTCATAACATATATCATTGCCGTTCGCGGATTCAGGGCCTTTTCAAGCTCATCCAGAGTATTGACAGTGATTATAGTTATGCCTATGTTCCTTATGGAATGATCATAAGCATTTCGGGAACTCCTGGGAATGACAACTTCGGTTTTATCAAATCCTTCCAGGTTTGGTATGCGGACAAGTTTCTCGGGATTACCGCCTGATACGCAGGCTGCAGTTACATGTTTCATTCCCGCAGCGCAACCGGCAGAGATCATTCCCCATTCAGCCTTTGTTAGTTCAGCGAGACGCCGTCCGATCCCGAAAGCCAGTTCATCGTACTGGACAAAAAAACTTGAAGCGGCATGCATTGCCTCAACAACTTCCGGCCGTTCAATGGA
The DNA here is from genome assembly GCA_034005245.1 of Bacteroidales bacterium. Taxonomy (GTDB): domain Bacteria; phylum Bacteroidota; class Bacteroidia; order Bacteroidales; family VadinHA17; genus LD21. Next base: position 10,101 of record JAVEVC010000017.1, read on the forward strand.
TCCCCCAATGATGGTGTATGTCCCCACGCAATTAATTACAGGATCAACACCTATCGATTGATAAATATTCGGGCCTGCAGAAAGCGGTCCTGACGATTTTGACAGAACAGCTTCCAAAGGAAGGAAGCTACCTGCGAATGGCAGGATTGTCAGGCTTTTAATTATATCTCTTCGTTCCATGTTTATATATATTTATTCATTTTATCCCATTCTATCAGGTATATCATCAGATGTACGCAATACAATCCATCTGGATAAGGTTGTCTGCCGGTGGAAGTCCATTTGGCACTGCCACAGTGGTGCGGGCAGGGGGGGTCTTGCCGAAGCGTCCCCTGTAAGCTTCGTTCATCCCGTCGTAATCCTTAATGTTATCAAGAAATATGGTTACTTTCAGTACTTTATCCAGTGAAGAACCGGCTTTGATGAGTTCAGCTTCCAGAAGATTGATCACATTTTCTGTATGGACTTTTATATCACCTTCAAGCCTCTGTCCGCGGCCTGAAAGAAAAAGCAGGTTTCCCAGCCGTGTTGATGCTGAAAACAGGGGCATCTCCTCAGAATATATAATACCTGAAGTTTCTTTCCCGGCATCGGGTGCAGCAGCTTTTGAAACTAACGCGGCTCCTGCAAATCCTGCAATTGCAGCTGCCATCTTTTTCAGTACCGATCGTCTTTCCGTTTTCATTATCCTATTTTTTAAATTTATAAAGTGCCTGGTTTTCAAGCCAGTTTCTTGCAGCGATTCCATTGTTATCATACACTATTCTTCCTGCACGGATTGTAAGTTCTGCTTCAAGCCTGCGGTCTCCGTCAAGCCTGTTTCCCCTTGTATCTGTAAATCCGAATTTGCCTGTGCGCATACTTAAAACGGCGACATCAGCTTCTGCTCCAACACTCAGATTACCCAGGTCATTACGTCTGATCGATTGAGCTGCATTCCAGGTTGCTCTGTAAATAACATCCTGCAGTTCCATTCCGATATTGAGAAACTTTGACATAGTCTCGAGCATGTTTTTCATGGCTGAATTCATGCTTGACCTGTGAAGATCCGAGCCAAAGGAATCAGGTAGAAGGCCTTGTTTAAATGCAGGTATGGCAACATTAAAATGGAACATACCTCCGCCATGCCCGACATCAAATCTAACACCTTTATCTTTCGCCTGAATAACGCATGGCTTCAATTTAAGCTGATCATCGAGTATACATTCCCGGTCGACAGCTGTTGTGAACGAATGTGTATAAATATCTCCGGGCCTCATTTTTCCAAGTATCTCTTCAAGGGGATACATTGGCAGATGACATTCCACTATCAAAGGGACATTAGCCAAAGTCGCAGCTTCAATTGCTCTGTCGAATGGAGCCCGGTCAGCGTCGGTATAATGTCCTATTTTCACTCCTACAATTTCATCAGGGTATTGCGATACCACAAGAGAGGTCATCCGCGGGTCCATTTCATTTATGTTTTCTTCGGAAGGGAACCCTGTCATACCTGAGGCAGCGATGCTTAAAAATGCCAGTATCCTTGTCTGTGACCGGTCGATGACCTGGCTTTTGAACAATGGGAAATTTCTCCATCCCGAAGTACCTGCATCCACAACGGTTGTTATTCCCGATTTAAAAGTAATATCATCCGGAGATACGCATGAAAATCCATTGGCAAAGCCCTGGTTTGGACCAACAAAAACATGGGTATGTATATCAATAAGACCGGGAACTACATACATGCCTTTTACATCCAGCACCCTGCCGGCACTGGTTGCAGAAATATCGGGTGCCACTTTTGCGATCCGGCCGTCGGAAATGGCAACATCCATCACTGCATCAATATTGTTTGCAGGATCTATTACATGGCCGCCCTTCAACAGGATGTCTATCTTTTGTGAATATCCTGTCCTGCTCATGATGAGGAGAAAAAGGAGAAGGGAAATTGATTTTATAATTTTTCCTGGCATTTTGAAGCTGTATTATCTACCCTGTAAAGTAACTGCATCCCACATAGGTGATCCGATTCCGTTAAGATCCCATACAATCCTGCCGGCACGTATAGTCAGCTCTGCTTCTAGTTTCCGTGTTCCTTTCATTTTGGTCCCTCTTACATCAAGAAATCCAAAATCACCCTCTCTCATACTAAATACTGCAACATCGGCTTCGCTGCCCGGACTAAGGTTGCCCAGTTCAGGCCTTCCTATAACCTGGGCTGGCTTTTGTGTTGCCCTCCTTATGACATCCTGAAGGGGAAGCCCCATATTAAGAAACTTTGACAACAGATTGGCCATATCCTTCATTCCACTGTTCATGCTTCCGATGTGCAGGTCCGAACTTATCACATCGGCAATGAATCCCTGCTGAACAGATGGTATTGCCTGCTTCCAGTGAAATGCTCCTCCCCCATGACCTACGTCGAATATTATTCCTCGTTTCTGAGCTTCAAAAATGAAAGGTTTTACCCTGCCGTTTTCGTCTACCGGCACTTCTCTGTCCTTTGGTGCATTGGCATAAGTATGTGTCCAGATATCGCCCGGACGAAGATGTTTCATAAAGAGCTCTTCAATAGGCAAAGGAGGGTGGTGTTCTCCAAGGTCAACCATGACCGGAACACCTGCAAGTTTTCCTGCCTCAACTGCCTTGTCGACCTGAGTAAAGTCAGGGCCCCAGTAATGAGCCGACTTAACTCCTACAATAATATCTGGAAAAAGACGGTTGATCATATAGGCAGTCATTACAGGATTCATGTCATTGACATCCTGCTCTTCAAATCTTCCATACATGCCGTTTCCCACAATGTTAAGAAACGCCAGTATCCTGGTCCTGGACCTGTCGATGGTCTGTTCCTTGAATTTTCTGAAATTTCTCCATCCGGCCGATCCTGCATCCACCACTGTAGTAACCCCTGCCCTGAAGGTAAAACCGTCAGGAGGAAGGGCATCCCACCCGTCGGCAATATATGAACCTGGCTCTGTACCATGAAATGCATGAACATGCAGGTCAATAAGACCAGGAAAAACATACATGCCTTCTACATCTATTACCTTTCTGGCTTTGTCAGGAGAAAGAGAAGATGCAACCTTAAGGATTTTGCCGTCCTTTATTGCTACATCCATTTTGGAATCAATATTGTTTGCAGGATCAATAACATGGCCTCCCTTTAATAAAATGTCAATATCCTGCGCCTGTGAAGCAAATGCTGACAGAAATAAAAGCGGCACTGAAATCAGTACAGCCTGAATGTGCCTTTTTAGATCTTTTATCTTTCTCATAGGGGTTATTTTATTTCTATTTACTTTACTTGTGTACTGAATCAGCCATGAAAGCAATCACCAGATCGAGTGAAGCAAGCTGACATATAACCAACAAACTGACATCTCCCCATCCGGGTTGTCCGGAAACCTGCTGCAACAATATCCATCTGTAAGTATAGGAAATAACAGTTCCTCTGATTCCATAAGGATAAAATGAATTATTAAGGACAAAAATAACAATTTGATGATGCTATGGCATAAATCTTGTATTAAAGATTGTTAAAAACCCGGTACTCAATCGTATCATAAGGTTTTTATTGCTTATTTTATACTCAAATTATTTATAAATTAACGTTAAATTAACATTATGAAATTACTAAAAAATCAGGTCTCCATGGCCATAATTCTTTTAGCAGCTTCTTTTATAGGGATGAGCATCACATTCCCACAGAAAAATGGCGAACTTACTGAAAACCCTGCTGCCCAGACAAATATTCCCGCAAAGAATTTTTCATCGCTGGTGATTGATGATAACAACACAAAATGGTTTTTAACTGAAAACGGTATTGTCAGTTTTGATGGGGCTAAATGGACTTTGCATAGTGAAACCGCAAAGATAGGACCTTCCAACATTAAGAATTTCACTTTTGAAACTTGCAGCGAAGGCACAAAGATCTGGATTGCTTCTCCTGAGGGCGCAATAGCTGAATACGTTCCCGGTTCGGCAGGCAAGGAACCAACTGTTTTTCTACCTGAGAATTCAAGCCTGACAAGTAAAAATGTCATGGGTGTAGCAGTTGGGAAAAACGCCTTGCGATGGTTTGCAACTGACAAAGGAGTTTCCGGATTAAAAAGTGACAAATGGCTTACACCTGATTACGAGGCGCTTTACCCGGAAGCCATGTTCAACGATTTCCCGATTACATCAATGGCAACAAGCCCTGATGGTGATTCCCTTTATGTGGGAACTCTGGGAGCCGGAGTTACGAGGGTTTTCCGTACAGAGACTGACGCCATATCCGGGGCTTCAAGTTATGCTTACTGGGGACCCATAATCATCCCGTCAGACAATGTTTATTGCATTTATCTATCTGAAGATGGCATTACGCAATGGTTTGGCACTGACGGCGGTGTTGGTAAGCATGTAGGGGGCAACACCCTTGATAACTGGGATGCTTATACCACTGCCGAAGGACTTGTGGATAATTTTGTTCAGGCAATAACATCCGATAAAGACGGTAAAATGTGGTTCGGGACCAAAGGTGGAATATCTGTTTTCGATGGTTCAGCCTGGACTACATACAAAACTGACAATGGCCTTGCAAGCAACAACATATTGTGCCTTGGTACCGATAAAGACGGTGTTATATGGATCGGAACCGATAACGGTGTGAATTGCTACAAGGAAGGAGAATTTAAAAGCTTTGAATAGATTAAGTTCAAGGTTTAAGGTTGATACCTGATACCTGATATTATTAACTTAACACAACAAAGTTAATCTGATGTTTATACCTTGTCAGGCGATCAGCAAGGGACCCGGAACTAATCGGGATTTAATCTGAAATTGGAATAAACCGTTCTGAGTATCGAATCAAAAATAAAAACGATGAAAAACCTTACCAGGAGACAGTTTCTCAGCAGAAGTGTTTTGGGGATCGGATCAGCAGTTGTAGCTTCGCAGATCCCCGCCGATCTTTATGCTAATCCGGCTGCAAAAGTGGTTAAGATGCCTTTGGGATTTCAGGTCTGGACCATAAAGGATCAGCTGATTAATGATTTTGCCGGAACGTTGGAAAAAATGGCCGGCCTGGGATATGAGAGTGTTGAAATGTGTTCGCCCCCGGGCTATGAATCTTCAGGATTCGGCCCTCTTATGAATATAAAAGCCGGCGAAATGAAAAGAATCATCAATGATGCCGGCATGCAGTTTGAAAGTACTCATTACACGATGAATGAACTAAGGAATAGTCTTCAGGAACGAATTGCATTTGCCTCGGAATCAGGGCAGAAGCAAATGATACTTTCAAGTTTCGGATTGCCTAAGGGTGCCACATTGAACGACTGGATGAGAGTTGCCGATGAACTTAATGAAATAGGGGCAAAAACCAAAAACGCAGGCATCCAGATGGGTTTTCACAATCACCATATGGAATTTGAAATGATCAACGGGGTTCTGATATATGATGAACTGTTGAAACGATTTGATCCTGAACTCGTAAAAATGCAGTTCCAGGTTGCTGTTATTAACATAGGATTTAAAGCAGCAGATTATTTCAATAAATATCCCGGCCGGTTCATTTCTGCACATCTGGCCGACTGGTCATTCCTTGAAAACAAGAGTGTCCCCCTCGGGAAAGGTATTGTAGACTGGAATGGGTTCTTTGCCGCTGTGAGAAAGGGCGGCGTGAAAAATATCTTCGTTGAAATGGATCCCGATACATTCGGGGAAAGTGCCACATTTATTCATAACCTTTAATACTACCAGCCTTATATTCATCTCTAACCTTACAATTATTTATCCATGAAGAAACTCTTTTATCTCAGCCTGATCGCATTAATGATGTCGTGCAGTTCTGACAAAAAATCCAAGATACCTGTCTTTGGATGGATGAGCGGCCCCGGTAATTCAACCGATTCTGAGCTCAGGGAAGAATTTTCGAACCTGAAGGAAAAAGGCATTGATGGTCTGATGTATTCGGCAGGGAAAGATCCGGCTGTCTATAAAAGGGTTGGCAGGATAGCAAAGGCAACCGGTCTTGAATTTCATGCATGGATACCTGCCCTTACACTGGGAAACGTTCCGGAAATAGAACCTGAATGGTTTGCGGTAAACGGTCTTGGGGAATCAGCCTATGATAAGCCTGCCTATGTCAACTATTACAATTTTGCCTGCCCTAATCGCGAAGAAGTTTGCCAGTATCTTGAGAATATGTATGGAGCAATTGCTGATTTGGAGGAAGTGGATGGAATTCATCTGGACTATATTAGGTATCCCGACGTAATCCTTGCAAGAGGGCTCTGGGAAAAATACGGGCTTGTTATGGATCGGGAATACCCGCAGTTTGATTACTGCTACTGCGATAAATGTGTCTCTGACTTCAAAGCAAAAACAGGCATTGATATAAAATCCGTTGATGATCCATCACAGGTTGAAGAATGGAAACAATTCCGCTACGATATAATAACAGGCCTTGTCAATCGTCTTGCCGATGTAGCACATTCAAGAAACAAGGTGATAAATGCAGCTGTATTCCCGGGGCCTAACTCTGTTGCCAGAAAGATCGTCAGACAGGAATGGGATAAATGGAACATCGACGCTTTCTTCCCGATGAATTATAACGATTTCTATCTCGAGGATACAAGATGGGTGGGAGAGATGTGTAAAGAATCAGTAACAGCCCTGAATAACAGGAAGCCTGTTTACAGCGGACTTTTTATCTGCCCGGCCCCTGAAAAAAAGACCGCAGAGCCTGATCCTGAAAACCACGGCCTCATACCTGCTGAAATTGAAGCAGCAATTAAGGAATCAATGGAAAACGGTGCTGCCGGTATTTGCCTTTTCACACCCGGAAGAATGACAGAAGAAGGATGGTTAGCCTTTGATAAAGCTATCCACACGGTTTATACAAACAATGTTTTCCCTGAGAAATAAAATCCGGAATCACCTTTTAATCATGTGCCCGGAGAGGCTTTATTTTTAAGCCCTGTCATACTATTTGTGCGTTTTGGATTATTCCCTTTTCATGTTGCCGGGACGGATAGAATATGAGGGATAATCGTGAAAGTTTATAATTTCAGAAAACATATTCCTGATTGCGGAATGTACAAAAACAGGCTGTCTGACCGTGATTTACGCTGAAGATTGTTAATTTTGTAACCATACCCGGTTATTATGACTTTTATAAAACGATATGGGATATTTATTCTTCTTGTATTAATTGCTCTTATCCTGCTGGCAAATAAACTAATAATATGGGGATTGGCAGCGATGGGTATTGGCTTGTTTATTTTTGGCATCCAGCAGCTCATAAACCTAAACGTTAAGGTTACACAATTTGAGGGAGATGTTGAAAGACTTGAGGATAGAAATAAGACTTTGCTGAAAGAGAAACTGAAACTGGAAGAAGAGAACACTTTCCTTAAGGAGAGGCATTTCCAGATTACCCAGATAAAAAGCATTCTTGAACTGAATCTTTTTGAGATCGATACCAGATTCACCCGCTCAATTAATAAGAAAGATATAATCAATGAAAGGAACATCAAATATTTTGGCAGTTTGAGTGTTGCAGTGAAGGCAAAATATGGCATTGACTGCAAGGAGTTGAGGTTCAAATATATCGCAGAGAGAGATGAACTTATAGTGGCAAATATCAATCCAAAATTTCTATCATTTGGAAACAGGAAGCTCGAATGGGATTTTTTTGAAATATATGAGTTCAGGAACCAGAATCCACTTGCTGAGAAAAGATGGATGACAAGCGACAATCTGTATAAGTATGCTAACAGAATAAAGGAAAATTATCGTGTCGACACTGAAAAATCGCTTGAGAACGGACCTGAGGAATTTGAATGGATCTACACTCCCATCAGGAAGAATGTTGAGAATACAATAAAGGTGCTTTTTGGAGGCCTTTGCAACAAGATCCTGATCGCAGAAAAGGCAGACGATGATTTTGTGCCCCTTGAGGAGATAAAATTTGAAGCATTGCCCGAGCCAGTCAGGCTTAAGGAATAATTATTAAAACAAATGACCTGTCAGGCATTAAAGAATTCGCATAACAGGTTCTTAACTTTTTGATTTAATGTCAGCCTATGCATGTAAACAACAATTTTCTTTATGAACCAAGACATTTCCGTACGATCCCGATCTGGAAGGATATAACGGAAGAGCAATGGAACAATCCCATCTGGCAGATGAGGAATTCGATCCGTACTGTTGAACATCTCGAAAAGGTTATCACCCTTAATGAGCATCAGAAGAGGGAAATAAGCCGGACATTGAGGACACTGAAAAGCCAGGGAAAAGAGCCAATGCGTATTACTCCGTATTATGCTACTCTTATGTCGGCTGATCCGTTTCACCCCGATCTGCCTCCAGGAGAAAAACCATATAAACGTCTCGATCCTGTTTTCTGGCAGAGTGTTCCCACTCCTGCCAACCTCCTTTTTCCGGATACGGGTGCAGAAGGTGCCATGTCGGAAGATTCAAGAAGTTATGGTGCTGCATATCAACGCTATCCCAACAGGCTGGCACTTTTTGTTGCCAGTAATACCAGCTGCGCTTCATACTGCGTTCATTGCCAGAGAGCTAAATCACTTGACGAAACAGCAGATGTCAATATAAATGAAATCAACAGGGGGCTTTTCTACATAGGTTTCAACAGGAACATAAACGAAGTTCTTGTAACCGGAGGTGACGCCCTGATGATAAGCCGGAACAGGCTGAAGTATGTCCTCGAGGAACTGAGCAGAATCCCACATCTTCGCGTTATAAGAATAGCAACACGGGTACCCGTTGTCATGCCGATGGCCATCACCGATGAGATTCTGGATCTCATAAATGTTGCTTCAAACAAATATTCCGAAGGAATAAGTAAGTACGTTTATTTCATGACGCATATAAACCATTATCATGAAATCACCGATACTCTTCACAAAACTATAAGAAGAATTCAGAATCACGGTTTTACTGTAAGGAACCAGACGGTCCTTCTCAACCATGTTAACGATTATTACATTACCCTTGCAGAAACCTTCAGGAGAATGTTCTGGGCGGGAGTCCATCCGTATTATCTTCTTCAATGCCATAAGGAAAGAGGAATTGTTCATTTCATTACACCCGTGCAGGTCGGTAAAATATATATGAAACATCTTCAGGGATGGATATCCGGCATAACCATTCCCCGTTATGCGGCAAATATTGAGGGGGGAGGCGGAAAGGTCCTCCTGATGCCTTCCGGACACGATACTCTTAATACAGGAAACAATATTGAGGGAAAGATCTCAGAAAGCTTTGCAACTGTTTCAACATGGGATGGAAGGGAAATAATTAATTATGAAGCTCTCGGAAGGACAACACGCAAGGAATTTGAGAAATCTGTTGAGATCATGGATAAATTCATTGGGAGAAAAGGCGTTTTTCTTCCCAGGGTGATAATTGTTGACGAAAAGGGGAACCATATTGAAACAACAAACAGAACTCAGCTTCCGAGATTTGAAAAACAGAAAAAATCAGCAAGGCTTGGATACGAAATATACGAGGATGACATGCCGCTTACTAATCCCGCAATAATTGCTGATGAACTGGAAAAACAATACCAAAAATCAAAGTATGTTTAATGAATATCCAGATTTTTTTGCGCGATTTTACGACTTTATTTACCACCACATAAGAGATGGCGCTGATAATGAGTATTATATTAAACGGATAAGGAATACATCCGGCAAAGTGCTTGAAGTTGGCACGGGTACCGGCCGTCTTTTCCTTGAGGCACTGGAAGGCGGAGCCAATATTTATGGAATTGATATAAGTCCTTCGATGCTTGATGTGCTGAGAACTAAGCTATCTGAAAAGCAACAACAAAGGATCAGCCTGCAAAACATAATTGACTTCAGATTTAGCACAAAATTCGGCCTGATCGTTGCCCCCTTCAGGGTTTTTATGCATTTAACTGAAATAAGCGACCAGCTTTCTGCCCTGAACAATGTATATGATCATTTAAAAAGTGGCGGAGAGTTCATCTTTGATACCTTCATACCTGATCTGAAACAGCTGATCCACAGACTTGATAATTTTACTGATTTTGACAGGGAATATCAACCCGGCGACAGGTTAAAGAGGACTGTATCTACACACCCGGATCTTGTAAATCAGATCATAAATCTGACTTTCCTTATAGAATGGAACGAAGGCAATAAGCATTTCTCAGGGGAGTGGAATAGCCAGATGAGGTATTTCTTCCGGTTTGAACTGGAACACCTTCTTGAGCGTTCATTATTTGATGAATATCAAATTGCCGGAGACTTCAAAGGCAGTCCTCTTGATGATAATTCCAGGGATTTTGTTGTTACATGCAAGAAAAGATGATACCTGATCTTACCATCCCGATGTATAATTCAAGCCAAAGACCCCGTTCCTGAATCCCCCGTTCTGGAATGGGATTGCAAAATATGGCTCAAGGATCAGGGCTCCGAGAACATTGATCCTCAGCGAAAGGCCTGTACTGTAAACAGGAAAGCGCTGATCCAGGCTGACCATGGAATCATTGCGGTTAAAAATAATCTTATCACCTGAAGACCATGCCAGCCCGCTATCAAAGAAGAGATTAAGATCGGTCAGCAGCCATTTGGATTTAATCATAGCCAGCCTTTCGGGTCCAGAAAATGGAAGTCTCAGCTCTGCATTCGCCACCAATATTCTCTGCCCGCTAAGCTGTGACAGGTTCATGGAATTTAAGCCTACCTCTCCTTTCTCACCGATGGAGATCTTCTCATACCCTCTTACAAGCCAGGGATAAGCAAGGTAAATGGGTGAAATCTCACCAGATCCCTTGCTGCCGCCATACCTTCCATAATGATAGATCCTGAAAGCAAGACTGAAGGGCTTAATATAGTTATACCTTCTGTAATCAAGCAGAGCGGTCATGAAATCAACCTCTCCGAAATATTTTTCTGCCTGGTACCTCGCCCGATGCCCCTGCAGCGGGGAAGTCATGCCAAAAAATGAATTATCTTCAACATAAGCCAGGCTTATCTGCTGGAATTTACTTCCTTCCGGGGCTTCAAGCTTTTCCCTTATACTTCCTAAAGGAGCTCCATTTAAAAGATAATAATTATTATACCGGTCAAGACGGTAATAATACCATGACAATGAAAAACTTGCTTCAACTCTTCTGTTCTGTGATATGGGATAAAAGGCAAAACCGGTAATATTGTCCTCGAACATCCTGATATAATCAAGTACAAGATTATCAACAGGAATCAATTCATCTCTGATTATGAGGGTATCGCTTTTCAGGAACATATACCCTGACCGGTAAGGAACATGAGAGAAAGCGGTTCCCCACTTTACCTTGCTTTTCTGATTTACATAAGCAGCCTGTCCTCCGAAATCGTAAATTTCACCGTTAAGCGAAAGCGAGGTGAACATCTGGTTATTGCCAAGTATATCACTGAAACTCATATTAATACTGCCCGCAAGGTTATTCCTGTAAATACCTGTGGTAACACCCACGCTTGCATTATTAGAAATATAGTCGAGCTGGAATTTTGGACGGTAACGGATTTCCCTTAAAGAGTCAGCCGGAAGCTTTAATTCTTTATGACTGTTGTACAGTGTATTATCCACCAGATTGCTTCCAAGGTGCTTAAGGGGAGGCAGTGTGCCGGCATCTAGATTTATGTCATACTTACTGACCGGTATATGTTTAAACTCCGGCTCAACTGCTGCCCAGATCTGGTAGCTGTTTTTGATATAATATGTATATACAATCAAATCACTTTCCTGAGCAAGGCTTATGGCAGGTGAATAAGGTGTAATACCACTGACTCCGGTTACATATTCAGTCAGCCGGTATACCGTATCCAGGCTTAGGTCATATTTGTACAAGTTCCTGAATCCGTCAGCATCCGATAGAAAATATACATGCTTGCCGTCTTGTGAAAAGAAGGGATTCATATTGTATGCCCCTGTAAAAATATCAAACCTGTTTACAATTCGCGTATCAAGGTCAAGAACAGCCAGATCAAAACTGAATTTTCTCTGACCCGAAGTACTATTTATTATTTCCTTGGAGAATATTATTCTATTCCCGTCAGATGACCATGTTGGATGAATATCAGAGGTCATGTCGCCAGTTAGTCTCTCAACGATGCCAGAATCAAAGTCATAAAGGAACAGATCGCTTATGCCGTCAACCATTCCCGTAAAAACAATTCTGTTGCCATCGGGAGACCAGGAAGGATTTGAAAATGAATCAATCCCTTTCATCTTGTGCATTTTAATCCTTCCAGTCCTGGAAATATTCACTACTGCGAGTTTATTGATCCCTTTATTAAAAATGACAAAGGCAAATTGTTTACTGTCGGGTGACCAGGTACCTGCAGATTCTATAAAACTGAAATCATCAATATCGGTATTTTTTACGACGCTTGAGAGCTTTTTGAGGATCTTTCCTGTCGTGGCATCTGCCATAAAAAGGTCAAGAGTGAAAAGGTTCTTTTCTGAAAAGAATGCTATATATTTTCCGTCGGGGCTTATTGATGGAGAAATATTCACCCTGCCGGCATTTTTCTTTGATATCAACATTTTGCCAGCAAGGCTGTCCCTCAGACCTTCAATATATGGATTGAAATGGACTTCAGTAGCATTCTTCCACATGCCCGAGAGTGTTTCTTCATTGAATCCCAAAACTGAATCCACTGCAGTCCTGAAGCCATAGCGCGCTGTTTTCTGAATAAGCGGCATAATAACAGTATCACCCCACGTTTTACCTGCCATTGCCCAGAAGGCATGGCCATAACGGTAGGGAAAATACCTTGACTGGTCAGACAATTGGGTGATTGTTGGGAAATCATTGTTTACGATAGCATCCCTCAACCACATGGCAGTATTCGGATCAACACTGCCCAGTGACAGATATTCCGCCATCCCCTCAATCATCCACAAGGGCACATTATTCAAAGAATACCCTTTCATTGTATCTGCATTGAGAATCATATTGAACTGGAAGGCATGAACGAGTTCATGTCCAAGGGTATGATTTGTCTGTGCAAGCGTTGGGGCGATGGGCATAATTACCCTGTTTTTCAATCCTTCTGTCACACCTCCTGTACCGGTGCTGATCAAACCGGATATTGTGTTTGTTTGCTGAAAATCGGCGTGGTTATTGTAAAAGATGAGGGGATTTTTCTCCTTAATTGTATCACCGAATGTTTTCTGATGGATGCCATACCAGTTTTCTGACCACACTGAAAGATAATTTAAAAGGGAATCATTATCCAGATAATGGTAAATTTCAAATGAAGGAGTCTGCAATACTTTATGGTTGAAACTCCTGTAACCGGGCTTGTTCCTGCCGAAATACTGAGCATTGGTATCATTGCCTGTCACTGTGCTCAGTGCCAATACCGCCATGATGAATTGTCTTAACGCAAATCGCGGGCGGCTGGCTATCAGGGTTAAAATATTCATAATTACCTCCTTTTATGAATTATTTTCTCCAATGATGCAACCGATAGTAAATATATAAAATTGAGTTGAGTTCAAAACCTTTCCGATCAAGAGATACAAAAGACGCGCCAAATATTTAGAACTGCACTATAAAATACTCAGGCCTCTCATGCAGAAAAATTCTTTAAATTGCACACTGTAATCAAGATCAACGATAAATCATAACCGGCTGCTGGTAGATCAAACCCGGTCCTTAAATTCACAATACCCATGGAAAAATCCTGTCTGACGAAATTGTTTTTGCTTGCACCGCTTGCATTTTATCAGTGCAGCTCATCCGATAAGAAAGCAGGAATGACCGACCTTCCGAATATTCTTATTGCGGTTGGCGATGACATTTCATATCCACACATGAGCGCTTACGGTTGTAAGTGGGTGAATACTCCTGGATTTGACAGGGTGGCCAGGGAGGGCATTTTGCTTATGAATGCCTACACTCCAAATGCAAAGTCTTCGCCCTCAAGAGCATGCCTTCTGACGGGCAGAAACAGCTGGCAGCTTGAAGAAGCTGCTAATCATGTTCCATTCTTTCCTGCAAAGTTCAAAACCTTTATGGAAGCCCTTGGATCAAATGGGTATGATGTTGCGTATACAGCCAAGGGATGGGCTCCGGGAGTGGCACTTGACATTTTGGGAAATCAAAGGGAACTTACCGGAAAACCGTTCAATTCAATAAACACAGAACCCCCGACAGCCGGGATATCGGGTGTGGACTATGCAGGTAATTTCAAGGATTTTCTCGGTTCAAGGGACCCTGCTAAACCTTTTTGCTTCTGGTTTGGTTCCCATGAACCACACAGAAGATATGAGTATGGCTCGGGGGTCAGTAAAGGAGGTAAAAATGTTTCAGATATAGAAAGGATTTATGGATTCTGGCCGGACAATGATATTGTACGCAATGATTTACTTGATTATGCCTATGAGATTGAACATTTTGACAATCATCTTGTTAAAATGATCAACCTGCTAGAGCAAAGCGGAGAGCTTGATAACACCATTGTAATAGTCACAGCTGACAATGGGATGCCTTTCCCGAGGGCAAAAGGGCAGGCATATGAACTTTCAAACCACATTCCTTTAGCTGTTATGTGGGGAAAAGGAATTAAAAAAACGGGAAGGCAAGTCTTCGACTACCTTAGCTTTATCGATTTCGCCCCAACAATACTCGAAGTTGCCGGTATAAACCCTTCGCAAAGCGGGATGCAGTCAATAGAAGGCAAAAGCTTTGTGAATATTCTCAAGAGCCGAAAAAAGGGGTTTGTAGATAAATCCCGCGACCATGTTCTTGTGGGCAAGGAAAGGCATGATATAGGCAGGCCCGATGATATTGGATATCCGATCAGGGGTATCGTCCAGGACGGATTTCTCTTCCTGATGAATTTAAAGCCCGGCCGATGGCCTTCGGGCAATCCTGAAACAGGATACCCCGATTGTGATGCCAGCCCTGTAAAATCGCTCATTCTCCGGATGAAAAGGGAAGGTGAATCTGATAAATACTGGGATTACTCCTTTGGTACAAGAGTGGAAGAAGAATTGTACAAAATATCGTCAGATCCGGGATGTATCCATAATCTTGCGGCTGATCCCGGCCTGAATACTCTCAGGCAAAGACTTCGCAGCCAGTTGATCCGTGAGCTCCAGTTGCAGGGAGATCCCAGAATGGAAGGTAAAGGAGATATCTTTGATAACTATCCCTATGCATCTGAGACTGTTCGTGATTTTTACAACAGGTTCGTCAGGGGAGAGATCCCCCGAAGTGCTGCAGGATGGCTTGATTCCACTGATTTTGAGGCAATCGTAAGATAATGGCAGAGCTTTTTGATGTGATTATTTCAGGAGCCGGCCCTGCTGGGTGTACCGCTGCACTGGCTCTCGGATCTTCCGGACTGAAAACATTGCTTATCGATAAAAAGAAGTTTCCGAGAGAGAAAATCTGCGGGGATGCTGTTCCTGCATATGTGCCAAAGGTATTGAGAACCATAAACAATAAATATGCTGAAGCCTTTGAAGAATTAACTCCCAGGGAAAAAGTAAACACATGCCGTATCGTAGCTCCTGACAGGAATAAACTTGATCTCGTCTTCCCCGAGTATGGATTTATCTGCAAAAGAATTGACCTGGACAATTTCCTTTTCCGGCTGGCCAGTGAAACTGCAGACATAACAGTATTACAGGGTACTGCTATAAAAGATATTCAGGCTGACAAAAATTATTTCGCAATTGATACCGGTAACGGTCGCTCCGTTAAATCAAGGTTAATTATAGGATCCGATGGAGCCTCAAGCATAACAAGGGCTAAGCTTACCGGAGCAAAGTATGATCCTGCAAATTGTTCAGTGGCAGTACGAGCATATTTCAGAAATGTAAAGGATATCCCTGAAGGAACATATGAACTGCACTACCTCAAAGATTTTATTCCGGGATATCTGTGGATCTTTCCTTTACCTGGGAATATTTCAAACGCAGGATTGGGAATTCCGTTAAAAATGATTGTCGAAAAGAAGATCAACCTTAAGAATGAATTTCTTAAAATAATAGATGATTCCCCAGGCTTGAAGGAACGTTTTTCAGATGCAGAGATGATTGGGAATTTAAGAGGTTCCCTCCTGCCATTATGTTCCCGGAAGAACGAAATTTCAGGTTCCGGATTCATGCTTTGCGGCGATGCCGCCTTCCTCGCTGATCCAGCCACCGGAGGAGGCATAGGACAGGCAATGATATCAGGAAGATATGCCGGTTGGCATGCATTGGAATGTTTTAAAAATAATGAATTTTCGAAAGGCTTTATGAAAAAATACGATGATACTATATATCGAAAAATATGGAAGGAGACCAAATGGCACCTTAAAATAAGGGATTTAATCCTTAAGTATCCGGAAAGGATTAATACAATTGTAAAAGCAGGCTCGGGAAACACAGCAATTAACAAAACAATCGTAAAATTCCTTGCATGATATCAGCCATTATCGTATCATGCTGTAAAAACCTCCTTATTGATAACAATATATGCATGTCAAATGATATCCATAATTGTCTTTTCTTTTGCCTTGCGAACATCAGGATTATTTATATTTGATATATGTTTGGGAAGGGCTGATGTAAACAAAACGGCTGGAAAGCATTCCGACTAAATTTAATAATTGACCATAAAACACCCTGAATATAATAATCACTAAAACCAATGCCATGAACTCACGTGCAGTTATTTATTTCGTTTTAAGCCTAATATCTGTTGTAGGTGCCTTATTCATTTTCTTCAGAGGGCTTGATCTAAAAGCAATACTATTTCTGGTCTTAGGAATTGCAGCTGTATTTCTTTTCAGGCTGGGGGTATCAGAGATAAAGAAAAAATAGATTGATGATTCCTCCTTGTTTAGTCTGGCTATATAAAAACATGTTCTTAATGTTTGCAGTCAGAAATATCCCGAACAGGATGCCTGATCAATGGGCTCTGCAACATTAATCATCTGCAGCTTTAGGATAAGTTTTAAGCAAGACAATGCTACTACTGAAAAGTAATCATTCAGCACAGTATTCTTTCCGAAAGATATATACTGTTGTTTATTTTTATCTTATTCCAGCTTAATAGATATTTTGGGATTCAAAGAAGGTTCAGCAGATATAATTAAGGTCAGAACCTGTAGCCTGCTGATATTCCGTAACCTAGATTCTTCTTTGACGTTTTGTCGTCTGAAATGCCATAGCCGGGATTAATTTTATGAAGTCCCAGTTGTGCATTGAACTGATAAAAAAATCCGCTTAGGAATTCATAACCAAACAAGAAATTTCCACCGAAATCAAAAGGTTTATAATACATAAAATTATCATTGCTCAGGTCGGCTTCATTTCTGAACTTAACCGGAATACTCCCATACTGGGTATCATCCTGGCTGCCTTTTAATCCGCAGGCAAAATAAGGTCCCAAAGCCAGCAATGCATGACCGTTACCTAGGTTCGGTCTGAAAAGCAGGTTGACAGGCAACTCTAAATAGTAAAGTTTTGTGGTTCTTACTATATCGGCAAGTATTTTCTGTCGGGCACCTTTTGCATAAAATACCAATCCTGGCTGCAAGAATGAAGCAGGAGCCAGTCTGATAATCAGACTGCCTCCTGCATGGTATCCAAATGCAAGGTCGTAGGATAGATTGTCTCCATCACTGTCTTTTCCATAGAAATTCTGGAGATTGACACCTGCCGAAACATCCATTCTGATTTTTGAAACAGCCTGAATTTCTTCCTGTGCAGATAGAAGTTGATCCGTAATCAGTAATAAAACAAAAAGTGTGAACAGTTTCTGTTTCATTTATTCTGCATGGATTGTAATTTGCAGACCGGGATCACTGTTTGGCAGCCTCTTTTTCAGCTTCCTCAATCATTTTCTCATTTGCTGAGATCAGGAATTCTACCCTTCGGTTCTGTGATCTTCCCTCTTCTGTTTCATTGTCGTACTTGGGCATTGTTTCACCAAAACCCTTTGGAGCAATGCGGCTTTCAGCTATTCCGCGCGATACCAGGTAGTTTGAAACAGAGGAGGCACGCTTTTCTGATAAATTCTGATTATATGTTTCAGTTCCTTTACTGTCAGTATGTCCCTGAAGTTCAATGTTGGTATCGGGATACTCGTTCAACACTAAAACAAGCTTTTCAAGGGTTTCTTTTGAAGCATCTGAAAGGTCAGACTTATCAAAACCAAATAGTACATTGTTGCTGAATTCCACGACTATTCCTTCACCAACTCTTTCAACTTTTGCATCAGGCACTGTATTCTTTATCTCTTCAGCCTGTTTATCCATCTGCTTGCCAATTATGGCGCCAGTAGCTCCACCTACCGCAGCACCTATAATTGCTCCAAGAGCCGTATTTCCGGAAGCTTTTCCGATAACTGCTCCCATTGCTCCGCCTGCAGCAGTTCCCACTGCAGCACCTTTCTGGGTTTTATTCATTGATGCACAACCAGGTAAAATTAGGGCTGCACAAACTAAAATAATTAAACCGGAGTGTAGTTTATTCATGTTCATAATCTTTTAGATGGTTGATAAAAATTTTAGAATATATTGCAAAGATAAAAAAGAATGTTAAAATGTGTCAATAATACTTGCTCACTTTGCTATTTGGGTTTTTATTGTGTATCTTGTAATGATATAAATCCATAAAAGAATTATTGTATCAACTTATTAATCTAAAAATTTAATTTCTTGAACTATGGCTGTTTTAAAAGTTATTGAAATCATGGCATCATCGCCCAAAAGCTGGGAAGATGCTGCAATAATTGCCGTGAACAATGCAGGCAAAACTGTTAAGGAAATACGTTCTGCATACATACAGGATATGAGTGCAGTGGTAAAGGATAACAAAATATCCGAATATCGTGTGAATGTAAAGATCACTTTCGAAGTTATCAACTAAAAAATCACTTCAAATTTAAATCTAAAACTATTAATTATGGGACTAATTTCATTTATTAAGAATGCGGGAGATAAGCTCTTCAAATCAGAAGAAAGAAGGGAGCAGGAAAAGGCGGAAGTGATTTCCGCCCATATTAAGAAATTCGGATTCGACACTTCAAGAATTCAGGTAAAGGTCGATGACGATAAGGTTATCCTAATGGGGAATATTGACACAATTGAAAACAAGAACAAGGTAATTGTTACAGCAGGTAATGTTGAAGGGATTTCAACAGTTGATGACTGGATTGTTGTTGATAAGCCGCCTGTTGTTACTCCGCCCGAACCCGAAAAACAGTTTTACACTGTTAAGAAAGGTGATTACCTTTCGAAAATCGCGAAAGAGGTTTATGGAAATGCCAATAAATACAATATCATTTTCGAAGCAAATAAGCCAATGCTTAAGGATCCCAATCTTATCTATCCCGGACAGGTACTTGTAATTCCGCCATTGGATAAATAAGAAGAATCCACACTTTTAATTCAAATAAACTATCACAAAATTTAAAGGGTGCCTCAAAAGAGGCACCCTTTACTATGGTCTATTGTTTATTTGCCTTATCTGAATCTGGCTCTGCTCCTCTTATTCTGTACCTCGTGAAGAAAATTAACATGGAAGCACTAGTCTGAAATGACAGCCATGACACACTTTCAGATTATTTAGCGGAAATTTCTATTAAACATCCTAGCAACAAGCTGTGAGGAATTTTTGATCATATATAGAATAATATGTAACTAAAGCCCAACTATCCCTCACCAAACAGCCTGGTGGAAATTCTGTGCCTCCAGGGGTTTCCTTTTTATTGCTATCTCATGAATCTTCGACCAATATTCACTTCTGATAACATGAATCAGGCATCCTTTGGTTTCTCTTTATCCCCGGTTTTCTTTTTAAGGCTTTCAGCTGCATCTTCCAGCTTATCGGCTGTTTTATCGGCAACTTTTTTCCCGATATCCTCAAGTTTGTCCGTAGCCTTATCTGCAACCTTCTTGCTGAAATCCTTTACCTTTGAAAGTGCTTCACCGGCTTTGTCCTCTGCCTTGTCGGCAAAAGCTTCAAGCTTTTCCTTGGTATCGCTTTTTTTGAAGTCATCAATTTTATCTTCAACAAAGTCTTCTGCTTTATCGTAAGCATCCTTAACCTTCTTAAAGGCTTCGCTTTGCTTAACATCTGCCACTTTATCGTCAATAAAATCGTCGGCTTTGTCAACAAGCTTTTTTGCCTTGTCCAGTAAACTTTCCTTTTCAGGTTTTACCGGTTCCTGGGTCTTATTTTCTTCCATATGTCCGATGTTTTATAAAAAGTGTACTTAAATATTTTAGTAGATTCGAATTGAATCGTTCCTAAAGGTATAAAAATATTTAATATCCGTACTCAGGATAACATGTATTTCATTAAACTGACCTATCTTTAAAAAAATGTCAGAGAACAATGGATAAGGAAATCATAGTTGCCATTGCAATAGGGCTTGGACTTAGCGCAAGTTGCGGTTTCAGAGTCTTTGTGCCCATGCTGGCAGCCAGTATTGCAGCAAAGACAGGCATATTCCCCGTTCAGGAAGGATTCCAGTGGCTTGCAGGATGGCCCGCCATAATAAGCTTTGGGACAGCAACAATCGTTGAAATACTGGCCTATTACATACCTTTTATTGATAATCTTCTTGATACCATCACCACACCTCTTGCTATCGGCGGTGGCACACTTCTTCTGACGTCAGTCATCCCGATAGATAACGATTTTCTGAAATGGGCTGCAGGCATTATTTTTGGAGGAGGTGCAGCTGCAACAATCCAGGGAGGAACCGTACTTACAAGGCTTGCATCAACCAAGATGACAGCAGGCGCAGGGAACGCAGTGCTGGCTACAGGGGAACATGCTGCGGCCTTAGGAACATCAGCTCTTTCTTTGTTTGTTCCGCTTGTTATTGCAGCTCTCGTGGTTGTATTAGTTGCTTATTTCCTGCTCAGGTTCGGGAAAAAACTTTTCCTTGTAAACAAAAGAAATCACAAATGAAAAATGAAGAGGGACAGGTATTTATTTCTGATAATTACCATATTTACTTGCCTATCCCTAAGCGCAAATACTCAGGACAGCCTGTTTTTCAAGGGTCAGTTTTCCCCCTGGATCAATCTGAATTTTAATAATGAATTACCTGTTAATACCGGAGGTAATTACATCCCCCAGCTAAATTTTAGCCATAGTGCAGGAAAGAAGAATCTGTTTGATCTGGAATTTGCATTCAACATTTACGGGCGTGCAGGGTTTCATCTCTTTGATTCTGTAAATACTACCGGCAACATTAAGCCTTACCGCGGATGGATCAGGTATTCATCTGATCAGTTTGAATTACGCCTTGGCCTGCAGAAAATCAATTTCGGCTCTGCTTCATTGCTCCGGCCTCTTATGTGGTTTGATCAGATGGATCCGCGTGATCCACTTAATCTCACAGATGGTGTCTGGGCTTTGCTTTCCCGTTATTATTTTCTCAATAACGCCAATCTATGGGTATGGGGGTTACTCGGCAACAATGATCCCAGGGCTTGGGAAATAATCCCCGCTAATAAGAACATTCCTGAGTTCGGAGGCAGGATCCAGATTCCTGTCCGTAATGGAGAGGCGGCAATCTCATATCACCACCGCACAGCGGATAACAGCGATATGCAGATATTTTCATCATACAACGAAAAGATCCCTGAGGACCGGGTTGGCTTTGATGCCCGCTGGGATATGGAAACCGGTTTCTGGATAGAAGGATCATGGACCAGGAAAAAAATGGACCTCGGCACGCTGACAAACCAGGAGATATTCAATGCAGGAATAGATTATACTTTGCCATTTGGTAACGGTTTGTATGTGGCATATGAACATCTTCTGTTCTCCTATGATCAAAAGGCTTTCAAACTTGCCAACAGAAAGTCATTTTCACTTCTGATGTTTACTTATCCTACAGGTCTTTTCGATAAATTTAGTGCCATTGTATATTATGACTGGACAGATCAAAAAATTTATAACTTCATGAACTGGGAAAAACAATTTAAAAATGTAAGGCTATATTTAATGGGATACTGGAATCCGGAATTTTATCAACTCCCGGCTCAGACAGAATCACACAATCTGTTCAAGGGAAAGGGCATTCAGCTTATGTTTGTTTATAATCATTAAATATCTGAAAATGGAAATTTCTCCGATAATAACAATTGAGAATCTGGTAAAAAAATTCCCGATGGGTAAAAGTGAATTCACCGCGCTGAACGGCATAGCCCTCACATTAAACAAGGGCGAATTTGCAGGTTTGGTAGGGCCAAGCGGATCAGGAAAAACAACTCTTTTAAATATTGTCGGATCTCTAGATACTCCATCATCCGGAGATGCTGTTGTGTTGGGCAGGTCCATCAAAAATCTGTCATCAAGAGAAGCTGCAAAACTTCGGAAAGAAAAACTGGGATTTATCTTTCAGAGCTATAATCTTCTTGCTGTTCATACAGTTTTTGAGAACGTTGAATTTCCTCTCCTTCTGCTAAATTTCAGTTCCCCGGAAAGGAAAAGAATGGTTATGTCAGCCCTCGAATGGGTGGGGCTGACTGATAAAATAAAATCAAAACCGTCACAGCTATCTGGAGGTGAATGCCAGAGAGTTGCCATTGCAAGGGCCATGGTTAAGAATCCATCACTGGTGCTGGCCGATGAGCCTACGGCAAATCTTGATGCTGCCAATTCCCACAATATACTTATGACCATGGAGACACTCAACAGGGAATTGAAAACAACCTTTCTATTTGCAACGCATGACGATAAAGTAATAAGTTACCTGCAAAGAAAAATTTTCCTGCTCGACGGGAAAATCGACAGGGAGGAAATTAAACCTGATTAAATACCGGCACGATGAAAATAGCTGTTAAGCTTGCAATCAGGAACCTTTTGGGGGCAGGACTAAGAACATGGCTTAATGTGATTGTCCTGTCGTTCTCATTTGTTGTAATCATTTTCATGAAAGGCCTCATGATAGGATGGGATCATCAGGCTAAGACCGATATGAAGAACTGGGAAATAGGAGGTGGCCAGTACTGGCATGAAAAATATGATCCACTCGATCCTTTTACACTTAATGACAGCCATGCTCCAATACCCCTTGAGTTTGCAGATGAGATCTCATCAGGGGATATGGAGCCGTTACTTATAGTACCAGGGACAATATATCCTCAGGGACGGCTGCAATCAGTTGTAATAAAAGGAATAAGAGAAAATCAAAACCTTTTGCTCCTTCCTTCGCAAAAGCTCGATACTGCATCTTTTGAGATTCCGGCTATAATCGGATCGCTGATGGCAAAAAATATCCGTGCAGTAAAAGGCGATCGCATGACTCTCCGCTGGAGAGATATCAATGGCACCTTCGATGCCGCAGATATAGTAATTACTGATATCTTTTCATCAAATGTTGCAAATATTGAAACCGGCCAGATTTACATACCCCTGGAAAAACTTCAGTCCATGATGTTGATGCCAGGAAAAGCCACAATATTTATTTTCAGGGATAGTGAAAAAACAAGGCCTGCTGTAAATGGCTGGATTCATAAATCACGCCAGGAATTAACGGCATCTATTGATGCAATGATTAAAACCAAAACAGCAGGGCAGACAGTACTTTACGGAATACTGCTTTTACTGGCAATGCTTGCTATTTTCGACACTCAGGTTTTATCGATCTTTCACAGGCAAAAGGAGATTGGAACATATATAGCTCTGGGTTACACAAGAAAGGAGGTGGTGGGTCTTTTTACAGTTGAGGGGACAATGCATGCAATACTGGCTGCCATTGTGTCGGCTGCCTATGGCTTGCCATTCCTGTCGTGGATGGCAAAAAACGGATGGAAAATGCCTGTCGATACAAGTGAATTCGGTATGGCTATTGCCCAGACTCTTTATCCGGTCTATAGTATAGGCCTCATAGTAACAACGGTGTTAATACTCACTCTGGTAACAGCCTTAGTCAGCTACTGGCCTTCGCGCCGTATTGCCAGAATGAGTCC
This sequence comes from Bacteroidales bacterium, assembly GCA_034005245.1. Lineage (GTDB taxonomy): Bacteria > Bacteroidota > Bacteroidia > Bacteroidales > VadinHA17 > LD21. Next base: position 34,043 of record JAVEVC010000017.1, read on the forward strand.
GACAGATGCTTTAAGGGGAAAACTACAATGATAAAATTTCTTTTAAAAGGACTTGCCCGTGATAAGAGCCGAAGCCGGCTGCCTGTAATTGCCGTTGCTATAGGTGTAATGCTTACAGTATTGATGCATGCATATATTGTGGGCTTCATGAATGACAGCATTGAAATGAATGCCAGGTTCCAATACGGCCATTTAAAGGTGATGACAAAACCATACGCCGAAAATGCAAACCAGATGCCAAACGATCTGGCCTTGCTTGAGGCCGGAAATACTATTGATGAGCTTAAGAACAAATTCCCCGGAATAGAGTGGGCACACAGGATTCAATTTGGAGGACTCATTGATGTACCTGATGAAACAGGTGAAACAAAAGCCCAGGGACCATTTATCGGAATAGGCCTGGATTTGCTGTCAGGAAACACCCTTGAGCCGGAAAGATTAAATATGACAAGATCTCTTGTAAGAGGTAAAATGCCTTCACGCCACGGCGAAGTGCTGATAAGTGAACAATTTGCCTCTAAAATGCAGGTTAATCCCGGCCGTGAGATAACTTTCATTGGAACAACGATGAACGGGAGCATGACAATACATAATTTTATTGTCGCTGGCACACTTTCCTTCGGAAATGAACTTCTCGACAGGGGAACAGTCATAGCCGATATTGAAGATGCCAGAATTGCATTGGACATGCATGATGCTTCGGGTGAGATAGTAGGATTCTTCGAGGATGGATTTTACAATAATGATCTAGCTGAAGCAATTTCTGAAAAATATAATTCAGGATTTTCCTCCAATGACGACGAATATGCACCGGTTATGAAAAGCCTGAGCCAGCAGGGCAGTATGGGACAGTATGTCAGGATGTCGGAGGTTTGGGCAAATTATGTAGCCATGATTTTTATAATAGCAATGTCGCTGGTTTTATGGAACGCAGGTCTTTTGGCCGGGTTGCGCCGATATGGCGAAGTAGGACTGAGACTTGCTCTTGGTGAGAATAAAGGCCATGTTTATCTTACCCTGATCTTTGAATCTATAATAACAGGCATTACCGGATCAATATTAGGCACGTTTCTTGGACTCTTTTTTTCATGGCTTTTACAGAAATACGGACTTGATTTTTCAGGTATAATGAAAGGAGCAACCATCATGATGCCCTCAATAATCAGGGCGCATATAACACCGCCTGATTACTATATTGGATTTATTCCCGGGCTATTGTCAACTTTAATCGGCACCTCGCTTTCAGGTATTGGTATCTATAAAAGACAAACAGCAAGTCTGTTCAGGGAGCTTGAAGCTTGAAAAATAATGAATGATGAAAAAGAAATTAGTTCTGACAATATTATTTGGGTGTATCATATCAACCGGTTACGGCCAACAGCTTTCCGCAGATGAGATACTTGAAAAGGTTGAAAAAAATCTGTCGTCTGACAACAGGATATTTGAATCTTCAATGACAATCCAGGGAAGCAGGACAAGCAGAACAATAACATCAAAGACTTATTCCGCCGGAACCAAACAAGCATTTACGGAATACCTGTCACCCGCCAGGGAACAGGGAACAAAAATGCTGAAGCTTGAAAAGCAGCTATGGATCTATTCTCCTTCAACAGACAGAACCATACAAATATCAGGGCATATGATGAGACAGTCGGTGATGGGCTCCGATCTCTCATATGAGGATATGATGGATGACCGGAAACTTACTGATACATATTCTGCAAAAATCAGTGGCAACGAAGTAATCAATGGAAGAAAAACTTTTATTCTTGATCTTTCAGCAAAAGTATCGGATGTTACATATAGTTCCAGAAGAATGTGGATCGATGCGGAAAGGTTTGTCCCCTTAAAGGAAGAACTATATGCAAAAAGCGGGCAGTTGCTGAAACGTACTGAACTTTCTGATATCAGACACACTGAAGGAAGGTGGTTCCCCTTTACTGTTATCTATAAGGATATGCTGAAACAGGGCAGGGGTACAGAATTTAAAATAACAAGCATAAAATTCAACCTGGAAATCCCTGACCATATATTTACAAAAGCTGCCCTGAAACAATAAAAAACCTGTTGAATAATTATTTTAATTCCCTGGTTGCTATTAAGGGAAATAACTTAATTTTAGTTCCTGTAAATAATAAGTAAAAATATCCTTAAGATCCATACATTTTTATCCTGAGTTCAACCCAGGGCTAAACAAATACCAACCTTATGGGAACAGATGTTTCAACTTCCACAAAACAGTCGGCATGGACCGGAGCCGTTAAAAAGACAAAAAGAGTTTTCAGATGGATATCTGTTTTGCTGATTATCCTTATTGGCATTTTCATATACTGGAAGTATTTCTACACTTACAGTGAAGGTTACCGGGCAGGATTACTGCAAAAATTTTCGAAGAAAGGGACCTTCTTCAAAACCTACGAAGGCGAAATGATTTTGAGCAGCGTTTCAAGCACATCAAATGTTGCCATCGCTTCTGAAAAGTTCCTTTTTTCAGTGACCAGACAAGATCTTGCCATTCAGTTTGATACTCTTCAGGGCAGAAACGTTATAGTGCATTATATCTATAAGAACGGTGCTGTTTTCTGGCGAGGGGATTCCAAATACCTTGTCGACAGTATTGCTTTAAGGGATTAACATAGAGTGACAGCATATACTAACCTGTCATTATGTTGAATATTTCATTTAAAGCCCTTGACTTTTAAAGAAAATATTAAAACCATTTCCTTAATTCTTATGGGGATATCATCAGCTGCATTCGGGCTGAAAGGTTTTCTTGTACCAAATCACTTTATCGATGGAGGTGTTACTGGTATTTCCCTGCTTGTTGCCCATTCAACAGCATTAACATTGCCGGTACTGATATTTATTATCAATATTCCCTTCATTCTTTTGGCGTTTTATCAGATTTCCGTTGTTTTTGCCCTCAGGACGCTGGTGGCTATTGCCGGTCTGGCTGCGGCACTTGCCTTTATAAACTTTCCTGTTATTACTCAGGACAAGCTTTTAATAGCGCTTTTCGGCGGAATGTTTCTGGGAGCAGGGGTAGGACTTTCTATAAGGGGAGGCTGCGTGCTTGATGGCACCGAGATCCTGGCTTTGTTCCTGAAGCACAGGGCTGAATCATCAATGGGTGATATAATATTGGTCCTGAATGTTATAATATTCGGATGTGCGGCATTTATCCTGGGAATCGAGCCTGCTCTCTATTCAATACTTACATATCTGGCTGCTACCCGAACCATTGATTACATAGTTGAAGGCGTTGAGGAATATACAGGCATATCAATTATATCGGAAAAGAATGTCAGGATAAAGACAGCTCTGGTCACTAAACTGGGACAGGGGCTTACTATATACCGGGGGAAGAAGGCTATTATCGGGAAGCATGAAGATCTGGAAGGTTCATCCGATATGGATATAATATTCATCATTGTAACAAGACTGGAAATCAGCAAGGTGAAAAGAATAGTAAACGAGATTGACGGGAACGCCTTTATATACTATTTCCCGATAAGTAATGCCAGGGGCGGAATGCTGAAAAAGAGGCCCCTCCATGAAACAGGAGCCGTAAAATATTAGAGTAAACCCGTATTTATTCCTTTTATATCACTTTCTTTAATATGCCCATAACGCCTCTTATGAAAGTAGCGCTTGTAAGGACTTTCACTACCGGGCTGGTTGTCCTTCGGCGGGTAGTGCTCCTCCCTCCAGCTCCTGCCCTGGACTTTTGCCTTTCCTTTCTCTCAGCCTCTTCCGCTGCCCTTTTCTGGGCGGCATCTATTTTACCGGAAAGCATTTCGTATGCACTTTCCCTGTCAACAACCTGATTGTATTTCGGTAAAAGTTCAGATGCCCTGTTTATGGAACTGAGCTCTTCAGGTGTAAGAATATCCATTCTGCTCTGGGGAGCCCTTATCATCGTTGCTGCAAGAGGAGTGGGGATTCCCTTTTCATTAAGGGCTGTAACAAGTGCCTCCCCTGTTCCAAGAGAAGTTAACACTTCATCAGTTTTATAAAAGCTGGAAATGGGGAAATTCTCTGCGGTAAGCTTAATAGCCTGCCTGTCGATTGCGGTGAAAGCCCTGAGGGCATGCTGGACTTTCAAGCCCAGCTGGGCAAGGACCTCGTTGGGGACATCCATCGGATTCTGTGTCACAAAAAAGACTCCGACACCTTTTGAACGGATAAGCTTGACTATTGTTTCAATCTGGTTGAGGAGAGTCTTGCTAGCCTGGTTGAAAACCAGATGCGCTTCATCAATGAATATGACCAGTTCAGGTTTTTCTGTATCTCCTTTCTCGGGCATTTCGTTATATACTTCCGCCAGCAGGCAAAGCATAAAGGTGGAAAAGAGCTTGGGCCTGTCCTGTATATCTGTAAGCCTTATGATATTGATATATCCATACCCGTTCCTGTCGCGCCTCATTAGGTCCCTTATATCAAAGGAGACTTCCCCGAAGAAAAGATCAGCATCCTGCTGTTCAAGCTCCAGGAGTTTTCTCAGGATCACCCCTGTTGAAGAAGGGGATATCTTGCCATATTCACTTTCAAGCGACTGTTTACCCTGTTCCGTTACATATTGTATGACCTTCTTGAGATCCTTGAGATCGAGCAAGGGCATCTTATTATCATCACAATACTTAAATATCACTGAAAGAACTCCGCCCTGTGTATCATTCAGATCAAGTATCCTTGATAAAAGGACAGGACCAAATTCCGATATGGTTGCCCTCATTCTGATCCCTTCCTGTTTAGAAAGTGTCATCAATTCAACAGGGTATCCGCTGGTGGAATACGGAAGGCCTATCTTTGACATCCTTTCAGTTATAAAAGGTTTTTCTTCCCCGGGCCTGGCTATTCCGCTCAGATCACCCTTCACATCCATTAAAAGAACAGGCACTCCTCTCTCTGAAAGCTGTTCTGATATCACCTGCAGGGTTTTTGTTTTTCCGGTTCCGGTAGCTCCAGCAATCAGGCCGTGCCTGTTCATGGTTTTAAGAGGCACCTTTATATGCGCTTCTTTCAATGCCTCACGATCAAGAATGGCTCCGCCCAGAATTATGCTGTCGCCTTTACAGGTATAACCCTGATTAATATGTCCCTTGAATTCTTCCCGCCTGTTCATAAGACTGATATATGATTTACTGATTAAAGTTTACTGTCTCGCAATTTAACAGTTTAGGTTCAATTTTAAAAATGAAAATTTCACTCGTTTTTTTAGTAATAATTTATACATCATGCTAAATATTATTAAATAAAAATTATTAACAAACATTCTACTTTTAATTATCATGAAATTCCGACAGTTAAATAATTATTGCCCGACTGGATACTGCTTGTTTTTCTCAAGTCATTATATCCTCCGTTCGTGTCTATCTAATTATTTTATAACGCTTTAACCCCATGATGGTCCTTTTTGTAATTTGAGTTAGATAATTTTGCAGATGAAATTTGCCGGAACAGGCAAGATCCGGAGATAGAATTATATATTTAAAATCATTATAAAATGTTAAAAATATTATATTTGCTAACGGCATTTCACTGGTTAAATATTATTGAATTTGGTTATCTTCGTGAATCTAAAGATTTTTAACAAATTAAACCTTATCAAAATGGCAAAATTTGAAGTTTATCAGAGTGGCAAGAACAAGGAGTTCCGTTTCCGGTTAAAGGCTGACAACGGACAGATCATTCTCAGCAGTGAGGGTTATACAAGCAAGGCATCATGTTTGAATGGCATTGAATCAGTAAAGAAAAATGCAACTGATCCAAAAAGATTTAACAAAACCACAACCCCGACAAATATGTTCCGGTTTGCCATAACTGCCGCAAACAGCCAGATCATTGGAACAAGCCAGAATTATAAAAGTGAAAGTGGCCGGGACAATGGAATAGAATCGGTAAAAAGGAATGCTCCAAAAGCTGACATCAAAGAAGTTGAAAGTTAACAGCTTTGATTTCCAATAAATTGATTTAACCGCAGAGATCCTTTTTCAATACCTTTGCGGTTAATTTTTCTGCCATGACCTTATCTTAGCATCCATATGCTTTTCATAAATAAAACCAAGCCGTTATGAGACATAAATATTGCTCTGTAACATTGATTTTCATAATGATTTGTTCATTCTCAGCAGGCCAGATAACAGAGGCTGAGAAGAAATTGCGCACACTGAATGCCGATACTATAATGGGATGGAAGAAAGGCGGTGTCGCTGCACTTAACCTTGCCCAGACATCCCTTAAGAACTGGGCGGCCGGAGGTCAGAATTCCGTTGCCGTAAACGGCATATTCAGCATGTTCGCCAACTACAAGCAAGGCAAATCAGCGTGGGATAATTCCCTGGATATTGGCTATGGCCTTATTAAGCAGGGCAAGGATGCCGATTTTTTGAAAACCGATGACAAAATTGATTTTTTCTCAAAATATGGCAGGGAAGCTTTCAAAGACTTCTATTATTCAGCATTGCTGAATTTTAAGACACAAATGAAGCCGGGATACAATTATCCCGACGTCACACATAAAATATCCGACCTTTTTGCACCGGCCTATATGCTGGCCGCCCTTGGAATGGACTATAAGCCAACCCAGTACTTCAGTGCATTTATTGCACCGGTCACCTATAAGCTCACAATTGTCAGCGATAAAACGCTCTCGGATGCAGGAGCTTTCGGTGTTACCCCGGGAGATAGATCAAGAAGCGAATTTGGAGGTTATTTAAGAGCTGTGTATACCAGGAATGATTTTAAAGATGAGTTTCTGAAAAATGTGTCGTTCACAACCAAGCTCGACCTGTTCTCTAATTACGGTGAGAATCCTCAGAACATTGATGTAAGCTGGGAAACCCTTATCGCGCTAAAAGTAAATAAATACATTTCTGCGAACCTTAACACTCATCTTCTTTACGATGATAATATTAAAATAGCCGTTGACAGAAACGATGACGGTAACATAAGCGAAATTGAACTAAACAGTCCCGGCTCAAGAATACAGTTCAAGGAAATATTCGGAGTGGGATTTTCTTATAATTTCTGATACATAACCAAAAACCTGACAAAATGAAATTTTTAGACGAATTCAAAGCCTTCGCCATGAAGGGTAATATGGTTGACATGGCCATCGGTATCATCATTGGCGCAGCATTTGGCAAGATTGTTTCATCGCTTGTAAACGACATTATTATGCCTCCTATTGGGGCGCTGCTCGGCGGTGTGAACTTCACTGACCTTAAGCTTACCATAAAGGCAGCAACAGAAGCCGTTCCTGCAGTTACGTGGAATTATGGCAGTTTTATCCAGGTATTGATTGATTTCCTGATCATTGCATGGGCTGTCTTCATGATCGTCAAGGTCATCAACGCCAGTAAAAAGAAAGAAGCCGAAGCTCCAGCTCCGCCTCCTGCTCCGACAAAGGAAGAAACACTCTTGTCAGAGATCCGCGACTTACTGAAAAAATAAAAACCTATCTAGTTTCTGACCCTGAGATTTTTCAAAATAACCTGGGTCTAAACTTGAGTGGTTCAGGATCGCAGGTATCTGGAAAATAGATACTTAATTATTTTTCTATGAAAATATTTTCAGCCTTCCTGCTTTCTCTGGTTATCCTGATCTGGTCCTGCAGTGAAAAAGTCATGCATGATCTGGCTGCATCTCATCTGAAATGCAATAACCTGGAGAATCCCATCGGGGTGGGCGGGCAGCCTGTTTTCAGCTGGATTCCCGTCAGTCAATTGAGGGGAATGGATCAGTCGGCATACCAGATCATTCTTCACAATGACGCCTCAGGATTAAAATCAGGTAC
>JAVEVC010000017.1:41940-45301 GCA_034005245.1 Bacteroidales bacterium
CCTGTCACATATTCAAGCATTTACGGGGGTGAAGACTACGATGCCAGGCTTGAGCAGGATGGATGGTCTGCTCCCGGATTCAATGATTCAGAATGGAGAAAAGCATTGCTGGTTAAAAGTCCGGGAGGAGCAATGTCCCCTGAAATAGACTATCCTCTGAAAGTGATGGAAGTATTCGATCCTGTCAGAATTATTAACGCTAATGACACTACTCATATCTATGATTTCGGCCAGAATGCTTCAGCTATTATTAAACTAAGAGTCCAGGGTGAAAGAGGACGTGAGGTGAGATTTCTTCCAGGTGAGCTTCTTGATACTGACTCGCTGGTTACACAAAAAGCTTCCGGGTCACCATTTGTCTTCACGTACACTCTTAAGGGAGGAGAGGAAGAGATCTGGGCCCCGCGTTTTACTTACTACGGATTCAGATATGTCCAGGTTGAAGGAGCTTCCCCTCCCAGGACAGAAAAGAATGGAGAACTGCCAGTAGTTAAAGAGCTGCAGCTTCTTCATACCAGAAATTCTTCCCCGGTAACAGGAAGCTTCAGGTGCTCGAGTGAATTATTCAATTCAATATATGATCTCATCAACTGGTCAGTTAAAAGTAACCTGGCCAGCGTGGCTACCGATTGCCCGCACAGGGAAAAGCTCGGATGGCTCGAGCAGACCCACCTTATGGGCAATTCAATTAAATATATATATGATATTCACAATCTTTACGACAAGGTCATTGATGACATGATTGAAGCACAGCTCGACAACGGGCTTGTTCCTGACATCGCACCGGAATATGTTCATTTCTACAGCGGTTTCAGGGATTCTCCGGAATGGGGAAGTGCCTGCATAATCCTGCCCTGGGATTTGTATGAATGGTACGGCGATACCAATGCAGTAAGGAAGGCTTATCCCATGATGAAAAAGTATCTCGCTTATCTTGAAAACATGGCTGATAACCATATACTTTCTCATGGCCTCGGCGACTGGTATGATCTTGGACCGAGGTTCCCCGGGGAAGCCCAGCTTACACCAAAAGAGGTTACTGCCACTTCAATTTATTATTACGACGCGAAACTGCTTGGCATAATGGCCGGGATACTGGGTGAAAAAACCGATTCCACCCAATTCACTAGCCTTTCGCAGGAAATCAGAGATGCTTTTAACAAGAAATTTTTCAATCCGGTCACAAAAGTATATTCAACCGGAAGCCAGACAGCATATGCAATGCCTTTGTTTTTTGGAATGGTTGAGGATGCTTACAGAAAAGAAACTGTTGACAACCTGGCTAAGTCCATAGCTGAGAATGGGATGGCCCTGACCTCCGGAGATATCGGGTACCGTTATCTCCTTCGGGTTCTTGAACAGGAGGGATATTCCGACATCATTTATAAGATGAATTCCCGAACGGATGTGCCGGGATATGGCTTTCAGCTTTCTCTAGGAGCTACAGCCCTCACAGAATCATGGGCAGCATTGAGGGATGTTTCCAACAACCATATGATGCTCGGACATCTAATGGAATGGTTCTATAGCGGATTGGGAGGTATACGGCAGATGCCGTTGTCAGCTGCCTATGACCATATTCTTATAGCACCTGAAATTGTTGGAGACATCAGATGGGCAGAAGCATCCTACAATTCAGCAAGGGGTATAATAAGGAGCTCCTGGAATGTTTCTGATGGCCACTTCACTCTTAAAGTATCAATACCCGTGAATTGCAGGGCTACCATTGAATTGCCGCAGAGTGATCCGTTGAGAATCACTGAAAGCGGCATCCCTGTTGGTCAGTCGGAAATCATAAAAATAGTTGGTGTTGCAGCCGGAAAATCAAGATGTGAAGTCCCTTCGGGAGAATATTCGTTTAAAACCCCGCTTTAGAAAATCAATAACATCAAAATATTACCATAATGAAACTAAAACTTAACCATCTGGCTCTTGCATGTTGTGTGCTGTTGTTTTTATTTGCAGGATGTAAAAGAGGGCAGGTACAGGAATTCACGGGAGAGCTAATAAGGTCTGTCCCTGAGAAAGAAAATGTTTCCTCGGAGGGTATCATTGAATTCCTTAAAGCAGCCGAAGCCAGCCCTCATGAATTTCACAGTATCATGATACTGCGACATGGAAATGTTGTTGCCGAAGGATGGTGGGATCCCTACAGGCCTGAGTTAAAACACACCCTTTATTCTGCAAGCAAGAGCTTCACATCAACAGCAATAGGTTTTGCAGTAGCTGAAAAGCGCCTGAAGGTTACCGACAAGGTTATCTCGTTCTTCCCAGAATCACTTCCCGAAAATGTAAGCCCAAATCTGGCTGATATGGAAATCAGGGATCTGCTATGCATGGCCGCCGGTCAGGAACCTGAGCCTACTAATTCAGTTACTTCTGCTCATTCCGACTGGATTAAGGCTTTCCTTGCCCGGCCTGTTGTCAATGATCCAGGTACAAAGTTCCTGTATAATTCAATGGCTACATATATGTTGTCAGCCATAATTCAGAAAATCACAGGAGAAAAACTGATTGATTACCTGACACCAAGGCTTTTTGAACCACTGGGGATCAGAGATATGGATTGGGAAATTGATCCCGCAGGCATCAATACAGGCGGATGGGGACTCAGATTAAAAACTGAAGATATGGCCCGGTTTGGTCAGTTATATCTTCAGGAAGGCATGTGGAATGGGAATAAAATACTGCCAAAATCCTGGATCAGAGAGGCTACAACTTTTAAGATAGACCAGGCTCCCGAAGCTGATAAGTCGGAAAAGGAATCTGACGACTGGCTGCAGGGTTACTGCTATCAGTTCTGGAGAAGCCGTAATAATGCTTTCCGGGGTGATGGCGCTTTCGGCCAGTATATCATTGTGCTGCCTGATAAGGATGCTGTAATAGCCATAACCTCTGAAACACAGGATATGCAGGGTGTTCTGGACCTTGTGTGGGATTATCTGTTGCCGGCAATAAAGGATGAAAAACTGCCGGAAAATCCTTCTTCCCACGAAACACTTAAAAGCATGCTTTCAGGATTGTCCCTCCCTGCGCCCGTGTCAACAATCACTTCAGGATTAATCCCAAAGATATCCGGAAAAACATATGCGCTTGAACCAAACAACATGAACATTGAATCTATTACATTGGGATTCAATGATGACCTTTGCAGCGTTACCTTTAATACTGGAAAGGATAACCACAACTTTAGTTTCAGAAAAGGTTCGTGGTTTATTGGAGAAACACTAAGGCCCGGACCGAATTTACTGTCCACAGCCCAGGGTCATTTCAAAAGCTATCCTCCTGTAAAAGTAGCATGCAGCTACAACTGGTTTGATGAAAAAACTCTCAATCTTGTTATTCGCTACATTGAAAGTCC
>JAVEVC010000017.1:45401-56227 GCA_034005245.1 Bacteroidales bacterium
ACTATATTTCAAAATTTCAGATATTAAAAAGGAGGTGTTATGAATACTATTGAAAAAGCTTTGATGCATGGATTGTTTGTACATCTGCATCACAACATTGATAAGGTAATTGATTTCAAAAGCTTTCAGGAACTTAACCGCCAGGTTGACAAAATCTGGCCCGGCGCTCTTGCAATAGGGCCTGAACATAATGACGATGCTGCGGTTTTCCAGATTCCCGGGATGCAGGGTTTTGTTGTAGCCAAGATGGAGAGCCATTGTTCTCCTTGTGTACCACGACCTTACGATGCTGCCGCTACAGGTGCTGGCGGGGCTATGCGTGACGTTGTGGCAATGGGCGGCCGGCCGGTATTCCTGCTGGATTTCATTGGCACCAGGCCTCTTGACCAGGAAGTCATTGTTGGACCATGTGGTTTCTCCGGACGCTGTACCTGCGGCAAATGCAAGGTGATGACCAGCCAGGAAAGAGTTAATATTATGGTCAGGGGATTAAGGGACATGTGCGAAACTATGGAAGTATTTATTGTCGGGGGTGGATTCTCAACCTCCTTCTCCGATATAGTACCGGCGGTCGTAGTTTCAGTCTTTGGCAAACTGGTGACAGAAAAGCCTCTCACCAAACCTGCAAAAAATGCAGGCGATAAGATTATCATCATAGGTGTCACGGGCAATGATGGAAATGATACTCTTTACAGGGCTGGTCTTGTTCAGGAAATGCGTCCTGCAATAGCATTGTTTAAAGAGGAGAAAATTGCAATGGATGCGGCCCTGGCTGCCTTCAAAACGGGGAAGATCAAAGCCTGCTCCGATCTGGGGGCCGCGGGAATAGGCGCTGCAATATGTGAATCAGCAAGATATGGCGGCCACGGAGCAAAAATTGACCTTTCCAAGGTACCTGTTTCGGCCAATGATATCACTCCTCAGGAAATACTGATTTGCGAAACCCAGGCAAGGTATGTTGTTCATGTGGCACCTGCAAATGTTGACGAGGTGATGAAGGCCATCAGGGAAAAAACGGAACATGCTGCAGTCATAGGCGAAATAACTGCCGATGACAGGGAGGTTTTCATGTATAACGGTGAAAACATTGCTGTAATCCCCAATAAGCCTTCAAAAGAGATAATTGAAGCCCTCGCAAGCGGTAACTAGGCAATATTAATGGTTTACTCTTCTCATGATGAATTATTTTCAACAGGACATTAGCGCTGCAATTTCAGGTCTGAATACTAGCGAAACTACAGGTCTGAAAACAGATGAGGTCAAAAAGCGTCTCCAGGAATACGGCTATAACCAGATTGAATCAAAAAGGAAGAAAAGCTTTGTCAGGATGTTCCTTGAGCAGTTCAGGAGCTTTATGATCATTATCCTGCTTATTGCTGCAGTAATATCGGGAGTCGTTGGTGTTATGGAGGGGGAAGGACTGCTCGACACATTTGTTATTCTCGGCATACTGATAGTGAATGCATTTGTGGGGGCTTTCCAGGAAAAGAAGGCCGAGTCTTCTCTTGAAGCTCTTAAAAGCATGGCTGCTCCTCTCACTAAAGTGCTTCGCGATGGTGTCGTAAAGGAGGTCCTGACAAGAGAGCTTGTCCCCGGAGATATAGTTATTCTGGAGACCGGTGCCATTATTCCGGCTGACTTGCGTCTAACTGAAGCTGTTAATTTAAAGATACAGGAATCAGCTCTTACAGGAGAATCTGTTCCGGTGGATAAAAGTACTGATCCGCTCCCTGGAGAGGATATATCAGTCGGAGACAGAAAGAACATGGCTTTTTCCAGTGGCATGGTCACTTACGGACGGGGAAGGGGCGTGGTGGTCACTACAGGCATGAAAACTGAGGTTGGGAAGATAGCAGACATGCTTCAGCATACTGAAGATACCGAAACTCCAATGAGCAGGCGTCTTGGTCAGCTTGGTAAAGTACTTGGAACTGTGGCGTTGGCAATATGCGCATTGATATTTGCTGTCGGGACTTTATACGGTAATTCCGTTATCGATATGTTCATGACAGCCGTAAGTCTGGCAGTAGCCGCTATCCCTGAGGGACTTCCTGCAGTATCGACGGTTGTGCTGGCGATAGGAGTTCAACGGATGGTTAAAAGAAATGCCATAATCCGTACGCTGCCTTCCGTTGAAACTCTTGGAAGCGCAACTGTAATATGTTCTGACAAGACAGGTACCCTTACCCAGAACAAAATGACTGTTGTTGAAGCCTATGTTAATCATAAGCATGATGTCATCAACAGACTGGCCCCCGCTTCGGTGCTTAATGAGGAGGAAAACAGGCTTCTTGCCATATCGGTATTGTGTGCCGACGCACAGGTAAGACGGAATGAGGACGGCAAGTTCGAATTTACCGGTGATCCTACAGAAACAGCGCTTCTTGATTTCGGCATTCTCTACAATATGCATAAGGATGACATTGAAAAAAAGTATCCACGCGTTGCCGAGATACCTTTCGACTCAGAAAGGAAACGGATGACAACGGTCAATAAGATGTCGGAGAACAGTACCCGAGTAAATGTCAAAGGCGGCCTTGATGAAGTTCTGAGTGTTTGCGACAAGATTATTATCCAAGGTAATGTTAGGGAGTTAAACCAGGATGACCTGAAAAAAATCCGTGAAGCAAACGAATTCATGGCCAATTCAGCACTGAGGGTCCTTGCCATGGCTTACAAGGACTGCCCGCAGGCTCCCAGGAATGTGACAATTGGAGACGTTGAAAGCGGACTTATTTTCATTGGGATGCTCGGCATGATCGATCCGGCCAGACCCGAGGTACTAGATGCCGTAGCAAAGTGCAACACTGCAGGCATCAGGCCTGTAATGATCACTGGTGATCACAGGAGCACAGCAATGGCCATTGCACGAGAAATAGGCATATACAAAGAAGGGGATCTTGCAATTACAGGGGCAGAGCTTGAAAAACTTAGTGATGAAGATTTCACTCCCAATGTTACAAAATATTCAGTGTATGCCAGAGTGGCTCCTGAACATAAAGTGCGCATAGTAAAAGCCTGGCAGAGCCATAAGGAAGTGGTTGCCATGACCGGAGACGGAGTCAACGATGCACCGGCCCTTAAACAGGCCGATATAGGAGCAGCAATGGGGATTGTCGGAACTGACGTTGCAAAAGGTGCTGCAGATATGGTTCTCACCGACGATAACTTCGCAACAATCGTATCAGCAGTTGAGGAAGGCAGAAGGATCTATGACAATATTCTCAAGGCAATCCAGTTTCTGCTTTCAACAAATGTTGGAGAAATATTCCTGTTGCTGGTCACATCAGTCTTCAACATGGGGACCCCTCTCCTTCCGATTCACATATTATGGGTTAACCTGGTTACAGACAGCCTGCCGGCCCTTGCACTTAGTGTCGACCCGGCTGAAGAGGGAATAATGAAGAGGAAACCCCGCAATTCAAAAAGGGGATTTATGACAAATGGCATGGTCTGGCGGATTATGTATCAGGGAATAATGATTGGCGCAATTCCTCTGGCCGCATACATAATAGGCTTACGGGAACAAGGTATTGTGTTGGGGCGGACCATGGCCTTTGCCACGCTAATGTTTGCACAGCTGGTACATGTGAGGAACCTGCACTCAAACACCAGGTCTTCACTGGCAATAAGCCCATTTAAAAATCTGCCGCTTATTGGTGCCATATTGGTCTCGGCAGCTCTTGCCTTAATAGTGCTTCTTATCCCTCCTGTCCGCGATGCATTCAGCCTGGCTGAACTTGATGGAAAACACTGGCTCGCGGTAGGGTTGATGTCGCTGATACCCATTTTTATAGTTGACATTTTCAAGCTGTTCAGGATCAACACCGCCAGGGATGAAAATATTAACTAATAATAGAAAGGATTTCTTCGGGTTTCACAGAAATATTTTCTACACAGGCATTACGAGTTTTCTGACCGATACGTCGGTCAAGATGGTTTATTCGGTAATGCCTATGTTCCTGATGTCGATAGGTGCGTCGAAGACGAGCCTGGCTCTCATAGAAGGAATAGCTGAAAGCACAGCTTCGCTTATCAAGGCATTTTCAGGATTCTGGAGCGATAAGATCGGTAAGAATAAACCCTTCATGATTATTGGCTATGGGCTTTCAGCTGTCATTATACCCCTTTACTCACTTGTTGTGTCACCTTTGCATGTCCTGATCCTCCGTTTCGTTGAGAGGTTCGGGAAAGGCATCAGGACAGCTCCCCGCGACAGCCTCGTTGCAGGTTCGATATCTGAAGGTGACAGTGGAAGGGGCTTCGGTCTTCAGAAGGCAATGGATAACAGCGGCGCCATTGCAGGCCCCCTGATAGCTTTTGGACTGCTCTCCTTATTCCATGAGAACTACAGGCTTATTTTCCTTTTGGCAGGAATCCCTGCATTACTGGCAATATTTGTGATAATATTCCGGATAAAGGAAGCAAAAAAAGACAAGCGGGAACTATTTACAAAATTTCATTTAAGGAATTTTCCGGCCAAATATTATTTTTTTCTTGTCATAGTATTCATTTTTACGCTTGGAAATTCCACTGATGCTCTTTTGATGGTCAAGGCGAACGATGCGGGCATCAGGGTTGCATTTATACCCGTGGTATACCTTATTACGAACCTGGTATCTGTTTTGGCATCGATACCAGCAGGATCGCTTGCCGACAGAATTGGAAAAGAAAAGGTTTTGATTGCAGGATTTATTCTTTATGCGATAGTTTACTATGGTTTCGGTGCCACCGGGCGTACGGGAATATTAGTGTCCCTTTTTGCTTTGTATGGCCTGTATTCAGCTGCAACAGACGGGATACAAAAAGCTTTTATTTCTGATATGATTGACAGTAATAAAAAAGGAACCGGACTTGGAATTTTTAACGCGCTGCTAGGGATAACTCTTTTGCCTGCCAGTCTTATTGCAGGATTGATGTACGACAGGATCAACTCATCGATCCCGTTCTATTTCGGTGCAGCAACGGCATCTACCGCTGCTGTTTTAATGATCATATATACTTTTCGCTGCAAAAGACCTTTCTCAAAATAAATGTTCAAAATTGACGCGTTAACAATTAGAACTTACATTGGCTGATCTTTTTCTCAGAGGATCGAGTGAATCCAAAAGATTCCATGACTTCAGGCGCCTGAAGGATGCTTTGTGTTTAATATGGCCATTTTTTTCTTATTTTTATAGATATTAATACAGAGATTGCATGAAGCAGGTCCTGAAATACACAGGTTATATTTTGGCCCTCCTGATAATCGGGTATATGATCTGGAGATTCCACTATATAATGGTTTGGATCCTGATTGCTGCCGTTTTGTCTTTCATTGGAAATCCGCTGGTCAGGTTTTTTGACAGGATCCATATAAAGAAGCTTCGTATGCCTCATGCCCTAAGCGCGCTTCTTGCTATTTTCGTGATAGTTATCTTTTTTCTCGGCCTGTTTGCTGTTTTTGTCCCGCTTATTGTCAAGCAGGCAGAGACAATATCAAGGATCGACGTCGGAAGGATTGCGCAGAACCTTGTTGGGCCGATGCAATGGATCGATGAAAACCTTCATGATTTCGGGGCAATCCCTGAGGGACAGACACTGCAGGAATTCCTTGTCGAAAAATCAAAATCGCTGGTCAATATCGGGAAAGTTGGTTCATTGATGAGTAAATTCATAAGCGTAGCCGGTAACATTTTTATCGGCTTATTCTCAATTCTTTTTATAGCCTTCTTTTTTCTAAAAGACGAAAACATGTTTGAAGAAGGCCTTCTTCTTCTGATCCCTGAAAAGCATCATCATGCTACCCACCTGGTAATTAAGGATTCCAAAAACCTGCTTGTCCGTTATTATATCGGGGTTTTGCTTCAGCTGCTGGGAGTAATGTCGCTTATTACCATCGGGCTATGGATATTCGGGGTGAAGAATGCTCTGCTCATTGGATTTTTCGGTGGATTAATGAACATAATCCCATATCTCGGTCCGGTAATTGGCACAGTGATAGGAATCAGTCTGGGAGTGACATCAACACTTGCTACAGGTTCATATAACGAATTGCTTCCTGTGGCATTAAAACTTACAGGGGTATTCATTGCTGTGAACTTCATAGATAACAATATCCTTGTTCCTGTCATTTACTCAAAGAGTGTCAAATCCCATCCGCTTGAGATCTTCCTGGTGATAATTATAGGAGGAGGTCTTGCAGGGCTTGTCGGAATGCTTCTGGCAGTACCTGTGTACACCCTTCTCAGGGTCATAGCAAAAGAGTTCTTACAGGAATTCAGAGTGGTAAAGAAACTGACTGAAACCATCGATCAGGAATGAAAGGGAAGAATTCTGCAGGAATCGCAGATTGCAGAAGTACCCTGCGGAGCCTGGTCTGAATGAGGTAAGTACTGCTGATTTAAGCTATCAGATATTTTTGGTAAGGAAAAGTTTATATAGATAGCACGAAAGAATTGCATGCCTTAATGAAACAAGAAAGACTGGTGTTTACATCACCATTAATTAATATCGTGAAACAGAATCATAACAGAATTATCTCGGATGGGAAAATACGTTAACAACCACCTGATAAAGGACGAATCAGTAGTGTTTGAGACAAAATATCACTGGATAATATTTCTCACGCTGAAATCTCTTCTGACACTTGCTATACTTCCATGGATACAGAGAGCGCTTTCAGAATTCGTGATCACAAACCGCCGGATCATAATAAAGACAGGATTCATAGCGCGCAGTACTTTTGAAATGAATCTGTCGAAAATAGAAAGCGTTAATGTTGATCAGTCGGTAACCGGAAGGATATTTAACTACGGTTCCATTACGATTATCGGGACGGGAGGAACAAAGGAGACCTTCCATAACATTTCAAGACCTCTTGATTTCAGGAAAGCATTCCAGGAGCTCTGCTGAGAATATCAGAATGCTGTAATAACTCCTGCACTTACCTTTCCATAAGTATCCCCTGAAAGTAAATGTGTGTATTCTGTTACAACCCTCATGTTTCGCCTGAGAAGATACCCAAAATGCAATGTGGCTGAAGAGTAATCGAGAGCATCATAATCTGATTCCACAAAGTTGAAAAGACCTGTGAGATACCAGTTGCTCATATCCCCTTTTGGAGAATAGATAACTTCAGCGAACCCGCCTTCAGTGGCAACATCTTCCATTCTTGATAATGAGTTCTCTCGCGACACATATGAATCAGTCCTTTTAACATACTGCAGGTTTAAAATGAACTGTTCGTTTATGTCAATACTGACGTCGGGGCCGAACATTCTGACCTCGCTGGTAAATTCCCCAAATGTGTCATCGAGTGATTCCTTGCCGGCATAGCCAAAGAATCCCAGTGAAACATTATCACCAACTGACTGGTTTATTTTCAGCAAGAAATTCTTGTATTTGTCCTTGTCAAACAGGTATCCATCCCCTGCTTCACCTATTCCTGCGCCGTTCACAATTTCCCCTACTATACCGGTACCTGTTGAAAAATCCTTTTCAAACAGGACACCTTTATCGTATTTCAGATCGGCAGTGGAATTGCCAGGAGCAGAACCATAGATCCTGTATGGCTCAAGGGTGTACCTGAGTTCTCCCTTGAAAAGAGGATCCGAAACCTGGAACTGCCCCATGTAAAGGTTAATTCCCGATCCCAGAAAGTCATGATACATGATGAATGCATCCTCTATACCTGCAATTGAACCCCTTTCATTCAGAAGAAAATAGAAATAATAGGACAATTTATCGGATATTTCTCCCCCTGACAGAATTTTCAGGACGAATGGGGCTGCAAAATCCGCCGATTCCTTATTGCCAAAGTTGTAGGTGGCAAATCCATCTATTCTTATTGCCAGCGGAAGTTCCCTGAAAAGAGAAAGTTTCTCATCACCGGTTTGAATGAAATGCCTGGGTGATTCATACTCCGTGAGTCTGAATCCGTTCCCGGCAAATTCGTCGCCGAAAGCTTTGAGCCTGGGCATGGACGGTGAGTGACATACCTGGCAGCTGATCTGGTATTTGCGCGCAAATGCCGGGATGGCATTGCAATCAGTGGAAGTAAATAAACCGACGGAAGTCAGAATAATAGCAAGAGCAGCAAGAATTCTTTTCATATTATTATCAGTATTTTCATTTACTTTTAATATCCCGCTCAGTTTTGTTCTGTTTAAATGTTTTGAACATACAATGCTGATATCCATGTTGTGATCTGCAAATTTACTTTATGGCAATATAGTAACATTTGTTGAGTGTTCATTTACGAGCTTAATCTCAGACTCGTCAGCAGGAACATTCAGGAGGTCGGCAACCGGTTTTACTAAAAGCTGGAAATTGAGAACAGCCCTGACAGTCATTTCTCCCGGCGCGGCATCGTAGGGTATCTTGAAAGTGAACCTTTCGGTTTTAGTTTCTCTTGGACCCAGTCTGTAATCAACTCCCAGAGATTTTGTATTCCATTGCATGATTGTCATCCTCCCCTCAGGATCGAAATAAGGCATTCTGAATATCCTGTTCCCTGCTGGTATGCCATCGCGTTGAACTCCCTTGAAATCCGGCTGGCCAAGTGGCACTCCCATATCCTGGTATGCAAGAAAATCGCCTGAAATTGTATATTCTTCGCCTTCAAATCCTTTCCTGTCAACATTCAGATGATAAGTCCGGCCCTTTGCATCGGTTGCTTCAACCTGTAGCCATACGATACGGTCCTCGACAGATCCTGTAGGAAATTTATGCCCTGTTTTCTGATTGAAAAGCGCAACAGTCAGTACTATGTTTTCTCCGGGTTCAGCTTCGCGGATGTCAGGTTCAATTCTGAGTTCAATTGTACCTCTTACCTTTCCCGGATCATGCCCCCCATGAAAGAGATGAAGTCGTGCATCATCGTATGGCTTTGTCATCAAAGCATTGAGGTAAGGCCCGCCCTTGGGCATATGGCAATCCTGGCATCTTACTCCTTCCGCGGAATACGGCCCCTCTTTCCATTCAAGCTGGGTACTCTTTACCCAAACATCATAAGGGCTTTTTTCATTGTGGCAGTTACCGCAGAATTCAGTTGTACGGTAATAATCGCTGGTAAGGATTTTGTGAGCCGGAGATTCCACGGCAGGCATACGCGCGGCATATTTAGTCATCCCCGGCCTGATCAGATAGCTGAAATTAAACGGAGGATCAGTCTGTGACGATTGAATGAGATGGCAGGCTTCGCATGAAACAGATTCATTCGCCATGCTGTTCTCGGATGGTCTGGGAGGCGGAAACTGCTTGCCTCCCATGAATGCCAGTGGGGTATGACAGCCGTTACATCCGTCAACAGGATCTTTAAGTTCAGGCTTTGCTTCAGCATGAGGCACTGCCAGATCAAAATACTCAATCTCATCCCAGTGATGCGTATATGCCTGCGACATCATCGCCTGCGACCACTGTTCGTATGTTCCGGGATGACATGAACGGCACTTTTTTGCCGTTTCAAAATCCTTATAGCTGTATTTGCTCTTAAGATCTTCCTGCGGAAAAGAAAGATTGAAGCTGAAAGCTGTAATAAATATTGCTGTCAATCCTATGACACAGGGAAATATCAGATTAAAAGAAAGTCTTCTTTTGCTCATATATTTCTGATTTTGTTGTTCAAAAGATACTGATTTTTTTCTTTTTCCTGAACTAAATAAGAAAGGATTTTCTAATTTGTAACCAGACTAAAAAAGAAATATGATCAGAGCCGTTGAATGCAATTCAAATAATCCTAAGTGATATTAAACATACTATCCTCTTAAACCAATAACAATAGAAATGAAAAGATATCTGGATGCAGGATCAATAACCGTAATAAGCATGACATTCATCCTTTTTGTATTGGCTCTCTTTACAAAAGGTATGACTCACGACTTACTGCTGGAGGCCGGCGTCCTGCTTGTTTCGGTAAAGCTCATTATGATGGCTTACAGGACAGGGACATATTATCAGAGTATACTCGGGGAGCTTAAGGATATTAAGGAGGCTTTAAGCAAAAAAATCTGAAATTTGTTTTTACCTTTCGGAAAAGAAGAAGGTTAATGCCGGAGCTATATAACGATATTTCCTTTTCTACAAGCAAACTGGTTACAGGTTCATACAGCACTTCGTTTTCAAGTGCTGTAAGACTCCTTGACAGGGAAACAAGAAATGCCATATACAGTATTTATGGGTTTGTCAGATTTGCCGATGAGATTGTCGATACATTTCATTCTTTCGACAGAAAAAGGCTCCTTGAGAGGTTTGAAAAAGATTATTATGAGGCTGTTGAGAGCGGCATAAGCCTTAATCCTGTCCTGAATGCCTTCCAGATAACTGTAGAAAAATATTCCATACCCGATGATCTTATCCAGGCTTTCCTTTCAAGCATGAAAATTGATCTTGTAAAACAGAACCATAATTCAAGGGAAGAAACAGAGGTTTACATTTACGGTTCTGCTGAAGTGGTTGGGCTAATGTGCCTTAGAGTCTTTGTAAGGGGAGATGAAGGCCTTTACAGTGAACTTGAGAAGCCTGCACGACGACTCGGATCAGCATTTCAGAAAGTCAATTTCCTCCGCGACATCAAAGATGATACGGAACTTCTTAATCGTCAATATTTTCATAGCACAATCACTAATGGATTCAATGAGGATGTCAAAAATGAAATTATTGCCGATGTTGAGAATGAATTTGCTGACTCGATCCCCGGAATAATAAGATTGCCAGGTAAAAACAGGCTGGGTGTTCTCACAGCTTTTCTTTACTACAACAGGCTTCTGAAGAAAATAAAGAAAACACCTGCAAAAACACTCCTTGAAAAAAGGATAAGAGTTCCTGATCTGGTCAAATTAATCCTT
>JAVEVC010000018.1:0-56028 GCA_034005245.1 Bacteroidales bacterium
CTCTGGTACTGCTATTATGGCAACCCTTACCCTGAACCTGTCAATAATCTCCTTCACCCGAACCATGGGATATACTGGTATTTCCGATCTCATCTTTTGCTTGAACGGATCAATATCAAATGTGGCAACAACATTCATGCTGCGCTGGACAAATTTATTGTACTTTGACAGTGCCTGGCCAAGGTTGCCCATTCCAATAAGTACAATATTATGATCCTTGTTGCGGTGGAATATCTTTTCCAACCTGTCAAGAAGATCATTTATTTCGTACCCTCCTTTCTTGTTGCCTTTAATACCATATTCTGAAAAGTCCTTGCGCACCTGGTCAGCGGTGACACCTGTTTCACCTGCCAGGGTGTATGAAAATACTTTCTCCACACCCATGGTTCTCAATCTTACAAGGCATGCACGGTAGAGAAATAACCTCTTTAGACTGTTTTTTATTACCTGTTTTGTGATTTGTTTCACATTATTTTGTTTGTTATTTGACTTTTACATCACTCTCAAGTAAGATCATAAGACTATATTAACTTTTAATAAATTGATATATTGTATTTTATATTTATTTATTAAAATATGATGTAAATTTATTTAATTTTTTTTTGATTTATTTCACATTGAATTTAATTTTATATGTGAAGCTTGTCACATAAATGAATTATCTTACGATTGATAAGGAAGAATGGGATAAGACAATTGAACAGTTGTTGTTATCCTATTCTGTTTTCGCATCTGTAAGTGATGAATTTGGCCAGGATTATGAATTGGTCACTGCTGAAGTAATTCCAAGAATCACCTATAACAAACCAAAACCGGCAACCCCCCTTAAGGCATTTTTCCTCCCCGTAAAGGAAAATGTTACTTCAGGCAACATCCCGGAAAAAACAAGAGTAATAATCGGGGTTCCCAATTGCGATATAGAGGCACTGGGCCTTCTTGATGAAATATATCTAGATCCCGACTTCACTGATCTGTTCTACAAAACCCGCCGTGAAAACACCATCATAGTTGCATCTGACTGCTTCGGCACACAGGAGCATTGTCACTGCACATCGTACGGGATAAAGCCATATGCAACTGAAAAAGCTGATCTGGCCGTTATTAGTCTGGATAATAATATTATCATACGGGTTATTTCTGAAAAAGGGAATAACTTTATTAATAAGTTCCCCCATCTCCTTCAGGTAAACGACAAGAATATTATTGATTCAATCGGAAGAGAACAAAAAGCCACGGAGAAAATGCTGAAAAGCTCCAACAAAGGACTCCCCGACTATAGCCATACTGGATTGCTTATAGGTAAAGCTGAAAAAGAAACATGGGAGAAGTATTCGTCCCGTTGCGTATCATGCGGAGCCTGCACGGCGATTTGCCCCACATGCACTTGTTTCCTGCTTATTGACAGGCCTGGCTTTGAAAAGATAAAGCAGATGGATGCATGTCAGTACCCTGGTTTTCAACGCGTAGCTGGTGGCGAGGATTCGCTGTTTGATCTACCGAAAAGGTTCAGGAACAGATATATGTGCAAATATGTCTGGAAACCTTCAAGGTATGCTTCCATAGCCTGCACAGGCTGTGGAAGGTGCATTGAAGCCTGCCCTGGCAGAATAAACAAAAATGAACTGTTTATGGAACTTGTCTGAAAGCCTGATATGGTTAAGGAAAAAAACATATATAAACCGCTTAAGGCAAGGCTTACTGAAGTCATTGAGGAATCACCTCTTATTAAAACATTCGTCCTGATTCCTGAAGAAGAGTTCTCATTCAGCACAGGACAGTTTATTGAACTTTCAGTGGATGGAATAGGTGAAGCACCTTTTACCCCCTCTTCATCCCCTCTCGTAACTGACAGGTTGGAAGTTACTGTAATGAAAACCGGATATGTAACGGAATACATGCATAAGCTTAAGCCGGGTTCATTCATGGGAATAAGGGGACCATACGGCAGGGGATATCCTGTTAAAAGCTACTTCGGCAAGGAGATACTGATACTGGGGGGCGGCTGTGGCCTTGCACCCATAAGATCACTGCTTTATGCATTGGAAGATATCAGCGACAAGCTTGAAAAAGTCATTCTTTGCTATGGTTCAAAAACTCCTGCTGATTGCATCTACAAGCCACTTTTTACAAGACTGAACAACATTGAAAAGTTTGAAACCTACCGAACTGTCGACAAGGCAGATGAAGACTGGAATGAATCCGTTGGTGTGGTCACCAGCCTGCTGAACAAAATCAGTGTGAACATAAAGAATTCCGTGGCAGTTGTTTGCGGCCCCCCCATAATGATGAAGTTCGGCACTATAAGACTTTTGGAAATGGGGTATACCGAGGACTTGATATTCCTGTCAATGGAAAAGAATATGTCATGCGGCCTGGGTAAGTGCGGACACTGTATGTTGGGAGAATATTTTGTCTGTAAGGACGGACCGGTGTTTACATACAAGGAACTGAAGGACACTCCCGATATCTGGAAATGAAAAAATTAAGCATCGTTCATAAACATATCAGGAAACATGAAAATTACCGGAAATGACTTAAGAAACATCAGGTTTTTTGAAAGTTATACCGACAAGCAGCTTGACACCATAGCTTCTATGAGCACTATTAAGGAGTTTAAGGTCAGGGAAATATTATTCGAACAGTACGACGAACTCTCAGAAGTATATATTTTGTTACAGGGCACCTTATCTCTGGGAATAAGCCTGGAGCTTGATAAAAGGATACACCTGGGCACTGTTGAAGAAGGCCAGCTTTTTTCATGGTCGGCTGTCTTCAGCCCGTACATATCGACTGCCTGGGTAATGGCTATAACCCCGGCCAGGGTAATCGCCATCGATGCAAGGAAACTTAATACTGAAAACAACAGGGATTGCGATTTTGGATTCAAGACCATGTCAAAGATTGCATTGACAATTTCCCAAAGGCTTAGTGATACAAGATTTCAGTTAATGAACCAGCTTATGCTTTAGAATAATTAACAAAAGCCAGAAAACATTACAGTCAATTAAGCCTGATAAATTCATTATATGACGAAAAGAATTCTGATAGACATGATTAAACTGCGCGAGGCAATGATCAGCAATTCATCTCTGATACTGCCCGAAGCCTTTTATTATCCGTCACATAACTATTCAGGCCTAAAAACCATAAGGGAACTTGCTGTTTTCAGATTTACCTGCAGGAAATGCGATGATGCGCCATGTATAGAGGTCTGCCCGGCCGATGCACTTGAAAAAGACAGTGAAGGGCTGATTTGCAGGCATACCAACCTGTGCGTGTCATGCAAGTCGTGTGTTACCATCTGCCCTTTTGGTACCATGATGACCGATTTCTTTAAACACCACAGGAATAAGGATCTCTTCCACGATCTTAATGACCCGGGAGATCTTGAAAGATTCGCACTGGCCTGTCCGGAAGGAACTGTAACTATCGTTGATTCTGACGAATCACCGGCTGACAATATCTATAAGCTTAATGACAAAGTGCTTGTAAAAGAATACCTGTATACGACCTGAACACCATAATAAAGTAAATATGGCTGTTAATCTGTTTTATTTCCTTGTTTTCCCGGGACTGCTTTTTGCCGGTGCAGCCGGAGCTCTCCTCTCATGGTTCGACAGGAAAATTACTGCAAGGATCCAGTTCAGGAAAGGACCTCCGTTGTTTCAGCCGTTCTATGATTTTTTCAAACTCCTCCTGGTAAAGGAGACAATCCTGCCCAGGCAAGGATCGTCCATGCTGTTTCTTCTTGCTCCTGTTTTTGCCCTTTTCGGTGCAACAATGGCTGCTGTTTTCATTATGCTGCCTCTTTTTAACATATCTTCTGGCTTCAGGGGAGATATTATTGTCATCTTCTATCTACTCACAATTCCTTCCTTTTCATACATAATGGGATCTCTGGCATCAGGAAATCCTCTTGCATCAGTAGGCAGCTCAAGGGAAATAAAACTTATACTGAGCTACGAACTCACATTCATGCTGGTTATTGCCGGTGTGATTATGAAATGCGGCCAGCAATTCGATCTGCATTCCATAATCAGAACTCAACAGGCCGGATCTCCATTTATAGGAAGCATTTCCGGAATACTTCTTTTTATTGCAGGTGTTTTCTGTATTCAGGGAAAACTCGGACTTGTTCCGTTTGATATGGCAGAGGCGGAAACAGAAATAACCAGCGGGATGTTCATTGAATATTCGGGAGTTCCATTTGCGCTTATCAAACTCACCAAATACATAATGCTCCTGATTCTGCCTGCTCTGCTTGTTTCCCTGCTGATGAACGGATTCAGACCGGAAGGTTGGGGAATATTGTGGGCTGTACTTAAAATTCTTGGGGTTGTGCTTCTGCTTACTCTTATCAGAAACACAAACCCAAGGCTGAAAATTAAACAGGCTGTCAGCTTCTTCCTTATTTGGATGAATCTGATCGTCATATTAGCAATTGTTCTTATCTCATTAGGTTACTGAAAAACTGTCCGTCGTGGGTTTTAAGGAGTTATGCTTTAAAAAGTCTCTCTGGGTCTTCCATTTCGGAGGAGCTTCATGTAACAACTGTGACATAGAAATACTCGATTGCCTTACACCCAGATACGACCTGGAGCGGTTTGGAATACTCCTTGTGGGAAGTATCCGTCATGCGGATGTCCTCCTGGTGAATGGTTCCATAAATGCCCGCGACAAGGACAGGCTTATCGAGATCTATAAACAGGCTCCGAAACCGGTAAAGGTTGTTGCCATAGGTGCATGCGGATGTACCGGAGGTATTTTCGCCGAGGGAATACCCTTCGCCGGCCCTGTTGATAAAATAATACCGGTTGATGCTTATGTTCCGGGATGCCCCCCGAAACCGGAAGCCATCATTGCGGGAATATTAAAACTTGTTAATGGATGAGTAAAGGTAAAGGGAGAAAGCAGGTGTGAGGAGTTAGCAAGAATATTGTATTAATTATCCACCCGGGCCAGGGATGGATTTTCAAGATTGAAAGGATTGGCTAAAAATTAAAAGGCAAAAGGAGAAAGGAGAGCTGGAAGCGTGACGAGACGAAATAAATGGAATATTACCAGAGAAAATTGGAAGTATGAATTGAAAACAGGAAAATGGATGCGGATTCAATAATACAGAAAACAAAAGAGAGATTCGGGTCTGTTATAACAGAGATCCGGAAAAGGAATCAGAAGCGCTCCTCTGTTACGGTTAAGCCTGAATCTGTTCCTGAAATAGCTGAGTTTCTATATAAGGAGCTTGGGATGAGGTTTATAATCGCTTCGGCGCTTCACTCGCAAAAAGGTTTCGAGATACATTATCACTTCAGCAAGGATTCCATAGGGCTCATTCTTAATATACACGTCATACTTGATAGCGTGAATCCCCGGATCGAATCCCTTTCAAACATGTTCAATGCATCAAACTGGATTGAGAGGGAAATGCATGAACTGTTCGGAATAGATTTCATTAACCACCCGAATCAGGAAAAGCTTATTTCGGAAGGGAACTGGGCTGAGGGGGTCTATCCCTACAGGAAAGATTTCGGTAAATAAAACGGCTTGGAAAATGAACAAACACACTCTCATACCCATCGGACCATATCATCCTCTCCAGGAGGAGCCTGAATTATTCAAGCTCTATTGCGACGGGGAGATTGTGCGTGACATAAAATGGGAAACAGGCTATAATCACCGGGGTATTGAGAAACTCAGCGAATCGAAAACATATGAACAGGTTTTCTTTCTTGTGGAACGCATCTGCGGCATATGCTCTACTTCTCATCCTTTCGCCTTTGCCAACGCAGTCGAAGAGATAGTTAATGCAGAAATAACCGATCGCACAAAATATATAAGGTCAATCATTGGTGAACTCGAAAGAATTCACAGCCATCTCCTCTGGGTGGGCCTGGCGGGCCATTTTCTTGGGTATAACACTGTGTTCATGTGGGCATGGAAATACAGGGAACCAATACTTGACCTTTTTGAAATGATCACAGGCAACAGGAACAGTTATGCCATGTTCAAGGTCGGAGGTGTTCGCCGCGATATAGACGACGATAAAATTCCGCTGATAAGGAAGACGATGGCTGATTTCAGGAAAAAGAACGATCTGCTGACCGGAGCGGTAATGGACGACCCGGTAATCCATGCACGTACCAAAGGTGTGGGAATACTTACCAGGCAGGATGTCATTGATTACGCAGCAGTGGGCCCTGTTGCACGAGCATCGGGTGTTGCCATCGATGTAAGAAAGGATGATCCGTATGCTGCCTATCCGCTTGTTAACTGGAAGGTGATAACATCCGAAGCCGGGGATGTTTTTGCAAAAGCCGAAGTAAGACTTCTGGAAATGTATGAATCAATTTCAATTATTGAACAATGCCTCACCGGCCTGGAAAAAACGAAAGGCCAGGATATAGCACTTAAGATCAAGGAGATCCCGGAGGGAATTGGCACGGGTCGTGCTGAAGCTCCAAGGGGTGAAGTGTTTCATTTTGTTGTATCCGACGGTTCAAATTCACCGGCAAGGCACAAAATAAGGGCCCCCAGTTATTCAAATATTGCCACTTTCAGGAAATCATGCGTAGGCCAGACAATTGCCGACGCCACTATTGCACTGGCGGCTGTTGATCCATGCTACTGCTGTACTGAACGCCTTGCAGTCGCCTGCGACATCAACACAGGCAAGAAAATATTGAATGCCAGGGAAATGATAGAATTATCCGCTGCCAGAACATCTGAAATAAGAAAAGAATATCATTGATCGGATATGAACAATTTCATGGACATATTCTCACAACCATCAGTCTGCAACCTGATTCAGCTGCTCATTATCCTGCCCGTTGCAGCAGGTCTGGCTCTGTTTATCATACCCGCCAGGTTTGAAAGGCTGAAGGGATTACTGGCTCTCGCAGTCAGCCTGCTGGCGGGATGCATGTCACTTCCCCTTTTTAACTCTGCCGTGCAGATGGTGGCGCTCGATGCCATAGCTGGCAGATCCTGCTCAATCCTCACTGGCACCAACCTGTCACCTGAAACAGCAGTTTATCTTGCCTTTACTCTTGACGGCCTCAGCAAAACAATAATTCTGTTTATAAGTCTTTTTGTCATTCTGGTCCTGGCTTATTCACTGGTCTATATAAGAAAAGTCAGGGTGAAAGATTATTTCTCCTGGATCCTTATAACAGCTGGCTGCTCATATGGTGCCGCCCTTGCAGATAACCTGATCCTTTTTCTCATATTCTGGGGCATATTGGGTATAACCCTGTACAAACTGATACCCGGACGGGATGAAGATAGCTCAGCTGCAGCAAAGAAAACGCTGATCATCATCGGGGCGTCCGATACCATAATGCTTGCCGGAATCGCACTCCTATGGAGGTTGACCGGTTCCACCTCTATGAACGGTATTTCCCTGCCTACCGACAACTTACTTAATGCTGCCGCATTTCTTGCACTCATTGCCGGAAGCTTTACCAAAGCAGGGGCATTCCCCTTTCATACATGGATTCCTGATTATGCCAGGGAAGCTCCTGCCTCATCATCGGCTCTTCTGCCGGCTTCGCTTGACAAGCTTCTGGGTATATATTTCCTTGCAAGGATCACCACCGGATTATTTGAAATGGGGGAATGGATGAGATTTCTGCTGATGGCCGCCGGTGCAATTACAATTATAGTTGCCGTGATGATGGCACTTGTTCAGCATGACTGCAGGAAACTGCTGGGTTTTCATGCTGTATCACAGGTAGGATACATGGTCCTTGGATTTGGGCTGAGCTCAGCCATAGGGGTAGCTGCAGGCCTTTTCCACATGATTAATAATGCCTTGTACAAGAGCGGGCTGTTCCTCTCTGCAGGATGCGTTGAATACAGAACAGGAAAGAAGACCATCGATGAACTGGGAGGCCTGTCAGGTGCAATGCCTGTTACATTCATTTCATCACTGATTTTTGCCATGTCTATTTCTGGCGTTCCTCCATTTAATGGTTTTGCCTCAAAATGGATGATATACCAGGGGATAATTGAGTCAGGCACAGAGCCTGGCATCGCCGGCAGGCTGTGGATGATCTGGCTTGGACTTGCAGTTTTGGGTTCAGCCCTGACACTGGCAAGTTTCATAAAATTCATAGGTGGAATATACCTTGGCAGAAAAAAACCTGCCTTTGAAAAAATTACTGAAGCCCCGGTAATTATGTGGATTCCAGTGGCCGTGCTGGCCTTTCTGTGTGTCCTTTTCGGCGTATTTGCAACTAATTTTATCGTGCCGCAATTATTGATTCCGGCATCAGGAGATTTTGAGTTTCCGGGATTCTGGAATTCAACAGGCGTCTCGATTCTTGTACTCTTATCACTTGCACTGGGAGCATTGATCTATCTTGCAACCGGCATTAAGAGATTCAGAACTGAGGATAGCTTCATAGGTGGTGAACAGATGCAGGACAGAGCAGGCTATCCCACTCCGGAATTTTATAAAACCCTGGGAGAATTTCCATTCTTTTCTTGGATGTACAGGAAAGCGGAGGAGAAACTCTTTGACATTTATGAACTGTCAAAGAAATTCGTGCTCTGGTTCAGTCACCAGCTGAGCGTCGGACACTCAGGTGAATTACCCGGTTATATTATGTGGGTTTTTGCAGGTCTGATTATTATGCTACTCATAATGATATAGTTAAATATTATTTATCATGGAACTGGCTTTATCTGTAATAGTGGGATTTATGATTCTGGGAGCTTTATATGCAATACATGCCAGGGATCTGTTGTCTGCTGTAATTGCAGGAGGTATTGTCGGATACGGACTGGTGATATGCTTCATCCTTCTGAAAGCTCCCGACCTTGCCATTGTGCAGATAGTAGTTGAGACAATAACCCTCATCATAATGGTTGCCGTTGTTCTCGACAGTTCAAGGGAAGAAGCATTTGTCAGGCCTGACCGTCAGGGATATGTTACCGCCGTGACATCCATGCTTCTTATTGTAATACTCTTCTTTTTTCTGAAAACCTCTGTCGCAGGTCTTGATCAGTTTGGTGAAGGATCTATGAGGATGGCAAAAGCTTATGTTGAAGGAGCCTCGGGTAAAACCGGAAGTGCAAACCTGGTAACAGGCGTGGTTTTCGATTTCAGAGGTTATGATACTCTTGGCGAGGCTACAGTTCTTATAACTGCTGTCCTCGGTGTGCTTACCATATTAAGAATAAAAGGTAAAAAATAAAGGAAATGCCCGGGTAGTCTTGTAAGGGACACAGAGTGTGAAAAAAAGTATTGGAAAGGCTATTACGAATAACACATACAAAAGAGAGCTTCACGAACAAAAAATTTCAGACAAGCAATGAAAGGGATGACTCTGATAGTAAAGAACACGACAAAATTAATTGCCGGAGTAGTGTTTCTTTACGGTATATATATAATTGTTCACGGCCATCTGACACCTGGAGGGGGATTCGCCGGCGGAGTAATCGTTGCCGGATCCTTTATCCTCAACATACTGGCGTTTGGAAGTGATTATCCCAAACTGCTAAAGGAAGAAACAGGGTCAACTCTCTATGAATATCTTTCAGTACTGGCGGTTCTTCTGCTTGCTGTCTCAGGTTTGCTCATAGGTACATATATATTCTTTTTAAACTGGGCTCCCAAAGGTATAGCCGGACAACTTGTCAGCGCAGGTCTGATTCCGCTGTACAACATCTTTATAGGAATTGAGGTTGCTGCATCAATACTTACAATATTTCTTGCTTTGGTAATTTATAAAGAAAGCTCTGACCAATGACAGTTTATTTGCTCTGCTTCATCTTATTTCTTTCCGGACTTTATGGCGTAATGACCAGACGGAACCTGGTGAAAATAGCAATTTCACTTTCAATAATGGAAATAAGCACTTTTCTTTTCCTTGCCCTCATAGGTTATGTGGAAGGAGGAATTGCCCCTATAATCGATCCGGCTGATCCGGTAAAGGTCTATGTTGATCCCCTGCCACAGGCTATGGTGTTGACAGCAATAGTTATAGGCCTTGCCACAACAGCGATGCTCATGGCGGTTATTATACGGATTTACCGGAAATATGGAACATTCGACATCAGAGAGATAAAAAACTTAAGAGGTTAATAAATGAATCCTGTCATACCATTATTTGTCATAATGCCTCTTGCCGGAGCATTTCTTATCATGATCCTGGGAAAGGTTCTGAAGCACCCGGGAAAAATTCTTGCATCCCTGACACTGCTCTTTCTCCTTGTTCTCAGCATAGCCAGACTGGCTGTTTCCGGCAGCGACACAGAAATATACAGGGTTGGAGGATGGGCACCTGTCAACAGCATACCTGTTGCCATTTATATGGTCCTTGATCCCTTTTCAGGAATAATTCTGTGTATCATTAACATGATAGGATTCCTTTCTGTAATTTATTCAATATCATATATAAGCAGATATACTTCCGAAAATTATTTCTACGCTCTTTTTTGCCTCATGGTTGGCGGGATGAACGGGGTGGTTCTAAGCGGTGATTTATTCAATATTTTCGTTTTCCTTGAGATTTCCGCGATATCCTCATATGCACTTGTTGCATTTGGTGTGGAGAAGGAAGAACTGGAGGCAACATTCAAATACCAGGTACTTGGGGTTCTTGCCTCATTCCTCATCCTTTTTGGTATCGCTTTGATTTACTGGAAAACAAAGACCCTTAACATTGCCGACATCAGGTCAGTTTTCCTTTCAGGTTATGACAGATCTTATTATCTGCTGGTTCAGATCTTACTGCTTAGCGGTTTCGGCCTTAAGGCGGCGGTAATACCATTTCATGCCTGGCTTCCTGATGCTCATTCATCAGCTCCCTCACCTATTTCAGCAATGCTTTCAGGGGTTCTGATAAAAGCAGCCGGGATATATGTGATAATCCGGCTCTTCTTTAATATGTTCATAATCAGCGAAGAAATAGCTATCCTGATAACGACGCTTGGAACCCTGTCGATGGTCATAGGCGTGTTCCTGGCTATAGGTCAATGGGACCTTAAACGCTTGCTGGCATACCACAGCATAAGCCAGATGGGATATGTTGTAGTATCTGTTGGTATCGGGATGATACTCATGGCAAGAAATATGCGGCAGGAAGTAGCAGCCCTGGCTATTTACGGCGGAATTTTCCATCTCATTAACCATGCTGTGTTTAAAGGGCTTCTTTTCCTTGACGCAGGGGCAATAGAGTATTCAACAGGAACACGCGATCTTCATGATATGGGAGGACTTTCTGAAACTATGCCTGCAACGTCTGCAACCTCACTCATTGCATCTCTTTCAATTTCCGGGATTCCTCCCTTTAACGGATTTTTCAGCAAGCTCATAATAATCGTTGCAGCCATAATGGCCCGTTTCTATTTGCTCGCCGTACTGGCTGCTATTGTTAGCATAATAACACTGGCTTCCTTTATGAAGTTCCAGCGGTATGCATTTTACAACATACCCGGAAACCAGAAGAAAGAATCCAAAACCATAAAAGAGGTACCTTTCCCTATGATATTCAGCATGGCTGTCTTGAGTATACTATGCCTTCTTCTGAGCTTGCTTGCGCTGCCGGGAGTTAGGGAGATTATCCTTTCACCTGTGACGGATATTCTGACCGATCCCACAAAATATTTATTTCAGCTAACAGGAGTCTAAAATGAGATATATTGCAGTATTTATATTGGCATTGATTTTCTGGTTACTAATAACCTTCAGATTCACCTTGTCCAACCTTGCAGTTGGATCCGCAGCAGCAGTGATAACTTCATTGCTATTTGCCGGAAGGTATTTTAAGAATTTAGGCAAATTCCTGCAGCCTGCAAGATATTTATGGTTTCTGGTATATCTTTTCATTTTTATAATCGAATGTATCAAGGCTAATTTTGATGTTGCCTACCGGGTCCTTCATCCTGCCATGCCTATAAGACCCGGTATTGTCAAGATAAAAACCACGCTCAGGTCGGGTTTCGCCAAAACAATGCTTGCCAACTCTATTACAATGACTCCCGGCACAATAACTGTTGACATTATTGATGATTCCCTCTATGTTCACTGGATTTATGTGAGTTCTGAAGATCCTGAAGTTTACACCCGAAGGATTACAGGAAAGTTTGAAAAATACATAAAAAGATTTGCGGAATGAATGACCTGCTGTCAATATTGCTTTTTATACAGATCTCTTTGACCGCACCGTGCCTTTACAGGATAATACGCGGTCCTACCATCCCCGACAGGATGGTAGGTATTGATATCTTCGGCATTCTGGTTGTGGGTATCTGTGCTATTATTTCAATCCTGACCGAAAAATCGTTTATTCTCGATATAGGCATTGCATGGATAATTCTGAGTTTCATCGGAACACTCACACTGGCTAAGTATTTAACCGGGAAAAAACTGAATGAATAATATGGTTACCTTGATCCTGATTTGTATTGGAGTCCTGTTCAACATCTTTGGATGCATCGGTCTGATAAGACTTCCGGATGTTTATAACAGGCTGCAGTCGGCAACAAAATGCGTCACACTGGGGTGTTGCAGTATCCTCGCTGGAGTGCTGATATATTTCGGATTCAATGATGCCGGCTTTAAAGCTATTTTTGCCATCCCAATCCTCTTTTTCACAGCTACGGTGTCTGCCCATGCACTGATAAGAGGATCTTATCATTTTGGAGCCGGTCTTGACAGGCGTACTGTAAAAGATGACTATAAGGAGGCTGCAAAATGAAGTATCCAAAGATAAGAGAACTTAAAGAGGCCGTTGTTTCACTATTTACACCAGCCTACACTTCAAGGTTTCCGGCTGTGCCCCATATGCCTTTCGAAAAATTCAGAGGCAAGCCTGTTGTGGATGATGCTAACTGCGTTGGCTGTGAAACCTGTGCAAACGTATGTCCTCCAGGGGCTATTACATTTACCGATGAAAAGGACAAGGGAATAAGGATTATTAAAAGAGATTATGGTAAATGCATATTTTGCGGTCAGTGCCAGGATCACTGCATAACCGGAAAAGGAGTCAAACTGTCTGATAAAATTTATGATATTGCAGTATTCGACAGGCAGAAAAGCATTGAATACCAGAAAAAGGAACTGCTCATATGCGAAAACTGCGGTGCAGTGATAACTACCAGGGAGCATCTCTTTTATATGCACAGGAAACTTGGACCAAAGGCTTTTGCTTCAATCCTGAACCTCAACATGCTTAACCAGAAACTTAAACTTGCTGAAGTACAGGATACTGACATCGAGATCCGGGATTCGCTGCAGAGAAAGGATATGTTCAATATAATCTGTCCAAATTGTCTTCACAATGTTCTGATAAAGTATGTTAACAAAGGAACCTGAAACAATAGGCGAACTCAGGGCACTAAGGGACAGCAAGATCCTGTACGTTGGAATTGGCAATGTCCTCAAAAGTGACGACGGAGTAGGAGTTTATATAAGCAGAAAGATTAAAAACAACGATTATGTAAGCTCCCTGGCTGCAGAGGTGAGTATTGAAAACTACATCGGCAGGATAAACAGCCTGAAACCTGATATTCTTGTCATTATTGACTGCATGGATATGAAAACGGAACCGGGTAAATCAAGATTGCTGCCTCTGAACAAAGTAATGGATCTGACATTTAACACCCACAATATCTCAGTAGCCCGCCTGGCCGATTTCTTTCCTATGCCTGTCTTTATTTTGGGCATTCAGCCCGAACATATTGACTTTGGTGAAAAAATTTCATACCTTGTAAAGAAAGAGGCTGACAAATTAATTAACCTGATTAACTTAAAGTAAGTAATTATGGCTATCCAGTATTTATGCAAGGCATGCAGGGGACATTTGAATGTAAAAACGTCTATAGTCCTCTCAGCCAGTAAGATCAACAGCTCAGAAAAAGGGCTGATATTCCTTAATCCCGAGCTTGGCAACTACACGGTAACAACACATCCGTCGTTTCTGATGGAGGAAGGTGAAGAGTATCTGATAAACTGCCCTATCTGTCATTCTCATCTGAACAGCCTTAAATACGACCATCTTGTAAGGATAATAATGATTGATGAAAGCGGGAAAGAGTTCGATATCTACTTTTCCGATATCGCAGGTGAAAAATGCACTTACAAGATCAGCGGACAAACCATCGAAAAGATCGGTCCCGATGCTTTAAAGTACAACAAGTACTTTGATGTTCCTGAAGAGGATAGGAAGTACCTTTAAATGCCTTCAGGAGTTTTCTGCTTTTTTCAACCATTATTTTATCCTATTTTTGTTTCCGTCAGAAATGAAACGGCTAATATTTTATTTTCATGAACAATCCAACAGGCAAAAGGGCTGCCGACAACATCCGGATACTTTCAATGTCGATGGTGGAAAAAGCAAGATCCGGGCATCCCGGAGGTGCTATGGGCGGAGCAGACTTTATCCATATTCTTTTTTCCGAGTTCCTCAATTTTGATCCTAGAGATCCTCATTGGATAAACCGCGACAGGTTCTTTCTTGATCCCGGCCACATGTCGCCAATGCTCTATTCGGTGCTTACACTGACGGGCCATTTCACAATAGATGATCTTAAATACTTCCGGCAATGGGGAAGCCCGACTCCCGGACACCCTGAACTTGATGTCGACCGGGGTATTGAGAATACATCCGGACCTTTGGGACAGGGCCATACGATGGCAGTGGGATCGGCTATAGCCGAACGATTCCTGGCAGCAAGGTTCGGGGAGCTCTTTGAACATAAGACCTTTACCTTCATTTCTGATGGAGGAATCCAGGAAGAAATATCTCAGGGGGCAGGACGGCTTGCCGGGTTTCTTGGATTGAAAAACCTGATCATGTTCTATGATTCAAATGATATTCAGCTCTCTACAGAAACAAAGGCTGTAACTCGCGAAGATACGGCTGCTAAATACCGGGCCTGGGGCTGGAAAGTTACTGAAATAGACGGCAATGACCACAACCAGATACGAGACGCCCTCAGGAAAGCAGTCAATGAAAAGGAAAAGCCCGTATTGATAATTGGGAAAACCATAATGGGCAAGGGTCTTGTCGACAATGACGGCAAAAGCTTCGAAGGAAAAACCTCAACTCATGGTATGCCTGTAAGTGAGGCAGGAGGCTCATACGAGAAATCCCTTGCCAATCTTGGCGGCGAAATCAATAATCCATTTCCCGTATTTGAAGATGTCAGGCAATACTACTCCAAAGTCCTTGATGAAAAGCATAAAAAAGCTGAAGAATGGAAAAATAAGAAAACAGCCTGGGCAAAACAGAACAGTGAGCTGAACAGAAAAATCGAGAGTTTTTATTCCGGGGAATTGCCTGTTATTGATTTTGACGGTGTACAGCATAAGGAAGGACAGGCAACAAGGGCAGCATCAGCAACTCTCCTGGGTCTGTTTGCGAATAACATAGAGAATATGATTGTTGCTTCAGCTGATCTGGCTAATTCCGATAAGACTGATGGTTTCCTTAAAAATACTAAACCTTTTACAAACGGCAATTTTTCAGGTGCCTTCCTGCACGCAGGCGTATCAGAACTGACAATGGCAGCCGTTATGAATGGGATAGCCCTTCATGGAGGAGTTGTTCCTGTCTGTGGTACATTCTTTGTTTTTTCTGACTATATGAAGCCTGCCGTTCGCCTTGCATGCCTTATGGGTTTGCCAGTTAAATACATATGGACACACGATGCCTTCAGGGTTGGTGAAGACGGCCCAACACATCAGCCGGTTGAACAGGAAGCCCAGATTCGCCTTCTCGAGCATCTTAAAAACCATAAAGGCCTTAACAGCATGCTTGTACTAAGGCCTGCTGATTCAGCCGAGACTACAGTTGCATGGGAACTGGCCCTTAAGAACAGTGAAACACCTACAGCCCTGGTCCTGTCACGTCAGAATATAAAGGACCTGCCTTCTGAAAGCAACAGCAGATATACTGATGCTCTTAATGCCGAAAAGGGCGCATATGTGGTACAGGATTGCAAAGGAATGCCTGATGTTATTCTTGTCGCCAGCGGTTCAGAGGTTGCAACACTCGTTGAAGGCTCTGTCCTGCTTAACCGGGATAACATAAAGACACGGATAGTATCCGCTCCTTCCGAAGGCCTTTTCAGAAATCAGCCTGAAGATTACAGGAAATCGATTATCCCCCCTGATATTCCTGTCTTTGGATTGACCGCCGGCCTTCCTGTAACTCTGCAGGGTCTGACCGGCCCAGAGGGCATGATATGGGGAGTAACCACATTCGGTTACTCCGCTCCTTATAAGGTACTTGATGAGAAATTTGGCTTCACTGCCGATAATGTTTACAAACAGGTAAGGAAGTTACTCAAAAACCGGTAATCAAAATCAGGTCATCCGGAACCGGCCTCTATTGAAATCACAATGAAAATAACCAAATACATCATTTTGATTTTATGCGGCTTGTTTAGCCTGCCTGCAAAGGGCCAGATTGATTCTGCATATGTACCCTTTGCTATTGTGGATAGCACGACTGTTACTCCTTCCCTCTTCGATAGCGATGATCTTCTGGAAATAACGCTTAAATTCGATATTTCATACTACAGAAAGAAGAAACCTGACCAGGAATACCTTGATGCAGTTCTTACATATTATCCCGGCGACAAGGATTCAGTATCAAAAAACATTAAGGTAAGGGCAAGAGGTGAAATGCGACGCAGTTACTGCGATTTTCCACCCCTGCTTCTGAATTTCACAATGAAGAATTCCCCGGGAGGAGAATTTGCAGGAATTGACAAATTGAAAATCGTAACACATTGCAGGTTGGGGATGGAAGATTATATTCTCAAGGAATACCTGGCTTACAGGTTATATAACGTACTTACTGAAAACAGTTTCAGGGTCAGGCTCATAAGGATCAATTATATAAATACAGCCAGGGAAAGCAAGCCGATCAGACAGTACGGCTTTGCGATCGAACCTGTACAACTCCTTGAAAAAAGGACTGGAACCGTAACGGTGGACATTGCAAATCCATCAAGAAAATATATCAACAGGCAAAACATGGACAGATGCTCTATCTTTAACTACATGATAGGCAACACGGACTGGTCGGTTTCGAATTTACATAATATCATAATAATGACA
Organism: Bacteroidales bacterium; assembly: GCA_034005245.1. GTDB lineage: Bacteria > Bacteroidota > Bacteroidia > Bacteroidales > VadinHA17 > LD21. Next base: position 17,075 of record JAVEVC010000018.1, read on the forward strand.
GCGAAAGAACCCGGAACTGAAACCCTGGGAATCGTTGTTCCGTTTGATTTTGATTATTCAGGATTCGTGTATGCCAGTTATGCTGTTCCGCATGAATCAGTGCCGGTAAAATCAGTCCGTGAGCGTTATTATATGGGATTTTGCAGAACTGAACAGGAATATTTATCTGCACTCGGGGAGTTTTCCGACAGAAAAGAGGAATTCTTCAGTATCATCAACGATTTTCCATACCTCGATGCCAAGGCAAAAAAACAGTCTCTCAGCTACCTTGATGAATTCTTCAAAGGATTCGACAAGCGGAACACTATCCTTTACGAAATACTCACCCAGTGTAAATCTCAATAAACATGACCATTGGTTATTGAGTTGCCCGGGCTTGAATATCTCACACATCGAATCTGAAATAATTCAGCGCCGGCAATAATAATTACCTGATCAGATATGTTTATTTTAATAACTTTGCGGCTTAAATTCTGAAGATGGAGTACGAAATAAAACCGGATATAAAAGGCCTCATTTTCGATCTCGACGGAACTCTTGCCGACACTATGCCCTATCATTTCAGGGCCTGGAAGAAAGCCTGCCGGAAGTTCGGCGCAGAGATGGATAATGAATTCCTGAGAAACCATACAGGCAGCCCCGGATGGATTATAGCAGATGAGATCATCAGAAAGTACGGCCTGAACGGTGGGGTGACAGCAGAACAGATAATCGGGGAAAAACTTATTGAATTTTACAGGCTGCAACATCTTATTAAGCCAATAGCACCCGTAACCAGCATAGTAAGGAGATATCATACTATCCTGCCAATGGCTGTCGGCACGGGAGGACACAGGGATGCCGTTGAACGTACCCTGGAAATCACAGGGCTCAGAAGTTATTTTGAGATCATTATTACTGCCAATGATGTCGATAATTTCAAACCGCATCCTGAAACTTTTCTGCGCTGTGCGGAAATGATGAAGATTGAACCGCAGTACATTGAAGTATTTGAGGATGGGGAACTTGGTCTTGAAGCAGCAAGAAGGGCGGGCATGGTTGCAACCGATGTCAGGTCATGGTATGATTCAAACTGGTGATCATAACCGATATGCTGTTATTAGCTTAATAGGTCAGGTTGCAATAAAACCAGCAAATCACGTTAATTTCTTATATTAGGAACCAGGATAAACAAATTCATTGAATATTGGTTTATATTTACATATCAACCGGATTGAACGAATTATGATTAAGATTTGAAGTATTGATCAGGGCCGTCAAAATAAAAGCTCACATTCTTCTGATATCATGGGCGGTGATTTTTGCGCACAGCACAATCCCTCACAATCATCATTACACAGACCATGGCACATGCCATAATCTTATTCATACTGAAGATCATCGCGGAGAATCCTCAGATGATTCATTAAAATTTGAAACCACACCGGCCGGCACTGAAGCCTGCCACTATGATTCGCTCCTTTTTCATCATTTTGCCAGCGACAACCTTATTAAGGAATCAGTCCCGGCTTTTCTACATGATCTGTCAGTAATAACTGTACGATTCATTATTCCTGATGCACCTTCCTTTATCGCTGAGCCTTACCAGGGAACTTCTTCCCTGAGAGCCCCACCCTTGAGCTGAAATATTTTTCAAGGTTTCCTTTTTTTATTTGATGGATGATCATATCGATGGTCATCTGATACTAACTTTTAACACATCCCGTAATGAAAAATATACTGCATTTCCTGCTGGTAACGGTTCCTCTGTTGTCAATAAGCTGCAATCGTGTTGTAAATCATGATGCTGCGTCTGTTCATGAAGCCGGAGAGACCAATGATCACGCTCATGAAAATGAAATTGAGCATTCTGTAATAAAGCTCAAAAAACAAGACTTTGCTTTCACAATACATACCGGCGGAAGGATCATGGCCGACAGCAAAGATATAGTAACGGTAGTCGCCAGGTCTTCCGGAATTGTCAGGTTCGGAGGTCGTTCCCTCTTTCCCGGGGTGGCGGTCCAGAGATCGCAGGTGCTTTTCGATCTTTCAGGGGAACAACTGGCAGATGGTAATACCGACCTGAGAATGATCCAGTTAAAAGCAGATCTTGAAAAATCCCGCGCAAATTATGAAAGAGCACAATCGCTTATCAATGAAAAAGTGATAACCCGGGAACATTACCTAGAAGTAAAAAATGAATACGAAAAATTCCTGAATGAATATAATAACCTGAACAGCTCCTTTGGCAGCTCCGGAAACAGAATTCATTCACCGGCAAGCGGACATATCAGGGAGTTATTTGTAACGGAAGGACAAATGGTAACGACAGGCCAGCCCCTTGCATCAATACTGTCAGAAAAAAATCTGGTGCTACATGCAGATTTACCACCCGAACATGCTAAAATGCTGCCGTCAATTGAGAGTGCCAATTTCAGGACGGGGTACAGCCAAAAATTGTTCAGGACTTCTGAAATGAACGGCAGGCGTTTGCCATCATCAGGAAGTAGTACCGGGAATGAATCATTTTATTTGCCCATTTACTTCAGAATTGATAATGACCCGGAACTAATTGAAGGTTCTTTTGCTGATGTTCTGCTTATCGGGAAACCAGAACCCGGCATCCTGGCAGTACCTAACAGCTCCCTGATGGAAGAATATGGTAATCACTATGTATTTGTTGAGGACCCAGATCACGGTTTCATTAAAAGATACATCATTACCGGGAACACCGACGGCGAATTCACCGAAGTTGTCAAAGGTCTGGAAGAGGACGAAATTATTGTGGCAACAGGCACTTACAACATTAAGCTGGCTCAGATAAAAAGCACTCCTCACGCACATGTTCATAACCATTAATTTACAGGGACCATGCTTGACAGGATAACTGCTTTCGCACTCCGGAACAGGTTCATGATTCTTACGGGAACAGCCGTGATCATGATCGTGGGAATATTCATTATCAGGAGGTTTGATATTGATATTTTCCCTGAATTAACAGCTCCAACAGTAGCAATAATGACTGAGGCAAGTGGTATGGCACCTGAAGAGGTGGAAAAGCTTGTCTCTTTCCCGATTGAAACGATAGTCAATGGATCAACCGGCATCAGACGGGTCAGGTCAAATTCCACGATGGGCTTTTCAATAGTATGGGTAGAATTTGAATGGGGAACTGATATATACCAGGCCCGTCAAACAATAACGGAAAGGCTTTTCCAGGCGAGGGAGTTGCTGCCCATGGGTGTTGATCAGCCAGTGATAGCACCTCAAACCTCTCTCCTCGGTGAGATAATGATAATGGCTATTGAGTCTGACAGCCTGAGCCAGATGGATTTAAGAACATTTGCTGACTGGACCATGATCCCCAGGCTTCAGTCTGTTCCCGGTATTGCCCAGGTAACTGCTATAGGAGGAGAAAAAAAGGAATACCAGATACTTGCCGATCCTCTGAAAATGAATTTTACAGGAGTAAGCTTCAAAGATCTTGCTATGGCATGTGAAAACATGAATAACAATTCATCTGGAGGTTTTATCAGTGAGTACGGCAGCAAATATATCATCAGGGGAATGGGCAGGACGAACGAGCTTTCAGAAATAGAAGGCACCCTTGTCAGGATGGTCAGCGGAAATCCGGTCAGGATAAAAGATGTGACTGAGGTCGTTATTGGCAATGCACCGCGCATTGGGACAGGCTCATACATGGGAAGGGATGCTGTGCTTATTACAATAACAAAACAGCCCGATGCAAATACAGTGAAACTGACAGGCAGAATAAATGAAGCCGTTGAAGAAATAAGAAAAAACGCAGGCCCGCTCATAAATTTTCACACCGATATTTATAACCAGGCCTCCTTCATTAAAATCTCCGTCAACAATGTTCTCAAAGCTCTTATTGAGGGTGGATTCTTTGTCATAATAGTCTTATTCTTTTTCCTTCTTAATTCCCGTACCACGCTTATTTCACTGCTGGCAATACCGCTTTCACTTATTGTTACTATTGTAACAATGAAAGCGTTGGGTTATACTATCAACACCATGAGCCTGGGAGGAATGGCCATCGCTATAGGATCGCTGGTTGATGATGCTGTTATTTATGTTGAAAACATTTACAAGCGCCTCAGGATGAATGTCAAGAAATTACCTGAAGAAAAGGAAGAAACAAACACGGTAATATTCGAAGCATCTGCTGAAATGAGATCCTCAATCCTCAATGCCACAGTAATAATCATTATAACATTTATGCCACTTTTTTTTCTTGAGGGCTTTGAGGGAAGGATGCTTAAACCGCTGGGCATAACATTTATTATCTCCCTGCTTTCTTCGCTTATCATCGCAGTAACAATCACACCTGTCCTGTGCAGTTATCTCCTTGATGATGAAAAGAAACTTATCAGGGCTGCCGGCGGAACATGGACTGAAAGAAAACTGGGTAGCATTTACAGGAGAATCCTGGGCTACACGCTTGACAAAAACTCATTGATTCTGGGAACAACAGGCGTCCTGCTTATCATGGCAGCAATATTTATTTCAACCTCAGGATCGGCTTTTCTGCCGGCTTTTAATGAAGGCTCATTGACTATCAACATTGGAACCATGCCCGGCATTTCACTTGATGAATCTGCCAGTATCGGCCGAAAAGCCGAAAACACTCTGCTTCAGATCCCGGAGGTCATGGCTGTTTCACGGAAAACCGGCCGTGCTGAGCTGGCAGAGCATTCCTTCGGTGAAAATTTTTCAGAACTCGATGTTCCTTTTGTACTTAAAGAACGGAGCAGGGAAGAATTTCTTAAGGATGTAAGGAACCGGCTGAAAGGTTTGCCCGGAACAAATATTGAAGTCGGACAGCCTGTTACGCACCGCATTGACAATATGCTTTCAGGAACAAGGGCAAATATTGCGATCAAGGTGTTCGGTGATGATCTGAACACACTCTTCAGGATTGCGGGTGAGATAAAAGCCAGCATAGATGATATTGAAGGAATCGGGGATCTCAATGTAGAGCAACTGATGGAAACTCCTCAGATCAAAATAAAGCCCAGGAGAGAGATGCTTGCAAGGCACGGGATCACTTCAGGTGAATTCAGCTCATTTATTTCCAATGCCTTTAACGGCAAAAAGGTCTCTGATGTTTATGAAAATGAAAAACGTTTCCCCCTGATTTTACGCTATAACAATGAAGCGAGAGGGACCATGGCAGGTATTAAGTCAGCAATGATTGATTCACATAATGGCATAATGATACCTCTTTCTGCGGTTGCAGATGTGGAATCGTCATCAGGTCCTGATGCCATAAACCGGGAAAATGTAAGAAGGAAGATCGTGATTTCAGTGAACACTACAGGAAGTGACATGGGAACAGTAATAAAAAATATCAGGAAAAGGATCAACGAAACAATTGCCTTGCCTGAAAATTACAGCATTGAATACAGCGGGCAGTTCGAAAGTGCAAAAACTGCCACACTGCACCTTGTATTTGCTTCAATCATGGCAATAATGATAATTTTCCTTATACTTTATCAGGAATTCCGCGACAGGACGCTAGCATTGATCATCCTCCTGAACCTCCCACTGGCGCTTATAGGAGGTGCGTTCGCCATAAAGCTGTCATCCGATGTAATAAGCATCCCCTCGATAATAGGATTTATTACCCTTTTCGGTATTGCCACCCGTAACGGAATCCTCCTGATAAGCAGGTACATCAAATCCCAATCCGATGATGTGCCCCTTAAGGAACGAATCATTTCAGGATCAGTCGACAGGCTGAATCCGATACTGATGACAGCATTCACGGCGGCCCTTGCCCTTATTCCTCTGGCTGCAGGAGGTGATAAACCCGGAAATGAGATTCAGAGCCCGATGGCGATAGTCATCCTTGGAGGCCTCCTGAGCTCAACCCTTCTTAATCTGATTATTATTCCCGCAGTCTATATGATCCTTCAGAAGAACCGCGGGAGAAGTCCTGTACCAAAACCAGTGTCAAATAACCAACAGAATAAAGGTAGAACTATCAAATAGTGAACTATGAAAAACTTATTAGCACTTGCAATGATCTTAATGACACTCAGTCCGGGAACTGTGGGTCAGGAACCCGATCCGTTCCTGAAACTGGTTGATGAGAATAATCCCGAGCTTGCAGCCTTCAGGAAACTCCTGGAAGCTGTAAAAGCAGAAGCCCTGACAGGTATTGCTCCGGCCGACCCTTTCGCTAGCTTTGGTTATATGCCTGAAAGAAACGACAGAACGGCAATCAAAAAGACATGGTCAGTAAACCAGTCTTTTTCCTTTCCTGCAAAGTACATTACGCAGAAGAAATTAAGCAAGGACAAAATAATACTTGCAGAACAGGAATTCGATCTTGCCAGGCTCAATATATTACTTAAAGCTAAATTGCTGCTTATTGATCTCTCAACAACTCAGAAAACACTTGATATACTCACTGACAGAAAAGTGCTGTATGACAAATTGAAATCGGGGTGGAAAATGATGCTGGAAAAAGGCGAAACCACAATTCTTGATTATAACAAGATCCTCTATGAACTCTCCGGTCTTTCGCTGAAGATCAGCAGAACTCAGACTGAAATGACCCTGTTAAAGGAAAAACTGCTTTATATGTGCGGGAACAGATCAATTATATTACTACCGACAGAATATAGTGTTGATTCCATTCATGATCTTGGCGGGATACTCAGCAAAAAAGAAGCGATCCATCCATCCTTCCTTCTTCCTGAATCGGAGTATATGATAAGCCTCCGGGAAGCAAAATTATCAGGAATGGGTAATCTTCCCGAATTTCAGGCCGGATACCAGTCGGAAATATTGCCCGGGGAAACATTTGCAGGACCAGTAGTTGGCATTACAGTCCCTCTCTGGGCCAATTCAGGAAAAGTAAGGTCTGCAAATGCCATGGCCGACCATTATGCAGCTGCAAGAGACGCCAGGCTGATCGGGCTCAGAACACAGGTTCGCGGCGAATTTGAGCATCTGATCGCAATCCGTGAGAGTATCAGGGAGTTACGCAACCTCATGGGTTCAAGCATGGCAAACAACTTCCTTGACAAGGCTCTTTCATCCGGGGAAATATCATTGATTGATTATTTTGTATATCTTGAAAGCTCATTCAAGACAGAGGAAACGCTGATTGAACTGGAAAATGAATATGCAAAAACACTGGCTGTACTTTATGATCACGAACTCCTTGGCAACCGTCCGTTGAAATGATAAATATTGTCAGAACCGAAGATGGATCCGATACTTTATATGTAGATGAACTTCAGGAGCATTACCATTCAGTTTATGGAGCAATAAGGGAATCGGAATTCATCTTTATCAATAGCGGGCTAAAATTCTCCGGGGCAAATCCCGCAAGGATCTTTGAAGCCGGATTCGGTACTGGCTTAAATGCTCTTCTTACAGCTGTTCATGCACTTTCAGGCGAGAAGGAAATAATCTATACTTCAATTGAGAAATTCCCTCTTAGTGAAATCATCATTAATTCCCTAAACTATAAGAACTTAATTTCCGATGAAGGAAAACAGATCTACGATCTCATCAATTCTTGTCTGTGGAACACCCCTGTGAGAATACTTAATAACTTTGTACTTCATAAAATTAAGGGGGATCTGATAACTGACGAATTGGAAGGAGAATTTGACCTGATCTATTTTGATGCTTTCGGACCGGATAAACAACCTGAGATATGGAGCGAGGAGGTTTTTCGAAAGATATCGGAGCATACAGTCCGGAATGGCGTTCTGGTAACATATAGTGTCAAGGGCTCCGTTCGGAGGTTACTTGAAAAGAATGGTTTCAAAACAAGCCTGCTGCCAGGACCGCCAGGGAAACGGCAGATCTTAAGGGCTATTAAAATTTGAAAATAAATATTTACTGCCACTATTTATAAGGTCAAAATATTATCTTTGTGGCCTAATTTTAATAGTAAAAATTCATAAAATGAAAATCAGGGGATTAATTGTATCTGTCGTTATTGCTACCTTGTTTCTTGGAGCATGTGCGAAAAGTTCTGTCTCAGGAATTAAGATAAAAAGCAGGGAAGATTCACTTTCCTATGCCTTCGGGATTGTAAATTACAATGCTCTCAAAAGTGATAGCTTAAATCTCAATCCTATGGTTATTGCCAAAGCAATGATCGACGGGCAAGAAGGCAATCCCGCCATGTCGGATGAAACAGCAAGAAGTTTTATTATGCAATTTATATCAGAACGTGAAGAAGCAAAAATGGCAAAACAACAGGAAATGGAAAAGGTGAATTATCTCGATCACATAAAAGAAAATGAAGATTTCCTTGCAAAGAACAAGGAAAAGGCAGGAGTTACAGAAACTCCCAGTGGTCTTCAATATGAAGTCATTACAATGGGCACAGGCCCGAAACCTACTGCAGCTGACAAAGTTAAAGTTCACTACACGGGAACGCTCATTGATGGTACTGAATTCGATTCTTCTATAAAAAGAAACGAGCCGGCAGAATTCCCTTTGGCTCAGGTTATACCTGGTTGGACCGAAGGTCTTCAGCTCATGCCTGTGGGTTCAAAGTTCAGGTTGTTCCTGCCGGAAAACCTGGCTTACGGAGCAAATGGAGCCGGGCCTCAGGTTAAACCATACTCAACATTGATATTTGAAGTTGAACTTCTTGACATAGTTAAGTAAGAACAGAATAAAATGGCTTTTGAGATTGCAGGGAAAGTGGTTGATATCTTTCCTGTCAACCAGGTCAGTGATAAGTTCCGTAAAAGAGAATTTGTTATTGAAAAAAAAGATGCTGCGGGAGGTGCAGTATTCGTAGATTATATTAAGTTCCAGCTTGTCCAGGATAAATGTGATCTTATCAATGAGTCATTCTTAAGTGAAGAAGTCAGGGTCTCATTTAACATTAAAGGCAACCGCTGGGAACGCGACGGGAAAGTCAATTACTTTACAAACCTCGATGCCTGGAAAATCGAGAAAGTATCGGGGCTGGCCACTGAACGGCCTGTTTCGCCTGATGTAACCCTGGAAGATATCCCACAGGATAATGACGAACTAAGCGACCTGCCGTTTTAAACCAGAAAAAGACTGATCCTGAAATCAGTCTTTTTTTATTCCTGTATTTTCTTGGCGATTAAAACCCTAAATCCTTATATTGCACAAACAGCTGACCACTTATCAGATTAATTTATACTACTGGCTATGAGAAAATTGATTATTCTGTTATTGCTCAATATCTGTGTTAGCGCACATTCACAGGAAGTAACCACGAAACCGCAGATCGCATCTGATAACCTCCCGGTAACACTTCCATATGACAGGCTGCTCAGACCAGCCGGAATCCAGATCTTTTTCGGCGATGCATCACTCGAGAATCACTCCATGGATGCGGTACTATCCCCTGATGAAAAATGGCTTGCAGTCGAGGAAAGGTTCAGCATAGTTTTTATAAGCACAGCTGATAATAAGGTGAAATTTGTGCTGAGGAATAATGAAAGTCCAGAACTCAGGGGCGGAATGAACACCTATTCAGGGATCAAATGGCACACAGGATCCGATGGCATGCTGGTATTCTGGAGCGCTGTGGCCAGAGAAGGAAGATCTTTTGTGGCAAGCGCCAGATGGGATGGAACAAAAGCTGAATTTGGCAAATTTTATGAGTACAGAGCTATACCGCCTGCTGAAACAGCATTGCCAAATGAGATACTTATCGAAAGGGAGAAGCTTCACGTATATATGTATGTAGTTCTCAATGGTAACAACAGAGTTATTAAACAAGACCTGGAAACAGCCGAAATAAAATGGGTTGCCAATCCGGGAGTAGCCCCATACGGTTTGACAAAGGCTGCAGGAAAGCTATACGTTACAAACTGGGCCGGAAGGCATCCGGACGATAATGATCCGGATGTTGCAGGCGTACCATGGGGTCTGGCCAGAGTTGACAATAGAGACGCCGGAGGTGCAACCCGGGAAGGAAGCGTGACAATAATTGATCCTTCAGACGGAACTATAATTAAGGAGCTTGTTGTGGGTCTCCATCCAAATGATATCGTTGCTGACAGGAACGGGAAATATGTGTACGTAACCAATTCAAACAGCGATAACGTTATGGCTATATCAACAGAAACTGATGATATTGCAGAAACCATCAGCGTTAGGCTTTTGCCTGAATCAAATCCCTTTTTCGGAGATTCCCCAAACGGTTTATGCCTTTCAAACGACGGCAGATTGCTGTTTGTGGCAAATGGAATGGATAATGCCCTTGCTGTAATAAAGCTGTCGGGGAAAGGTTCTTCAGTAAATGGCAAGGGCAAAAGCCAAATCGCCGGTTTTATTCCCACAGGAGCTTATCCTTCTTCGATAAGCATCTCAAAAAAAGGTAACCTTTATGTAACCAACCTCGAAGCGATAGGCGCACGTGAAGGACTAAATTATCCTAATACAGAAAACATTATTTACAACTCCCACAGCATGCTTGCTTCGGTATCGGTAATCCCCGTGCCCGATGACGAACTGCTGAAAGCATATACCGATACGGTTATTGCAGTCAATAACCTCTCGAGGGCACTTAAGGCAAGGGAGGAGCCAAGAATGAACATCCCTCCCAAACCAGTACCAGAGAGGATAGGAGAACCATCTTTATTCAGGCATGTGGTTTATATAATAAAGGAAAACCGGACATATGATCAGATACTGGGTGATATGCCACAGGGTGACGGAGATCCGGTGCTATGCACCTACGGAGCTGAAATAACCCCGAATACCCATAAGCTTTCCGAATCGTTTCTTCTGCTTGATAATTTCAATGTGTCCGGAAAATGCTCGGCCGAAGGCCATCAATGGACAGATGCATCTATAGTTACGGATTATATTGAAAAAAACATGCGGGCATGGTTCAGAAGCTATCCTCATGTACAAACTGATGCCCTCGTTTACGCTCCAACTGGGTTCCTTTGGGATAATGCAATACGCCATGGCAAAAAGGTAAAAATATATGGAGAAGCATCGTATCCGGTTTTGGGTGAAAAACTTACCTGGACAGATATATACAATAAGTATAAAAAGGGTGAAAAGATCGATTTTGTTAATGAGACCACAATCGAACCAGTTAAACCAATACTCTGTCCTGATTATCCCTCATATGGCCCTCATGTGTTCACTGATTCAATGCGCGCCGACATACTAATAAAAGACCTTCATCGCTATGAGGCTCTTGAAGGGGATCAGCTTCCTGAACTGATGATTGTGGCCCTGCCCAATGACCATACTGCAGGAATAAGGCCCGGATACCCGACTCCGAGAGCAATGGTGGCTGATAACGACCAGGCTCTGGGAAGCATAGTGGAAGCTTTTACAAAAAGCCGCTTCTGGAAGAATACTGTAATATTTGTGGTTGAAGATGATTCTCAGGGAGGATGGGACCATGTATCCGCATACCGGACTGTGGCACTCGTGATCAGCCCCTATTCGAGGCTTAAGAAAACCGTAAATACTTATTATACCCAGCCTTCAATGGTAAGGACAATGGAACAAATATTAGGCCTGCCCCCTATGAATATACAGGATGCCATTGCCTTTCCAATGTCGGATTGCTTCACCTCTGAACCTGATCTGTCAATCTACAGAGCCATTAAAAGCAACATCCCTCTTGATGAAATGAACAAGCCCATGGCATCTCTCTCCGGCAAAGCCCTTCATTATGCTAAAAAAAGCATGCTGCCCGAATTCTCAGGCATTGATTCAGGAAATGATGACCTTCTGAACAGGATACTGTGGTTTGCGGCAAAAGGGAATGTCCCCTACCCGGCTAAATATGCAGGAGCTGCCCGGTATGAAAGAGAGGAGGAAGAAGAGGACTAAAATGGATTATGCAGGAATGCATAGTATTCAATAACGAGGAAAAAAGACTTTTGTCTGTAATAATTTTTAATAATGATACTTTTTTTTGAAGCTGAACCGGGCATTATATTTGCTGCGGATACAATTTCAATTCTGTCACCCACAGACCTTGAGAAACTTTCATGGCTCTTCAATGGAAGCATACGTGCTGACCACAAAAACATAACAGGCTTATTTGTCGGACCAAGAAAAGAAATGGTAACTCCCTGGAGTACAAATGCTGTTGAGATAACCCAGAACATGGGCATCAGAGGGATAAGGCGCATCGAGCAATTCTTTCCTGTAATAAACGATGTTCCTGCCTATGACCCGATGCTTCAATCGGTTTACAGGAACCTTGATCAGTCTGTTTTTTATACCGACCGGGAACCTGAGCCTGTGGTATATATTGAAGATATCCGTGATTACAACGAGAAGGAGGGCCTGGCATTAAATGACAATGAAATTAAATATCTCGAAGAGCTATCCGATTATCTTGGCAGAAAACTTACTGATAGTGAGGTTTTTGGCTTTTCCCAGGTGAATTCGGAACATTGCCGCCACAAAATATTCAACGGTATATTTGTCATTGACGGAGTTGAAATGGAATCGACTCTTTTTCAGCTTATAAAAAATACTACTCATTTCAACCGCAACAAAGTTGTATCGGCATATAAAGATAACTGTGCCTTCCTCCAGGGTCCAGTAGTTGAACAGTTTGCTCCCTCAACCCAGGATAAGCCTGATTTTTTTGCAGTGAAAACTTTTGAGTCAGTACTTTCACTTAAAGCAGAAACCCACAATTTCCCGACAACGGTCGAACCTTTTAATGGTGCTTCAACCGGAACGGGAGGTGAAATAAGAGACCGTATTGCAGGAGGGAAAGGTGCTTTGCCGATAGCAGGAACTGCTGTTTATATGACTTCTTATCCCCGCCTTAACGGAGGCCGCCAGTGGGAAAAAGTATCGAAGGAAAGAAAATGGCTTTACCAGAATCCTGAAGATATACTGATAAAAGCTTCCAACGGGGCAAGTGATTTTGGAAATAAATTCGGGCAACCTCTTATCTGTGGTTCGGTCCTTACTTTTGAACACTTTGAGGGACCGAAGAAATACGGCTACGACAAAGTCATTATGCTTGCAGGAGGTATAGGAACCGGCAAGAAAGCTGACAGTGAAAAAGACTCTCCTGAAAAAGGCGACCTGATAATTCTTCTGGGTGGTGACAATTACAGAATTGGAATGGGAGGAGGTGCGGTTTCATCGGCCGATACCGGAGCCTTTGGCAGAGCAATTGAGCTGAATGCAATACAGAGGGCAAACCCTGAAATGCAGAAAAGAGTATATAACGCCATCAGGGCACTATGCGAATCAGAAAACAATCCCGTGATTTCCATCCATGATCATGGGGCAGGAGGACATTTGAATTGTCTTTCGGAACTTGTTGAATCGGAAGGAGGCAGGATCGATATAAGCAAATTGCCAATTGGCGATCCGACTCTTTCTGCAAGGGAAATAATAGGCAACGAGTCGCAGGAACGAATGGGCCTGGTAATGAAACCGGCAATGGCTGATACCCTGAAGGCAATTTCCGAAAGAGAAAGGGCTCCGTTTTATATAATCGGAGAAGTGACAGGAGACCATAATTTGGTTTTTGAGAACAGCATAACGGGAGAAAAGCCTGTTGACCTGAGTCTTGATTCCCTGTTCGGAAATCCGCCCAGAACAACCATCATAGACAAATCGGAAGATTTCAGATTCAGAAAATCAGAATATTCGGCGGACCTGATCATGGAATATGTTGAGCAGGTATTGCAGATTGAGGAAGTAGCATGCAAGGACTGGCTGACCAACAAGGTAGACAGATCCGTTACAGGAAGGCTTGCAAAACAGCAATGTGCAGGACCGCTTCAACTCCCGCTGAATAACCTGGGAGCAATAACGCTCGATTACAGGGGAAAAGCCGGCATGGCAATATCAGTAGGCCACGCTCCGGTAGCTGGTCTCGTTGATCCGGAAGCAGGCTCAGTTCTTTCAATTGCAGAAGCCCTTACAAACATCATCTGGGCTCCTCTCAAAGACAGTATCAGGAGTGTTTCCCTTTCAGCAAACTGGATATGGCCCTGTAAAAACCAGGGTGAAGACGCCAGACTCTATTCTGCCGTAAGGGCTGCAAGCAATTTCGCCATCGAACTTGGCATAAACATCCCTACCGGAAAAGACAGCCTGTCGATGACACAGGAATATGATGATCAATCAGTTCTGTCACCGGGAACATTAATCGTCTCAGCTGCCGGTGAAATAAGTGATATAAAAAAGATTGCCGGACCGGTCGTCAGCAACGATCCATATACGAGCCTCCTTTACATAGATATGAGCAGGGATGATCTGAAAACCGGAGGAAGTATCTTAAGCCAGATACTCAACAGCCCCGGTAACGAGGTCCCAACTGTCAGGGATCCGGCATATTTCACTGAGGTATTTAACACTGTGCAGGATCTCATCATAAAGGGAAAGATTATTGCCGGACACGATATCTCAGCGGGTGGATTGATAACAACACTCCTTGAAATGTGCTTCTCAAATACATCAGGAGGATTAGCAGTAAATCTCGATGGATTCAATGATACAGACATCGTCAGGTTGCTGTTCAGCCAGAATCCCGGGATCATAGTGCAGGTAAAGGATGAAAACGAAATTGCTGAGATTCTTCTGGAACATGGAATTTCATACCTGTCAATAGGTCATCCCATTGTAACACGATCAGTTTTCGTTACATGTAACGGAGAAACAATTGAATTTGATATTGATCATTTAAGGGATAAATGGTATTACACCTCCTACCTTTTTGACCGCCATCAATGCGGAGAAAACCTTGCTTATGAGAGGTACCTAAGGTATAAAGACCATGCCCTGAATTTCAACTTCGGCGATTTCAGAGGAAAGTTCAAGTCGCTGGGTATTTCGCCCGAAAGGAAAAGAAGGTCTGGCGTTAATGCTGCAATAATAAGGGAGAAGGGTGTGAACGGCGATCGTGAGATGGCCTATTGTCTGTGGCTGGCGGGTTTTGATGTGAAAGACGTTCATATGACTGATCTGATGAGCGGAAGGGAGGACCTCAGCAATATTAAAATGATTGTATTCGTCGGCGGATTCTCCAACTCTGATGTCCTTGGATCGGCCAAAGGCTGGGCTGGAGCCTTCCGGTATAATGAAACTGCCGGAAATGCCCTCAAAAGATACTATGAAAGGACCGATACCCTCTCCCTTGGCGTATGCAACGGATGTCAGCTTATGGCAGAACTCGGACTCATTTACCCTGATCATGAAGAAATGCCCTCACTTCTTTTTAATGAATCAGGTAAATTTGAATCATGTTTTACAGGAGTAAAAATAATGAGTAATAACTCTGTAATGCTCGGGAATATGTCGGGCATGGAGTTAGGCATCTGGGTTGCGCATGGCGAAGGAAAATTTCGGCTCCCTTATCCGGAAAACAGGTACAGGATAGCCATGAAATACAGCAAATCAACATACCCTGCAAATCCCAATGGTTCCGATTACGATGTTGCTGCTCTTTGTTCTGTTGATGGCCGCCATCTCATTATGATGCCTCATCTTGAGAGATCTGTTTTCCCATGGCAATGCGGCTATTATCCTGGAAAAAGGAAATCAGATGACATAACACCCTGGATAAAGGCATTTGTCAATGCAAGAGAATGGATTGAAAAATCAAGCGCTTAACGGGTCATCGGAGTCAGATTAACCGACATAAGCTTGGTTTCAGCATCCGATTGGTTTTGATTCATAGCTTCATATGGGACTACTTTCTCGCTTACAACCTGAATGTAATATTCACCGGATTCAGCAAAATAAAATGTTCCCATATAAGAGTCAGCAAGAAAATAACGTGAATTGAGATTGTCTAAGTTGCCCGTTATCCTGTCACAGGCAGGATCGGCTTCAAGCTGATTATCAAGAAAACTTATCTTCACTGTGTTTGCATAGTTCAAATCAGTTGTGTCCCTTGTGGCGCTTGTCAGCCATACTTTATACCTCCCTGGTTCAGCTATCTTTATCCTCCATTCTGCCGTATTGCTCGAGGGATTGGTACCATCACTGTAACAGGCAGCTTTCTCCAGTTTTAAAACAAACGTACCATCAGGCTCATGAAGGATAACGTTTGATGCTTCTGCCGAATCCTTGTCTGAACTCCTGTTGCAGGCCCACAGAAATAATGCTGCAAATATTGCAGCAACAAGAAATAACTTCCTCATTTGTAACCTATACTAAAATTATTATTGACGAACTTCATGCAATTATAATAAAAATCATAAAAAACAACGTCAAAATAAGTGCCATTGTTTTTTATTATTTGAAAAAGTTATTAACTATTCGCTTATCTGTCTGACTTCCTGATTCAAAGGATATTTGCATGATTATGCACAGGTTCTTTTGCAGGACGGACACGTCTAGTGGATTTCCTGGGATGTACGGGCAGCACCATGGCTTCAGCCACGATTTCAGCTATATCAGCTACTTTTGTGCCGGTAGCGCCAGAAAATGTCTTTTTGCATAACGGGCATGATGTTATAAGATAATCTGGGTTGCTCAGTGTAAGTTTCGAAGCTGCATCTACCGCGATCTTTTGCCTTTCAGGCCGGCCGATCTTGATGTTGCCCAGACTTCCTCCGCAGCAATAAGCCTTTTCATCATCATATTCAGTCGCCTCAAGATCGGCAACATGTTTCAGCACAGCCCGGGGTTCATCATATACTCCGGAATTCCTTCCCAGTTCGCAGGGTGTATGATATACGACCCTGTGGTGAAGAAAGTTCATTTTGACAAGTCCCCTGTCAATAAGATCTTTTATGAATTGGGTGTGGTGTTGCACGTTTGCATCTATATAATAGCTCTCTTTGAATACCTTGTAGCATATCGGACAGGATGTGACGAGGGTATGAGCACCTGATTTCCAGATGATCCTTGAGTTATTATTTATCAGTTCCCTGGCTTCCCTGTCCTTTCCGGCCAGCATAAGGGGCCTCCCGCAGCAAACTCCTCCATCCCGGTCTATAAATGACCATTTCAGTCCGGAAGCATTCAGTATCTTTATCATCGAGTTCCTGACAGCAGGCGTCAGATGGGTCATGCAGCCTGCGAAGTACAGGACGTCGGCATGTTCAGGATCTGTTTCAGGTAAAAAATCATATGCCGGGCCTGATACATGCTTCCCGGATGTATGTGGTTTAACAGTCCGGAAATAGCCATTCCATACGTTCCTTGTTGTTCCATTAGTATCGGCCATCCTTCTCTGGATCATCCTTATCGGGGAGAGTTCAATCCCGACAGGACAGCTCTGATCGCATCTGCCGCACATCAGGCAGTTATGTGAAATTTCAAAAGTATCATCATCATTGCGGATAGCTTTTAAAAGATAGGCTGATTGCATATTGTTTATACCAGCAGAAAAGTTCATCTGACAGGCATCGATGCATATTCCGCATGATGAGCATGAAAATGTCTGTACTTCTGAGAATGCCCCCTGCTTATCACCTGTTCTTATCCCTGAATTTCTCATGAAGATCAGGAACAATTCTGTAGGGATATGCATATATCGGGTTATCGGCAGGAGTATGAAGAAAGTACCCAGCGACAGTGAATAGAGCCACCAGAAAGGATATGCAGCCTCCTTTGCAGGCAGGAAGGAAGCAAGGACACTGCCAAGTGAGCCAGTGAGGAAACTTCCGCTGTCGTACGCTCCGCTGGTAAGACTTTCAGCTATAAGACGGCTGGGGAATATCAACCAGAGGGAAGTAAGTGCAACTTTGTCTGTCAGCTTTAGCTTTGTGGTTTTTTTCATCCCTACTACCCGCGGTGTGAACCTCTTTATGATCGCAAGAAGAAGTCCTGAGAGAATAAAGGCCAATATAAAGTCCATCATGAAGCCGTAAGCGGATTCAAATCCCGTTTTTCCATGTTCCGGATTAAAGAATTTGAAAAAAATCGCTTTATGAGGCGGATTAAGGTGTTTCTCCCCGAAAATATCCGCTTCTATAGTGCCAAACAGGATGAGCAGGAACCATCCGAAAGCGAGGCTCATGTGCATATAACCCAACCTGGGGTTAGTTTTCAATATTTTTCTGTGAATCAGGCTCTCAAGAAAGATCTCCTTCAGGCTTTGACCAAAAGCCTTACCAAAAAATCCTCTCTGCAGCCTTAGCTTATCCGGCCTGGAAAGCTCCATGAACCAGCTTACGCTTCGGGCTACTGCATAGATTAATATGAAGTAAAGACCGATATTGAATGGTATAACAAAAGGATCAAACTGCATCGCTGGGGAATTTCTTAAAAGCCTCCTGGGCCAGGAATACAACATTGCGTGTATTTACGCCACGCGGGCATACAAGGATGCACTTGCCGCAGAGCATGCATTTTGAGATGTTCTTCCTTGCTTTTTCATTCTCTCCCCGTCTGATAAGGATCTGCAGCTCTCTCAGGCTAAAATGCGTAAAACTGCCGGTAGTACAGGTAGCTGAACAACAGCCGCATTCGATACAAAGGCTGAAACTGGGCTCGTGTTTGTGAATATAATCGGCCACTTTCCTGTCATTGGCGTCATAATTTATTACTCTTGGCTTTGATATGGTAAATCCGAACTGTTCCATAATCACCGGATTACTGAATTGATATAATCTGCTGCCTCTGCAGCAGCTGCTCTTGCATGCGAGATGGTTTCGGTGATATTCATGGGCGCTGTGCATGTTCCTGCAAAGAATACCCCCTTGATATTGCTTATGTTGCTTCCGAAATGATGATCGGCCGGTGCAAAGAACCGGTTCTCTCCTGTTTTCAGTTTTGCCTTTTCGGCGATTTCGGCACCTCCCCTTGACATTTCCATTCCAACCATCAGCACGAGCACATCGAGCTCAATCTTAAGAGGCCGGCCTAACAGTGTATCCTCAACCTTAACAATAAGTGTATTTTCTATGGAGTTACCAACTTCCGAAACCTTGCCCCTTATATAGGTGATGCCGTATTTTTCCTGCGATTCCCTGTACAGTTCTTCATAAAGCGCTCCTCCCATACGCATATCCATATAAAAGCAGAATACTTTTGCGTCGGGAAGATGCTTTTTCGTTTCCATTGCCTGCTTTACTGCTGTAACACAACAAAGCTTCGAGCAGTAAATATTGCCGACTTTTTCATCGCGCGATCCTACGCAATGTACGAATCCTATCCTTGAAGGCCTGGCGCCGGTTGCTGTTAATATTTTTCCCTTCCTGAACATATCCTCAAGTTCAGCGGAGGTAATTACATCATCATAAATACCATAGCCATACTCTTCCTTCCTCTCGGCTTTGAAAAGATCAAATCCCGTTGCTACCACAACAGCATCAGCCCTTATCTCATTAACCTCATTTGTTGCGAGAAAAAACCTGTCTCTTCTTTTTTCGAATTGTACAATGCGGTTGCCAGTAAGTATTTTGATTCCATCATGTTTCACCTTTTTTTTCAGGTATTCCAATACCTGGCTGCTGTCGCGGCGGTCAGGGAAAAGGTGATACCAGTTTTTCAGATGGCCCCCTACTTCATTCTCCTTTTCCACGACAGTAACCGAGATCCCTTCTTTTGCCAGGCATCCGGCAGCCTCAAGACCGGCGGTTCCTCCTCCTATTACCACGACCTCGCCTGTCATATTCAAGCATTAATCAGGTTTCTGGGTAATGGCATCTGCCTGCCGTCCCTTGTTTTGAATTTTCCGGTCGGATCATAGTCGATACCCATCTTTCGTAAAAGGGGTTCAGACTGAACCATATGATATTGAAGGCCAAGATCCCACGGATCGTAACCCATGACCAGCCCGGCCAGCTCTTCGTAAGTCAGGACAGGAATTGATTCTCCGTTGGCTCCATATACGGTTCCGTCCATTTCTCTGATGGTATATTGCCACTTGTCCATGAACATTGTGCATCCAGGACAGTTTGTCAGGACAAGATCAGGCTTAAAAGGCTTCATCGATGAGAATTTCTTGGCTGTATTGGACAGAGAATAGCCCCTGTTAGCCTGAACAAGATACTGCCTGAAGCCGAATCCGCAACAATGCCTCCTTTCAGGATAATCTATAACATTGCCGCCCCATGCTTCAATCATTCCGCTCAGAACCCTTGGAAACTCAGCGCCTCCCACTCCATATTTCGGGAACATCTTGGAATAATGGCATCCTATGTGCTCAACAACATTAAGAGGTTCGCCGGTTTTCTTATTAATAAGCTTATATTTTGCCCTGGCTGCTATTTCCTGGCTGAACTTATAAATGATATCGCTTGTATGAGCCATGTTCTGCGGAACATCAAATTCCCTTCCCGTGGCTTTGTAGAGATATTCCCTCGTCTTTTCAAGTTCCTCCGGGAAGTGCTTCCATGTTTCAATTATCTCAGTATAAATTCCGAATGAAGTGACACACGATATAGCTATATTCTTGTATCCCGACTCCTTCATAAGGGCAAAATGACGGGCTATGACGGTCATTATTGTGGAAAAAGGAACTATATCTGCATGATAGCCAATACCAGTACAGGTTGTATGAGAGGGATTCTCATAAACATCTTTCCCAAGGACCTCCCTGAGAAAATTCAGGAAGAACTGTTCCGATCCGGGAAAAAAGCTTTGCCTTATACAGGATCTTACGTAGAAAAAATGGTCATCTGCGATTTCCTTCTGATATTCCGACCATATTCTTGCCTTGCCGTTATTTTTCATTTTCATTGCTTTTCAGATAGTATGCTTACCGGAGTTCGCAGTGTAAACTTCAACAAAATACTCGTTATCAAGACCTTCTCCCGAAAACTGAAGGCCCATCTCAGCAGCTTTCCTTTTGGAATGCCCTTCTATAGTATTGAATAATTCCGTTCCGCCGGTTACATCAAATATTTTCTTCAGCTCTTCCTTTGCATCTTCAGGGATCTTCCTGAGAGGGCCGGCGCCCAGTTCATCCACCTTGCCTCCAAGACGCTCATAAACATCATGGGTATTTTCGAGTATATATTTCCATATCGGGCCTTGTTCCCGGTGCATTTCCGGGCTTACAGCGTAAGTTGCCACACAGTAACCATATTTAAAGATATTTTCCCCGACAGTCCTTTTAATGGCAAACTGCTGCCTCCCTTTTTCTGATTCCGTAAAAAAACCCAGTTTCTGTGAAAGTGTCCTCAGGGACATAACTACGAGCGCAGGAGTATTGCCTCTGGGGCATCTTGTTTTACATGACATGCATTCACCGCAATACCAGATTGTTTCAGATTTGAGCAGCTTCTCTATCTCTTCATCATCTCCCTTCTGAACAAGATCGACTATCTTTCTGGGATCATAATCGTAGAACTCGGCGGCCGGGCATATTGCGGTACATACACCGCAGTTCATGCAAGCTTTCAGGCCATCTCTGAACCTTACGTCCTCCATGAGCATATCATAATAAGTTTTCATCGACTAATAAAAAGTTTAGTTCAGCCCACTCCATCAACAAAAACAAAAATATCTGTAAATTATCTTACAGATAAGAAGCTTAAAACTTATTTTTCTAAGGGTATTTATACGTAGTGAACAATGACTCAGACATCAATATAAACAAGCCGGAGTAGTATAGTTTAGAGGGAAAATCTCAGGCTATGTGATTCTGATATCCGTTACAGAATTTTTATGCAACCATTTCAGGTCTGGCCGTTTTCTATCTTCTTCAGAAGAAGGACTATCTTAAGAGCTTCATCCACGTGCCTTTCAACCTGTGTCTGTGAACTGAATATATGGGCTATCCTTCCATCTTTATCAGCTACATAGGTAACCCTTCCCGGCATCAACCCGAAAAAATGCGAGGGAACCCCGAATAATTTTCTGATACGGTCTCCTTCATCACTTAAGATGGGATATTTGAGCTTAAACTGCTCGGCAAATGCCTTATGGCTTTCAACCGATTGTCCGCTTATCCCTATTATGACGGCATCAGTTTCAGCAAATGACTCATGAAGATCGCGAAAATAGCAGGCTTCCCTGGTACAACCATAGCTGCCGTCTTCAGGATAAAAGAAAATAACCATCTTCTTTTTGCCCCGGATGGCACTAATATCGAACAAGTTCCCGTTCTGATCTTTAAGTGAGAAATCAGGAACCATATCTCCTTTCTTAAGTGATTTCACAAGTCTGTAATTTAGTTTTAAAAAATTCAGTCATTAAAATTCAAAGACCAGCCCGGCCGAGGCATAGTTAAACATTGAGAAGGTATAAACTTCATCATTATCCGCACCTCCCTCAAGGAACCGATATCCGGCTTTCATAGTAACAATGTCGGAGATTTTGTATGTGACCGCTGCAAGAACATCTTCCGCCCTGCCCTGAGGTGCTGCCAGAGCATCACCTTCAAGAAGGAAGTTGAGCTTGTCAAATGGTTTCCATAATAACCTGAAATTTATTAAGGGAACGAATCCGGTATTTATTTTTTCTCCTGCTAAACCCTGTGATTTCAAGGCTATCCTTGCATCCCTTATCTTCCCTGTAAGTCCGGCTCCAAAATCGAGTTTCGGCTTCTGTATGAAATCGTACCGGTATGTAAGACGGTAGGAATTAAACTTATAATCGGCATCCATTATGGTGTTTGCCGGGAATACTTCGCCGGCAAAATTGACCTCTTTTGAAACACTTCCGTCAGACCTGATCGTCAGAGGGGCAAAGAGACCTGAAACAATATGCCGCGAGTTTATAGTGTAACTTATTCTAATCCTGTAAAAAGCTTTCCCTTCCGCCTCCAGATCCTTGTTAAGGGAAAAAAGCGTACCCTGATCGCCTGGTATACGCACATCATTATATACCGTGCTTATATAACCTGCTTCCAGGTCAATTCCAAACTGGGCATTGGCACCGGAATAAACGAAAGCAATCAGTATAAAAGCCATCGACAGCCTAACTATTCTTTGTTGTAACATGATTTATGATTTTTATTTAAATGTGTTTAACGTATTATTAAACAAAACTAAGATAAAAAAGTTGCGTAAAAAGGATAAAGATGCTTTTGAATATTCAGGTATCATGAAAGAAAAGGATACTCGTTTTCGGCAAATTTCTCCATAAGGGCTGTAATGCCTGCATATCTCCACGTTTTGATAAACAGTCGTATATAAACCAGACACTGGGCAATAATGAACAGCAGAAAAACTCCTGCGCCGGAGGAAGGACGGAAATGGATAATTATGTAAATAACGGCGACAGTAAAAATAATCTGTACCAGTAACAATACCATCATGATAAAGTAGGATGACCAGAATTTGCCAAAGACAGTTCTGAAGCCAAATGCCACTGCCCTGAAGGGTGTCTTTTTTGAAGTAGCAGCCTGCCATGCTCTTGAATAATCTGCTGCCAGAATAATTACAGGCATCAATAAAAGAAACAGTGCCAGGCTTGACATTATTAAAATGAATCCTGTTTTCTCGGATGAGATGTCGGCAAAGCTGGCAGCCATCGATGTGAGAAGGACATAAATTACCAGGAGAATTATCAATAATATACTTATAATAAATGTAATACCAAAATATGACCAGAATTTTTCAGCGCCTGACCTAAAAAATTCTGAAATTGAAAATACTTCAGTCTTTTTTCTGATGTTACAAAACAGGCCTGACGTGAAGAAAGCATTTGAAGCGAAGAAAACAAGAAAAAGCAGGGGAAATCCCTTTAAACCAGAGATAATTGAATGCCTTAATCCCGTTCCAAGCTCATAAAAAACCGCCGGCTTGAAATAATCATGCAGTTCACTGGTTATCATACTCTTGCCAAAACCGGCAAAAACCGTGTTTTTAGCCTGAAGAACGTATATCGATACAATAATGAATGAAAAGAGCCATATGATAAAAACAGCTTTCCATACTTTAAGGGAACGGTAAAATCCCGAAGTCAGAGACTTGAAAATCAATGTCATAAAATAATTTATAATAACATAAAACCAAGATAAGCCTGAATAAATAAAGTTAGCTTGTGAAACAGGCGCCGCAGAGGCAACCGGTCAGGTTCGGTCGTTTCAGAATTGTTGATGCGGTTAATGTCCATACTTATTTTCGAAAGGGGATCAATTTTTACCCACAGTATCCTGGCCGGACCTGTATAAATATATTCCTTATATCTTCCCTGCCCATTCCATTTTTCGGTCATTTCACTGCCATCATCAAAATGCAGGAGTATGTCAACAGGCAGAATGATCTCCCCCTCTCTCTGGATAGTGGCCACTGATGTATAAAGGGTATCCCTTTCAGTCCCGGAGGCTGTTGCAATATCTATTGAATCAGTCTTACTCTGCTGTCCAGGCTCTTTTTTGCTCTCTATGCCAGCAACCGAATAATCACAAATGCCCGTTCCATATACAGTCTGTTCAAAGAACCTGTTCATGTCGTGGCTGAGAGACTCACCATGATTTCTTCTCACAACTTCATTTACCACATCCGTGAAATCTTTTCCGGAAGGATGCCTGAAACCCCATTTTCTGTAATATTCCCTGAAAATATCGTCCATTGTATCCTCCCCTGTTAATCCCATCAGCGTATGAAGAATGACTGAGGCTTTACTGTAGTTTATCATCCCATAGGAGCTGAGCGGATAATTCCATGAATATTCACCGTTGCTGGCAATTTGCCTTGCAGGTGAATTTATGTAGGTTTTTCTTGGGAATTCTTTCGCTGATATCTTTAAAACAGGATGGTTAATATACCCAAATCCCGGTCCGTAGTAATGATCCATAATCCGCTGTTCAAAGAACGAATTGATACCTTCATCGAGCCAGGGCTCTTCGAACTCATTGGTGGCCAGAATGCCCATGAAATAGGCATGGCCGAATTCATGGACGGTTACCTGCTCAGGCATATAAAAAAAGTCGGGGACAGCAAAAAAAGAAGATGTGGTGAACATTGTGGTATACTCCATACCCCCTGCTCCTGCTCCCTTCAGTGGAGGGTCAACAAACGTCAGATGAGGCCACGGATATGGCCCAACTTTATTATTGAAATACTCAAGAGCATTTTTAACTGCCCTGAACTGTCTCTCAGCCTGGCCTGAACGCTCTGGTGGAATCAGCAGTGTAATATCCACATGTTCCCATTTATCCTTGACAACAGTGAATCCCGGCCAGGCGGTCCAGGCAAAATCAACTATATCTTCAGCTCTGTAAACGGAAGTTTTGATGCCTTCCCCTGTAACAGTTTCCGACATAAGCATGCCGCAGGTTCCTATTACATATTCCGAAGGCAACCTTATAATCACTTCGTATACGCTATGGTTGGAATAGAACTCGGAGTTGGCATGAAACTGGTGGCAATTCCATGCACCTTTTATTGCATATCTCATTCCGGCAGGTTCATAAACACCAAATTTCGGGAACCATTGGGCTACAAAAAAGAAATCATCATTATATCCTGTCCTGAATGTCACCTTTGGAAGCTTCGTTTCAAATTTAAGGGTCACAAAAACAGTATCGCCGGGTTTTGCTGGTTCAGGAAGAGAAACCCTTATTACGGTTTTGTCGTAAGGATTTCCGTCATCGGGACTTATATACTCCATCCTGTCGAGCAGGTTTGTTCCTTTTCTGTCACTGAAAGAGAGAATATCAATCCATCCGGGATATAATTCACCCAGGAATGGTAAAACATCTGATTCCTTCCTGAATGTTGTCTCTTCGCTTCTGAAAGCATTCATGTAAAGATGCATATGGATGTCGGGCACAATATCAGCTGATCTATTAACCCAGAAAGCATTCATAGTACCATTAACCGTCTTTGTTACAGGATCCAGACTGGCATCAATATTGTAACCTGTAATGCGCTCGCTTAAGGGTTCCCTGTTAATCACCTGGGCGGAAGCGATACTAAAAGAAACAGACAGAAAAAAGACAAAAAACGTTCTTCTCATAAATAATAAAATAATTGATCAATTTACATGACCGCAATAACTTCCGGTCATTAACAACACTCTTTTCACAGGTTAATGCCAGCATTAACTACCCAACTCTCTGAACAAACAGGCACTTCAACGGATCAGATTATTTCCCGTGTATCCCGCTCAGTTTTTAACCTCATCAGACTGCAGTGAAAACGAGCGTAAAGATAAAATAATATAACGTGATGTGAGATCCTCAGGGCATAAAGCGAGGATATTACAACAATATGTGAGGATTCTTCACGGAATAAAACATCTTGTTACTTACCGGCAGGTTCTTTTGCGAGAGCTACCTTAACCTCTCCCTGGGAATAGACAGCCTTCCCATCCATTTTTTCAGGACCAGTCATCTTACCTGTCAATACAACTTCTTCTCCTTCAATATAGGCAGAAAATGTAAGAGTGTTGTTCTCAAATTTCACTTTTTCACCGCTGATTTTGTAATTGCTCCCTGCAAACATCATTGCTACGGAATATTTGTTTTCAGCAAATGATATTTCAATGGTTCCTGTACTGTAATAGGGATCCGGAGAACCCGTTGCACTGAATTTCCACTTCCCGACAGGATTGTTATTCTGCAAGCCATAAAACGGCATGGCTGTTACTGTAAAAATAACTGACAGCACAAGAATCGATAATAACTTCTTTTTCATAATTATCTGTTTAAATATTTCATGTTGATCCGAACATTTCCTGACGATAATTCTTCTTGTTTTAATATTGAAAGTATTTCGCCTGAACCACTTAATCCCAGTGATCGAATTGGCCTAGCCGAGCTTGCTAATCCGATTCACTGCAGCTTGCTGCGAGGATCATCAATGACCGGGTTTTTTCCCTTCTTCGCATGTGGCAATGCAATCTCCGTTATCCCGGCCAATGATCCAGGCATTTCAAAAAAAATCCGTCATTCAAGATTACTTAAAAAATATGAAAAAAAGAACCGTAATCATCAGATCATGGCAATTATTGTTATTAGATTAACAATACAATTACTCTTGTTCAACCAAAACCTGAATGTTATTCAATCACGAACTGACAGGGGCTTAAGTTTTAGTAATGGCCGGAATGTTTAAGATTTTCAGTAAGCTGGTGGCGGCACTCCAAGATTACCCGGAAGGGTTTTGCCGGGTCCAAAAATCGCGTGAGCCTGGGGCCATATTTTTGAAAGATATCTATCCTGGGCCTGCCTTATAATAATGACAAGTTCATCGAGTGCCGGATCATTTTTCTGCCAGGAGTAACTATAGCCAAGTGTATCTATCAGAACAGCGAGGTCGTTGTATTTTCCCAGGTTCTGTGTCATCAGGTCAATCTTCTTTTCAAGGCTCTTTATTACATTCGGCTTCACTGCCCTTAAAAAATATATCTGATACAGAAAATCCTTTAGTCTTTTCCTGAACTCATGCAGATTTGACGGTTTGGTATCATTTCTGGCCCTTAGAAAGAGATCTGATACTCTCTGGTAAGTTTTATTTATCTCACTTAGCAGAACAGTCATTTCAGGGTGAATTATCCTCTGGAAACGTATCCGGTATTTTGCTTTGTTTAAAATCTCATATATCCTTGTAATGTTCTCATCGTGTTCAGGTGAGACAGCTGGCTGAACGTCAGGCTTCTTCATCAGCTGACTGATGATTTCATTGTTATCAAGGGATTTAAAGAGTAAGGTATGGCTTTTTCTGAAACTTTTAAGTGTTTTTCTGTGAACGGAAGCCTCCCGCCACAGACGCAAAGTCCTTCCTGATTCCCTGAAGGTAAAAAACTCCTTCTCATACGACTTTTTGTCAAACTGTGAACTTATCAGCCGTATTGTGGCTCTGGCTTTCTTCATCAGTACCCTGATATCGTGAACGCTCTTTTCATCAGGCATGGATCCCTTTTCAAGCAATGACAGAGAATCATTTATATAGCCTGTCAGAACAGATTTGATATCCTTGATATTTGCCCGCTCCTTTTTCATTTCCCGGAGATATGTGAAATGTCGTTTTCATAAAATTACACATTTACATGGTTCAAACAAACAGAATAGCCCAACTAGGCAGTGAAGCGGAAAATTTTTATTTTCCGCTTCATTGTTAAACAATTATATTTGTATTACAACCTAATACTCCAGGAATGGGAAAAATACAAACAAGGCAAAAGATTGGCATTCTTACAGCCGGCGGTGACTGTCCGGGCCTGAATGCAGCAATACGAGGCGTGGGAAAGACAGCTATCGTTAAGTACGGAATGAGACTCATAGGCATAAGTGACGGTTTTACCGGAATGATAACCAAAGACTACCGGGAACTGACAGAACACGATCTATCAGGAATTCTGACACTGGGCGGTACTATTCTGGGCACTTCACGGGAAAAGCCGTTTAAAGGGTCGGGCAAAAAGAATGAGATTAAAAAACCTGTTCTAATAAGAGAGCATTATGAGCAGATGGGGCTTGACTGCCTGGTTTGCATCGGAGGAAACGGAACACTAAAAACGGCTTATCTTCTTTCGCAGGAGGGTCTAAATGTTATTGGAATACCCAAAACCATCGACAATGATGTTTGGGGTACAGATATCACTTTCGGATTTGATTCTGCTGTGAACATTGCCACGGAAGCCATTGACAGGCTTCATTCCACTGCCAATTCACATAAGAGGATTATGCTGATTGAAGTGATGGGGCATAATGCAGGATGGATTGCCTTGTATTCAGGCATCGCCGGAGGCGGTGATGTGATCCTGATCCCTGAGATCCCCTATAAGGAGGAAAAGGTTGCAGAATATCTTTTAAAAAGGGTTGAAGACAATAAACCATATTCAATAGTTGTTGTTGCTGAAGGAGTAAAGAATCCGGGCAATGAAAAAAGTGTGGCTCAATACCTCAGCAACAGGATCAACGAGATGACCGGGCTGGAAACAAGGGAAACAGTACTGGGTTACATTCAGAGGGGAGGCACCCCTTCCCCCATGGACCGGCTGCTCGCCACAAGATACGGGTCAGCTGCAGCTGATATGATTGCCGAAAAGAACTATGGCAAAATGGTAGCCATGAAGAACAATGAAATAACAGATGTTCCCCTGTCTGAAGTCTCAGGCAGGCTAAAGCTGATAAAGCATGATGATCCCCTGGTGATCCGTACCCAGAATATGGGAACAAGCTTTGGGATATGAAAGCCTCTATGCTTCTTTGGCATGCATTCTAAATGATAACTGTTCAAATGAAAAAGATCATTCTTATTCGTCACGGGAGGGCTGAAAACCAGGACCCTTACATTACCGATTTTGAGAGATCCCTTACTGTTAAAGGTAAGATAATCTCAAGGGAGATGGCAAAGTTATTCAGGAAAAAAGAGAAAAACCCCGGATTAATAATAACAAGTCCGGCCTTCAGGGCTCTTGAAACTGCTCTTATTTTTGCTGACGAATTTGAGATCAGACTGGAAAATGTAAAAATGGATGCCAGACTTTGCTTCAGGCCCGGCATTAACCATTTATTTGAAATATTGAAATCAGTAATCAGTAATTATGATGCCATAACCCTGTTCGGGCATAATCCATCCCTCACCGAGATGGCCGACAGATTAAGCAGAGACGGATTTGAGTTCCTGACAAAAACCGGCATCGTCTGCCTTTCGTTCCCGGCTGAGTCATGGGCTGAAATAAAGCTTAATACCGGAAATGTTGAATATTTTCTAAAAGCCGAAAAATAGCATGGTCAGTACATATATTCCCAAGGAAATAAGCTGGCTTTCATTCAATGAAAGGGTTCTGCAGGAAGCAGAGAACAAAGACTTGCCGCTGATTGAGCGTTTGAAATTCCTTGGCATCTATTCAAATAACCTCGACGAGTATTTCAGGGTCAGAGTGGCAACATTAAGCCGCTTGTCACAATACGCAGTTAAATCCAAAAACATCCTTGGATACAGTCCTAAAGCAACGCTTAAAAAGATACAGAGCATAGTCCTCAAACAGAATATCAGGTTTGAGAAAACCTATTCGGGCCTTCTGCAGGAACTGGCAAAACACAAAATTCTGTTTGTAAATGAAAAACAGCTCAGCCAGGAACAGGCAGAATATGTTAAAAATTACTTTCACAATGAGGTCAGGACCAGGCTCATGCCTCTAATGGTCGGGAAAGACACCAATCTCCCCAACCTGATCGATGATGCCATCTACTTTGCTGTCTGCCTTGAAAAGAAAGGATCACAGAACAAAAAGTATGCCCTGGTGGAAATACCCACCGGCATCCTTCCCCGTTTTATCATGCTGCCGGAAAAAGATGATATCAAGTATGTGATCTTCATAGATGATGTCATAAGATACGGACTCAAAGAGATATTCTTTGTTTTTTCCTTTGACGAAATATCTGCTTACACAATTAAGCTTACAAGGGATGCCGAGCTTGAGCTTAATGATGACATCTCGGAAAGTTATATTGATAAGGTCACGAGAAGCCTTCAGCAGAGGAAAACAGGTGATCCGGTCCGTTTTGTCTACGACCGGGAAATGCCCCAGGATCTCCTCAGATTCCTCGTAAAGAAACTTAAACTGGGAAGCGACGATGTGTTTGTTCCGGGTAACAGGTATCACAATTTTAAGGATTTCATGAACTTTCCTGCACTTAAAAGCAGGAAATTCTACTTTGAACCTCTTTCCCCGGTCCATCACAGGGATATAAGCCCCGGTAAAAGCATACTGTCCGCAATGCATAAAAAGGATATTATGCTATACTTCCCTTATCACCCTTTCGATCATTTTATAGACCTTTTAAGGGAAGCTTCCATTGATCCCTCCGTTATCGCAATACAGATAACTCTTTACCGCCTCGCCCGCAATTCAAGCGTGATAAATGCTCTTCTGAATGCTGTCAGAAATGGCAAAAAAGTGACTACAATAGTTGAACTGCAGGCCAGGTTCGACGAGGAAGCAAACATCCTCTGGGGCAACAAGCTCATGGAAGAAGGTGTAAAGGTGATCTATGGGGTGCCGGGACTTAAGGTCCATGCGAAATTATGCCTTATCACAAGCGTAAAGGACAATATAACCCAGAGATATGCCGCAGTTGGCACGGGCAACTTTAATGAGGACACTGCCAGAACATATACTGATCACCTCCTGCTCACTGTAAACAAGAAAATTACCAACGAAGTCTTTAAGGTATTCAACTTTTTTAATGTCAATTACAGAAAAGATAATTACTATCATATTATCCTGTCGCCGTTTTTCCTGAGGAACAAGATCTACCAGCTGATAGACACAGAGATTAAAAATGCCAGAGAAGGCAAAAAGGCTTATATATACCTTAAACTTAATAATTTAACCGATAACGAAATAATAAATCAGCTTTATGAGGCCAGTAGCGCCGGGGTTACAATCCGCCTGATAATAAGGGGTATGATCTCCCTCGTACCAGGCATAAAGGAAATCAGCGAAAATATTAAGGCAATAGGAATCGTTGACCGCTTTCTGGAGCATACCAGATTCATGATATTCTGCAATGAAGGAAATGAAGAATGCTACATCTCTTCCGCCGATCTGATGCCAAGAAATATTGACCACCGGATTGAAGTCACCTGCCCCGTCTTTGATAAAAATATTAAAAATGAGCTGAAAAGGATCTTTGAGATCCAGTGGAGCGACAATATAAAAGCAAGAAAGATTGATTCAGGCCTGACCAACAAGTTCGTGAAGCGCGGAAAAGAACCTGTTCATTCACAGGTCGAAGTTTACAAATTCATTAAAGCTTTAACAAGTTAAGCTCTACTATAACCTGGAGAAATGAATATTCCCGCTTTTATAACCGGAACTGTTGTAATAATTTTTTTTTCATGGATATATTCGATAAAGCACAGAAGATTTCACGGGATTCCCCGGTTCTTTGCTTTTGAAAGCATCTATATCCTGCTCCTCCTGAACATAAGGTTATGGTTCAGCAACCCATTTTCTCTCCTTCAGGTCTTTTCGTGGATCCTTCTATGCCTTTCGGCCTATGCCGGACTGGCAGGATTCCTGCATCTGAAAAACCAGGGGGAAGCACAGAATAGTTTTGAAAATACTACTAAACTTGTTACATCGGGCATTTACAGTTATATACGTCATCCCCTATACACTTCACTTGTTCTGCTGGGAACAGGAATTGTGCTTAAAGACCCGGTCCCGTATAAGTTGTTATTGGGAGCGGTAAACATTGCAGCAATATGGCTCACTGCATTGACCGAAGAAAAAGAAATGATTGACAGGTTCGGAAATGATTACAGGAAGTATATGCAGGCAACTAAAATGTTCGTCCCGTTCATAATATAGATCGCATTGAGCTTCTTTTCATGCAGAATAATGCCCTGCATTACCCAAAACGACTTAATCAGCATGATACCAGAATGTAACAATGGAAACACACACCAGGCAGATTTCAGCGGGAGCTGAAATTACTATTTATTCAGCAACCAGTTTATTACTTTTTCCGAACCGGGTTTTTCAATGGAATAAAGCACATCTGTAAGATTCCCTTTTTCATCGACCAGATATTTCTGGAAATTCCATTTTACTTCAGAATCCATAACGCCGTTTTTACTCTTCATTGTCAGCCACTGGTATAGCGGATGAATGTCATTGCCTTTCACTGATATCTTCTCCATCAGGGGAAAGGTGACTCCAAACTTTGAAGAGCAGAACTGGCGTATTTCTTCCGCTGTTCCGGGTTCCTGATTGGCAAAATTGTTTGCCGGAAAACCAATTATCTCAATTTTGTCACCATACCTCTCGTACAGCTCCTCAAGATCCTTATACTGCGGGGTGAATCCGCATTTTGACGCAGTATTGACTATCATCACTTTCTTGCCCTTAAGAGCCGACATATCAAAATCATCGCCTTCCAGAGTCTTTACCTTAAAGGAATAAAAACCTGATTCCTGCGTAAATGCTGTTGCAGTAAATAAAAGCACAATAATTATTAGTGTATTTCTTTTCATAGTGATTTAATATTTTCGAAATAACAAAAAAAATTATCTGTTGTTCAAGCTGATATTGGATTTAACCACACCAAGAACCGCAAACTTTAAACCAGTCATCTCTTCCTGTCTGTCCTTTCTGACTTGCAAATGTATTCTGAACTTTCAATAAAAACATTTCATTTTACCTGAAAATTAGTAAATTATTCCGATATTTTGATGCTAAACAGTATCGCTTAAAAAGAGAACGTAGAATTTATCTTTTTTAACCTATATTATTGAAATACATGAAAAAGACAGTTTCCTTTATCCTTTTGACAGTACTGTCGGCCGGACTGTTGAATGCTTCAATCAGGCCTGTCAGACTCACCTGTGAATACCTTTCCGATCCGTCAGCTGTTGATGTTTTAAATCCAAAACTATCATGGATCAATGTTTCCGACAGGGTAGAACAGGGCCAGATACAGACTGCATGGGAGATTAGGGCAGCAGGAAGCATTGAAAAGCTTCTTGCAGGCCAGGCTGATCTCTGGGAAAGCGGCAAAATAATGTCAGGAGAACAGGGTAATATCGAATATGCCGGCAAACCATTGAGATCCCGCCAGGATTGCTGGTGGCAGGTCAGGGTCTGGGACCGTAAAGGCAAAGTGTCTGAATGGAGTGAACCTGCTTTCTGGAGCATGGGACTGCTTGATCAAAGTGACTGGAAAGCTCTATGGATTGGCGCGCCATGGCAGGGAGAACTTCCTCTGCCTCGTCCGGCTGCTCCAAAACGCATAGGACAGAAAGATTTCTACAAAACAACACCGGTTGAGAAGCTTCCTCCACCTGCTCCCTTGATGCGGAAAAGCTTTACAATAGATAAGGAGATTGTCTCTGCCAGGGCATATGTGACGGGTCTTGGTTTTTTTGAGTTTTACGTAAACGGAGAGAAAGTGAGCAATGATGTGCTCGTCCCAAATCTTACACTGTATGGTAAAAGGGATAATCTTGGCGATATCGGTGTAATGATAGCAGGTAATTTCAGGGAATACAGGGTGATGTATCTTGCCTACGATATCACCGATCATCTGAGAACCGGGGAGAATGTCTTCGGAGCTATTCTTGGAAATGGCTTTTATAATCCTTCAAGCTACTGGTGCGAAGGTTTCGGATCACCCAGGTTCCTTGGACAGATTCATTTATCTTATGCCGATGGTACTGAACAGGTGATAGTTACCGACAGATCATGGAAGACTGCGAAAAGCCCCATTGTCATGGATCTTGTATACGATGGGGAACATTATGACGCAAGACTTGAGCAGCCCGGCTGGTGCTCTCCGGGCTTTGATGATTCAGGCTGGATGAATGCAGTTTTCAGAAGGGCGCCTGAGGGAGTGTTAAAGGCACATATGTCGCCCACCGACAAGGTGAAGGAGATCCTCCCTCCCATAAAGACCGAGCGCCTAGGGGAAGGACATTACAGGATTGACTTTGGCCAGGAAATATCAGGATGGGTAAGGCTGATGAATATTAAAGGCGAACGCGGCAGAAATATCGATATAAATTACATCTGTGAGTCAGCCGTGGGTGAAAATTCCTACACTATGAAGGGAGGCGGCCCGGAATCATATGCGGCACGATTTACCTGGTTTGTCTTCAGGGAGGTGGAAGTAACTAACTGGCCGGGCGAACTGAATGCCGGTCAGATCAGAGCCGAAGCCGTATATACCGATATAGAGACAACAGGAAGATTTGAATCCTCGAGTCCCTTGTTTAATACGATTAACAGGATTTGGTGGCGAAGCCAAACCGATAATATGCATGGCGGAGTTGCCAGCGACTGCCCTCACAGGGAACGTTCTCCCTATACCGGCGACGGCCAGGTAGCATGTGTGACAGTGATGCATAATTTCGACGCAAGACCTTTCTATATAAAATGGATACGCGATATATTCGGAGCCCAGAATCCCGTAAATGGTTATGTGCCAAATGGTGCGCCATGGCAGCCCGGCTGCGGAGGTGGTGTCGGCTGGGGAGCTGCAATGAATATCATGCCCTGGGAGTTCTACCTTCACTATGGCGATGCTGATCAGCTCAGAAGCAACTACGAGGGAATGAAAGGATATGTCAGATATATGCTTACCTGGACAGATTCTGATGGCATAATGCACTCACAGGCTCCTTCAAAGGAAAAACCAAATCGCTGGATGAACCTTGGGGAATGGGTCGCTCCGGGAGAACTGCCACCTGATGAGATGGTCCATACATTCTTTCTGTGGCGTTGTGCAGATTTTACGGCAAACGCCGCCAGAGCTCTTGGCAAGGAA
This sequence comes from Bacteroidales bacterium, assembly GCA_034005245.1. Lineage (GTDB taxonomy): Bacteria > Bacteroidota > Bacteroidia > Bacteroidales > VadinHA17 > LD21. Next base: position 52,119 of record JAVEVC010000018.1, read on the forward strand.
AATGACTATGAATACTATTCCTCTCTTGCCGGAAAAACAAAAAAGGCTTTTCAAATGAAATTCTATGACAGGGAGAAAGGCACCTACGGTCCATGCGGAGGTAATGTTTTTGCACTTAGGATGGGTGTCCCCGATGATCAGAAAGAAAAGGTGATTGCCTCCCTTAAAGCTGATATCAGGGCCAATGAAGATCACCTCGACACTGGCATTTTCGGAACCCAGTTCCTTTTTGAGGTGCTGGCTGATAATGGTTTGAATGATCTTGCATACACCATTATGAACCAGCGGACACAGCCAGGTTACGGCTGGTGGATTGAACAGGGAGCAACTACAACATGGGAGCAGTGGGACGGAACCAATTCGCGAAATCATCCGATGTTTGGCGGAGGTCTGGTCTGGTTTTACAGGAAGCTGGCCGGAATGAATGTCAACCCTGAAGAACCGGGCTACAAAAATATAATTTTCAGGCCACAACCGCCTTCTGAGGTGAATTATGCGTCATATTCAAATATGACTCCCTACGGTATCGCCGGAATCGACTGGAAGAAGGAAAATAGCAGGTTTTTGATGCATCTTAAAATTCCGGTCGGATCTACTGCCTGGGTTTATGTTCCGGCTTCATCGGAAAAATATGTAAAGGAAAACGGCAGAAAGATAAGGCATTCAAAAAATCCGGCATTCCATAGGATGGAAGACGGGTATGCAGTATATTATGTCAGATCGGGCGAATACAATTTTGAGTCAGCAAATATTGAATGATATTGCGCCGGGAATGTTTGTGGAGTCTGAATAACTATAGCAAAGTTACTTCAAGCCTGCCACCCATTCCCACCTTGTCGTCTTTTATGATCACAACTGATAGTATATCAGCTGTTTTCAGGGCAAGGTCCACAACTCCCCCAACCATTTCAGTATTTTGCACCTTGTTGCAGAACGCGGTGGCAAAGGCGTCGGCTCTGGCTCCGGAATGGCATGCTATCACTGCAGCATCCGCAGTTCCGAAACTCAGGGAATGTCCTACTGTCCCTGAGGAACAGCATATTGCAAGAGGCGTTTGGGAAGGAGGTACATTCAGGCCAATCTTTCCCGACAGGGGAGATGAACCGGCAAATATCGATATCACAGCAGGAGAACATAAACTCATATAAATATCTCCTCCATTCTCAACGACTACTTCCGGAAATTCAAACCTGCTGATCAGGTCCCTGCATACATATTCGGCAATGGCACCGGCAACAGCACTCATAGGGCCTGTTTCAGAAGCGTCGGATGCTTCATACATCTCCTTCACAAGAGTGTGAGTGTAATGATGTGAGCCCGTGGGGATTAATGACGAACCAAACTCAGGAAACATAGTGATATGATTATTAATCACATCCCTGTAGTAATGAATTCGTTCCCTTGTATAAGATTCTGCTTCACAGGAATACATATGACCTGTTACAGCAACCCAAAGGTCGGTTTCCTTATAACATACCCTGAAGTCTCTCCACCGCTCGTTTCCCATCATATTGCGGTAGAAACGCGGCTCATATGTTCCGGTTTTAGCCAATATCTATTGAAAAAAGCTTTAGCGGGCACGATTTGAGGCACAACTCGCATATCACGCACTTTTCGGGATCAAATGACAGTTCGGCTGTTTTATGCTCCATGGTAAGAGCTCCGGCAAAACATACAGCAGAACATGCCCCGCAATGAATGCACAGGTCTGACCTGTATCGAATCTTTCTGTCAATGGGTTCGCACTCAACATTCTGCTCCTTTATATATTGCATTCCCTCTTTCAGAACCTTTGAAGGAGCTGTCATCTCCATCACCAGGTGACCTATCTTTCCGGGTGTAACATCCGCTTTAACAATGTTTACCATGATATCAAACTTCTTGATAAGATTATAGGTTATAGGTTCACCGGTTGCATCCGGAGGAAATGTCAGCACAAATCTCTTGCTTGTCATTTTATAAATTTCTTTAAAATTATCAAAGTCTTACCTTCAGGCTGTTAAGGCCTGATGTCTTTGGAAAAAGAGCTACCGGTTCCGAAAGGAGAAATCGTCCTTCCGTTATCTCGTTCTTAAGTATCTCAGCTATCTCCCTGGCTATTTTAACACTTGATAAGGGAGCTGTCCTGATTTTTCTTCCATTCAGAAGAATCTCTCCTGAAAACAGGGTTTCATAATCGACCTGTCCAAGTATCTCGAAAGAGCCCGAACCGTAATCAATTATATTGGTCTCTATCTGGCTGTTTCGAATAGATACTCTTTTTGCCATATCCGCATCAAGCACAGGAACAGGTATTCCTACCCCGACGAACATAGTCACCCCGTATTTCTCAAAATAAGCTGCCTTAATGAATCGGGTGCTCATCTGTCTGGCATCGCCAATCAGAGCAAGGGTTGCTGAGTTTCCGACAGGTATTCCAAATTCATTCCGCGATTTTCCGGTATTGAACTGGGTACCGTTCCATGCAACGTAACCTGTTGCGCCTCCAAAGAAGATCCTGGTTCCGATACCGATAGTCCTTAATTCCGGATCATTCAGAAGGGGGCTCAGTTCACCTGAGGTGGAAAAGTTGGCGTTTCCGAATGCCGGCAGCAGGGTGCCCATGTAGGTATATTTCAGCCTGGAAGTGCTGTTTACCGCAACATTGTAATTCTGATAGGCATTCCTCGGGTTGAACATGATAAACTCGTTTATTGTATTCTTGTTTATCAGTGTTTTAACTTCCGTCAGGGGGTAGCAATCGGTGCCTTTTGCTGTCGCCTGCAGCAATACATCTTTTCCCGCAATAAGTTCTTCTATCACATTTGCCCCGCCATAGGAATCATGAGGCATGGCTGTTTCAGTGGCTCCGATGAAGGCATCAACGGCAGCTATGCCTCCGTATGCAGGAACATTGTTAAGGGTGATCTTTTCCATCCGCATAGGCGGGGAAGTATGCCCGAAGTTAATAAAGGCTCCTGACGAACACATAGGTCCGAAAGTTGCTGTTGTCACAACATCTACCTTTCCGGTAATCTCTTCAGGTGTAAGTTCTTTTCCCATAGCCGCAACCTGCTCTGCAGTCAGTACTACGGCTTTACCTTTACGAATTTTCTCGTTGATCTCCTCAATGCTTTTTTTCTTTGCCATAACCAGTAAATAATATTAACAAATACTGCAACCTGCAGTTACATTCCAGGTTTTAAATCTTTGCCAGGGCTTGTTGGGGCTGCTCGCAAAAATTCCAATTTATAACTCCCCTTTCAGGGTAGGTATTAGCACCTTATCCTTCCTGCCGAAAATTCTGGCATGTCAGGTTGGTTGCTAGAGGATCAAAGAGCCTAATCTCTCCCCTCTTCTCTATAAACCAAAACTTCTCTTGCGAAAAGGATGGATAGGGAGGCAAATATAGTAATTTTTTACTTTACGTGACAATCCAATGCTTAAAAGCAGTTGTTATGCAAGCCTCGATCGGAAATTGGGCGGTTCCTGGTTCCTGGCTCCTGGTTTCAGGTTAGGCCTGAATATTCTAATAAATAGTCTCTAAGTCCCTTAGTCTCTTGGTCTCTTGGTCTCTTAGTCCCCCCTTCTCCCCATCCTTCTTCCTGCATTTGCTAAAATATATCATGGGAATGTATGTTTTTCAAAAAACAAGTTATATTTTTGCGACGGTTTTAAAAAACCCTTTATCAGGTATGTGTGGCAATTGACGGATTTGGTTTTTGCGGCGCCGCATTGTCAGTCCGGCAGGGTAAATCCGGTTCGTTCTTTACATATTAAGTATTTCGGGGTGTAGCGCAGCCCGGTTAGCGCATCTGGTTTGGGACCAGAGGGTCGCAGGTTCGAATCCTGCCACCCCGACACAAGAAAAAGCCCATCCGCCGAATGGCGGATCGGGCTTTTTTATTTGTGGAATAACCAGGCTTGCCTG
>JAVEVC010000071.1:0-12719 GCA_034005245.1 Bacteroidales bacterium
TCAATTCATGTGCCGGTGAACAGCAGACCAACATATCAACTTATGACGCAAACACTGAATATAAAGACCTCCTTTCTGATAAGACGTTTATTGCTTTTGTAGAATCAAGGGAACATCCTCTTAAATGGCATGATTCAATTCCGCGAGGGAGGCTTCTGGAGTCGCTACGGCCCAAGCGATTTGAGCTTACAGCACAGCCAGGGGAATATTTTGTATTTCAGCTGGGAATATGGGCACCGAATACCGGTCTTGACGATGTCAGTTTAATGTTCACAGATTTTACTACGACAACCGGCCATACGATCCCTGCACAAAAGATTACCTCTTTCAATCAGGAAGGGAAGGACAGGAGAGGAATCCCTTTCCGGAAAAAAACCAGCATCAGATCGGGCCGTCTCCAACCGCTATGGATTGGCATGGATCTCGACAGTGCCCGGAAAGGAAATTATGATGGATCGATAACGATATCATCAGGGGGGAATAAGCAGGATGTAAATCTCAGGTTGAAAGTAAAGGGGGAGAATGTTGCCAACAGAGGGTTTGATGAAGGGAAGCGATTGTCGAGGTTATGCTGGCTTAATTCAGATGCAGGTATCGATAATGAGGTTTCAAAAGGTTATCTTCCCGTCAAAGTCGACGATAACAGAATAAGCATACTGGGGCGTTCATTTACTATCGGCGCTGACGGCCTTCCATTATCAATTGTGAGCTATTTTGATTCATCAAATCAAACTATAAAAAGTACAGGGGAAGCAATCGTTAAAAATCCTTTCAGGATCATTATAGAAAAGGAAAATGGCGCGTTGGTGAATTTGGTGCCGGATGAACTGAAATTCACGGAGATAAATGATTCCAGAGCATCATGGGAAGTAAAATGTGAATCTGAAGATCTGGATCTTGAGGTTAATGGTGAAATGGAGTATGACGGTTTTGTCGATTATCATCTCAGGCTTCTGCCAAAGAAGCAGGTCAGAGTTAAAGATATCAGGCTCGAGATACCTGTTGTTGATAAAAAGGCCAGGTATATGATGGGACTGGGCCATGAAGGTGGTAACCGGGTACCTGAATGGAAATGGAAGTGGGATATTTCCAGAAACCAGGATATGCTATGGTTGGGCGACGTAACCGGCGGGCTCCGGGTGAAATGGAAAGCCGAAAACTACATACGTCCTCTGATCAATGTTTATTATGATTTCAGGCCTCTTAACCTGCCGGTTTCCTGGGGCAATGGAGGCAAAGGAGGAGTGGATATTAGCGGCAGAAACGAACAGGTAATAATTAAGGCTTACTCAGGAAGCAGGGTAATTTATCCCGGGGAAATCCTCAACTATGATTTTGAGCTTCTTATAACCCCTTTCAGAACTATTGACAGGAATAATAAATTCCGTGAAAGGTATTATCACGGAGGAGGGGCAAATACATCAGCGAAGGTTGACAGCGCAAAAAAAGCAGGTGCCAACATCCTGAATATTCATCATAATGAAGATATCTATCCTTTCATAAATTACCCGTATCTTGATGAGACCCACCATGACCTTCGCACGCTTGTTTCAAAAGCTCATGAGGAAGGTCTCAGGGTGAAATTCTATTATACAACCCGGGAGCTTACCAAAAACCTTCCGGAATTCTGGGCTTTTTACAGCCTTAATGGTGAAATAATCTTTCCCGGTCCGGGCAATTCATCACGCACAGTTATCAATCCTGAGGGTCCGAACGAATGGCTGATTTATAATCTGAGAGAAGGATATATTCCTGCATGGTATAATCTGATAACAGAGGGAAGATTCAAAGGAGAGACAGATCTGTCTGTAATTACCACGCCTGACAGCCGCCTTAATAATTTCTATGTGGCCGGACTTGAATGGATGGTAAAGAACATTGAAATAGACGGTGTCTATATTGATGATTCAGCGCTTGACAGGTATACCCTTCAGCGTGCTAGAAAAGTGATCGACCAAAACCGCCCTGAAGGAAGAATGGACCTCCACAGCTGGAACCATTTTAATGAATGGGCTGGTTATGCTAACTGTCTCAATCTTTACATGGATCTTTTGCCTTATTTTGACCTGGTATGGATAGGAGAGGGCAGGGACTATGACCGGAGTCCTGATCACTGGCTTATAGAGGTTTCCGGCATCCCCTTCGGACTCCCCGGCCAAATGCTTGAGGGAGGTGGAAATCCCTGGAGAGGAATGGTTTATGGGATTACTAACCGTGCCGGATGGGTTGGTAATACCCCTGTTGAAATATGGAAGTTCTGGGATAAGTATGACATCTCCGACAAAATGCTAAGCGGATACTGGGAAGATAACTGTCCTGTCAGAAGCAGTAATAACAATGTTAAGGCCTCCGTTTTCATTGGAAGCGAAGAGTCGATAATAACTGTGGCTAACTGGACCGATGTTGACCAGAGTTCATCACTTTCGGTTAACTGGGAATCAATCGGAATTGACCCATCAGCAACAGAGATTTTCATTCCGGAAGTAAAAAATTTTCAACCAGCTGCCAGGTCAGTATCATTAACTGACCTGAAAATCCCGGCAAAAAAGGGATTTATGATTGTAGTCAGGGAAAAATCGGCTGAAAAATGACGGAGTGTACACCTGAATTATACAGATAACCAGGTTTTTATTTTGCACCGTCAATATCTGACTGCATTTTCCTGACCTCTTTAGGTTCCTTGTAACTTGCCTTCTCGATCTTTATGACTACCGGATTTGGCCATTGATTATTCGTATAAAGGCGATGGCCATTCACCGCACTGATTACCAGTCCTATCGGCGTGCTGTTAACATAGATCCCGGCATCGTATCCTGGTCGGTATTCAACAAGTTCGCTGGCATATCCGAGGATGCTGGCCTTTGTTTCCGGAGTGCCCTGGAGGGTTCTGAACACAAATTCCTTTCTTTCGCCGTATTTCCATTCAGTACCGCCGGGTATGAAGGCATATATGGCATTGCTGTCCTTTGCTTTTGTAAACCAGATCCTATCCTCCCTTGTAATCTCATGAGGACGAATCATATGAACAGCTTCATGATTCACGAAGTTCCATAATGCGATCTCACGCAGGAGCGCTTGCTGCTCGATCTGAATCTCGCCGTTGGGTTTAGGTCCTACGTTTAACAAGAGATTACCACCTTTAGCCCTCGTTTCGATAAGCATGTTTATTATTTCGGTTCCGCTCTTATGAGGATCATTTGTGGGCTTATACTGCCAGTCAGTACCCATTGTAAAACAGGCTTCCCAGGGACCTGGCAGCGGCCTGCCCGGCAGGTTCTGTTCTGGTGTCTGCATTTGCCCGCGCGTTACCACAATATCAGGCTGTAATTCCCATGCATATTCCTTGATGCCTTCTTCAGGTCCATCGATGAATAATATATCTATCCTGCCATAGCCGGTAAGCAGTTCTTTTATCTGTGACTTGTCAAAAGCCATAAGATCTGGATTTTTCGCCGGAAAGTGTCTCGGATCCTGAAGACGACCTACTGGTATATTGTTTTTGTAGAAATAATGAAAATCCTCGGGAGAAAAATAAATGCCGGTTGCAATGCCCTGTTCCCTGAATGCTTCAAGCACTTCTTTAAGAATATCTCTCCGGAAAGGGGTGTTCATTACATTAAATCCTGTTGTTTTTGTGTCCCACATACAGAATCCTGAATGATGTTTTGCGGTGAATACAACATACTCCATACCGGCCAGCTTTGCCATTATGGCCCATTCTTCAGGATCAAATTTCTTTGGATTGAAAGATTTGGGCAGGTCATTTATAAAACTATCGAGGTAATCACTTGATGCACCGGCCATTGAGTGGCTTATTACTGCACCAAGCTGGGAATCCATACTCCAGTGAATAAACATGCCAAAGCCTCTGTCCATAAACCATTGTTCACGATCGGGATTGTTTTTATTTTGCTGTCCTGTAGAAGAGTAACAAAGAGCGGCAACCAGAAAGGCAGCAAGAAATGATAATTGTTTTTTCATGATCAGTCTGTTATTTTTTTTATTTTCTTTATGAGTGTTAATTAATTGTCTTCCGGCAGCCGGAATTCCACAGCTGACCGGTAATTTGCGAATATACCTGAATTATTGCTATAATACCGGTTACAAAGATACTATTGACATAAATCCTCGTTTGTTTGGACCGGGTAAATCTGTTCAAGACCCTGCTTATGATGAAGACCTATCGTAAAAGTTATCACCACAAATAAATTTATAAATATGAAAATAAAAAACACGCTCATCATCCTTGTTATAGGTACCTTTTGCTTTTTAACCAGCGCTTGCGCCAATAAAGAAAAGAAGCTTGCAGAAGAGATAAAAAACAATGAGTATTTTATTTTCGTTAAACAAAAAGCTCTGGAAATCATGGAAACCGGTTTCAACGCCGGTGACGGATATAGGGAAGTATGGATTCGTGACTACAACACATTCATTGAGCTTGCGGCCGAAGTATTTCCTGCCGAAGAACTGAAGGAAAACCTTCTTGTATTTTTCAGGATGCAGGGTGGTGATGGAAATATAATAGATGGATTCACTCCGGCTGAACTTATAGGTGAGGACAAAACCGATTTCATATATTGTGAACACGAACCTCGTTATGCCGGTCATAAGAACACAGTGGAAACAGACCAGGAATCTTCGCTGGTACAGGCTGTCTATAAGTATGTTAAGATTACCGGTGATGAAAGAATCCTGGATGAAATAATTGTTGGAAAGCCTGTTTCAGAGAGGCTTGCTGATGCAATGGATTATCTTTTGGAGTTCAGATTCAATGATGAGTATGGGCTGATCACAGGCGCCACCACGGCTGACTGGGGCGATGTTCAGCCTGAGCACGGATGGGGAGTTGACCTGGACAATAACACTCACCCTGCAATAGATATCTATGACAATGCCATGTTTCTTATAGCTCTCGATAATCTGATGGAATTGATTCCCGGTTACAGAGAAAAGTATGGGACTGTGAGATCAGAACTGGCAGAAAACACTCTGAAGCACCTTTGGGACCCCATCAGCAGGAAATTCATCCCTCATATTTATCTTGAGAGAGGTTCTCCTTTTCCTTCAGATTTCGATGAGAACCAGATATACTACTTTGGCGGGACAGCTATTGCAGTCGAAGCCGGCTTGCTGACCGCCGACGAAATTATTGCATCGCTCAATGAGATGAAAAGAAGAGTTAAGCTTGCAGGAGCGGCATCTATCGGACTTACTCTTTATCCACCCTATCCTGAAGGTTTTTTCGAGAACAGGATCATGAATCCTGAATACAGCTATCAGAACGGAGGCGATTGGACCTGGTTTGGTGGTCGCATGGTACAGCAGCTTATCAGTTACGGATTCATTGAAGAGGCTTATGAAGAAGTGATGCCAATGGTCAGGAGGGTCAGAGACAATGATGGATTCTTTGAATGGTATTCAAGAGATAATGAACCACGCGGGTCGGGCACATTCAGGGGAGAAGCCGGGGTTCTTTACAAAGCAATAACGATGTTTGAAAGATGGGCTGAAGGGCCCGCCTTATAGAGACTTAACCTGCCGCGAGTTCAAGGATTCTTTTGACCGCCGGATTAGGATTGATGATTTCTTCAGCGCTTCTTATCGTGAGTGTTGGGATTGCACCATGTTCTGAATGTATTTTCATCCGAAGCTCCTCGTCGGCATCTTTTCCTCCAAGGCGCGAATAACCGAATGTACGGCATAGCCTGCCAAAAAGCAATTCGTTCAGGTTGCAGCCACCGGTTCTTTCAAGGCCACTTGTCGATTCCTGTGAACTTCTGAAAAGATGCACCTGAGCAAAGGAGAGTCCCTGTGCAGTGATTTCGTTCAGACCTTCTCCAGCTACCACGAGCCCAGTACCCAGTTCAGATACATGCCTTATGAGTTTTTGCATCCCCTCAACCGGTGTCATTGTTTCAACTATTGAGTTATGGATGTTCCAAATGCAGAGCGTTACATCAATAAAAACTGTACCAAGCGACAGTTCCTTAGATGCGTCGAGAATTCTCTTACCTAAAATTGAACGCCACATGCTCAGACCAGGGTGTATCTTAACCATGACTTTTTTATCGCGGTTATTCAGCCGGTTTGAATTTGACTCAGGCACTCCTATAACCCGGCTGTTATACCAACTCCATCCCTGGAGCTGTTTTGTCTCAACAGACCGGTAAGGGAAATCCCTGACTTTCGAATATACCGGATTGGAAGGATCCATATCGATAGAATTGAAATGAGGCATAATATGAAATCCCATTTCCATCCCTTTCTTTATGAAGATTTTTGCATTGTCATCAGGAAAAAAGTCAGGATAGTTTTCATCATACCTGTCTGTCCTCCAATCAGGGAAATGTATCAGAACACTATTCGGCTGCACTTTTCTGGCAAGCGCATCAAGTATGTCGGTTTTTCCAGGGCACCACGAAACAGCAAGCCTTATGTTGTTTATCCATTTCTGGCGTTTTGCTTCTACTGCATCGAGATTGTATGCCTTCCAGTACCATTGACGGTAACTTTCAGCAGGGACTTTCCAGTTTCCGGCATAGGTATTTATTCTCCAGCATAGTCCGCCGGCACTCATATTGTTATCGAGAGGACCATAGGCTTCGCTGTCAAGTCCTATTACATACGGATCTGATTCTGTGCCGGTTTGCAATGCTTTAAATCTGTAGCTGTTATCCTGGGTGCGAACCCAGAATCCGCCTTCTTCTGACTGGAAAATCACCAGGCCGGCTTCCCATGCAAAAGGCCATTCCCATCGGTTGTTCTGAATGAGCTTATCATCAAGATCCAGGATAACCCCCTGAAACAATGGCGCCACAATGCGCAGAGATCTTTTTATACCCGAAATATTCCACCGGCAGGCAAGAACTCCGGGTCGGGATGAATAGGCCGACGGTTCAACAAGCAGATCTCCGGTTTCATCATCAACAGATACAGAAATGACCCCGTCGCCATCCCAGCTGTTAAACCATATTTCCGCTTTTTGATCAGAAATCTGATGGGTAACAGTCTGCCCGAATTTCTCTTCGTTGACATTCACCTTCTCCTTTCTTCCATAAATTAATTGAAGGGCTCTGAAAGTTTCACTATCGGGTTTCTCAATAAACTCCTCCCTTCTTGATCTGTCAATTAGCGAAATTATCACACCCTTTTCCATCACTGCCGAAAGGGTAGGGGTTTCAATGTAGATAATGTTTCCTTTGACTGAAAGCTTTGCCCTGCACTCAGTATCAGATACCTTGTAATCTGTAACAATCCTGTCAGTCACATTTCCCGGGAATGGGGATACGACGGCAGCAGAGACGGATGAGTATCCGGCAGATTTGATGAACTTCCTGCGTTTCATAGCCTTATTTATTGGATCTTGTAAAAAATGCCTTTAAAAAATAAAGATAGTGAATCTTGATCGGGTTAATTAATTATTTTTACGTGTATGGGATCTATTGCATACGTAAGACCTGTCAGACGACCCCTCCGTAATTCAAGTTTTCTTTCACATTTAGGAATCTGCTTATAAATGAATAAAATACTCTTAAGGTGCACCGGTGCTGCAGCACTGGGCGGTCTTCTTTTTGGATATGATACAGTGATCATTAACGGGGCAATGCTCGATCTTGTAAGACATTTTCAGCTTTCTCCTGCAGTTCAGGGATGGACTGTAAGTTCAGCTCTTGTAGGATGCCTGATCGGAGCAATACTGATTGGCAAACCGGGCGATATTTTTGGTTCTCAGCGTCTGCTTCAGCTTCTGGCTGTTTTGTTCTTTGTTTCATCTACTGGCTGCGCTCTGGCTCCAACAATAAGTGTATTCATACTTTTCAGATTCATTGGAGGACTGGCAATAGGAGGGGCTTCTGTGCTTTGCCCTGTTTACATATCAGAAATATCACCGCCAAAGCACAGAGGATTACTGGCCTCTACTTTCCAGCTCGCAATTGTAACCGGGATACTGCTTTCGTTGATATCGAACTATCTCCTTCTTAATACCGGAGAGAATAACTGGCGCTGGATGCTGTTCAGCGGTGCCATACCTGCAGTAATTTTTTTCGTAATGCTTTTCTTTATAAAAAAGAGTCCGCGCTGGCTGGTAAAAAAAGGCAGGATTGAAGAAGCAAGGTACAGCATAAAGGACCTGTCTTCCGGCGAACTCGATGTTGAACAGACAGTAAATGAGATACGCGAGTCGATAAACCTTGAGAATGCAGGAAGGAAAGTGAGATTATTCAAAAGGCCTTACAGAAAGATTATAATAATCGGGATATTCGTTGGCATTTTCAGCCAGCTTACAGGGATTGGAGTGGTGTTTTATTATTCTGCTCAGATATTCAGCATAGCTGGTTTTTCACCCGATACATCAATGCTTCAAAGTGTAATTCTTGGAGTCACAAATCTTGTCTTTACCATTATCGCTATGTCTGTCATAGACAAGGTGGGAAGAAAGAAGCTTCTTTTGACCGGGCAGCTGGGCATGGTTACAGTTCTTGCTCTTTTCGGGTATGGATTGCTTTCGGGTAACATCAGGGGATACTGGCTGGTAGTATTGCTTGTGTCTTATATAGCTTTTTTTGCATCATCGATGGGTGTAGTTATATGGGTTATACTTTCCGAAATGTTTCCTAATATCATCAGAGCCAGGGGAGCATCGCTTGGCTCATTTGCCAACTGGGCTACAAGTGCGACGCTGAATTTTCTGTTCCCTGTAGTGGTGGGATTGTTCGGAACTACCCTTGCACAACAGCAGAAAGGGATGAGTTTTGCTTTCATTTTTCTTGCAGCCGTTACTCTTATAGGGTATTTTTATATTAAGAGGAATGTAATTGAAACCAAGGGGAAAACCCTGGAAAGGATTGAAAAAGAAGTAATATATTAGAATCTGGTCTTGGGTGCGCCAATAACCTGCATATGAGTCCGCGTGAACGATTGTTGTCAGTTCTTGAAGGAAAACAACCTGACAGGGTACCCTGGTTCGGAGACCTCGATTATTGGGCAAATTCCCTTGTCAAAAGGGGATTAAAGCCGGAAGACTTTATCGCTTCTGATGATTATATAAGCTGGCACCGTGACCTCGGAGTAGGTTTCTACCTTCAGGGGTACTTTCCTTTCAGGCATATAACAGACAATTGTAAAACAAGGGAATGGAATGAAGGATACAGGAGATTTAAGGAAATAGAGACTCCCTTCGGTACTGTCAGGGAATGCTGGGAGTATATGCCTTCTTCTTTTTGCGAAGCACCGGTTGAGCATTTCATGAAATCCGAAGAGGATATACCATCACTGAAATTCATATATGAAAATTCGAGGTTTGAACCCGACTATGACCTGGCCGATATAAGGAAACAACAGGTAGGAGATCAGGGATTTGTTCTTTGTTATTTGCCGAAGAGTCCATTTATGCATCTTTTAGCCCTTGAAGCCGGAGTTATGGCAGTTACGATGATTGCATTGAATGCACCGGATGAATTCAGAGGATTGCTCGATGCCATGGATAGAGCATTTGATATGGCCGCACAGATAGCAGTTGAGAGTCCTGCAGAAGTACTGATGATACCAGAGAATCTCTCCTCGGAAATGGTAGGCCCCGATTTCTTTGAATTGTATATGCGTGACTATCAGATGAAGTGGACAGACAGGATCAGAGCAGCAGGAAAATACTCTTTCATACACATTGATGGTACTCTGACCGGATTGCTCAGGCAGGAGGCTTCTGTCGGATTTAACGTCCTTGAAGCACTGACACCCTACCCTGTAGGAGATATCAGGTTTGAGGAACTTTCAGATTTCATCGGTGATTCAAAAAGCATAATATGGGGCGGCATTCCGGGATCATATTTTACCAATTGTGTGTCAGACATTGAGTTTGACAGGCATGTTAAATATGTTCTTTCTGTAATGACTAAAAAGCCCCGATATGTCCTGGGTGTTGCTGATCAGGTTCCCCCTGATGGACTTGAAAGGCGGGTAAAACGTGTTTCCCACCTGATCGAAAAATTTGGCAGGTACTGATTCAAAATGGCTGATGCACAAAGTTATATCGACGGGCTCTGTCATAACGATAAACAATTAGCATGAGTGGCTTTTTCAGACCAAACTTTCAGATACTCGAAGAATAATTATAAATTTGATTTACAACAAACCTAACTAATTATCAATGAAAAAGATCAAGAAATCAGGGCTGTTCATGGCTGTCTTTCTGGCAGCTTACACCGCAAGCCTAAGTGCCCAGCAGGGACCAATCTCATTTGGGAAATCATTATCTCTGAATAAGTCTCTTTCCATGGTAAAAGAGAAAGAGTCAACATTGCAATGGGTAAATGTCAATACTGATCCTGACACATGGCATGTAGAAAGGAAGACTCTTGTTTGTTCGGGCCAGCCTATTGGCGTGATGCGGTCAGCAAAGCAATATGAGAATTTCATTCTTCATATTGAATGGATGCACCTGGAACCGGGTGGAAATTCAGGTGTTTTTGTATGGAGCAGTGCCAATCCTCCGGAATCAGGTCCTCTTCCTGACGGGGTGGAAGTACAGATGCTGGAACTGGAGTGGGTAAACCTTAATAAAAGAGACGGGGTGACACCTCCGGAAGCATATGTTCACGGTGAACTTTTCGGAGTTGGCGGGGTACAGATTGTGCCGGATAACCCCAGGGGTGTACGAAGCAAATCGGTTGAAAACCGTTGCAAGGGAAGGGGTCAATGGAACACATATGATGTTGTCTGCGTTGATGGGGTGATAAAACTTTCAGTTAACGGCAAGTTCGTAAACGGCATAACCGGATCCTCCCGCAAGAAAGGTTATTTATGCCTGGAATCGGAAGGAGCTCCGATTCATTTCAGGAACATCAAAATAATAGAGCTTCCGGGAGGAGTCACAACACCGGAACAGGTTGCCCCTGAGCTAAAATAAGGATCCATGAACGATAAAACACACAAACCAAGGACGGGAATCCTGAAAAGCAGGCTATTGTCGCTCGATGCCCTCAGAGGCTTCGATATGCTCTGGATAATAGGCGGAGGAGCACTGATCACACGCCTTGCAGAAGTCTCATCTGCCGGTTGGCTGAAGGCTCTTGCTGTTCAAATGACGCATGTTCGATGGGAAGGCTTTCATTTTTATGATCTCATTTTTCCCTTGTTCATGTTCATCGCCGGTATCGCAATTCCTCTATCGGTAAGGTCGGCCATGTCAAGGAATATCTCGCGGAAGAAGCTTAGCTTTAAGGTTCTTAGAAGAATGATTATTCTCATATTGCTGGGGATCCTCTACAACGGTGTCTTTCGCGATGGATTTCAAAATGCCAGGTATGCAAGCGTTCTCGGTCAGATAGGTATTGCATATTTCTTTGCTTCGCTTATTATAATTTTCTCGGATTCTTTCAGGACGAGCCTTTACTGGCTTGCCGGGATTCTGATAGGAGTATCTGTTATTCAGCTGTTTGTCCCTGTTCCCGGGATCGGAGCAGGCGTATTCACTCCTGAAGGATGCATAAATGGGTATATCGACAGGCTTTACCTTCCGGGAAGGCTCGCCTACGGGCCAGAAGGAATGCTGAGCTCCGGCGAAGGGATATATGATGCCCTGGGATGGCTGAGCATTGTATCGGCAATAGGAATAACCCTGATGGGTACGGTTGCTGGCAGAATAGTTCAAAGTTCCACCATTACTGAATACCGTAAAACAGGGATTCTTGCAGCTACCGGTCTTGTATTGATCATTAGCGGATTAGCCATTTCTCCTTTTTATCCCGTGATAAAAGTTTGCTGGACAACATCCTATAACCTTCTGGCAGGAGGCATAAGCTTCATTCTGTTCGCACTTTTTTATCTAATTATCGATGTCTGGCATTTGCAAAAATGGTCTTTCTTTTTCCGGGTTATCGGGATGAATTCAATATTCATTTATCTCCTCGTAAGAATTATTCCCGTAGGAGCAGTGGCGGGATATATTTTCGGCTGGATAATCATACCGGCAGGGGACTGGGGAGAAGTTGTAAGGGCAACGGGAGCTCTTGCATTGGAATGGTTGCTGCTATATTTCATGTACAGGAAGGGAATCTTTTTTAAAGTCTGAAATGGCCTGGAACCGTATTTTATTGATGATTCCTTGCAAAAAATGTTGTTTTATATAATCCCTGCAAACAAACAAGAATGAAAGCACTCAATAGTATATCTCTGCTGGCAATTTTGCTTATGGCAGGCTGCAGTTCGCCCGGAAAAAATACTCCCATCAGCCTTCATACACAGAATCCTCATTATTTCCTTTTCCGGGGAAAGCCGGCAGTTCTCATCGGATCAACTGAGCACTATGGTGCTGTATTGAATCTCGATTTTGATTATGTTAAATACCTTGATGAGTTGTATACTTCAGGTCTGAATGTTACAAGAACATTCTCAGGTATTTATGTTGAACCCCAAGGAGCTTTTGGCATAAAGAAGAATACTCTCGCTCCTTCCAGAGAACGATACATATGTCCCTGGCTACGAAGTTCAGAGCCCGGGTATGCAAACGGCGGAAATAAGTTTGATCTCGGGAAATGGGATGAGAATTATTTCCTGAGACTAAAAGATTTTATTGCTGAAGCAGGGAAAAGGGAGATTATTGTTGAACTTGACCTTTTTTCCAATTTTTACGATACCATTCAGTGGCAACTGTCGCCCTTGTACCATAAAAACAACATTAACGGTATTAAGAGCATAGAAGATCACAAGGAGGTATTATC
>JAVEVC010000115.1:0-2761 GCA_034005245.1 Bacteroidales bacterium
TCTCCAGCAAATCAACCAGCCTTCCCTTTTCCCCTGCCCTGATACCTTTTTCAGTCATCCTCAGGGTGCAGCACTCGGCTGAAACATCATGCTGGAATACAAGAATGTAATTCCCGGCAAGGGCCTCCTCAAGCAGCTTTGATTTTTCATCAATGGTCCGCAACGATTCAATGTCGTAGCTCATATTCCAGATAAGCGGCAGATGGGCAATCGTTGGTATAAGATCGCCGGTGTAGACCAGTGTCTTTCCTTTATATTTTAAAAAGGGTATCATCAGTCCCGGAGTGTGCCCGCAATATATCCTGACCGAAAATCCTTCGAACAGCTCACAATCCTCATCAACAAGATTCAGATGACCGCTGTCGCCGAGCGGCAGGATATTCTCCTCCAGGAAGGCATCCTCCTCCCGCGGATTGTTTCTGACTGCCCACTCCCACTGGATGCGGCTGACATGGTAAATGGCATTCGGGAAGGTGAGCTCAAATCCGGCCCCCTCCCTGCTCCTTACTACTCCCCCGCCGCAATGATCGGCATGAAGATGAGTGAGCACCACATCGGTAATATCCTCAGGTTCAAGGCCTCTTGTGCGAAGTCCTTCCAGAAGCCCTTCCCCGTTGTGAATGTAAGTGTGCCTGAAAAACTTATCATCCTGCTTGTCGCCCCAGCCGGTATCGACCAGAATGGTGCGGCTGCCGGTTTTAACTATCAGCGACCGGAGAGTAAGTACAATCAGGTTGTTTTCATCGGCGCCGTAAACCCGCGACCAGAGCGCCTTCGGAACCACACCGAACATTGCGCCGCCGTCGACCTTGAAGTTTGCTATATTGAAGATGTCCAGTTTCATACTGCAATGATAAGAAATTCCGGATATCCAAAGTTAAAATGCCTTTTTATCAAATTATCACCGTTAAGGAATATTTTATTAATTTAACGCTTGTTTCAGCCGTATTTGTCGGTTACTGTTATATAATTAACAATAAAACTATAATTCACATGAAAAAACTTCTGCTCTCAATGGTTTCATTAATGCTTGTCCTGTCGCTGTCAGCCCAGGTGACAGGCAAGGTAATGGACAACCTGACTATGAAAAGCAACATCCTGAAAATGGAAAGGAAATATGCCGTGTACCTGCCGCCCGATTACTCAACATCAGAACGCAGCTATCCCGTGCTTTACCTGCTTCACGGAGCGGGCGACGATCAGACAGGATGGGTACAGTTCGGCGAGGTTCTTTATATCGCTGACAAGGCAATCCTCTCCGGTTCCGCAACTCCCATGGTAATAGTTATGCCTGATGCAAACACCGGGACCAGGGGCTATGTAAATGATGCAAGGGGGGAATGGCGTTTTGAGGATTTTTTCTTTGAGGAATTCATGCCCTACATAGAAAAGGCTTACAGGATCAAGGGCGAAAAACGTTACCGTGCTATTGCAGGCCTGTCAATGGGCGGAGAAGGAACCTTCATCTACGCACTTCACCATCCGGAACTGTTCTCGTCAGCCTGCCCCCTGAGTGCGGCCACAGGACCCCGAACCATGGAAGAAATGAAAGATTACAGTCTATGGAAGACAGGGGCCGGAATCACTGATGCCCAGAAAAAAGCATATTTCGAAAAATACAGCGTTCTGAACCTGATAGAGACCATGAAGGATGATCAGAAAAAAGCTGTAAGATGGTATATCGACTGCGGCGACGATGATTTTCTGTTTGAAGGCAACTCGCTGGTGCATATTGCCATGCGTAAAAAGGAGATACCTCACGAGTTTCGCATCCGCGACGGCAGCCATTCCTGGAAATACTGGAGGGCTGCGCTTCCAGTGGTGCTTGAATTCATTTCAGGGAGCTTCCATCAGAACTAAAATATTATCTGCTTAACACGGAACAGGCGGCATGAACTTTCTTATGCTGCCTGTTTTTTTTGTTATTTCCCCTTCCTTGATGTCATCTGAGCCATTACTCTCATCAGAAGCCTTATCATCTGGTAGGAGGTCCAGCCCCTGAATCGTGACCACCAGGTTCTGCGCCTGAGGAACTCCTCGACTGTCACCTGCCTGCAGTCATTCTTCATTATATCCGTCAGGATTTTTTCAAAATCCGATGTAAAGGCCTCATCCATTATATTTACATTCATCTCGACGCTCCCGTAATCGCTGATATGATTAAAATTATAACTGCCTATGCTGCACCATTTCCCGTCGACTGTAGCCACCTTGGCATGGAGATTCGCCGGATAGTATTCATATATTTTTACGTTGTTCCGGAGTATATACTCATAAAGAAAACTTGTGGCCCTCTTGAACATGGGCGCATCCGATTTTGCGGCCAGTACTATCCTGATATCCACTCCCCTGGCGCTCGCCAGCCTGAAAAGCTTTCTCTCAAGTCTTCCCGGCAGAAAGTAACTTGCAAAAATAATCATGTGATGCCGGGCATTCTTGAGAGCAGCCCTGTAACTCCTGAGTATCTCTATCTTGTTCCTGTACCAGTTGTTTTCGACAACCCTCAGACTTATATTCTGTTCATACACAGGAGTCGAATACACAATTTCCGTTGCCTTCTCCTCCTTCGAAATGAAGGTCTTGTTCCATAGCTTCCTGCAGATGCTGTTCACATGAATGCATTCAGGACCCCTGATCAGCACTGCAAAGTCGAGCCACCCCTTCACATCGGGAGTACCGTTATACCTGTCGGCAAAATTCATCCCTCCTATGATTGCCAGTTCGCCGTCAGCGAGAACTACCTTATGGTGGAGCCGGAGAC
>JAVEVC010000116.1:0-2758 GCA_034005245.1 Bacteroidales bacterium
CTGGAGAGGAAATTCAGCAAGGGTCTCCTTTAATTTCGATACGTCGAAAAGTGAGGCCGGGAGATAGGCATCCAATCCTCCCTGAAACTGTACAAACGTCTCAAAACCAATATCAGCCAGGGTAGCCGCCAGCACATCCTTCACCATCTCCGTATCGGGATTGCAGGTAAACTGCACATGTATATACTTCATATGATCATCTTTTTTGCTAATTCACTGCAAAAGTAGACAACTTTCGATACAATTCGGCTCCAAAAAAGTAAAAATCCCTTTCGAAGCCCGATAAAATGTTTATAATTGTTACAAAGAATGTCTATTTTTTACAATGTATCTTTCGATTTGGTTTTTTTGTCCTATTTTTACCCATTCAAAAAAAACGCCGTTATCACACCAGTCCATGATCAGTGTGGTTGATTTTACATCAATATAAGTCTTATGAGAATAACAACCAGTCTTATCGCATTCATTATCGCTTCCTTTCTGTTTCAAGCCTACAGCGTTGACCAGGAGTCAAAAATAAAGGAGCTGATTCAGGAAGGTGTGGCATTACACGATGAGGGGAAATATGAGCAAGCCATTGAAAAGTATCAGGAAGCCCTGAAATTGAACCCCAGTTGCGTGCAGGCTACGTATGAAATATCTCTGAGCTACCTGGCCATGCAGGATTTTGAAAATGCGTCGATATTCAGTACCACTGTGATCAACACCCAGGATGAGCATCTTTCACCCGGTGCCTATGCCGTAAAAAGTGAGGCGCTGGTGGAAATGGGTCATCCCGAAGAAGCTCTCGCACTGCTGCATGAGGGATTGGGAAAATTAGGGGATGAGTACCTGCTTCATTTTAACATGGCGTTGAACTATTATAAAACCAAGAACATCGACAAGACGCTTGAACATGTAAAGAAAGCGATTGATCTGGATAAATCACACAGTGGCGCCTTTTTATTGTATGCCTACGCACTGAAGGACAAAGGTCTTTGGGTACAGAGCATCCTTTCCATGCAGATGTTTCTTCTACTGGAGCCCGACAGCAAAAGATCGAAAAATGCTTTCGAGGAAATGCTGCAGACCATGCGCATAAAGAAGACAGACAAGCCGGCCGAACGCTCTTTCATCCAACAGCAGATGATGCGCACCAATGAAAACATATCCCACAATCCGGAAGAAATTCCTCCCCTGTCGATAGAAGAGGGCCTGAATCGGAACCTGATATACCAGGCCATTACCACCACGCTCGATTCCCTGCAGGCCACAGCCGCCACGGAGGATGAATTTACCCAATTCTGTGCTGTGAACCGGTCCATCATGCATGTGCTTCAGAAAGAAAGCCTCAACGGCAACAAACAGGGTATTTTCTGGACCTTTTACATCCCATTCTTTTCGCACATCGAGCACTCCAGCTTTTACGACACCTTCTGTCGTTATATCAGCGTATCCTACTATCCCGAATCACTGGCGTGGTGGCATCAGAACACGAGCACTGCAGAGAATTTCGTGACTTGGTTTGAAAAAGGGGACAATATCTGAGAAAAGAGACTAATTTTTAGGTAACTTTGCGCGAAAGTCCGAATACACAGAAATGATCGACGAGGAAAGACTGTTGGAAGAATTGCGTAATCCGCTTACAAGCCGGAAAGCGTTTGCCCGTCTTGTATCTGAGTATAGCGAAAGGATATACTGGCAGATACGAAAGATGGTGCTTTCTCACGACGATGCCAACGATATTCTGCAGGATGTGTTTATCAAGGCATGGAGTAACCTCGAAAATTTCAGGGGAGAAGCAAAACTTACCACCTGGCTTTACCGCATTGCCATCAATGAAAGCATCACCTTCCTGAATAAAAAAAGAAATCAGAACAATGTTTCCATCGATGACGACGATACCTTCCTGCTCAACACCCTGGAGAGCGATGTGTATTTCGATGGCGACACGGCACAGACCCAGCTGCAAAAAGCCATACTCACCCTACCCGACAAGCAACGCCTTGTTTTTCAGATGAAATATTTTGATGAAATGAAATACGAGGATATGTCGGATATCCTCGGCACCTCGGTGGGGGCACTCAAAGCATCCTATCATCATGCTGTTAAGAAAATTGAAAAGATTTTGGGTGAAACCGATTAAACCTTTTGTATAAGGCAAAGTCTACACATAAGCGGATTGCGGCGCAAAGATAAGGAGAAAAAAAGGTATTACAATCATTGTCAAAGAAGTAGATGATTAAAACAAGTTCTTGACGAAATCTTTGAAAATAATAGTTTTAATCGTATGAAAGCAAAGATCAGTAAATTAGATGAAATAGACAAAGCAAAAAATCCTTTTAAAGTACCCGAAAACTATTTCGCGTTACTGAATGAGGAGATCATGAGCCGACTGCCGGAGAAAGAGTATGTTGCCCCTCCCCCAGTAACTTTATGGGAAAAAGTAAAACCATGGGTTTATATGGCCGCTATGTTTATCGGAATTTATATCATCGTGAACTATCTGACCAGCGATGCCAGCAAAAAGCCGTTGATGACAGAATCCACCACGAGTGAAGCCATCGGCACATCGGAGACAGTCGATAATTACTGGTCCACGGTACACGTTACTGAAGAAGAGTTTTATCAGTTTCTTGAGGAACAAGTAGTAGAAGACGGATACTATGATTATATGTATAATCAATATTATCTGAATTAAGGGCATAACCAAACCTCTTTTAAATTAGTTTTTGTCATGAGAAAAAGTATTATTTTGATATGGGTGCTATGCATGCTC
>JAVEVC010000117.1:0-2685 GCA_034005245.1 Bacteroidales bacterium
GTAGGTTATTTTCACATTTTCAAGTTTAAAAAACAGGTTAATCAGTTCATTAAGTATAATTAAGCCTTTTCCGGTCCCGTTCAATAATGTATGGTTGGAATCCTGGAATGGTCCATTATTCTCTATAACAATTGACTGGTGACCGTCGTTCTGGTGAATGTGAATATTCAGAAGCCCGTCCCCGGCCTTGTTCCTGATTCCATGCTTAATGGCATTTTCTACGAAAGTGTGGATGAGCATTCTTGGGATTCTGGTTTTAACATCCGAACCTTCTTCAATTGTTACCGAGTATCTGAAGGCATTGTCGCGGCGGAACCTTTCAATATCTAAATAGTTCCTTACAAAATCAAGCTCTTCCTCTATATTGCTCACAACTTTATCAGAGCTTAAAACAGTCTGCCTGATGAGTTTTGCATATTTCGCGAAGATGTAGTCAGCCTTGTCCCTGTTCATTTCATCTGAATACAGGCTGCCGATAGCATTTATAACATTCAGGGTAAAGTGAGGATCTATCTGATTTTTAATGACCTTAAGTTGAAGTTCAAGCAGCTTTCTTTCCTGTTCCTTTCTCACGTTCAGGCGAAACCGCTGACTGTGGGCAATAAGTAATATGAAAAGGTAAAGCAAACCGTACAGACCCAGATAGAAGGGATATTTCAGGAAGTTATAAGGATTCTTTTCATACCTGATGAACATGCCTGTCTCTGAGAACTGGGCAAAAAGCAGGGGCTTTTCACCTCTTTTCAGATATTGGGAGAAAATAGGCCACTGATGGTAAAGTGGATGTTGCCATAATACCGGATTTTCGAAATTATCCTTTACAATTAATATCGAACTCCGGTTTTCTCCGACAAAAAAGTATTCATTTGTGCCGTCAAGGTCTGCATCAAATTTTCCAATCATTTCACCATTTATAACGCCCGGAATCTGCAGCACATCCAATTCCTTAAAGGAATTATCAAGCTTAACGACTGTGTGTCTGTCTTTCAGGTAAAAGAAGCTGGTGTTATGGTCATCATTACAGGGGAAAATCGTGGAATTCTGAGGATCATTATCAAGAACAGGCATTCTTGCGATTTCATGGCCTTCCATGTCAAATAAATACAGAGCCGATCCAATGGTATCTGAACCGAAATTACTAAAGAATGCCAGAATATTCTTTTTGTCATCGTTTACAACAGGCAGAGTTACTGTGAATGATGTTAAGCTTCCGAGTTTTTTCGGAGGAAACGTGAAGGAAAGGTTTTCATCCAGCACCATCAGCCAGGAATAGTTATCAGAATAAGGGAAATCATTTTCAGTATTACCGGTTGCAAGTGTTGAAAGAAGGAGTTCTTCGCTTGAATCGCCATCTAAATCGGTGAGGGTGCATCCTATTATAACAGCTCCGCTTTCAGGCGATTTTACCAGTGAATCTTCGCTTATAATGTACTTGTAAATATTTCTTGGCTGAAGATTGTAACCCGAATTTATGTAGAAAAACAGATCCCTTGAGCGTCTGTCTTTGCTTCCGGCAGGTCTTATGGGAATGATATTGGGAAGATCATTGCTGTTTGGTGATTTCCTGTAAAGATCAACGAATCTGCCAGAGACCAAAATGTCCCTTGATTTTAAAGGATCGATAATATTCAGGAAGATAGAATCCTCGCTTAATGTAAAAACGTAGATTTCCTTAAAGCCGTCAAGGTTGTAATCTTCAATAAGAGATGGCTGGTGGAAGTTTGGCTGAAATCTCAGGTTGTACTGGTCAAGTACTTTTCCGTTACTGCTTACGATGATTTTTGTCTGTTTCTTATCGGCCAGATCGATGGAAATCTCTTCACTGTTGCCGTCAGAGTCCAGATCGTTGTAAATAATCCATGATTCTTTTGATGTGTAGATATCTCTGACATGTTTGATCCTGAATTTTGAAAAATGAAGCGGAAGGGTCAGGGCAATGGCTGTCAGTATAATCAAACTTATAAGGGCGGGGTGTGTAATTATTTGTTTGATTTTCCTGGTGTTCATTATAAGCGGTTTACGTTCTGAGAAGGTCGAAGAACGATCTGGCGCCTGTTTTTTTAAGTATGTTGCGCCTGTGGGTATTTACGGTGTTTTTGCTGATGTAAAGCAGCAGGGCAATCTCGTCACTCGATTTCCCTTCCAGCACATAGTTCAGGACTCTTGCTTCTCTTTCGCTCAGCATGTCAAATTTTCCGGCTATTGAACCGGTTGTTACCAGGAAATGCTTCAGGAGCCTGTCTATTGTATCGTCGAGTTCATCAATATCAACGGGTTTTACAAGGTAATCGAAGACTTCATGTTTTATGGCCTTAATTGAGTAGTGCGGATAAGCTGTTACCAGGATGATGACCGGCTTTTTTGCGCATTTGTCAAGCTGGTCGATAATATCAAATGCCGATACTCCGTCTTCCAGTTCTATATCGAGGAACAGCAGTTCGGGTTTATTCTCAATAACATATTTCACTCCGGTTTTAGCGCTTGTAAAGCAATCTGTTACCTGAATCTGGGAAAATGGTTGGAGTAGCTTTTTCAGACGCTCGCAGGCATATTTGTCATCATCAATAATGATTGTCCGAATTGGCTGCATAACCGGTCGCTAAATTAGTTGGCCTCCATGGATTACTGCATCTATAAAGTTATATAAATGAAAATAAATTCCAAAGGGAAATCTGCTATGGTAAA
>JAVEVC010000072.1:0-12069 GCA_034005245.1 Bacteroidales bacterium
AGTCAAATAAATTTTACCGGGAGATTATGCCGGAGATTTTTAGAAATGTCAATTTCTGAAAAACCAACTAATGATAAGCACTAATTTTATAACTTTAAATGTTATTGACTGCTGGCTTTATTCCTTAAGACTCACAGTAGGTTTTCAATTATTATAGTATTATTTACAATCAACTAATCTTCAGGCTCATGAAATTTGGTTATTTTCTATCAGCAGCACTGGTTCTTTCGATCAGTACCGGCAATGCCCAGGATCAGCGCAGTATTATTGTGGACAGTCTGGTTAAACAAACAGTTGTAAGGAAAGATATCAGGTACAATCAGTCGGGACGTCCTTTGCTCCTGGATATTTTTTATCCTTCTGGTTACAAAGGAGAGGTTTTACCATGCATTGTATGGATCCATGGCGGTGGATTAACAGATACCTCATTGACAAAGGATTACGATCTTATCCAATGGGGGGCAGCTCTTTCGGCTATCAGGGGTTTTATTGCTGTTTCCATTGATTACAGACTTCTTGGGGAAGCCCCCTTGCCCGCGGCGATTGAGGATTGTTTCACGGCGATTCGCTTCCTGAAAGCAAATGCCGGGCAATATGGCATCGATACTGCCCGGATCGGGGTAGCGGGAGAATCGGCAGGAGGTTACCTGGCAGGCTTCTGCGCTTTTTCATCGAATGACAATAAGTTTAAAACAAGCGACTGGATGGAATACTCTAGTTGTATAAACTCAGCAGTTCTATGGTACCCGGCGACAAATCATAAAGGCTATTACATGCTGGATTATATATCGAAGGGCGATGTGCCAGTGTTGCTAATTCATGGCGACAATGACAGGCTGGTTAATATCTGCCATTCATATCTTATTGAAGAGAGTTGCATTAACAATAATGTTCCAGTGGAAATGGTTATCATAAAAGGCGCTGATCACGGTTTTTTCAAGGATCTTTCAAATCCTTCAGCTGATTTTGATATCTACAGGGATAATATGGAGAGGGCGGTAAGCCTGACCATTGATTATTTTACCAGGATGTGTGGTGATTAAAGACCATGCAGATAGGCTTTAGGAGGCATTTGAATTCACATCAGGTTTGGCAGCAAGCACATGAGTTGTCAGCCTTATTCTATATAAAAGCTCTTAATGATCGTGTGAAATTAACAGCTATGGGATGTGTTTTAAGTTGTTGCGGGAATTATATTTTTAATTACTTATAAATGAGCATATCACGCAGGAGATTTGTTGTGGCGGGCTTAGGTTTGGCTGGAAGCACCTTCATTGATCTGTCGGATCTGATGAGAAGCCCTCAGCCAGTTCTTGACCGGGCCTTTATCAACCGCCATAAAAGAATCATAGAAGCTTATATACTAAAAGCCATGGAGTCGGTTTATTTTCAGGGCAGCGAGCTATTCGCAGATAGTTATAGATCTGAATATAAATACATTGAGAGGGTTGTAAGCTACTACGATTACGGTGCGACCGGGATCTCTGTCCTGGCTTCTCTTGTATCAGGGGGTAATCAGCGGGCTGTCCGGATGATGAAGCAGATCCAGAGAAACATCAGGTATTACCATGAGAACATACACGGAACGGATGTCGGAGGACATCTCGAAGGAAGGGTCTGGAATGTCCCCCTGCGCAGGCTTTTGCTTCATATTGCCCTGGCATACAAAATAATGGAGCCCTATCTGGATGAAGACGAGAAACGTTGGTATTCAGACCTTGCAGATCAGCAGGTTAGGCTGGCAATTCAGCACAATGAGAATTTTTTCCCGGGCGAAACAAGGCTTAACCGGACAAATGCAAATAATCATACTGCTGTTTTCATGCAGGGGATATATTATTGCGGTTTGGTTTTCAATCGCCCTGAATGGGTTCAGATGATGACGGAATTTGCCCGGCGCATGTATGATTGCGTCCGTCCCGACGGATATTTCGAGGAAAATACCAATGAAGCCCATGAAGGAGGACCTTCAATGGTATATACCCGGCTAACACTAGGCTGTCTTTATGATGTAATGGACGGGAAGAATAACTCCCAGGAGAAATTTGTCAATGCCGGTAATTTTTACCGTTCCTTCGTAAATCACCGGTATGAGATGATATCCATTGCTGACGAGAGGACCAACTGTCACAACGCAAAGGGATTGGACTATGGTCTCGCCCTGCATTCTCTGACCCCGCGCGGACGGTATTACATCAAGGATAATCTTGATAATCTTGATTACAAATGGCTTTCGATTGAAAGTCTGGCTGTTATCTATCACGAGCTGGATCTTATGAAGACAGGCGAATGTGAGATCACTGAAAATCGCCTTGACGGAAACAGCAGGATAGAGCTTCCTCTGGGTATTGTAAGAAAAAACGGTTTCACGGCTGGCCTTTCAGCCCTCATGGCTTTGAACCGCATAATCAGGCCTAACAGCGATTATGCACTTGACCAGCAGAATATGGTTTACCTGTCTCATGAAAAAGCAGGGCTGATTTTAACCGGGTATAAATCAAAAAATGACCCCCGGTTCTCAACATTCAGGATTAATGATGATGCCTATACAATAAGGACCGGAGAACTGGAAATGGGTAACGGATGGGCTGAAGCAACTCTTTATTACAAGACTTTCACTGCAAGAACAAGATGGGAAATAGGGGATACGGCAAAGCTCATCCTCCTGTCTGACACAGATCGGGTAATTACCACCTCATTGACCGTGGTTGATGAGAAATATATTAAGACTGGAAATAAATTTGATATTGCTTATTTAGACGGTTTCTCGCCATATACTGAAAGCAATAAGGCAGAAAAGATCAAAGCAGCGGTCTTCACCTGGAGCAGGGAACTGGTGGTTGAGTTTTTCTGTTAGAAAGGCGCCCGGTTATTATTTGCCAGTTTTTCCCTTAACTGCGATATTCAGGTATATGGCTGATCATCATGGTTATTTCAGGTTCCCATTTTTGAGCCTTAAAGCTCTGGCCCTGGCGAAATAATCGTCCACCCGCTCAATCCTGAACTCATCAACCATTTGACCAGCAGTGATTTCGCTATGATTGCTGTTAATCAGTACAACGCCCAGCCTGCCGGGATCATGTATATCAACTAAATCACCATACTTCTTCTTAAGTTCTCTTAGCTTTTCCCAGTTATAATCAAGATGCACCACTTCATAATCAAGGTTTATCCTGCTTACCGCATAATCAAAGTAATTTGTGGAAGTGGCTAATACTTCTCCGAGCGGATTTCGTATTTCAGAAGGTGTGGATCTGTAAACCGATCCTACGAAATAGGAACGGCAGGAATAGGCCCATTCGCTTTGAACCATACCTCCGTGGTACATCGAAGAGAAAAGTATCAGATGAGGTTTTTTCGCGGCATATTGCAGGCGGAGTTCTTCAAAATTCAGGTCGAAACATATAGCAATGGCTACACGGCCGAAATCGCATTGAAAAACAGGTGCCTGGTCTGATGCTTTGATGCCCTCCTCCATTTCGCCGATAGTAGGAAAGTTCTTGTCGTAGATTCCTGCAATATTTCCATCCCTGCCAAGGAGGACACATGAATTACGCCATATGCCCGGACTCTCTTCACGTTTCATCCCGAAGGCAATATAGCAACTGTTTTCTTTTGCTACTGATCCAAAAAAATCGAGGACCTGATTTTTCCTGACCTGTAGGTATTTGTCTCCAGCATCGGAAAGATCGCATATTTCAGGTAATACTATCAGATCAGGACTGTAAGGTAGTACCTGGTTAAGCTCGTTTTTCCAGAATGTGATCACCTTGCTTACAAGTTCCTGAGGTTCCTGGTTCCTGTCAGGAGACGGGACTGTTCCAACAGTCGCTACAGTAACATACCTGGCTGCCAGAATGTTACCTGTGGCAAGCATAAAAGCAAGCATTCCGGTTGCCAGTCTGGCACCGGTTCTTGTTTGTAATAATGGTTTCATAGTGATTGTCTGTTATGTTTGGCGGACTAACAAATATCGCATTTTAAAAGAATGCATAATCAATTTTGATCATGAAACTGTTGGCAGGGAATATTCTGAAAACATCCCCGAATTGTTCATTTAGCGGCTGATTGTAAGGGGAATCTTCCCAAGAGGGTGCCAGGGGATTTAGTTCATCCCTTCTGTCACGGCTATGGCTCCAGACCAGGTATACCGTTGAACCTGGCCGGTATTCCCATCTGGCAACAAAATTCGATTGAAGGTTCTTATAGTTGAAATCCCTCTTCTTTGGATAAGCTGCGAAGTCTGTCATCCTGTCGGGATTGACAAGAATATTGAAATTATCGTAACTGCCGCGGGCCAGGAACAGCTGTGTGTACAGCTGCAAGGAGAACTTGCTTGTAAAAGTAAGGGATCCCCTCAGTGTAAGATCGAGCGATCTGGTATCACGTTTCCCAAAAACAGGAACATAGTAAGTTCCTGGAGCATATTCCTTCACTGCTGCAAGAATTCCCTGAAGCTGTCCGTTGTCATCGAAGCCAACAAAATCATCATGATCAAGCTTGTCTGGTGATATCGAAGCATTGCCTATCTTCCATAGGTCATTTTCCAGAAGGAATGACTCATTGGAAGCCCAGGCAGTCTTTGAGTCTTCCCAGCTGCCCTTGAGGTTTGCCAGAAATGAAAGCCTGGTCCCGGTATTCAATATTCCCTGGAAACCCATGGTATATTCTGATCCCCTGTCATCGTAGAACTTGAAGCTTGCCGACGGAGTAATTTTCCAGTTACGTCGTTCATCTGAACTGTATTCTCCTGAAAACTGTATTCCCAGGGGCTTGCCCCAGATACCCAGGCCTCTCGTTTCCCAAAGGTCGTATCCTCCCAGTATATCAGAGAACCTGCCGCTGAATTTCAGTGCCCTGAAATTGCGCGTAACCAGGTTTGAAGTGAGGTTAACGCTGCTTCCCATATCGTACCACTCGAGGTAGGAATATCTTCTAGTATAATGCAGGTTTACATCGCCTCTTTGAAACGATCCGAACGGCTGGCCTGAGTTGATCTTGTAGGTCACATTCGACCAGATCTGATACCAGTTTTGTTCATAGCTTATCCAGCCTATATCGTTTGGATTATATTTGTCGGAGAACAGGAGGAGAGTGAAGTGACCGTCAATGTTACCTTCTCTTTTTCTCAGGACAACTCCTCCCATGAAGCCCTTATCATCATCTTCACCTGCGGCCAGTGAATTCCTGCTTGAGAATGCGGTTATTCCTTCAAAGCTGTACCTGTTCTTATTGAACCTGATATCCCAGTCAAGGCCTCCCGTCATGCTGTTCCTTCCTATTCCGTCTTTTAAGGGGCTGTTGTAGTAGGTGAGTATTCCTCCCGCTGAAGAATACTGTCCCAGTCTTTTACTGGTGCGTATAACACCATAATTATGAGATGGATTCAAGTCTTTTCCTGCTGTTGTACCCATAATTCCGAATGACAGGCCGCTGGCGGAATGACCTGAGAGTTTTGCAGCTGCTATTATTGGCTCATTTGCTCCGAAACGGCGGGTATAAAAAAGTCGGCTGTCGCCGATGCCGAACTTAAAAATGTCAGCGCCCTCAAGGAAGAATGGTCTTTTTTCAGCAAAGTAGGTTTCAAAAGCTGTAAGGTTGAGCACAGCAGGATCAGCTTCAACCTGTCCGAAATCAGGGCTTAAAGTGGCATCAAGCATTATATTCGGCCCCAGTCCCACTTTTATATCACCACCTGCATCGAATTTTTGTCGGTTGTCAGTTCTCCCGGGGAAATCCGGATTTTCAAAGAGATCAACTCCTGTAAGCACATAAGGCCTGACCTGTATATTCTTTTTGGGGGCAATTCCTTGTATTTCAGTTAGCTGGCCATAACCGGCAACCAGGTTACCCCTTTCACTTCGTGGTATAAAAGGCCATTCAGAAATCTCCGCCAGGCGCGGGATACGTCTTTTAAAGTGAATGCCCCAGATTTGTGATTCGGATCTGGGATAGCGGAGCATGCTGTACGGTATCCTTAATTCAGCAACCCACCCTTCATCAGTGATCCGCACCGATGAAAACCAGATTGCATCCCAGGAAGGATCGAGGCCCACCGGCAGGTTGGGATCCATTTCACGTGTGCTCAGTTTTTTGTTGTCATCCTGCTGACCGTCGAGCTGGACTCCTGCTGCATTTACTGCAAATGTGTAGGCAGTTTTCCTGTTGAAATATGAATCGATAGATACCATGAACCAGTCAGCCCTGTTATATTCATCTCTTCTTCCAAGATTGTTTTCAATGGCTTCAGGGGAATCGTACATAAAAGCCCCAACAAACAGGTCATTTTCTCCATGCAATACGGATACTTCTGTCCTTCTTCCAGAAGCTTCACCTTCATGAGGTTCCAGCTGGCGGAATTCATTGACAACAGGCGCATGCTTCCAGATATCCTCATCAAGATACCCGTCAACAGTTATATGGATGTCAGAGTGTACGGACCTGATGGAATTGCCCGCCTGCGGGAAAACTGAACGGGGGTAAATCACAAAAAGCAGAGAGAATGCGATCCTGAATAATAAAGTGATGTGAGAGTGAATTAGTGATTTTGATAACTTTTCGTCAGTCATATTTTCAATTGTTCCTGGCAGTTTGTGTCGGAAAAACACGTCCATGCCAGATAAAAATTACAATTACATCCCCGGGCTTAAGCTGGGTATCCCAAAAGTATATTTAAAACCCGTATGTATTTCTTAAAAATTCTTAAAGGTTTGCCTGTTCTGTTTCACTGGTTATGACATGTCAGATGGAGGGCCGTATTATCATATTCGACAGAATACCATTGATTTAATTCCTTCATGGTATAGTTGGTATCCAGTTGGAAACCTGGCATGGGTGTCTTGACACCTGTAAATGGTCACTTAGTGATCTGTAATAAATTTCAAAAAATAATTCGTATCTTTGTAACCTTTTTAATCAAAATCATGGATAGAACAAAATCTGTTAAATCTGAAGGGAAAACAAAGTATCTGCGAATTGACCACAGGACTGTTATTGAGATTTCTGTTGATATTCCTGATCATGTTGCGCGTGAACATTATCTGAAGAACAGGGAATTAAACAATCCGGGTGCAAGAAGAAACCTGGTTATTAAATGATCCTGGCATAAACCTGTTTCCGTCATTACAGTTTTAAAAAACTTGTTCAGAGGCTGAAGGCAGTTCTTACGGCCATCAATACCTGTGAGGTTTGCGCTTTGCGGAGCCCTCCGGGCTATTGAAGCGCTTTGACTTTCAATTGTGTCATAACTGACGATCAGTTAAAATCGACTTTTTTATTTTTAGAAGAGTGTAATTTCATCAAAATCTCTTTGAGTGATGGATATTTCATAGTCAGATTATAATCCAGGATTGGCTATTTAATTATCATTGGAGTGGTTGTTTAACCAGGTAGAAAATTACCTTCATGAAATGTTTTATGTTCGTCATTTTAGCGTGTAAGTGTATTGGCGGAGTTATGGAAATACATGATGTATTAAGTCCTCGTATTTTATACCGGGATAGAGGAGGAAGTGCAAAAATCATAATTTCAGTCATTCCCGGCTTATATTTATCAGTTAAAAGACATTTAAGAATGATGTTTCAGAAATAACAATACTTTGAAGGCTGACTCCTTAAATAAGTTTTACCTGTGGATCCTGCTTTCATTTTGGTTATTGTGGGCAGAGTGTTAATATTTTTGGCATTAGTGGAAAAAGCTGTCTATTTAAATCTTTCATCAGAATTGAGCTCATTGGGATAACCAGTCTGGCTGTTAATCCAGCCATTTTTCTCAACAGCATGAATATCAAAATGTGAGATATAAGGTTTTATGTCCAGAAGAGGAGTGCCGTCAAGCATGTCAACATTCTCAATTTCCAGAATGTTGTCTTTAATACAAATGAGTCTGACTACAGAAATACCAATGGGATTTGGCCTTTTTGGAGCTCTGGTTGCGAAAATGCCATGTGGTTTATTATCAAGAAAGGGGACAACGTGTAAATCAAATCCTTTCGATTTATGAAAAATATAGATAAGATATATATGGGAGAACTTATCAAGATCGAGTAATCCTCCAGCATATTCTTTTTTCAAAACTACAGTTCCTTTTATTCCTTTTGAACCCTTGGACTGAATAGGCATTCCCTCTATATTTCTGAATGGAGTATGAATTATTCCTATTGACTTAAAGCTAGTTGTCATTTTAGCAGTGCGTTTTAATTTATTTTTTACCAGCCATTAGTGATTTACAGTATTATCGGTTTGCTGTTTTCAATGAAAAAATTCAGAGAGGTATGCAGCATCCGTTTTCCGGTTTCCACTTAGCGCAAACATATTCCGGATGTCCGAATCATTTGTATGGAATTTATCCCAGATCACTGGCAGACCACCTCCCAGGAAAGCCAAACATAATCTTATTTCTGTGTGAGAATTGATGTTTTCGATTTATTCTTCATCATTTTCCAGAAAGGGATAATGTGAAAGCCAGAACACATGTAGAATATTCAAAGAGGAGGTTAAATTACCTTTGCTGATCAGCCGGAAAAAAATAAGGTCCTGTCGTGCAATGTCTATCATCCATGTTTTTAAAGACATTATGGTTTATAAAAATTAGCTTTAGTTTCATATAGAAAGGCTGCCCAGGCATTTTGGAATTTTAGAAATAGCCATTTTCATATCAGGTACTTTTTTGACCCGCTTCCAGCGTTCTTACTTTACTGCTGTTTCTACATTTTTGTTAATCAGTGGAACCTCTAAAAAATTATTCAATTGTTGTGGTGGCATCAAGTTTTATATCGGGGAATCCCATCATGATCCTTATCGATCCGTGAATCAAAGCTATTGGCAATAGGAAGAATCCGGCGATATGCATTCCTAATTCATAAACCAATGAACTGTCTTTATAAGGTGCTCCCTTAAGCCTCGAAATGAACGCACTATAAGGTATTCCATAAATATTTCCGGCATGCATTATCTGGATCGCAGCAATAATAAGTTCTGCCTTCTTATCCCCGTACTCATTTAGCAATGATGCATATGCGTCTTTTTTAGGGAAACCTCGTGTGTCTGCATAATGTTGGGCAAACATTATTGCTCTGGCTTCTTCCTGATTTATAAATGTCCCATCCCCACTTAAAAAACTGTTAATTTCTTCATTGCTCATTCCTTGTTTCAATGCCAAATAAGTATGGGCATATGAGCAAGCAGCACAACCGTTTACTTCTGTTACAGCTAATTGAAGTCTTTCTATGAACTCCTTATCAACTATTTTACTCTTTTTATTACTAATAAGCCTTAACAAGGCCTTGGGTATGTTAATGAAAGCCCAATACATTTCCGGGAAAGTGAATTTTCTCTTATATTCAGTCCTTGATTCTATTATCTCAGGTATTTTAATGCCTCTTATCATAAACTAAAAATAAGTTAATTTTTCATTTAATCGAATAAACTCTGATAGCTTCTTCTGTCAATTAACCGTTTTTCAATAAAATTTGATTTTGAAATCTCCCATTATGAATTTATAACTGGATAAATTGTCGGAAGGGCATCAGATACTAAAATTCAGGAGGCTCAGGTCAGGCAATAAAATCGCGGGGAACATTTGCAAGACGTGAAATGTCAGTTATCTTTTCCTTCAGATTAAAGTTTCTTGAACAAATAGCGGAGCATGAATCACATTCAGCACACGGATTGTCACCGGCGGATAATTCAGTTATCAACGAATATGCCATTTCAAGGTTTGAGTATCCGTAGGCATACATATAAGCCCTCATAAGGTCCGGGACAGGCAGGCTTTTGCTGCAACCGGGAATGCAGTTCCTGCAGGATGTACAATAAAGACCTGTTTCCGTACGGGCCAGCAAAATATCCTTCTTCTCCTGGTCATTTAAAGTAATATCTTCAAGAATTTTAGCGTCAAGATAAAGCTGATCGAAATTTGTCATTCCGGGAATGGTAGTATGAACATTCGGATTTGATAAGACCCACTTTATGGCTGCTGAAGCATTTATTGGCCTGGTTTTTTCCCTGTCGAGGAATCCACCGCCTGCAAGTGTTTTCATAGCCACAATGCCCAGGCCTGCATCCGCCGCCTTCTGAAGAGCAACATCCATACCCTTTACGGGAGGTTCAGCCCTGTCGCGTATCAATTCTGTATTCAGATAATTATAAGTTGTAAGAACGACATCCCAGGATCCTGCTTTTACGATGGAATCAATTATTGCAGGCAGGTTATGGGTTGAGATCCCTAAATAGCGTATTTTCCCTTCGTCCCTGAGCTTATGCATTGCTTTTACAATGGGTTTGAAACCGACCATCTCCGGCGACAGCACCTGATGAACATAAAGAATGTCGACATAATCCATCTTGAGTCGCTTAAGGCTTTCCTCAAACTTTGAAAGAAAGTCCTCTGAGGTTGTTGCTTTGGAAGGCAATCCGGTCTTCATATCGGTCCCGGCAGGTCTTACTTTTGTTGCGATCAAAAAAGAACTGCGTGGGTACTCTTTCAGCACATTGCCCAGCATCTCTTCATTCCTGCCGTTCTGGTAGCTGTTTGCCGTATCAAATAAAATAATGCCATGATCCAGTGCTGCCCTGACAAGCGCCGGGCTGTCGGAGTTCATCACCCCCATACTCACAACGGGAACCTGAAGTCCTGTTTTCCCGAGGATTCTGGTAATTATCTTTTTCTCCTCCTTCAAAGTTGTTTGTGCCATCATGTCGGCAGTATAGCCCAGAGCTCCGGTTGCTCCAAGTATCCCGGTCTTAAGAAATCGTCTTCTGTCAAAATTTGTCATTATATCAAGATCTTTGGAATAAATTATTAAATATTACTTAATGTTCTCATTTTTTGAAGCAAGATTTTCAAGCTTTATGAAGGAAGTTATCAATCCCCTGATTATTGCTGAACTGAGACCCTGATGCTCCATCTCATTCAATCCAGATATGGTTATACCCTGGGGCGTTGTTACCCTGTCAATTTCCTTTTCTGGGTGATTGTTGGTTTCCAGTATTAGCTGAGCAGCGGCTTTAACTGTCTGGGCAGTAATTGACAGAGCCATTTCGGAATCAAAACCGATTTCAATCCCTCCCTGCGACATGGCGCGGATGAAGCGCAACGCAAATGCAATGCCACAGGCTCCGACAACAGTTGCAGCTCCCATCATTTCCTCGGCAATGATCAGGGTCTTACCCATTTTATCAAACAATGAGATAATTTTCTTTTCCTGCTCAGGATCAGTATTCCTGAACGACATGCAGGTCATCGATTCGTTTATTTCAATTGCAATATTCGGCATGATCCTTACCAGCGGCACCCTGCCGAGCACTGATTCAATGTCCTTGAGGGCCACGCCTGTAATTGTAGAAATAACAGTGTGTTCGCCGGTAACATCATCTTTAATCTCTTTCGCGAGATCAAGGAATTGCTGAGGTTTTACCGACATCACAATTATCCGAGCCTCCTTTACGGCTTTCCGGTTATTGTCTGTAACGTGAAAACCAAGATTCTTAAGCTGGCCTGCTCTGGATTCCCTTTTTTCAGTGACCAGTATTTCATTGTAGTTATACTGGAGAGATGCAATCAAACCTTTTGCCAGGGAGGTACCTATGTTTCCGCCTCCCAGAATGGCTATTTTATACTTTCCCATTTTAGATTATAAAACCCGAAAGATAGGAAAATTGTGCATATCAGAATAAAAATTGACTTGAGATTACCAAATGTTAACATACCGGATGTCCCGTTATATGATCTTAACAAGGAGAGAATGATCTTTCTTAATTTTTTCCTGCCTGTTGTAAGAATCTGGTACACGGCACACTGTCCCTCATGATTAATGGAGTGAGGAGTGAGCCTTTTAAGTTTTCAACTAAAAGAGTGCTTTACAGCTCTCCCTGATGGCTCAAAAACATGTAAGTCGGATTTTAATAAAACAAAAAACCCTTTGCATTCAAGGACAGGGATTATTAAGCTCTGCGGAGAAAAAGGTATTTTTTGAATAGCCACAGAAACAAAAAATCCTGTAAATGTTAAGTTTACAGGATTTTGCATCAATTTACACATTGACTTTGCGGAGAAAGAGGGATTCGAACC